>JAFXZY010000080.1 GCA_017541025.1 Bacteroidaceae bacterium | reverse complement strand
ATTGATGAACACTACACTGCACAGGGACTTCCAGAGGCACGTGAACGACTGCGTGTCGATAAATTAAATGATCAGGAGCGCCGTGCCTACTACCGCGAACTGGAAAACCGTATGGCAGAGCGTGATGTGCTCTCATCTGCATATATCGATGGTCATGCCGACGGTCTAGCTGACGGTTTTGCAGACGGTTTTGCAGACGGAAGGGTGAAAGGAATTAAGGAAGGAATTAAGGAAGGACGAGCTGAAGGTATTAAGGAAGGACGTGCTGAAGGTATTAAGGAAGGTGAGAAGAAAGCTCAACTCACAATAGCCAAGAAACTGAAGGAATCCGGTATCCCTGTTGATGTCATTGCGCAGAACACTGGCTTATCCATCGAGGAGATCAGTAACTTATAATGAGAGAGAGGAAAATCCTCTCTCTTTGACAGAAGAACATGTTTTTAGACATAATAACATAAGAACAAAACCCTATTCCCCATTAGCCATTCATTGAACCACTGAGGACACAGAGGACACAGATATCATAGACTTGCCAGTGATAGATTTAGCATATTCTCTCTGCTCCACTATGAGTGCCCCCTTATTCAGTGGGAATTAATAAATCTACCGACTTCTCGGACTCCAAGGACCATCAGCCTATATGGCTGATGGTCCCTGAAGTCCTTTAGTCCGTAGATATTTTGTCTCGCAGAGATTGCGGAGATTGCAGAAACGCCTAGTCGGCTGTTTTTTGTCACACGGAAACCACTCTAAGTTTGCAGCGTCTAAGAAAAAAAGACAGGATTTTTTGCTTAGTAAGGTTCGATTCCCTACCTTTGTTGTAAGAAGGAGGAACCGGCCTGCTGGAGAGGGAAACTTTGGAAATCACGGGGACAAGCCCATTTTCTGTATCAGTCCTCCCAGCTACGTTGCAAGCTCTGATAGAATGATAACGGCTTCGAGCCTAATTAGAGTGTAGAGTCAATGCAACTATGCCGATTCCTTTTAAACGGTACAAAGGTATGAAAAAAATCTTTATCG
The DNA here is from genome assembly GCA_017541025.1 of Bacteroidaceae bacterium. Classification (GTDB taxonomy): domain Bacteria; phylum Bacteroidota; class Bacteroidia; order Bacteroidales; family Bacteroidaceae; genus Physcousia. The sequence continues at coordinate 3,324 of JAFXZY010000080.1, read as the reverse complement.
GCATCGATTTTTCCAAGGAAAAGTTTGATGCGACGGTCATCAAGGCCGAGGGAGTCGAGGAGCGTGCAGAGAGACAGCACGAAGTGTTTGACAATAAGGTGAGCGGTTTCCGTCGCCTTCTCAGATGGGTGAAGTCCGTTGCCGATGAACCTGATGCAGGGCTCTGGCTGTTCTGCGGAGAGAATACAGGTGGCTACAGCAGGGCGCTGTGCAACTACCTCTATGGTAGCGGCTACGACATGTGGCTGGAAAACGCTCTGAGCATCAGGCGCAGTTCAGTCCTGCAGCGTGCCAAGAGCGATAAGGCTGATGCAGGTGCCATTGCAGAGTACGCCATGCGAAACTACGATCAGATGCGCTTGTACAAGCCTCTGGAGAAGAATCTGGAGCGTCTGCGTGAAGTGTTCCTCTACCGCCACAACCTTGTCAAGCTGAAGGCCTCCATGACCACGAGAAGGGGTGAAAAGAGACTGACTCAGGAGAAGTCCGACATCAGCCGTTTCATGGCACAGAGCAGCAGACACCTCATCAGTGAGTTCAACAAGAAGATAGCGGAATGCAACAGAAGAATACAGGAAATCATCGCCGGGGACGAGGATCTGCGCAGGAACTTCGAGATCATCACCTCCGTGCCTGGTGTGGGAACGCAGAACGCGGTCTGCCTGATGGTGTATACGGATAACTTCGGGCGGTTTGACTACGACTCCCGTAAGATTGCCTGTTATTATGGCGTAGCGCCATTTGGAAGACAGTCAGGAACCAGTGTGAACACGCCCCCGCATGTAAGCCCGTTCGCCAACAAACTCATCAAGGCACTGCTGACACAGGCCGCACTGGCATCGGTCAATTTCTGTCCGCAGATGGCTGTCTACTACAGAAGGCTTGTCGAAGCGGGGAAGAAGAAGCCCGTTGCCGTGAATAACGTAAAAAACAAGCTGCTGCACATCATTACAGCTATGGTTAGAAAAGGAGAAAGATACAACCCGGATCACGACTATTATGCAGCACTAAAGGCTGCATGAACGTCAAAGTGTTAAATATATAGTTAAAAGGAGAAATATATTAGGAATTTAACATAGAATGCGGAAATCAGAAATTTATCAGCCTGCACGGCTGATAGTCCTTGAAGTCCATAAAGTCCGTAGATAATAAAAAGTTCTGGAAGCAACGATCACACAGATATCCCTTAACCTTGAAATTCTTAGAATATAGTAATGTAGATCTGTGAGAGAGAAAACGAGGAGAGGGGTTGAAGAGGTGAAAAAACGGAATCATTAAGTGTTTGATTTACAAAATAAAGTTGCTGTAACAAGAAATGAAGAGAGTTTCATGAAAAGGTTGTACCTTTGCAACGTGAAAAAGATAAGACAACTCTCATAGAGTAAGAGTATATGTATAGTAGTTAGTATATATGTTATGTTTTGGTTTTTAAATAAAACTTTTTAGAAGTTTTTTTATTAGGTTATTTTGTTAGTTATGTTGTATCCAGCGCCGGCCGTGAGGTTTGCGCTGTTTTTTTTGTCAAATAGATTTCCCAGATCCCACAAATTTGAACAAATCAAACAGAATCGAATAAATTTGGCCTGGTCGGCTGGTATTACTGAAACGAATTATAATAATTGGAATAACTCATCTTAAGTTTGCTTTCTCCTATTTAGAAGCAAGAGGCAAGAAGCAAGAGATTTGTCTAATTCGTCTAATTCGTTGAGAAGCTAATATACGACATACCTTCGTCTCAATTCAGGTTGCCTCACATTAATGAATTGTGGGATCTGTGAGAGCCTTGTAGATGATGGAGCAAGAATGGCAAGGAGCAGCATCATCCCGATGCCGCTCCCCTAATGAATCTATAACAATTTTACTACAGCTCACTTTAACGCTCGCGAAAAAATGAACACAATGCAAAGATAAGGATTTAGGTGGAAACTTGTTTCGCGTTGAGTTACAGGCATTTTGCTTTTGGTAACTTGTATCTCGAAATTTGTCATTCGTTACATTACTTATCAAGAAATGAAAATAAATAGACATTTTTGATACAATGTAAAACATTTTTTGTAACTTTGCAACATCAAAACAATTTTTACTACAAAACCAATGAAGCGGGTTATTCTTTTCGTACTTATCATGATAACCGTCGGTGCGGCTGCACAGACGGGACGACTCTACACTACCAACGACAAACTTTCGAGCAGTATCGTGAGTCAGGTGTTCCAAGATCAGAAGGGACGTATCTGGATTCCCACGCTGAACGGTTTGAACGTCTATGATGGCTACTCCTTCCGCACCTTCAAGAGATCGCTCGGTTTGGCCAACAACAGTGTGAACTGGGTGATGCAGACCCGTACCGGTGATATATATATAGGTATGTCGAATGCCTTACAGCGCTATGAACGCAGTACCTTCGTGGATGTGCCGATGTACGACCGCACAGGAAAGAAGGTTGCCGCCTTCGTCAACCATATCATTGAGCGCCAAAACGGTGAGATCATGGTATCCACATCAGGCTATGGTATCTACCGCGTTGATCCCGACCACAAGGCTGCTCACCAATTGGATGGTCCGTATGCTGATATCAAATACTCCCACCGTCTGGCGGAGGACAAGGGTCAGCGCATCTGGGTATTGACGGAAGACAGTGGTGTGTTCCTGTTCAAGGGAGCCAGTCGTCAGCAGTATATGCACCACGGTGAAATGAAGCGCCAGTTCTCATCCATCTGTGTGGACGGCAGTGACCGTGTCTTTATCGGAAACGACCATACCGGTTTGTACCGTTTCGTGCCCCATAGCAAAGAAGGGTTCCGGCAAATCCCCACCACCACTGGTCTGCACATCGCCACCATCACTTTGAAGCGCGATGGAAACCTGTTCCTAGGATGCGATGGTCAGGGAGTGATCCAATACGACACCAAGACAGGCAAGGTGGAGCCCTTATCATATACCAGCACAGACATCGACCTGAACAAGAGCAAGGCCGTAAGTATCATGGAGGACAAGAACGGTAACATCTGGATCGGCCTGCTCCAGAAAGGTGTGTATATGCAATCCATGCGTCCCAACAACTTCCGCTATTTAGGTAGGAAGTCCGGCCAGTACAACACCATCGGAGATGCTTGTGTGATGTGTGTGAATAAGACCCGTGACGGTTTCCTGTGGGTGGCTGGTGACAACGATGGTCTGTATGCCATTCCTGAAGAAGGGAGTCCGAACGTTCGACACTATCGGTTAGAGGTATCCGGAGAACCGCCTGTCACCGTTCTTGGCATGGCAGAAGACAGTCAGGGCCGTCTTTGGGTAGGCACTTACCGCAACGGTTGCGGATGGGTT
>JAFXZY010000079.1 GCA_017541025.1 Bacteroidaceae bacterium | reverse complement strand
ATCTTGAATCTTGAATCTTGAATCCAGAATTCTCTAACCTCTAACCTCTAACCAAGTAAAATATTACTGGAACCAGGAGAGAGGGTAGGAGGTTGACGGTCTTACAATCCTTAATACCTAAGATGCCTAGGCCTGAGCTGATGATAAGTACTCCTCCCACAATACTTAGTTCACAACGCATAGGTTCCGGCATTGCCTCGCCAAAGAAATAAGCTATGGAGTAGAACATACCTTGCCAGCAGAATAGGATGGGAGCTGCTAACAGCATAATCCATCCGTATGAAGCTGCCAATACTGCAGAAGTTACAAGGTCCAGTGTGGCATTGGTGTATAGGAATGTATTGCCAGACTCGTTGAAAGCCCATCCCTGTGAGGGCGATAGGCACGAAAGAACGGGGCCAACAATAGAGAATGTGCCGATGCAGAAGAGTAGGCAGCCTGTTACAAGGCCCTCAACTATGTTGTTTTCCTTGTTGCGCCTGGCATTAATCTTTGCATTCAGTCTGTCTATGTGTCCCGCCAAATCCATTTTTGTGCCAATAACTCCTCCAATGGCAAGGCTTAGAATAAACAACACCGGATATTCGCTCTTGGCCATATTGGGCAGCGAGGCATTCGTACCCAAAACCAGACAGGCAAGGCCTAGGGCATCAAACAGTGTCTTCTTGTATTTTTCGCCAATTCCCTGACGGACTGTAGCACCGAATGTGGCGCCAACTAATATCGTTGTGGTATTTACAATGGTTCCTAACATACTTTTTTCCTTAACACAATGCAAAGTTAATGAAAAAATATCTATATTTGCTGCACAAAAAACAAAAAACTGATATGAACAGACCAAGATATGATATTCTGGACGGTTTGCGAGGTGTTGCAGCCGTGATGGTGCTTTTATACCATGTTTTTAACGATGCTAAGAGTTTCTTTGTGTGGCCCGCACCTGTTTACGAGTTCTATCATGGATTTCTGGGAGTGGATTTTTTCTTCATCCTTTCTGGCTTCGTAATGGGATATGCGTATGATACCAGCCTCACCCCCGCCCCCTCTCCTGGGAGAGGGGAGACGCTTACCTTTTGGGGATTTGTAAAAAGAAGGCTTATCCGCCTGCATCCTATGGTGGTGATGGGTGTGATATTGGGAGCTATTGCCTTTATTATTCAGGGTTGCACCAAGTGGGATGGTACCGAGGTGGCCCTTCAGGCTGTGATGTGGGCAACGTTGTTGGGGCTTTTTCTGATTCCTTCGCCCCTTGGTATGGATGTTCGCGGTAATACCGAGGCCTTTCCTTTGAACGGTCCACACTGGTCATTGTTCTTCGAATACATAGGCAGTTTGCTTTATGGTATCCTGCTTCACCGTCTTCCCACCAAATGGCTTCGTGTCTGGGTAGCGTGTGGTATATTCTCTATTGCCGCCTATGCCCTTTTACAAGAGGGCGGTGGTGTTGCGTACGGATGGTCTTCCGAGCCTATGAACCTTCTGGGTGGTGCGCTCCGTATGCTTTATGCCTATCCTATGGGCTTACTCATGGCCAGGATGTTCCGCCAGCGAAAACCCGAGCCTTTGCAGGGACCTGTATTTCTGTTCTGCAGTTTAGCTCTTGTTGTATTGCTGGGCTTGCCTCTGTTTGGCGGCAAAGAATCCGAAACCATATATCAATTGGTATGTCTTTTCTCTTTCTTTCCTGGTATCATTTGGATTGGAGCTCGTGGAATGGTGAGTGGCAGACAGCAACGTGCGGTCTCTTTCCTTGGCCGGCTGTCTTACCCACTTTATGCTACTCATTTTCCCCTTATTTATCTTTATATAACATGGGTGGCACGCGATGATGCGCCTTATCAGGGTTATATCCATCCCTGGCTTCTCGTCATCATCACTCTTGTAGCTTCTGTGCTGATAGCTACACTATGTCTCTTGTTTTATGATGAGCCGCTAAGGAAATGGCTGAGCAGGAAGAAGTGAGAAGTAAAGCAGATTGCGTTGTTATTTGTTAAAAGTTGGCAAATAGCTTGGGTGTGTTGGCTTTTTTAATTAACTTTGTGCCGCTAAGAATCAATTTTGTAACATTTTATATTATCAAGTTATGAAGAAGACTTTGTTATTTGCAGCAACTATGGCCCTAATGGCTTCTTGCTGCCAGAACAAATGCAAGTGCGACTGCGGTTGCGATGCTTGCAAGAATTGTGAGAACAAGACTGAGGCTGCTGCCGGCGAAGAGGCTGTAGCTGAGATTGTGGAGAACGAGCAGTACGATCTTGCCCAGCTGAAGCAGGACGAGGAGGGTTATTACATTCTGTTCGATGGCTCAAGTCTGGACGGCTGGCGCGGTTATGGTCAGGATGCAGTTCCCACAAGTTGGGAGAACGATGGCGAGAGCATTCACCTGAAGGGTTCCGGTACCGGCGAGGCTCAGGCTGAAGGCGGCGGCGACCTGATGTTCGCTCACAAGTTTACCAACTTCACCTTGGAGTTGGAGTACAAGATTAGCAAGGGCGGTAACTCTGGTATCTTCTATCTGGCTCAGGAGGCTAAAGATGCTAATGGTGAGATGCTGCCCATCTGGCAGAGTTGCTCGGAATATCAGGTATTGGACAATGCCAACCACGTAGATGCTCAGTTGGGTGTTGACGGTAACCGTCAGGCTGCTTCATTGTATGATATGGTTCCTGCTAATCCTCAGAACGCAAAGCCCTTCGGCGAATGGAACAAGGCTAAGATTGTTGTCTTCAAGGGTACTGTTATCCACTATCAGAATGACGAGAAGGTGCTGGAGTATCACCTCTGGACTCCGAAGTGGAAGGAGATGCTCGACAATAGCAAGTTCTGCAAGGGCGGTGAGTTCCCATACGCTTATGGCCTGATGATTGAGGAAGGCAAGGAAGGCGGTTACTTTGCTCTTCAGGATCATGGCGATGACGTTTGGTATCGCAATGTCCGCATAAAGGTGATGGATTAAACATAAAAAAGCCTGCTCAACCGAGCAGGCTTTTTTGTTTATTGTATGTTTTTGCGAATTTTCACCAGATAATTGTTGAGTGCTTCTTCGTCGCGGTCGTCAATAATCTGAATGAGTTCCTTCAGCTCTGCTCGGATGCCTTCTACATGTGATTTGGTCTTGGGATTGAAAAGAATCTCGCGCAGCAACGTATCATCTTCCGACAACACACCACGGGCAATCTTCAGGTGACGTTTGAAGGTGGTTCCCGGTGAATCCTGATGCTTCATAACGGCGCTGAAGACAAAAGTGCTCACGAAAGGAACCGACAGCGAGTAGGCCATTGCCTCGTCGTGCTCCTCGAAGCTATATTCGTGAACATTCAGACCCAGACGGCGGTAGAGGTCCAGGAAGAAGATGCGCCCCATGTAGTCACCCTCATTAATGACAATAGCATTCTCGCTGCTGAGCGCTCCCAGGTTGGCAAACGTGGGGCCGAACATGGGGTGGGTACTGACGTAGCGGAAGCCGGTTGTGTCGTAGTACTCCTTAAAGCCCGTTTTCACACTGCTGATATCGCTGATAATACAGTCCTTAGGCAAGTGGGGGAGTACCTGCTTGAATACATCGATGGTATATTTCAGCGTTACGGCATTGATGACCAACTCGGGCTTAAAGTCTTCAATCTCCTGCATGGATGTAAAGCGCTGCGTATTGTATAGGAAGCGCATTCGCTTGGCATCTATCTCGTAAACGGCGCATTCGTGGTCAAAGCTCAGTACGTCTGTAAAGAACGACCCCATCTTACCTGCGCCTAAAATCAATATTCTCATTCTACTGCCTGTTTATAATCTCCATCTGCTGACGAACGCTCTCTTCGTGGATGTGCTCAAAGATATTCTTGATGCACACGGTATCAATGCCGAGTAAAGATCCCTGAGCACCTCGCTTATCCAGAATCTCGCTATAACGGCGTGTTTGGACAATGGTCATGCCGTTTTCCTTTTTGTACTCACCAATGTTACGACATACCCTCATACGCTTAGCCAGCAGGTCGATAAGGTCGTTGTCAATTTCGTCAATCTCCTTACGAAGGTCCTTTAGTGTATCTGTATGTTCGGTTGTGTCGCGGAAGATAAGGCGTGAAACTATGAAGTCCAGCACCTCGGGTGTTACCTGCTGCGAAGCATCGCTCCAAGCCTTGTCGGGGTCGCAATGACTCTCCACCAAAAGACCGTCGAAGCCCAGGTACATAGCTTGCTGGCAGAGTGGAGCTATCAAGTCACGTCTTCCGCTGATATGGCTGGGGTCGCATACTATGGGTAATTCGGGTAATCGACGTTTCAACTCAATGGGAATCTGCCACATGGGTTCATTTCGGTACAGTTTCTTTTCGTAACTGCTGAAACCGCGATGTACGGCTCCTAACTTTTGGATGCCGGCACCGTTTATGCGCTGCAGTGCTCCAATCCACAGTTCCAGGTCGGGATTTACGGGATTCTTTACCAACACTGTCGCGTCTGTTCCGCGAAGCGCATCGGCTAAAGCTTGCACCGCAAAGGGATTGGCAGTTGTGCGGGCTCCCACCCACAGGATATCGATGCCGTACTTCAGTGCCAGCTCCACGTGCTCGGGTGTAGCCACCTCGGTAGCTACCATCATACCTGTCTCCTTCTTTACTTCGGCCATCCAAACAAGAGCCGGCTCACCGTGTCCCTCAAAGCCGCCTGGCTTAGTACGGGGTTTCCATACTCCAGCACGGAATAGGTGGCATCCTTTGCCTGCCAACTGCTTGGCGGTGGTCATTACTTGTTCTTCTGTCTCTGCACTGCAAGGACCGGCTATGATGAAAGCGCGTTCCTGGTCGCTTGGCAAATTTAGTGGTTGTAATTGTAGTTCCATATTTGTTTTTGATTTTTATAGGTCTTATGGGTTATATTAGAGTCTTTATTCTAAAAAGTGCTTCTTGCAGCTTCTCCTCCTTGGCACAGAGGCTGATGCGGATGTAACGTTTGCCGTTAGACCCGAAGATAAAGCCCGGGGTGATAAAGACACGCGCCTCGTGCAGGATACGTTCTGTGAGTTCTTCAACATCGGCATAGCTGTCCGGGATACGCCCCCACAGGAACATGCCCACTTGCTTGGGGTCGAAGGTACAGCCCAATGTCTTCAAAATCTCTTCTGCTATGGCTCGGCGTTTTCCGTAAACCTCTCGATTATAGTTGGCGTGCCATTCGTCTGAATTGTGCAGTGCCTCGGCTGCTGCAAGCTGAAGGGGGCGGAACATACCGCTGTCCACATTGCTCTTCACCTTCAGAATCCATTGGATAAACTGCGCATTGGTAGAAATCCATCCCACACGCCACCCTGGCATGTTTTGGCTTTTGCTCATACTATTGAATTCTATGCAACATTCCTTAGCACCGGCCACCTGCAGGAGGCTGATAGGATGTTCATTAAGGATTAGGCTGTAAGGGTTGTCATTAACCACTACGATGTTGTGACGGCGGGCAAAGTCAACCAATTTTTCAAACAGCTCAATTGTAGCGCTGGCACCTGTGGGCATATTGGGATAGTTGGTCCACATCAAACGGATTTTACCATTTGACGATTTACCATTTACGATTTCCTCCAGTTGGTCGAAGTCGGGCTGCCAGTTGTTGTCCTCCTGCAGATTGTAATTCACGATTTCTGCTCCTAACAGTTTGCTCAGCGATGTGTAGGTGGGGTAGCCGGGATTAGGCACCAGCACTTTGTCGCCTGGGTTCACGAAAGCCAAAGTAACGTGTAGAATCCCTTCCTTACTGCCAATGAGAGGTTGGATTTCCGTGTTAGGGTTTAATTCTACTCCATACCAGCGGCGGTAAAAGTCGGCCATACCCTGTCGCATCTCAGGTATTCCCACGTAGGGCTGATAGCCGTGAGCCGCCGGGTTCTGGACTTCCTTACAGAGTGTATCGATGGTCTGCTGCGAAGGCGGCATATCAGGGCTGCCGATTCCTAATGAAATAACGTCCAGCCCTTGGGCGTTCATCTGAGCCACTTCCTTCAACTTCCTGCTGAAGTAGTATTCCTGTACACTTGCCAGTCTGTCAGCTGGCTGTATGTTAAATTGTTTCTCTTCCATTTTTGTATTCTCCTAAAAGTTTTAACTCCTTGGTAAGAGGTGTGATGGCATTGATGGCCTGCTTGTAACGCGTGTAGTCGTTGTAAGAGAGGTCGATGTAGAACATATATTGCCATTCCTGACCGATAATGGGGAGCGATTGAATCTTGGTGAGGTTGAGCTTGTAGAACGACAGCACACTTAGGATGGCCGATAGGCTACCTTCCTCGTGGGGTAGGGTAAAGACCAAGCTCGCTTTGTTCAGTTCCTCGAATTTGCGTAGTGTGTACGCCTTCTCCGGATTGCAGACCACTAAGAAGCGGGTAAAGTTATGCTTGTTTGTTTCAATGCCTTCCTGCAACACTTTCATACCATAAATCTCTGCTGCATCCTTGTGGCAGATGGCAGCATGGCCATGCAGTTGTTTCTTGCTGATATTGGCAGCAGCTCCTGCCGTATCGGCTACTTCCACAATCTTCAGGTCGTTGTGGCCCGACAGGAAATCTCTGCATTGCATCAGCGCCACGGGGTGCGAGTTCACCTCCGTAATATCCTTCCAGTCGTCCTGGGGCAGACACATAATGCTGTGTTTGATGCGCAATTTGTGTTCACCTACTATGGTCATCCCACTATCGCGCAGTAACTCGTAGTTATGCAGCAAGCTTCCGGCAATGGTATTCTCTATGGCCACCAGTGCCGCAGCATCCTTATCCTCCCTCAGGTAGCGGAACACCTGCTCGAAGGTGTCGCAGCACACCAGTTCCAGCTCTTCGCCCTCAAAGTACCGGTGCGATGCTATATCGTGGAAGCATCCCTTGATGCCCTGTATTGCAATTCGTCTCATCTTTTTTCCTTAAAAAAAATCCCGCTCTGTTTTGAGCGGGACCTTATCTTTATTTTTAGTTATCGTTATCGTTAACGTTATCGTTCTTTAGCACATATACCGGCCCGCTCTACTTCAGTTTGCCAAAGTAAAAGTAAAAATAATAGCCGTTATAAAAGTTACCGTTCTGTGCCATTTTCTTATCTTTTGTGCGGCAAAGGTACGACACTTCTTTCAAATTGCCAAGAAATAGCGCATTTTTTTTTGATTATTATTCATCTTTTAGGTTATGTAGCTTAGTAGGTTAGTAGCTTAATAGGTTATGTAACACCCCGCGTAGTATAGGCGTAGTATAGGCGTAGAGTATTCACCCCCTCACCCACGGGAGGGATTGGGGGTGAGGCTGTTAATGTTCAACTGCTAGGGCGTAGCCCTTCAGCATCGCCACCGCAGGGAGCGCCTTTCCGTTTTCCACTACTGCCATTGCGTAGCCTATCAGTAGCCATTGCGTTGGATGCTCTTGGGGTGAGCCTAACACCTTGTTGGGTGCGATACCCGTGTAGTCCGAAACATGGCGGATATACGCCTCCGTGTTGTTCTCCTTGGCTGGAGCCCATCGGGACACAATGTCCCTGATGGTCTTCAACCCATACTTCCCATAGTACGTTCGGCAGAGAATCACAAAGGCGGCTCTCCAACCATATTCCATACTATAAAACTGACAAAAGGCCCCCTCTCCGCTCCCCCTTTGGGGGAGTACTTGTCCTTGCCACTTGTCTTTACTTAATCTGATATTCAATGGATTATTGTTGCGGATCCCACGAGGCTCCTTTACTTCATTACTCATATTTTTAAACTTCTTAAACTTCTTAAACTCTTAAACTTTTTAAACTCTTAAACTGACTCTAAACTCTAAACTCTACACTCTTTAAACTGACTCTAAACT
>JAFXZY010000078.1 GCA_017541025.1 Bacteroidaceae bacterium | reverse complement strand
TTCTTCGCATTGCCGGTATGTTCCTCCAGCATCCCCATCACCGCGGCGGTACCCACGTCCTTGGGGAAGCTGCCAAACACCTTGATGCGTTCCAGAGATTCCTTCACCCAGCCCCACGGCAGTTTCTTGATCATGCGATCCTTCTCGCGGCAGCGTGGCTGGCGGTTGTACGCCTTGAAGGTTAACTTACCTGTGTTCCTTTCGATATAGAGAACACCTTCCACTCTCTTGCCATTCATCAGCTGCTTCAGCAACTCGATGGCGTTCAATACTAATACATACTTTTTCATTTTATTGTCGAATTTGTGAGTGAAGGTTGTGAGGGGAATATATTTGGCCAATTTCGATTTCACTACGTAGACTTCCTCCACTCTCTTCGACTCAAGGTTCTTTTATTGTCTAAGCTCTAAGGTCTAAGGACTAAGGACTAAGGTCAAAGGTAATTATGCATTATGAATTATGCATTTTGCATTGGGTGGGGGCTTTTTATCTTATCACTACCTCTGTGGTTCCTTTCAGGCGAACCACACCTCCCGATTTCCCTGCATTCTGCAGTCCCTTTGCCATTCTCCACTTGCGACATCGCTCAGAAGGCTCTGTCCGCTGTTTCGTCACCTTGCAAGTCCTTTCCCCCATCTCGTCGATTTCTTTATGGGCACACGAGGCACAGCATTTCGTGACCTTGATGTAGTACTTGCTCATGGACGTTGTCCTTCTTTTCTTCTTCATGAATGATAAGCGTTTGGAAACGGTCGCCGCCTGGCAAATTCATCGCCTATCCATGCGAAGCAGGCCGAAAGGATGTTGTCGGCTGGATAGCAGCCCGTGGTACATACCATCTGGTCTCTTACGAAGCACACCAGGTTCTCAGTCATCTCATATTGCATCTCGTAGTCGAAGCCCGACAGTTGCAGTTTGATCATCTCAAAGAGGTCGGCACTCAGCCTGCGTTCCAGATAGTTCATCATCGGCCGCGTCTGCTCGTACGATTCATATTCCGTCTGGCGAGTGTGGTAGTCTGTCCGTTCGTCCTCCTCGACAAACTGAATAATCATATGTTTCTTTTTCATTGTTGTAATGGGTTTAATAATTAATAATTTCAAGTTTCGCATGTGCTCAACTTCTTTGTAGTTAAGTAGTTAAGAAGTTATCGCTGCGCTCGTCCTTCGGACAGTAGTTAAGCCATTAGTTTCGCCTTTTAAGTATCCAGCTGATATACCTATCGGCTTAACTTCTTAACTTCTTTAACTTCTTATAACTCCTCAACTTGAAAAAGTTGAATTAATAATGTTGTACTTTCCGACAGATTATCGTGATGCTAGGCAGGAGCAATCAGAGCGCGCTTTCAAATTGCCGAGCCGAAGCCACGTTTCATCTTCCTGCTTGCAAAGGTCGTACAAATAAAATGATGCTGAAAGCGTTTTTATAGGGCTGTCCCAAACTCCGTCCCAAGAATCCGCATTTGTCCCAAAACCCGTCCCAAAAATCCTATAAACGCCTTCTGAAAGCACTCAAAAACAGGTTTGCGATGTTCTTCCTGCGCAATTCCTCAGACAGCTGCGGACTGTCTGAAAACGTCCAGTTCGGATACCTGCCCACCGTCTTGTTCACCGTATAATACATCGTATTCCGTCCAGGTACCTTCTCCATACCTAACTCCTTCAGATAAGCAATAAACTCATTGGGCGAACAAAACGACGGCAGCCCCTTCAGCGTGCTCTCGTTCGATGCCAGCATGATATAGGCATAGTCGCTGGGATGCTTGATCTTCCCATTCTCCTGCAACTCGCGGATGGCACCAGCCACACACAGGTCAACAGGCGTCCTGACTTCGATACCCTCGCCAACCACCACGATCTGCGGACAGAGGCTCACCATTCCCATAAACTTCTCGTATGCAGCATCATCAATCTGCAAGACAATTTCTTTCATCTTTTCCAAGTGTTGTGAGCAGGCGGAGGTGTTGCAACTTTCTTCCATGGAAACTCTCACACAACTCGGATTAAACAATCTGATTTCAGGGGCGAAGGTAGATACTTCCACCAACAGATGAAAGCATCCGACGGAAATGTAGTAGATTGTGCATTTCAACTTTTCCTCAGAATTTAACACTTGAAATCGAAAACTTTTCCTCAAAAACTGCCACTTTTCCTCAAAACGACGGAAACTTTTCCTCAGAACATCATCAAATTGAGGAAAAGTTGGCATGTTTTCCTCAAAAGCTGAGGAAAAGATACAAAAAAAGTAGATGAACCCCTATTGGAATCCATCTACCTGTTTTTCTAAAGAATCGAAAACTTTCAGACCACAGCTGCCTCTTCCTGCAAATTTTCTATCATTTGTTGAAATGTAGCGGCCGCACCTCTGTCTGTAATGCCGCTTTCGCGCTGGTCCTTGCGCTCCTTCGACACAGCCGACCACACCAGCAGACTATACCTGCCCATGTATGTGTCGCAGAAATACTGGTACAGTCGTTTCTCTTTGGTCTGTCCAACGCCACACCATTTCAGAAAATAGACCAGTATGGTTGAATCGAGCTTGCCCTGCTGACCTTCCACGTCCAGCTCGTCAAAGTGTTCTATGGCCCAGCGTACCTGCCTGACACGCTCGTGGTTGTCGTGAAAGAGATAGGTCTCTTCCTCTGTCAGCCCGTCGTTGTGACCCTGTCGAACAGCCTCCAGCCACACATACTGCTTGAATTCCTGCCTGGGCACATTGTGATACTCCTTCTTCAGGAAATCATCCAACGAACGGGCGCTCTTCCGACGCCTGTTCAGCTCCGTTTCAGGCAACTGCTGCACAGAACCCAAGAAGCTGGCAAACTCCCTGACGCTGCCCATCAGCTGGTTACAGCTGTCATGGTAGATGTCCTTCAGCTGCTGCACATCCTGACGGATCATCTCCTCGCTCTCAATCATCCGATGGCACAGCCCCAGTGTTGTGGTAGCCGTTGCCAACAGCGTCTCCAGCTTATGATAGAGCTGCTGCACACAATCGTCATACGATGCCAGGCCGTACATATCAATGACACATGCGCCATACGACAGCGACGACCGCTCGAACACCGTTGGCTGCGCTGCCCCCTCAGGCAGTTGCACCATCGAACGGGGCGTAGTCTTCTGAAACACTTTCTTAATAGCGCACAGCGTCGAGCGGATACGGTTGAAGTAGCGTTGCGCCGTTTCAAAACATTTGTTGTTGTCTGTAGCAAACAGTTGGATAAACGTCTCAGAAAACCTCACCAGCGAACGCCCCTCGACATTCATTCTCGACTGATACGAGTTTACCATGTCGAGCACCTGTTCGATGTCATATTTCGTATAGTGGCGCGCCTGGATGCCGGCAATGAACCTGCTCTGTTCAAACTGCTCCAGTGCCGCGATAATCTCCAACAACGTCTTATCATCCTTTTCAACAATTGTCGAATACCTCATATATTACATTGATACTTGCTTTAGTCTCTCCACTTGATGTCGCTCAGTACATCTAAATACCTCTTTCTCTCTTTCAGCTCCTTTATGGAAATAGACTCAGCCATCATTGTCTGTGCTTTTTCCAACGCTTCTACAAAATCCTCTGCCTCTATGGTCAGTTCCTTGCTCATTACAATGTTTGCTCTAAATTTGAATTCCATCACTTGCTTATTTTAATCGTTTATACTTATTGTGCATCAATCCCCCCTCCCTAAACAGGGGAAGGCTACGGGGGGGCGACCTCTGGTCGGGATGGGGTTGGGGAGGGTCTCTTTCAGCCAAACAACTCTCCCTCTACCAACTGGTCATCGCTCGAAAAGCGGATAGAAGGAACGGGATTCTGCGTCACAGCAGGTGCCGACGGCTTACAGCCCAGGAACGGGTCGTTGTCACATACATACTCGATAAGCTGGAACAGCTTGTCCATGAACTTCTCTACAAGAGTCTCAATCGTAAGTTTCTTTGCTTCCATAAATATAATGGTTTTTAGTTCAACATTCAGTTTCTGGTGCAAAGGTAGGCTTAGATTGTTTCAAATCGTGGAACAGACTAAGAAATAATTAAAAAAATGCGGGGACCTTCACCCCGCTGTTGACTTATTGTGTCATGTATCTGGTTTGACACGTTGTCAAGTACCTGGTTCCTGACACAACATAAAATTAGGCAAAATATTTCAAGACAACCCCACCGAGGATTAACAACAAAACAATTATTCCATATAGTGAACCTATCGTTTTTGAAAAGAGCGTTTTTAGAATGCTACTATCATAACTGTTTATAGGTATAGCAAAAGGAGGTATTTCAGTGTCTTCGGACAATATATCATTATAGAGGCATCTAAATTTTCTTTCTTGGAGTAAATAATATGCATCTAAAAACCAAAAGAGCACAGTCGGTAATATAGCCAAAAAGATATAATTCTCATTTCCACTACTTACATATAGTGCAAGTAAAGCAGAGACAATAGTAATCATCCATTCCTTTATTTGGAATGAATTGGAATTCATACGATTAATGTTATTCTGTATAAACTCGAGATGCTGTATTTTATCTTGTTCCATAATTTATCGTTTTAACCAATCCACCAATGGTATCTTCTTGTCCTCGAACTCCACATAACAGCCACTAGCTATATATTCAAAACTTGTTTTTATGACTGGATATATTTGCAGATATTCGCTTCCAGAAAAATTATCTCTGCGTTTATCTGTAATAGGCATTATTGCGATATGTTCAGGGTACTTCTGAGCATCCCCAAAACCCAGTTCCCAATTGCACCATTTTGATGCAATAGCTCCTTCTGTTGCTAATAGGATAAACTTCCTGCATTCTTTTATTTTCTGTTTAATCCTTTGTGCTGTTTCTCCACAAGTCTCCTTTGGCATACCTTCATCCATCCAGTCAACATAAACAAAAATGCCTAAACTTTTTAACATGCATATAGCATTTGCCAATACTGCAACCTCGTCGTGTTTATGTGATAAAAATACTGTAACGCCTTGGGATGCTATTCCATTTTCTCTAACTTCTCTTGCTTCATTCAAAATAGTCGCAGTATTAGAGTCTTTACACACATAATCTAATTGCTCTTTTGATAAAAAATACTCTCCCATTTTGTCCGTTATTCATTTTATCGTTATTGGTAATACCTCAACCACAAGATAGTATCTTATAAATTAGGCTTCCTTGCACACTCAAGTTTTTATTCCCCTTGGGGTCTCAGCCCTAAGAGTTCACCTATTTGGGAAGTTAATATCTATTCCTGATGCCACCTGTGCAAAATCATTCTCAGGTAATGTCTCGAAGTATTCAGTACGAAGACCTGTATCAAGTACAAACATGAAAGCAAGGAAATCATAGAGTTGTTCACCAATACCATCAATGAGATTCTTGCGGATGCTTTCTGTCTTGCTGATAAGGCAGATGTACTGATAGTCTCTGTCTATTATCTGAGTATTGCCAGCAGGATGAGCCTTTTGCAGATGTTGGCCAGCTGTCAATGCAATCAGATCCTCTACGTAATCCGCGATAACAGGGAACTCATGCTTGGGGAATATGTGGTGCATGTGGGTTGCCTGCTGGCCTATTGCCATTGAATCCAATATTTCAGAACGAGCTCCGTTGAACTTATCGTTGAATTTGCGAAGACGGCGCTTTGCTTTTTCAACGTTGTAGTCGTAAATAACCTCCTGAACTTTGTCTGCTACCAGAGCCTGCTGACGCGATACGTTCTTGTCTTTATCTTTATCGCGGAAGTTCGTGCGATTATACTTGATGTCTTCCAACGTGATGATCTTTTTGGAGAGAG
>JAFXZY010000077.1 GCA_017541025.1 Bacteroidaceae bacterium | reverse complement strand
TCTTGAAGCGTAGCGGAGAGGTTCTCTGCACCTCAAGGTGCGGAATAATTCTCAGATTTGACGCTTCTTTAATTGACTTTTGGTATTTTCGAATGCAAACATAGTAACTTTGACTATCGTCGAAGTTACTGGCACTCGGAAAAGGAAAGAAAAATAAACTTTTCTTTCGCTCTTCTCTCGTTTTTTCGTAACTTTGCCATCACAAAACAAACATTTAAAACCTATTTAATCTATGAGAAGAGTTAAATTGCTATTCATTGCATGCATCGCTGCCGTCTCTGTTTATGCGCAGCGTGCCAGTTACAACATCATTCCTCTGCCCAAGGAGGTAAAAGCGGATACTACCCAGTTCTTTACCCTGAAGGGCGGCATGGGAATTGCCTACGATGAGGGCAACGCAGAAAACACACGAATTGCCCAGTTCCTGCAGGAATGGGTGAAGGAAGCCACAGACATCGACTTACAGATGAAACCTGCCGACAAGAACGCACCCATCCGCTTGTCTCTCATTGCTCCTGCCAAGAAGAACAAGAAAAGCAAACAACCCGTAGAACTTACAGAACAGCAGAAGGAAAGCTATACACTGGCTGTGGGCAAGGAGGGCATCCTCATCAGTGCCTACGAACCTGCAGGTCTTTTCCGTGCTGCCCAGACGCTTCGCAAGAGCTTGCCAATAGCCAAGGGCCAAAGCGTAGAACTCCCCTACGTGCAGATTACTGATCAGCCCCGCTTCTCTTATCGTGGTGTGCTATTGGATTGCGGTCGTCATTTCTTCAGCGTCGAATTTATCAAGCAATTCCTGGATGCTATGGCCCTGCACGGATGTAACCAGTTCCACTGGCATCTGACCGAGGATCAGGGATGGCGTTTCGAGGTGAAGGCTCTGCCCGATTTGGCCAAGAAGGGTAGTGTACGCGAGAAGACTGTCATCGGTCCCAGCCGTATGCGTATCTATGACAACATCCCCTACGGTGGTTACTACACACAAGAAGAGTGCCGTGACATAGTAAAATATGCAGCAGAACGCTATATCAATGTAGTTCCCGAGATAGATATGCCGGGTCACATGCAGAGTGCCCTGCACGTATTCCCCAACTTGGGTTGTACGGGCGGTCCGTACGTGGTGGCTCCCTATTGGGGTGTGATGCGCGAGGTGCTTTGTGGCGGCAATCCCGAGACATTGACCTTCCTGAAGACTGTCTTCGGTGAGCTTTGCGATGTGTTCCCCTCTCCCTACATCCACATCGGCGGCGACGAGTGTCCGAAGGAACGTTGGCAGAAATGTCCCAAGTGCCAGGCAAAGATTAAGGAACTGGGTCTGACGGACGAGTCGAAGGAGAAGGTTGAAGGTGGCGACAACAGGGGAAGTCAGGACGGGCGCAGCCCCGAAAACAAACTCCAATCCTACATCAACCACGAGATTGAGCAGTTCCTGGCTTCAAGGGGGCGTAGCCTGATTGGTTGGGACGAGATACTGGCCGGCGGTCTGACAGAGGACGCTATTGTGATGTCCTGGCGTGGCACCAAGGGCGGCGTTGCAGCAGCCAAGCAGAACCACCGCGTAATCATGAGTCCCAATGTGTATGCCTACCTGGATCATCCTCAGCTGAAGGATTATGGCAAGCAGCCCCGTACGACGGACAGCTACATCGTTTCCTGCAGCAAGATATATTCTTTCGAGCCTCTCGTTCCAGAAGAACTGACTAAGGAGCAGAGTGACTGCATCCTGGGTTATCAGGGTAACCTGTGGTCCGAGCAGGTAGCATTCCCTGAGCATGCCCTTTATCAGCTGTTGCCCCGTTTGGGTGCCATGAGCGAAGTGCAATGGTGCAACCCCGATCAGAAGGACTTCGAGGATTGGAAGAAGCGTCTGCCGCAGCTGAAAAAGCTCTATGACAAAATGGGGCTTGTTTATTGCAACGAAATAGAGTAAACAAAATGAAAAGGCTTCAGAAAAGAGCGATTACACTAACGGCATTATGCCTGGTGGTAATAGCAAAGGCAGGTGCACAGATGCTGCACTACAATAAACCGGCTGAGTTCTTTGAGGAGACGCTGGTAATCGGTAACGGCACTATGGGTGGTATCATCTATGGCGGAACGGAGCAAGATAAAATCTCCTTGAATGATATAACGCTTTGGACGGGCGAACCCTGCAACATGAAGGTTTACTCGCCAGATGCGCACAAAAGCATTCCTGCCATCCGAGAAGCCTTACGTCAGGGCGATTACGCCAAGGCCGACTCGTTGCAGCACGATGTTCAGGGACATTTCTCGCAGAACTATCAGCCGTTGGGACAGCTTACCATAGATTATCTGGATACGGAAACACCTGCCTCAGGCTATCGCCGTTGGTTGGATATAGGCAACGCTACAGCTCATACAGCTTATCAGAGAGGTGCCTACCGATATACTACAGAATATTTTGCCACACATCCTGATTCGGGAATCGTTATCCGCATTAATACTGATAATCCCAAGGGAATCTGTGCCCGCATAGGACTGAACTGTCAACTCAAGAGCCAGCTTCGTACAGAGGAAGGAAAGGTGCTGGTGAACGACGGCTATGCTGCCTATACCTCTTTACCCAGCTATTACAATGCTCAGGAGCGCTTCTCTTATGACCCCTCTCGCGGCATTCATTTCTGCACCAAGGTCCAGGTGGAGGGAGAGAATGTAAAGGCCGAGGGCGATGCGGTTGTCGTAAACGGGTCCAGCGAGGTTGTCATCTATCTGGTAAATGCCACCTCTTTCAACGGCTACGATAAAGACCCAGTTAAGGAGGGCCGCCCCTATCGGCAATTGGCCGATGCCAGGATGAAACACCTGACGGCTTCGTCCTACGAAGCGCTGAAGGACCGCCACGTAACCGACTATAAGAATATCTTCGACCGAGTGAAGCTCTCTCTGGGGGAAAGCAAGTCAGATACTCGCTCTACCGAGGAAGTCCTGAAGGAGTATGTTGACGAGAGTATCTTCAATCCCGACCTGGAAGCCCTTTACTTCCAGTATGGCCGCTACCTGCTTATCTCCTGCTCCCGAACACCTAATGTGCCTGCCAACCTGCAAGGCCTGTGGAACGAGAGCATCCTGCCTCCCTGGTCGTGCAATTACACCACCAACATCAACTTGCAGGAGAACTACTGGCCCGCCGAGACAGCTGCATTGCCTGAAATGCACCTTTCTCTGCTTACCTACATGAAAGAACTGCAAGGGTCAGGTGAACTTACTGCTAAGGCTTACTATGGTGTGGATAAGGGTTGGTGCCTGGCTCATAATACCGACATCTGGGCTATGACCTGCCCAGTCGGTCTTCATACGGGTGATCCCCAATGGGCCAACTGGAACATGGGTGGTACCTGGGTCAGCACGCACATATGGGAACATTACACCTTCTCACTGGATAAGGAGTTCCTGCAGGAATACTATCCTGTCCTGAAGGGTGCTGCCGAGTTCTGTCTGGGCTGGCTGGTTCCCCTCTCATCTTTCAACCCTCAACCCTCAACTCTAAACTCCCAACCTTCTACTCTCAACTCTAAACTATCAACTCTAAACTATCTAGTCACCGGTCCGTGTACCTCGCCCGAGAATGCATATGTTACACCTCAAGGTTATCACGGACGTACCTGCTATGGCGGCTCTGCTGACTTGTCTATGATTCGCGAGTGTCTGACAGATGCCCGTAATGCAGCCCTTGTGCTGGGGGTGGACAAGGATTTTGTTGCTGAGGCTGACAAGGCACTCTCTCGCCTGCAACCATATAAGATAGGTAAGAAGGGCAATTTCCAGGAATGGTTCTACGATTGGGACGACGAAGACCCGCATCATCGTCATCAGAGTCACCTCTTCGGCATTTATCCCGGTCATAACCTGCCCGATGGCGTCAATAGTGAGGAGGATATCAACCGTGCCGCCCATAAATCGTTGGAGATTAGGGGCGACCGCACTACGGGTTGGAGCACAGGTTGGCGTGTCAACCTCTATGCCCGTTTGCATGATGCCAAGAACGCCTATCATATCTATCGTAAGTTGCTCTCTTATGTTAGTCCTGATGGCTACCGTGGTCCAGATGCACGTAGGGGCGGCGGCACCTACCCTAACCTACTCGATGCCCATTCACCCTTCCAGATTGACGGCAACTTCGGCGGCTGTGCCGGTGTGATAGAGATGCTCATGCAGAGTAACTATAACGTTAACGATAACGATAACAAAGATAACTCTAAACTCTCAACTCAAAACTCTCAACTCTTTATAGAATTGCTTCCCGCTTTGCCCGATAACTGGAAGAATGGTAGTGTAAGCGGTATCCGTGCCCGTGGCGGCGTATCCGTTAGCATGGAGTGGAAGGAAAGCAAGGTGACTGCCCTTACCCTTACCTCCCAACAGCCAGCAAAGATTACCCTTATGGTAAACGGACAAGTACAGGTAGTGAAGTTGAAGAAGGGTGATAACAAGATAAAATGCTAAGGTAATATGAAACGGACACTCTCCTTGCTTGCCCTGCTGCTACCCTTGCAGTGGCTGCATGCCATTGGGCTTTTCGACCTTAGGTGCGAGATGCTGCATCAGCCCTGGGGCATAGACAACACGAATCCTGCTCTGAGCTGGAAGATAACACCCGGCGAGAACGGACTCCGCCAGACCGCTTACCAAATATTGGCGGCCTCCAGTCCTGAGTTGCTGACTGAGGAGAAGGCCGACTTGTGGAACAGTGGCAAGGTGGTGAGTGATGAAAGCCTGTGGGTTCCCTATGCAGGAAAGGCGCTGACATCGCGCAGCGTGGTTTATTGGCAGGTCCGTGCCTGGGATCAGAACGATAAGGTGGGCGGTTGGGCCCGTGGCGCACATTTCAGCATCGGCCTTCTGGACAAGAGTCTTTGGCAGGGCCAGTATATAGGCATGAAGCGCCAGGACCGAAAGGTACAACCCATGTTTTGGAAGTCCTTCAGCTACGAGGGTAAGGGAAAACCGGCTTTCCTGCACATCAATACACTTGGTTATCACGAGGTCTATCTGAACGGAAATAAGGTATCAGACGATGTCTTGGTGCCCGCTATGGTGGAGTTCACCAAACGGAGCCTCTGTATGACCTATAATGTCACCGACCTCCTGCAGGACGGACAGAACGATCTGGTCATCTGGTTGGGTACAGGCTGGTACGAGGCTGGCATACCTGGCGTGAAAGAGGGAGGCCCTTATGTTATGGCTCAGATAGACTGTCTGGAGGCTAATGAATGGAACACCATTGTAAAGACCGACGAGACGTGGAAAGCCCGCACGAGCGGCTATTACTTCGACGGCTCTGTTAAGCCCTACGGCTTCGGTGGCGATTTAGTAAAGGCCAAGGAACTTCTCCCCGACCTCACGCATGCCTCTTTAGAGGGCGCCGAATGGCAAGGCCAACTCTCAACTCTCAACTCTCAACTTTCAACTGACATAACCCCGATGATGTGCGAGGCCAACAAGATTCAACAAGTTGTTCAAGCACAGAAGATATCACGCTTCCAAAGCAACAAATGGATGGTGGATATGGGTAAGAGCATCGTCGGTTGGGCACGCTTCAATTTTGGCAAGCTGAACAAGGGACAGCAGATAATCATCAGCTACGGAGATATGTTGGGACTGGATGGCGACTTCGAACACGGTGTATATACCGATCGCTATATTGCCAGCGGCGAAGGCGAAGAGTCGTTCTGTAACAAATTCACCTATCATGCCTACCGATATATAAAGATTCAGGGTCTGGAGCATCAGCCAAGACTTTCGGATATCGAGGGCCTGAGCATTTATACGGGTTACGAGAAGGAGTCAGCCTTTGTCTGCAATGATGCCGATATCAATGCCATCCACGATATGGTGCACTACACCTTCAAGTGTCTGACCCAGAGCGGCTATATGGTGGATTGTCCCCATCACGAACGCCAAGGCTACGGAGGCGACGGCAATGCCTCTATCCTGGCCGCACAGACGATGTACGATATGTATCCGCTCTATCGCAACTGGCTTCAGGCCTTTGGCGATGCACAAGGCGAGGATGGCGAAGTGCCTCACGTAGCACCTACCATGTGGGCTTGCGGAGGCGGTCCCTTCTGGTGTGCCTTTATTGCCAATGCTCCCTGGCAAACCTACCTGCAGTATGGCGACAAGCGGATGCTGGAGCGTTACTATCCCAATATGCAGCGCTACCTGCAATATGCCGAGAAGTGTATGCCCGACGGACTATTGAGCCTTGAGAACCGCTGGCCCACCTCGCCGAAGAAACACTGGTTCCTAGGCGACTGGGCCCTGCCCAACGAGGAGCATCAGCACCATACGGAAAGTATCGACGATGTGAACAGTTGCTCTATGAGCTGGGTGTACGGCATTATGGCACAAGTCGCTTCCGTTTTGGGTAAACCGTCAGATGCTGTGCTTTACCAGCAGAAACAGCAGGAAATCAATAGCAAGATTCATCAGAAATTCTATAATAAGAAGGAGGGAACCTATGCCAGCGGCTTGCAACTCGATGCTGCCTTCCCCCTCTTTGTGGGCGCTACGCCCGAGAACCTTCGCGATAAGGTAAACGGTCAGCTCAAGAAGGATATCTATGGCCGTTGGGAGGGTCACTTGTTTACAGGCCTTGTGGGTGTGCCTATCGTTACCCAATGGCTCACCAAGGCAGGCGAGGCACAGTTGATGTACGACATGCTAAAGCAGAGCAGCTTCCCTGGCTATCTGTATATGATAGAGAACGGAGCCACCACTACGTGGGAACATTGGAATGCCCGTCGCAGTCGAATCCATAACTGCTACAATGGCATAGGCTCTTGGTTCTATCAGGCACTAGCCGGCATAGTTCCCGACGAGGACAAAGTGGCTTACCGCCATTTTTTCATTCGGCCTCAGATGGCTGACGGCATCAGCTTTGTCCGTGCCCTGCAGCCCACTCCTTATGGTGATATAAAAGTGGAATGGAACCTTTCGAAGGCAACCTTCGATGTTCGCCTAACCATTCCGCCAGGCACCACAGCCACCCTTGAATGCCCAGCATCGCTCAAGGCTAAGGTTGCAGAGATGCCGCCTACCAGCCTTATGCGCTATGGCCTCATCTATAACGAGAAACAGCGCGACCGCATAGATGCTCCCGAGAATGAGAAGTTCCCAGCCGGTGAGCCCATAGAGCTACAAAGCGGCACATACCGAATTATTTACCGACTTTAAGCTTTAGACATTATACTTTCAAGTAGTTTTTCTTTTGTATTTCTTTCACTTAATCGTAACTTTGCGGGAACAAATATGAAAGTTTTGCGTCTATATAGCAGAAACGTGATAAAAAAAGAGAGCTTAAAAGTATAATGGAAAGAGAAGAGTTCTGTACATTAGCCCGCCAGTTGAGGACGGGTATCATGGCGCTAAGCCTGCGATTCCTGAAGGATGAAGCTGAGGCTGAAGATAATGTGCAGGATACATTGTTAAGGCTATGGACTATCAGAGAGAAACTGGATGAGGTCCACTCCGTTCAGGCTCTTTCCTATGCCATCTGCAAAAATCTGTGTGTTTCCAAACTCAGGCAGAGAAGGATTATTCCTATGGAGCTTAACGAGGAGATAAAACTTATCAGCGCACACGATTCGCAATGGATGCTGGAGGAAAAAGAGAATGCCCAATGGCTGGAAGAAAGGATAGGAGAACTACCCTCGGCACAGATGCAGATTCTGAGGATGAGCCAGCAGGACGGACTGGAGAACAGTGAGATTGCTGAAATCCTGGGCATCAGCGAGGTGACCGTCCGTACGGCTCTCTGCAAAGCAAGGAAAAGTCTCTTGGAGAAACTCATGAAACGTGAAGCGGAACAACTAAAAGCTGTAGAACTATGAAGAAGGTGACATCAGAAAACGTACAAGAATACCTCGCCCGCTACATGGAGGGGGAGAGTACTCAGGAGGAGCAGCGACTGCTGAAGGAATACTTTGGCAACACCAAAGACCTGCCTGCCGAACTGCGCCCATACGCCCAAATGTTTGTCGTGCTGGAAGAGAAAGCAGAAACACCCAGCGTGGAAGCCTTGGACCGTTTCTCCGAAGGGCAGATTCCGGCTGTTCGCCGAAGTGTTAAGTTGTGGCCATTAGTGGCAGCAGCTTGCGTTGCAGCCTTTGCTGTTATCTTCCTGACTCCGCCTAAGCACGACGAGAACATGGCTATAGCATACGTGGATGGTAAGATGATTACCAATCAGGCGCAGGCCATGCAGATGGGGCAGGAAGCCCTGCAGGAGATATTCAGCAACGGAAACGAAGAAGAACAACTTACAGATTTATTTAATGCAAAATGAAACGAACATTATTTATATTATCAATGCTTATTGGCATCTGCCTGAGCACCTCAGCTCAGCGGGGATTGCAGATTAATGAGGTCTTCGAAGGAAAGGTCATCGCCAAGCAGTATATGCAGGAAAGCCTTATAAAGGGAGACAACGTGGCACCTTATAAGCTAAGACTGCTTCACACGGTCAAGTTCCTGGCCAATAACTCACAGCGGGCAAAGGCGGATGCTCTTTTCAACATAGACATGAAAGAACGCATCTCCGACGACGACAGCAACATGGAGATGGAGACTCGCGACGGCTTCCTCTATTACGCCATTGTACAGCTAACAGATAACGATAAGGGATCACATCGCTACATCTGCTACCAATGCAGACCCAAGTCGACCAAATTCGACATCACTATGGTCTATATGGAGGGCGAAGCCTCACTTGCAGACTTGAGAAAAACATTCAAGAGAAAATGAAAATAGGTTATTAGTTTAACAGGTTATCAGTTTAATAGATTAAAAATATGAAAAAGTATCTTTTGGCCATAGCAGTGGCCGTGTTCGCAGTAACAAACGTGTTTGCAGACAATGATAATAATGATGACAAATATCCCGGCGGATGGGACTTTGAACTGCCTGGACTGAAAGTGAGTAAGACTACCACCAGCTCTAAGGCAACAGTCAAGAGCTCTATCAGTTCCACCTTCTCATTCGGTTTCATTGGAGGTGTGAGCCAGGATCCTGGTGTGGGCATAAACATGGGGCAGTCTTTCGAAATTGAATGGGGTGACGTGCTTACTGCCAAGGTACGCGTGGGACGGAAGGATTTCTTGCGTATCGGTATGGGCTTTGACTGGCGTAACTATAGAATGACCGACAGAATGTTCGTAAAAGGGAACGATGGCGTAACTGTCACATCGCCCTTCCCTGCTGGCACAGAGCCTAAGTTCAGCCGAATTCACACCTTCAGCCTTTCCTTCCCCCTGAAGTACTATCATTACTTCAATAAGAAGATGTATTTTGCCGTTGGTCCTGAACTGTACATCACACCCTGGGCTTCACTCAAGACCAAGTATTACGAGAACGGCGAGGAACAGAAGATTACTGCCGGCAACATTCACGAGAATACCGTATCTCTGGGCGTAGGTGCCGAGATAAACATTCACCACATTGGTATCTATTACAAGTACAATCCCTTTAATGTGCTAAGCAGCAGTTTCGGTCCCGGGTTCGCCAGCATGACGACCGGTATAAAGATTGCTTTCTAAGCAACGCGTCTTGCTTATTCATAAAAATCTCCCCAATTAGAAAAATGTTATGATCTAACTGGGGAGATTTTATTGGTTATGCGGTTTTCAGTTGTGAACTAAGGTTCCGATTTCTTCACCGTCGAGCACCTTCTTCAAATTGCCAACGATGTCCATATTGAAGACATAGATGGGAAGATTGTTCTGCATGCACATGGCTGTGGCGGTGATGTCCATTACCTTCAGGCCGCGTGCAATAACGTCGGAGTAGGTGATATCATGGAACTTGGTGGCTGTGGGGTCTTTCTCTGGATCTGCTGTGTAAATGCCGTCAACGCGTGTACCTTTCAGCATAACGTCGGCTTCTATCTCTATGCCTCGCAGGGAAGAACCTGTATCGGTAGTGAAGTAGGGACTGCCCGTTCCGGCACTCATAATCACCACCTCGCCGTTCTCCATAGCCTCGATAGCTTTCCACTTGTTGTAGAATTCGCCGATAGGCTCCATGCGGATGGCAGTAAACACACGGTTCTTCTGACCGATAGCACCCAGGGCGCTGCTGAGGGCCAACGAGTTGATAACTGTGGCACACATACCCATCTGGTCGCCCTTTACACGGTCGAAACCTTTTCCGGCACCCGTCAGGCCACGGAAGATGTTGCCTCCACCTATAACAATACCAATCTGCACACCCATCTCGGCGGCTTCCTTAATCTGCTGGGCATACTCATTGAGACGCTTTACGTCGATGCCGTAACCTTGCTCACCCATCAGGCTCTCGCCTGACAGTTTCAGTAGAATTCTTTTAAATCTCATCTTTTTATTTACCATTTAATTATTTACCATTTACTATTTAACACTCCCCCAAGGGGGAGCTGGGAGGGGGCCTCTATATAAACCTCACTTCCTTAAAATCATATCGCCTTAGTTCTCCGTTCTCGTCTTCCAGAATAAGATGGCCCGTTGGTTTCACATCACGGATGCGAGCCCGGAAGATGCCGCCTTCATCAGAGTATGTGTAGAGAGTGTCCTTACGATACAAATGCTGCATATAAAGCTGGTGTAGTTCGCCGTAGCGTTCCTCTTCCATTATACCATAATAATATATGAACCGCTGCATGATGTCGTCCAACACATGGTTGCGGTCCACCTTCTTGCCCAATATCTGTGCCAGAGAAACAGGGTTGGGGGCATCGCTGATAAATGCTGTCTGGTTAATGTTCACTCCTACGCCAATGACGGAGCGGTGGACCTGTTTGCCGTGCAGGTCGTTTTCGATAAGCATTCCCACAGCTTTCTTGTCACCAAAATAGATATCGTTGGGCCACTTTATTTGAAAACCCTGAACATAGCTGTTGAGCGTGTCGCTGATGGCTAAGGCGGTAACTTCTGACAGGGCAAACATCTGGTTGGCCAGCAATCCCTTCGGGTAGGAGATGATACTGAAAAGCAGGTTCTGACTGCGTTCAGATTCCCACGTGTTGGTACCTGTTCCGCGTCCAGCCGTCTGGAACTCGGCAGTAACCAAGGTTAACTCGTGACTCTCGTCCTCAGGCAGTTCCTTGGCATATCTGTTGGTGGAAGTCGTCTCTTCTAAAGCTATTCTCTTCATCCTAACTCTAAACTCTAAACTCTAAACTCTAAACTTTAAACTCTACATCACCTGTACCAAACGGGTGAGCGGAACGCATCTTCTATGTGATTGATAACATCTCCATTACTGAGAATGGAAATAATGTCGAAACGTACAGGAAGATCTATGCGATTGAGACGGATGTAAGCATCAGCCGCCAGGACTGTATTTCTTATTTTCCTGGGTGTTACGGCATCCTCGGGATTTCCAAACTTGTTGTTGGTACGCGTCTTTACTTCTAACACCACCAATGTACCGTCTTTCTCTGCTACGATATCCAGTTCCCTATGGCCGCTTCTCCAGTTGCGATCCAGAATGGTATAGCCTTCCCTGATAAGATAGTTTGCGGCTTTGTCCTCGCCCTCAATGCCAAATTCGTTATGCGCAGCCATTTTAGTTCTCTAATTTTTCTGCAAATTTACAAATTTTCTATATTTTTGCATGCAAACTCATTGAAGAATCTTTATGGCAGACGATAATTTCTATATGAAACAAGCGCTTTTGGAAGCCAAATGCGCAATCGAAGAAGACGAGATACCCGTGGGAGCAGTTATTGTATGCGGCGAACGCATCATAGCCCGTGCCCACAACCTGACGGAGCGACTCTCGGATGTTACGGCTCATGCTGAGATGCAAGCTATTACGGCAGCGTCTGAATACCTGGGCGGAAAGTATCTGAACGACTGTACCCTATATGTAACAGTAGAGCCCTGTGTTATGTGTGCCGGAGCTTTAGGGTGGTCGCAAATAGGCAGGGTTGTATATGGAGCTGGTGATGAGAAACGTGGTTTCCGCCGATTCGCACCTCAAGCACTCCACCCAAAGACAGAACTGGTTTCGGGAGTGATGGAGGAAGAATGCGCTTCGCTGATGAAGGAGTTCTTTCAGAGGAAGAGGTAGTAAGCAAGCTGAAAACTAAATATAAATAATGTAAAAACGCTTGGCATTACGCAGAAAATGACTAACTTTGTGCACTTTAACATATAAAACTATAACAATTAAAACATAACAACTATGGCAACTTCAATTAAAGAATTGAATCCCCAGATTATCTGGAAGAATTTTTACTTGCTTACGCAGGTTCCCCGTCCCAGCGGACATTTGCAGAAAATTCAGCAATTCCTTTTGGATTGGGCAAAAGAACACGGAATAGAGGCCTTTAAGGACGGGGCAGAGAATATTGTCATGCGCAAACCTGCCACACCCGGTATGGAGGACCACAAGACGGCAGTCCTGCAGGCACACATGGATATGGTTCCTCAGAAAACAGACGAGAGCAAGCATAACTTTGAGACAGACCCCATAGAGACCTATATCGATGGTGACTGGGTAAAGGCCAAAGGTACGACTTTAGGATCAGACGACGGTATGGGTGTAGCTGCTATTATGGCTGTTATGGAGAGTACCGACCTTCAGCATGGGCCATTGGAGGCATTGATTACTGCCGACGAAGAGAGTACCATGTATGGCGTAAACCATTTGGCAGCCGACACGCTGAAAGGTGATATCTTGCTCAATATCGATAATGAGACGATGGGTGAATTCGTCATCGGTTCTGCCGGCGGTGTGAACATTTCAGCCACCATGCAATACAAAGAGGTAATTCCAGAAGAAGGAGATATTGCCGTTAAAGTTGCACTGAAGGGCCTTCGTGGTGGACACAGTGGTTTGGAAATCAATGAAGGCAGAGCAAATGCCAACAAGTTGATGGCCCGTTTCGTCCGTCAGGCTATTGCCGATGACGAGGCTCGTCTCTGCACTTGGAACGGTGGTAATATGCGTAATGCTATTCCACGAACAGCAAATGTTGTACTGAGTATTCCTAAGGAGAATCTGGACGACCTGAAGGATTTGGCACAGTATTGCGAGAAGACATTCCAAGATGAGTTCCGCGGAGTGGAAGAAGGTATTTCCCTGACTGTAGAGAATACGGATATGCCTGCTGGACAAGTGCCTGTAGAAATCCAGGACAATCTGGTGGACGCTATTATGGCTTGCCACGATGGTGTGCTGCGCCATATTCCCAGCATCCCTGCCGTTGTGGAGACCAGTAGCAACCTGGGTATTATTAACATAGGTGCAGGAGAGGTTAGTATCCTTATCTTGGGTCGTTCCAGCAACGAGACTATGATGGAATATCTTCAGGAAATGCAGGAGTGCTGCTTCTCTATGGCTGGCATGAAGGTGGAATACGGTGGTCAGTATGGTGCTTGGCAGCCCAACTTCGACAGTCCAATCGTAGCAACGATGGTGAAGGTGTATAAGGAAATCTTCAATGAGGATGCTCGTGTAGAGGTTTGCCATGCAGGTCTTGAATGCAGTATCATAGGCGGTGTCTATCCCAAGATGGACTTGGTAAGTTTTGGCCCTACACTCCGCAGCCCTCATACACCTGACGAACGTTGCAACATCCCCAGCGTGGCTAAGTTCTGGGAGTTCCTGAAAGCCTTGCTGAAGGCGATTTAAAGTGAAGAATGAAGAGTGAAGAATGAAGAATAAAGAATGAATTTAGATAATTTCTATAAAGCGAGGTATGTGCTGAGCCAGGTCATCCGACGTACGGATCTGGTGCAGGCTCCTCGCTTGAATCCTGCTGCCGACATCTACCTGAAGCCCGAGAACCTGCAGGTGACGGGTTCCTTCAAGGTCCGTGGTGCCTGCTATAAGATTTCGCAGTTGACGGATGAGGAGAAGGCACGCGGTGTTATTGCCTGTTCTGCCGGTAATCATGCACAAGGTGTGGCCCTTGGTGCCAACTTCAATAAGATAAAGAGTCTGATATGCCTGCCCGACGGTGCTCCCATCAGCAAGGTGGAGGCAACAAAACGTTACGGAGCCGACATCTGTCTGGTTCCGGGCGTTTATGATGATGCTTACCAGAAGGCTCTCCAGTTGAGGGACGAATACGGCTATACTTTTGTTCACCCCTTTGATGATGAAAATGTGATAGCCGGACAAGGAACCATAGGCTTGGAACTGTTAGATCAGCTGCCTGGCGTAGAGGTTGTTCTGGTTCCCATCGGAGGCGGTGGATTGGCCTCGGGCGTGGCGTATGCCATTAAAAGTCTGAACCCCAAGGTTCAGGTTTGGGGTGTGCAGGCGGCTGGTGCTCCCAGTATGTACCAGAGTCTTGTGGATCATCAGATTCTTCGTCTGAACGCAGTGAATACCATTGCCGACGGAATTGCCGTGAAGGAGCCGGGGGCATTGACCTATGATGTCTGCCAGAAGTATCTGGATGGTGTGGTTACCGTTACTGAGGATGAAATATGTGCTGCTATCCTGGCACTGATAGAACAACAGAAGATGGTGGCCGAAGGTGCAGGCGCTGTGAGCGTGGCAGCCGCAATGTTCAACAAGGTGCCTGTGGCCGGAAAGAAGACCATCTGTATTGTCAGTGGCGGAAACATTGACGTAACCATCCTGAACCGTGTAATCAACCGCGGTCTCTTCAAGAGCGGCAGAACCTATACCTTTGTGGTGGAACTGGATGACAAGCCCGGTCAGTTGGTTGGCGTGAGCCAGATTGTAGCCAGCCTGGGCGGTAACGTTATCAGTGTACGTCACGAGCGTAACGATGATGCCGAGAGGGTGACAGCCTGCCAGTTGCGCCTGAAAGTGGAGACCCGCGACGAAGAGCAGATAAACGAGATAAGAAAAGCATTGAAGAAGAATCATTATAAATTAGTATAGGAAAATGAAAGTTATCAGCACAACAAAGGCTCCTGCAGCCATCGGCCCCTACAGTCAGGCCATAGAAGTAAACGGTTTTGTATATGCAAGCGGTCAGATTCCCATCGACCCCGCAACAGGTCAGTTTGTTGAGGGCGGCATCAAGGAACAGACCCGTCAGTCGCTAACCAATGCACAGAATATCCTCAAGGAGGCGGGCACAGACCTTTCCCACGTAGTGAAGACTACGGTATATCTGAGTGATATTGCCAACTTTGCCCCCATGAACGAGGTATATGCCGAGTTCTTTTCTGAGCCTTATCCAGCCCGTAGCGCTGTGGCAGTTAAAGATTTGCCCAAGGGTGCTTTGGTGGAGATAGAGGTCTTGGCAGTTAAATAATAGTTAATCAATAATTATTTATTTAAGTTTCTGGAGTTATAAGATGAAGTTAAACAGGGAGTTATGCGCAACGCACAGGAATTTAAGCCAGCAAGCTGGCTGGACGATAGAGTTGGATGCTGTCTGCCTATATGGTATTGTCCTTTTTTAACTTCCATTTTAACTTCCATTTTAACTTCCGAAACTTCAGTTATCCATAATATGAAAACAACAAGATTCTTTTCCGTTTTCCTAATGGTTGCGGTATGCCTTTCAGGTTATGCACAGAAGGTGATTACTGCACAGAGCCCTAACGGGCAGGTAAGTGTGAACGTAACACTCTCGGACCGTATTTACTATGATGTGGTAAGTCACAACGAGACACTGCTGAAGCAGAGCGTCATTGGTATGCAGCTCACCGACAAGACATTGGGTGCCAATCCGGTTCTGAAAAAGAAGAGTGTCCGCACAGTCAATGAGACTGTAAAGCCTGTTCTCCCGCTGAAGTACAGTGAAGTGGAGAACAACTATACCCTGCTCACCCTTGATATGAAGGGCGGTTATGCTGTAGATTTCCGTCTGTATAACGATGGTGTGGCCTTCCGCATGAGAACTTCTTTCCCTGGCGAGATTGAGGTGATGTTGGAGAACACCGTCTTCCAGTTGGCCGATAACTGCGATCTTGTACTGCAACAGCCCGGCGGCTTTAAGACAAGCTGTGAGGAGAGCTATTCTATTGTGAAGAGCAACGAGTGGAAGAAGGAAGACAGGATGTCTGAACTTCCTGTCCTCATCATGGGTAAGAACCAGAAGATTCTGCTCAGCGAGTTCGATCTTGTCAGCTACCCCGGTCTTTTCCTGAAGGGCAATGCCGACAACAGCCTTACAGCCACTCAACCCAGAGCTCCCATAGAGTATGAGGATCAGGGCGACCGCAGCCACCGCATTCTGAAAGAAGCTGATTATATAGCCAAGACAAGCGGCACACGTACCTTCCCCTGGCGCTATATGCTGATTACCCAGGAAGACGGACGACTGGCAGAGAACACAATGCCCATGCGTCTGGCTCAGAAATGTCAGATTGAGGATACCAGTTGGATTAAGCCCGGTCAGACTTGCTGGGATTGGCTCAATGGTATTCCATACGGACAGGATGTGACCTTCAAGGGTGGCATAAATCTGGATACCTATAAGTATTTTATTGATTTTGCTTCACGCAACGGTGTACCCTATATAATTATGGATGAGGGCTGGGCACTGAGTACCCGCGACCCCTATCATACGAACCCTGATATTAATATGCCCGAGTTACTCCGTTATGCGAAGTCCAAGAATGTGGGCGTTTTTGTATGGCTTCCCTGGTTGACCGTCGAGCACAACATGGGCCTCTTCAAGCAGTTTGAGGAATGGGGAATCGTAGGAACCAAGATTGACTTTATGGACCGTCAGGACCAGTGGATGATTGATTTCTACGACCGTGTGGCAAAGGAAGCAGCTAAGCATCATATCATGGTTGACTTCCACGGAGCCTTCCATCCCAGCGGTTTGGAATACCGTTACCCCAACATCCTGACCTATGAGGGAGTTCGCGGTATGGAGTACAATGGCAATTGTACGCCTAACAACAGTATCTGGTTCCCCTTCCTGCGCAATGCGGTAGGACCTATGGATTATACTCCCGGCTCTATGCTCTGCGCTCATCCCGAAGCTCATCGTGGCGACCGTCCCATCTGCCCCGGTGTCGGAACCAAGGCATACCATATGGCAGTCTTCGTGCTCTTCGAGAGCAACTTGCAGATGCTGATGGATAATCCCTGCCGTTATGACCAGTGGCCCGATTGCCGCGACTTCCTGACCAGTGTTCCTGTGAACTGGGATGAGACTCGTGTGTTGGCTGCTAAGGCTGGAGAGTATATCGTAATGGCCAAACGTAAGGGCCAGAAGTGGTTTATCGGTGGTATCACCAACGACCAGCCACGTGAACTGGATGTTACCCTGAATGTTCTTCCTGAGGGAAAGAACTTGCAGATGACTTCTTTCGTTGACGGAGTGAATGCCGACCGTATGGCTATGGATTACCGTCAACTGAAATCCTCTGTAACCAAGGGTACCAAACTCCATATTAAGATGGTTCGCAACGGTGGCTTTGCTGCTGTGATAGAATAATTGGATTAGGGATTAGAGAATAGGGAATAGGTGTGTTTTGAGTAGATACCTTGTTTTTCCTTCCCCTCTAATCCCTATTCCCTATTCCCTATTCCCTAATCCCTATAATCATGCGCCGCATTCTGTTTATTCTTTTCTTTTTGCCGGTAATGGCTTGGGCAGGTAAAGAAACACCTGCCAAGAAGTTGGTATCCCTGCTCACAGAGTGTAGGGAACGTGAAGACTTGGTTCCGGACTCTTTCTTCTCGGATGTCTTGCTGTTGAAGCATGAAATCAAGGAACAGAAGGATTCTGCTGCCAAGGCCATCTATAGTGCTACCCTTGCCCATATACTGATGCAAAATGCATATTTGGGGCAGAGCAGGAAAAGGGAAACGGAAAGTCATCCGGACAGCATAGCAGAATGGGGCCGGGAGGAGTATCTGCAGCACGCAATAAACTTGTATAACTATGCGCTGCAGGATCTGGAACTCCTACACAACGCGCCTACCACGGATTGGCTTCCACTCGTGAAGAGAGGTGAGGACGAGAAGTTGTACAATAGCAGTATGCTTGCTGTTGTATTCCATGCAATGCGAGGGGATTTCAGATATGAGAATCGTAATAAATCCAATGCCCTGTTGCCTTATGCTACGCTTATCCGGTTCTATGAGAATCAAGGATTAAGAGAAGGAGCCTTCCGCCTGTGTATGGACTCGCTTGATGGAGTGTGGAAACATGATGTAAAGGAGAAATACCTCTTGCAACTTAAGACGGAGTATCATAATCTGCCTTTCTGCGATGAAGTGTATTGCAAGCTTTCAGACTTAAAGGCCAAGGACGAAGAGAAACTCCAAATTTTGGAAGAAGGCCTGAAGCTATATCCAAAATCAAACCGAATCAAGAACGAGATAGAGGAATTGAAGAATCCTCTCCTGATCTGTGCCATACCCAACTGCATGTATCCTGGAGAGGAGATTGAGGTTGAGGTAGAAAGCGGAAGGAATATGCGTGGGGTAAGGCTGATTACCTACCGGCTTCCTGATGATTTCTCAGAAGACGAGGATGAAGACTGGAATGGGGTTTTTGCTCATGTATTACGCGTTGGCAAGCAAGTGAAGAAGCAAATCTTTACTTTCGCTCCACATTCCGATTTTGAGACCTGGAAGGATACTTTGCGTATGCAAGCACCTTCCGATTTCGGATATTATGGAATGGTCATAGAACCAATCAATAAGGGTCGTATCAACAAAGATGATGAAGAAAAGCGAAAGTTTTGTCGTTTCAATGTTTCTAAGTTACGTGCGCTTAGGATTGGATTGCCCAATAAACAGACACAGATTGTAGTAGTTGATGGTAAAAGCGGGAAACCTGAGCAAGGAGTCTCTGTCAAGGTAATGCTTGAGCAAAATGTCAAAACCAGAAAGTCCTATACGGAGTATATTACCGACGAACTCGGAAAGGTGACCTTTGATGCTCCAATCTCAAGAGATGAAATCTGGGTAGGCATAAGCAAGGGCGATGACCGTTTTTCTACTATGGCATTGCTAAGAAGGAATTACTTTGTCTATGACCCCGAAGAAAATGAGGTGGAACAACTGCGCATCTACACAGACCGGAGTATATACCGACCAGGTCAGACCGTTTACATTGGTGGCGTCGCATTTCATCAGAAAGGCAAGGAAACCGCTGTTATTGCAGGAGAGGAATATAAATTCACCTTCTCGGACAGAAAGGGAAATACGCTGGCAGAGCGTTGGATAAAGACCGACGAGTTTGGTGTTATCAGCGATTCCGTTTCCTTACCTAAGGATGCTGCACCCGGTAATTACAGGATTCGGGTCGGCAGTACATACAGCAGCGTTCGTGTTGAGGAATACAGGCGTCCCACATTCTCTGTAGAGATGGATCCTGCACCTGCTGTATCTTTCCCTGCCGACAGCATACACCTGACGGGTAAGGCAGTTACATACAGCGGTGTACCTGTAGTAAATGCCCGGGTAACGGGTAAGACCAGCTACTATGCCGGATTCTGGGGTTGGAGAGGAGATGCGATAGATTATGTGTTAAAAGACACACTCTATACCGATGCCGAGGGACGGTTTAAGGTAGGGCTGCCTTTGAATTATATTCAGGAAGACATCCGCTATGGTGCCAGCCTAACGCTTGATGTTGACGTTCTTAGTCAGCAAGGCGAAACAGAACATGGTAATATCACCGTCAGAATGAGTTCGCGTCCTTATGTGCTGAATGGCAATGTTCTTGCACGTCAGGATAAAGACAATCTTCGTACATGGATATTCGGCCTTTATTCCAGCACAGGCACTAAGGTGGATGGCGATATTGTATGTCGTATCCTTGAGGGTAAGGATACAGAGAAAGCCCGATTGGTGATTCCTGCCAACAAGCCCGTGACACCTGATGAGTTGAAGACATTGCCATCTGGTACATATAAGGTGGTTGCCGAGTATGTGAACGGCAAAGATACCGCCCGTTATGAACAACAGACGGAACTGTTCTCTCTTGCCGACACACGTGTGATTAGTAAGGAGGATGTGTTCATGTACACACCTTGTGATACATTTGCTATCGGTCGTCCTGCCAAGGTGCAGATAGGAACACCCTTAAAGGATGTATGGATGTATTGCACGATGCTTCATCATGACAAGATTGTGCTTGATACCCTAATGTGTCTGAGCGATACGGCCTTTGTTTGGGATATACCTTATAAAGAGGAATATGGAGATGGGGTCAGGTTAGAAGCCTACTTATATAATAATAAAGCTTTTAGCGGGGAAAGAATCAACCTTCATTTAGGTTTGCCCAAGAAGGAACTGGCCAAACATTGGGAAACCTTCCGAGACCGTCTTCGTCCCGGGCAGCAGGAGGAATGGCGATTGTCTTTGCGCCAGCCCGACGGCAAGCCTGCTAATGCAAATGTGCTGCTCAGTATGTACGATGCCTCGCTGGATGCAATACTGAAGCATAAGATAGGGTTTGAGTTGAACTATATGCATAGGATATCATCATTAAATTATCTTGGAGGCTGGTATCCTTATAATAATTATGTTGACTTCCATTTCAAGATGATTGGCTATAAGGCAAAATACAGTTGGGAATTCAGCCAATTCAATCATGATTTTGTTCTTGATCCGTCTTCATCAAAAAATATCTCACTGAGTCGTTCTGGTCGTTTCGGTTTGAATATTCCAACACGTGAATATGCTGGTGCTGCCCAACGCTTCCCGCCTTTAATGGCAAAAGCCAACAGGAGTGTTTCTGCCGATGCGGTCTTGGCTGCTGCCCCTAATGTTGAGGGATTGGCCTTTGAATCGGTAGATCAGGCATTAAACGGGAAAATAGCAGGACTGGATATAAAAGATCCAGAATTGGCTGAGGGAGAGGTGCGAGGAACCAAGAGGGATGCTTTCTCTGAGTTGGCCTTCTTCCGTCCTACGCTCCGCACGGATGCTAATGGTGAGGTGAAGATCAGCTTTACGTTGCCTGAGAGTCTTACCAGCTGGCACCTGACGGGCTTTGCCCATGACAAGGATTTATATACCGCTCAGATAGACGAGACCATTGTGGCACAGAAGGAACTGATGGCCGAACTGTACCTGCCCCGTTTCCTGCGCAGCGGCGATGAGGCAACCTTCACGGCCAGCATCCGCAATATGTCTGAACGTCTGCAGCAGGGTAAGGCTAATTGTGTCATCATGGATGCCGAAACAGAGAAGGTGCTTGCCCGCTTCCCCGTTCAGTTCCGTCTGGAAGCAAGCGGAGATACGGTTTATACCTTCCCCGTCGGCTCTGTAAGAGATAATACCGCCCTGTTGATTAAATGGGTAGCTGAGGGAACGGATTACTCAGACGGCGAGCAGCGTCAGCTCCCTATCCTCTCCGACCTTGAGGATGTTACAGAAACGCGCGCCTTCTTTGTTAGCGGAAAAGGCACGTCGAAGTTTAACTTGGAGAGCCTTTTTGCCCATAATCATCCCAGCGCCACCAACCGGAATATGGTGGTTGAATATACGGCTCGTCCTGCGTGGTTGGCCCTGAAGGCTTTGCCCTCATTGTTCACTCCTCATTGCAAGTGTGTGCTCTGTACCTCAGCAGCTTACTATGCTACCAGTATGGCACAGCATATCTTGCGTCATGTGCCCGATGCCGATGCATTGGTGGATTCCTTGCATTACGATGGTATGATTTCCCTTGATTACCGTATGTCTTTACTCTCCAGCCTTTCTGCACTTCAGCGTGCTGACGGCGGCTTTATGTGGTTCCCCGGTATGGGCTCCAATAACTATCTTACTGTTGAGGTTGCCTATCAGCTGGCCCGTTTGCGTCATGTCGGCGTAGCTTCCGATGCTGCAACCGTTGTGGCCGACCGTATGCTTAAGCGCGCTATGGATTATTTGGCTAAAGATGTTCGCAAGCAACTGAAGGATGTGAAGAATAAGAAAGACAAGCAGATAACCTATCACGGACTCCGTTACCTTTATATACAAAGCCTGGTTGATAATATACTGACGGACGAGCAACGCAAAGACCAGAAACTGCTTATTGAACTTCTCCAGCCTGCTGAAGGAAGAGAATATACCATTGAAGAAGCTGCCCTTGCTGCCATCGTGCTGAAACGGAACGGCAAGGATAAGTTGGCCGAAAGGTATCTGGAGGGACTGGACAAGAAACTTACTCACCCTGATGGCTACTACATCTCTTATATAAGCGGCAGCTTTACCAGCATCAATCGCAAGGTGCAGACGCATGTTCAGGTGATGGAAGCTTTCCAAGAGGTGAAACCTCAGGAGCAGCAGTTGCTGAATGGTATGACCGAGTGGCTCTTGCAGCAGAAGCGTACCCAGCAGTGGGATGAGCCTGTTAAGACCGTTAATGCTGTCTATGCTTTGTTGCTGGATGGTTCGCAGCCACTTGAAAAGGGTAACAGCGATGTGCTGAAGTTGCGCGAAGGACAGAAGACACATACTTTTGTAACGCCTCATACCTCGGTAGGTTATCTGCGTGATAGCCTTACAGTATCTGTCCCCAAGGAGTTAAGGGTGGAGAAAAATGAGAAGGGACTCTCGTGGGGAGCTGTCTATGCAACCTATCAGATGCCCTTGGATAGTGTAAGGGCCAGTTGGCAAGGGTTCCATATTCGCAGAGATGTGTCAACGGAACAGCCAAAGGTCGGTGACCGCCTGCATGTGCGCTATACCATTACTGCCGACCGCGACTACGAGTTTGTGCAGCTGACGTCTCCCCGTTCTGCAGCCGCCGAACCTGATGCCAGCCTGTCGGGTTACCGTTATCAGAACGGACTGGGATACTACAGACAGATACGTGATGACCGCACGGAATATTACTTCGACCGTATGCCAAAGGGCACTTATGTAATCGAGGAAGACTGGCTGATTTCTCGCTCAGGTAATTATCAGACGGGTTCCACTATCATAAAGTGCCTTTATGCACCCGAGTTCCAGTCGTTTACCACATCAAATTGGCTGATTATACAATAAAAATGATACTTTTTTTGCAAGAAAATCTATTTTTATTTGGAGCGAATGCTCAAAAAAGCTATATTTGTCGATTATTTGTTAATATTTACAAAAACTTGAACTATTATACAATGAAAAAAATCGCGTTTTACGTGTTGGCCATGTTTTCCTTGTTTATGGCCAGTTGTTCAGAGGATGTTGATACCTCTCGACGATACGTATTTAAAGAAGAGATTATTTCTGGTTATCTCTCTAAACATGAGCAGTACAGCCAGTATGTAGAGTTGCTGAAGCAGGTTCCCGTTAGTAGTGTATCTAAGACAACCGTTTACCAACTTTTGTCGGCACGCGGAAATTATACTGTTTTTGCGCCTACAAACGATGCCATCCAGCTTTACTTGGATTCGTTGGTAAGTAAAGGGGTGATTTCAGAGCCCACATGGGAGTCATTTACTGATGAGAAAAAATTGGACTCTATCCGTAAGGTTATCGTTTACAACAGTATTATTGATGGTGGAGATGATAACGGTACCTTCGAAATCAGTGCTCTCCCAACTACCGCTATAGGTTCTGCTGCAGAAATTGAGGTTCCCAACATGAACGACAGAAAGCTGGTAGTTCTGCAAACCGAGGACCCTGACAGCATTCTTATAAATGACTGTATGATTGACCGTCTGAATCGTGATATCTTGTCTATCAACGGTGTTATTCATTGTGTACATCAAGTGGTTGCACCCAGTGGAGATTCTATGGCTTCATTGTTGAAAAACATGATAGATTCCAATAAGGGAGGCTATGCAGTAATGGCAAAACTGATTATGGCTTGCGGTTATATTGATTCCCTTGATAAGGTAAAGGACGATGTCTATGAGCATAAGTATCAGACGGAGGCTATCACGCAGTCAGTTACTCGTGATGACGGTGAAGGAAATATTACCTTCTACACACCTGAGCACCGTTATTATGGCTTTACCATCTTTGCCGAGACAGACGAATTCTGGTCTCAGACATTGGGAAAGGCTATAGAAGAGATTTCTATAGATGATGTTTATGACTACATTGACAATCTGGGTATCTACCCCGATGCTAAGCGTGATAAGGATTATAAGAGCGAAGATAACTTGCTGAATCAGTTTGTTACCTATCACATGCTACCCATGCGTCTGTCAACAGACCGTCTGGTGAACCATTACAACGAGAAAGGCTACAACACCAATACCAATGTGCCCACCGTTGCCATCTTTGAGTTCTACACCACTATGGGTAAGCGTCGTTTGCTGAAGACCTTCGAGAGTAAGGAAAGTAATGGAGTTTACCTGAACCGATTCCCCAACCTTAACAACGGACGCCGCGGTGATTATCATGAGAATTCTTGCGACCCCAAGAATGTGGGCATCAAGATTGGCGAACCAAATCTTCAGGGCGAGAACAACGTTCGTAACGGTATTATCTACCCTATTGACGAGCTTCTCTATTATAGCGACAATACACGCAACCAGATGATGCGCAGCCGTATCCGCTGGAATGTTACCGCTATGTGGCCCGAATTTATGAATAACGACATTCGAATGTCCAAACTTACCGACGATCGTCACAAGAATGTTTTAATCCCCACCGATGCTGAGCTTGGCTATCAGTATCTGAACGATGTAACTATCGAGAAGGAGACTGTATTTGCTTATTGGACGGGACGTAATAACGGTTGGGCTAATATGCAGGGCGACGAGATGACTATTCGTGGTCTTTACGAGGTTACCATGAAGCTTCCTCCTGTTCCTGTACGTGGAACCTACGAGTTGCGTTTTGGCCAGCAGTGTGGTGGTGTACAACGTGGTATGGCCCAGTTCTATTGGGGAAGCGATGTTAACAAGTTGGCTGCTATGGGTATTCCTATGGACTTACGTCAAGGTGCTTATTACCTGCAGACCCGTAAGGGTAATATCCCCAGCGATATTGGTTACGATGATGACAGAAATGATGACGACTACAATGCCGAAGTTGACAAGCGTATGCGTAACAACGACTTCATGAAGGGATGTCAGCAATATGTAGCTGGTGGTCCTGGCGGTTCCACCATGATGCGTGCATCTAATATCTGCTTGCGCCGAATCATGCTCCGTCAGACAATGGATCCGAATGTAACCTATTACATTAAGTTCAAGACGGTGTTGGACAATCCTACGCACTATTTCTACATGGATTATCTGGAGTATTGCGCAAAGGAGGTTTACGATAATCCTGCTGAGCCAGAAGACATTTGGTAAAGACCCCTCCAACTCCCCTTTAGGGGAGAGAGAGTTTAGAGTTTAGAGATTAGAGATTAGAGAGATAAGAAAAGCGAGGAGAAATCCTCGCTTTCTTTTTATTTATCTCATCTCTTTCCTTCCCTCCTTAATATATATAAGGTGAGGAACTGGCTTTGTAACCTTTCTGCCTGAGAGGTCATAGGCCTCATCGTTTTTTTCACTATTCAGTCTTTCACTTTTCAGTTCATTTATTCCGTCCTCTTCTGAAGATACCGTGAATGCCGGTCCTTCCGTAAAGGCAGAGCCTGTATAAGCGGCATCAATGGTCTGAACGCCCCACTTGTAGGTTCCTGTGGTTGGAGGTACAAAAGTCCACGTCTGCCTACAACCTACGCGTCCCATTCGGTTCACCTTGCGCAAGCCGTCCTTTTCTCCGCCTACGAAAGCGGGTGTGCTGTTTAGCTGATTGCCCTCTGCGTTTTGTATATATACCTCGTATGTAAAGCAGGGTTGGGCTGTTTCTGGCGCTTCCCAAGATAAGGTTACAGAACCGTCGGCATTCACCTCCGCTTGACAGTTTTGTGGGGCATCGGGTCTGGAGGGAATAGCACCCAGATTATAACACAGAATGGCGTTAACGCCTTGTGGACAAAGCTTCAGGTAATTCTCGTCTGTGCAGTTGCCAAAGGTTACATAGTCCTTACGGCCGTCAGCGTTCCAGTCAGGAAAGATTACTGATACTGCCGTAGAACCTGGAATAGCTACACTTCGGCTCATTTTTCCCCTCCCATTATTCAGGTAGAGTTGTCCCGTGCTGGTCTTGGCGTTCCCTTTCAGTCCACCAACGAAGAGGTCGTAAGCACCGTCTCCGTTCCAATCGATAATACCTGCCGAGTTGCTCACGCTGGCTTGTATGTTATAGGTGTCGGACATAAGGTCAGCATTGGCCAGTTGTGCAAAAGTCGGAAGCGTTTGTCTTCCGTTGGCATAGATACGCTGACGTGTTGTTGCCTCGCCTGATGAGCTTTCGCCCAATCCTGCCAGATAGATATCCAACCAACCGTCGTTGTTCAGATCGGCCAACTGCAGGCTTCCGTTTGATTTCCTCTTGATGCTTCCTCCCGTTTCGCCCAATCCCTGGCGAAGGAACCGTCCGTGCTGCAAGGTATCATTCAGATATACATCCGTAAAGCGGATTTGTCCTTCCACATTGTCCAGTACCGAGGAGATAGCAAAGTCCTGAAATCCGTCGTTGTTCAGGTCGGCTGCCTGAATTATGGCTTCCGAGAATTGCAACTCCTGCTCGTACCGCTCCACGCAGAAGGTAAGCTCTTCGGGGCTGTTGCTCTTGTTGTGCAATACAACGTTATAGCTGTCCTCACCAAGATGCCCGGCACAGACGATGTCTATACGCCCATCATTGTCTATATCAATAATGTCTGCGCTGCTTGGGCCTCGGAGGTTGAAACTACAAGGGTTATCGTCTGTGTCTATGAAAGACAGGGTAGGAATGGTAAAGTTACCTTTTCCGTTACCCAGGAAAATACCTTCCTGACTGAATTTCGCATCGTCTTCCGTATTGTTCTCAAAGGCGATGATGTCCATATTCCCGTCGTTATTGATGTCGCATGGAACGACTGAGGGGGCGTTTGCCACCATAAAGGGGACCTTTGCAGGTTTGTTCCATTTTATGGTGGTAGGCAGAAAGAGCATAGCGTATGTCAATCGTTTGTTTGTCAG
This sequence comes from Bacteroidaceae bacterium, assembly GCA_017541025.1. Lineage (GTDB taxonomy): Bacteria > Bacteroidota > Bacteroidia > Bacteroidales > Bacteroidaceae > Physcousia. The sequence goes on along the minus strand of JAFXZY010000077.1, from coordinate 46,213 downwards.
CTCGTCTTCGGCGGAGTTCTGAACTTCCTTGGCGTAACCACCGGCCACGATGTCTTGGTTACCGTCATTGTTCAGATCTACGGTGACCGCTCCGCCGTTTTGAAAACCCCGTTCACCGCTTATCATTTCGGGGTTATAGGGAGCAGTTGTAGAGAGTGTGGGTCTAATGATGGGCTCGTTGCTCATAGTCAGTTTTGTGGAACTGGTCTTTATGGTACCTATGTACATCAGACGCGTGCCCACATTCTCCTTTGATTCGTGTGCGTGAAAAACAATGCGCAGAATGCCTTCTTTGTCATAGAAGAGTGAGTGGTGACCTGTGCCTACCAAGTCGTCAAACCTTCTTAGAATGGGGTTCGAGGCATATTTGCCCCAAGTGCCTGTGGCGATGTTGGTGGTAGAGGCAAAGCCCACACCGTAATCCTGCGAGCGGAAGTCGTTGCCCGAGTAAGTCAGGAAGTAACGTCTGCCTATCTTAATCACATTGGGGCCCTCGTTTACACGTCCCAGTTTGTTCTCCCAGTCCTGTGATACAGCGATACACTTACGCATGGTTCCAACCTTTGGAGTAATGTAGTCATCTTCCAGCTCAGCCTGCCAGATGCAGTTGCCGTCGGTAAAGCGCACAAAGAAAACGTATGCCTTGCCGTTGTCATCGAAGAACACATGTGAGTCAATACATTTCTCGCTACCTATCAACTTCTCCATCTGGTAAGAGCCCACCTGCTTGAAGGGTCCTTTGGGCGATTCGGCCGTAGCAGCAAACAGATGCTCGTTGGCAGAGAAATACATAATGTAATGTCCGTTCTTATGATACACTTCAGGTGCCCAGAACCATTGCTTTTCAGTAGTGTTTGCCTTGTTCAGTGCCTGCCCTTCATCTTTCCATGTACGCAGGTCATCAGAAGAATAGCATCTGATACCATCGCCATCGTGTGTGCCATAGGCATAGTACTTGCCGTCCTCCAGCAGAATGTAGGGGTCGGCCAACGGTACTTGACTAACTTCGCCCTCCGCTCTTGCTATCAGAGGCAGCACAAAACTTAGAAAAATCAGTAGTTTCCGTCTCATTTCAGTAGGTTTTTATTATGTTAGCTTTATTTTGGTACAAATTTACAATTAAATTCCATAAAATCCACGTTTTCCTTCTTGCCATTTCAGGAAAACACTTAAATTTGCGATGCACATTTTTAAAATCACACAAAAATCGAATCGGGAAATGAAGAAAATCCTTTTTTTGAGCATCCTATTGCTTGTTACACTTTCAAGTTGCCAGCAGGCAAAAGCAGAACTCACCCTGCAGAAGGGCGTTAAGAAAGTATATGTAACCGAGTGCACAGTCAAATCCCCCCAGCACGATGAGTTTCACATGAGCACTGTGCAGGAATACGAGGTGGTGGACGAAGCACCTGAAGGCTACGTGCTGGACATCTGGGTAAAGGACATCCAGAAGGACGAAAAGAACCCTCCAGGAATGTCGTTGTCTACGACAATGGATATTCTGAAAGGCCGTCATACCCAATATATTACAGACAAGGAAGGAAGGGTGCTGCGTTGCCTGAGCATCAACGAGGTAAAGGAGCAATACCGAGAGAATTACATGTCTGTTCACGAATTTACTCCCCATGGAAATGACTCCGTTGCGAATGAAGAGTGGCGAAAAATAAAGGAGCAGGAGGATGTGGCATGCTTTCAAGGCACCATCAGCCCGCTGGCATTGAACGGAAAAGACATTAAGGACGGCACAGAAGAGGAATACACCGACATGAACGGCATCAAGCTTAAGCGTACCTTTAACGTTAAGGCCAACGGAACCGTCCAGTCAAAATCCGACTTGAATATGACCGCCGAGGATTTAGGGGAGTTTTACAGAAATATATTCAAGAAGATGGGCTTGAAACTGACAGACGAAGCCCAGAAGAACATCGACGATATGGTTAAAGGCAACCAGCTGGAGTACACCGAGGAAGCCACCTACACCTTCCAGCCCGATGGTTGGGTAAAGACCATCGACTGCGTCATCCACAAAAAGGACAAGGAGCCCGTCACCCTAATATATAAGGTATACTGCAAGTAAGTTTTCAGTTCGTAGCCAAGATGGAGTAGTCTATGCCATCGCATTGGATGGAGGTACATTGGCCTGGCTGATAGTCGGACTCCCTTGGTGCCGATTCCGCTGTTTGCTGGGTGGAAAGAGCTTTGTAAACCACCTTCTCCTTTTCCACCACTTGCGTAAGGTAAAGCGTGTCGCGTACCGATTCTATAACGCGTACGGTATCTATTGATTGTGCCAACTGATTGGTTGGTTCACTTCGCATAAACAAAGGCAAAGTCATACCAAAGATAATGCCCACCACAGCTGCTGCGGGTGTGGCTATCCATCCCCAATAGGTACGTTTCTGCTGCATAGGATTCTGGGGCACATGCAGGCCTTTGTTTTCCTGCTCAGCAAGGCGCTGAGCCGATGCATGGAGTTTATCTTCGAACTGTATCATGATAGTTGAATTTTTGTTTTAACGATTGGGTTAGAATATGTAGTCGGGACTTCACCGTTCCCTCTGGTACCGACATTACGACGGCTATCTGCGGAACGGTCAGTTCTTCTTCGAATCTGAGCGAGAAAAGCAAACGGCTCTCTGGCAGCATCTTCTCCAGATGTTGTTTCAGGGCTTGGTCGAAGGCTTTATTATCGAGGTGTTCCACGATGTTGCTCTCAGCCACTTCCTCTCCCGTTTGCACCACAAACTGCTCGTATTGCTTCTGGTGTTCGCTAAGCCTGTAATGGTTCTTTACGAGGTTGTAGCCAATGGTTAGGAGCCACGTGCGGAAGCTGGAGCCAGAGAACTTATCGCGAGCCGTCCAGACCCTCATGAAGGCATCTTGGGTGAGGTCGGCAGCCAGAGCCTCATCGCCACCACTCTGCCTGAAGAAGAAACCCATCAGCCTGCGAGCATGACGATGGTAGAGCTCACCGTATGCCCTATCATCGTCTTTGCTGCTTACCCGTAGCATCAGTTCTTCGTCTTTGAGCGAACTGAGGGGTTTCAGAAACATGGGTATTGTCATTCCTGTATTTCTTGCTGCTCTTTCAGCAGGTTCTCGAAATGCTTTTTCATTTTAGTATTTTCCACCGTGAAACATCTTTTCAAACACTTGCTGAGGATGTCGTAAAGACGATCGGCAGCAACTTTGTCGCCATTCTTTCTGAATTTTGATATCAGATTTGCCAGAAGCGTAATATGGCTTGTGTCGGTCATCCAACTTGTTGTCCATGAATCATATACAAGGTCGGGCTCTGTCAGGTATTCCAGGCTATAGACCTCTTTTACATTGTGCATAGCCACGGCAAAGTTGTCGTATTGTACAGGGCTGTATTTCAGCAAAAGCCCCTCGTTGTAGATGCTGTCCTTGTTGAGTCCTGTCTCTTTAAGAATATCCGTACTGAAATAGGTGGGGCGTTGGGTCGCATTTATCAGATACATAATGATGTCTGCCTCGTAGTATTTGTACCACTCTTCACCATATTTTCCATAGTCATTAATGTTGATAGCCAAAGGCTTGATGTCCAGTTTTTGATAGAGAGCATTCATAAAAGAGTCGGAATGAAAGTAGGATATGGGGATAATAATAACATCCCGCCTTTCCTTCAAGGCTTCCTGTATTATCTTCATGGGTGCTAACCGAATATCACCGTTAGCAAAATAAAGCGCATTTGGCTGCATGCTCAGCAGCATGTTTCTGTTATATTGCATAATGCGCAGAGGATAGTAATTGTTCCAGTACGACTGCCTGAACAGTCTTTCTACATTTCCGTTCCAGGGATCTATGCTCCACAGTTGGCAAGCCAGGAAATCCACATCTCCTGCGTAGGCATCTCTGGGCATCAGTTTTACGGCATTGCGGATAAAATCTCCTCTTTGGGATGCGTCAGAGCCTGTAGTCTGGGAGAATCTGCACTTGCAGAGGTTCAGCGTATAACTGTCGGGTATGGCAGCCTCCATCTTACGGATGACGTCAGCCGTCCAGGATTTATCTTTGTCCTCTCCATAGCCAGAGGAGTACAAACCATTCGTGGCACAAAAGAGGTTGCGCCAAGCCCACTCGTCTTTTGGATTGGCATCCACAGCCTCCTGCCAAGCCTTCCTCTGCTCCATATACCACTCCGGCTCACGTATATCGGATATCCAAGACTCTACGGTTCTCTTAATTTCTATGGTCTCTTTCTTCTGTGCAAAACCCCACATATTGCCCATCAGGGCCATCAGGATAACTATTGTCTTTCTCATTTTCTTTTTTCTTTTAACTTCTTTAACTTCTAGCGAAGCGATAACTTCTTTAACTTCTCTCTATTTCAGAGCTGCTCTCATAAAGATATACACCGCTAAACGGTAAACGTTCATCAAAAGTACAAAGAAAATTGCAAACCACCTTAATGGGACGCGGGACGGTGGGACGTGGGACGTTTTTACTTAACCTTCAGTGCGCTGTAGAAAGCATCCAGGCGTTTGATTTCCTCAAGTTGGGCGTTTATGGTGGCAGCATCTTTCTGCTTGGCAGCTTCGGAAAGCTTCTCCAGCAAACGGCAAGCTGCGCCTTCTTCGTTGTTTCTGCTGCCCCCATGACTCTTAACCATGTAACAGGGGAAATGCCCGTCGATGATGCTGTAGGTGGTGCCGTCCAAGACCTTGGGCCCGTCATACGTGAGTTTGGCAGACTCAACAATATTGTCCATCAGACTTTTTAGAGCCTTGCACACATCTTCACTGATTTCTGTTGCAGAAATATTCAAAGGGCCTGACTCTAACTTATTATAATCCATATATACCACCTTATCTTTCTCAACCGCAAAGCCGCGAGTTGGTTTGAGCGTTGGCCGGATAATCACCACATATTCGTGCTGAGGATAAGGGCATGGCTGGTAAACAAAGTCGTAACGCTGACGTTTGTATTCCTCGTATAGACTGTCTCGCACATCCTCATCCTTAATCTTTTTCATCTTCTTTTTAAATGCTTCCTCCATCTTCCGGCTTTCCTTCTTGATATGCAATTGCCACTTTCGGTATTCCTCAAACTTTCCCTCATAGATAAAGGCGTTCGCACGCGCCTGAACCCTATCTTCCTCTAAATACTCATGCACGGCACCCTCAGCCACAAAGCGTGAATTACTACTTTGCGCCCACATTTTGCCGCTCATGGCGAATGCCAGGAACAGACCCAGAACAACTCTCCATGTTTGTGTACTTTTCAAAGTTTTCATACCTATTTTATTTCTTTTTATTGGTAAAGAATCTATAGCTTACAATACAGCCACGTGGTTCAATTCATTCTTGATGGCTCTGTTGATAAAGTCATTAATGGTGGTTCCTGATGCTGCCACAAATGCAGCTACACGTGAATGTAACTCCGATGACATTCTCAGATTCAATCGTCCACTATACGGCTTGGCTGGTTCCACACCATCAGCTTTGCAACCTTCAAGATAGCTGTCAACGCCAGCCTCAAAGTCCTTTCTGAGTTCCTCCAATGTCTGGCCTTCGTACAGAATCAGCGCCTTGCTCATACCCTGCACTTTGCCAAACAGACAGTTGTCTTCCTTGCTGTATTCCACACTGCCCTTATAACCTTTATACTCCAAATAGTCCATAGTACATATTTAAATTAGGTTGTTACTTTTCAGATGCTGATAGATAGTTTTCACCATCCATTCCTTCATGATACTGCCCGGATGAGGGCGATGAATATCTACCGCAAAGGTACTACATTTAGTACTAAGTGCAAAATAATTTGGGTTATTTCTTCAAAATAAAGCCCCGCAAGATTTCTCCTGCGGGGGCTTTCATTCTGTTAGCAAACCACCTTAATGGGACGTGGGACGCTGGGACGCGGGACGTTTTACTGCGCAATTCTCTGCCTAACGCTTGGCTGTTACTGAGAAAAGTTGTACTTTTACGGCGTAAAACATTAAAAAGGGGAAACAATATGAGTACGCAGTCATTAACAGGACTCCGTGACTATCTTTACGGAACGCTTTCCACTAACGATATGATGTGGCTTGTTGAAGAATTGCAAAATCAGAACGTGATGCTGCAGAAGGACGCTTTAGAACACACGAAGAAATTTTTGCTGAACTATTAAATGAAGATTTGACTGAGGCTGTATGAAAAGGATTCTATTAGTTAACATCCTGCTACTTGTAACACTTATTTGTTTTGCAGATGAGAAGGCTGACCTCAAAATGCAGAAAGGCTTAAAGAAGGTGTATGTGACAGAAACAATCACCGATGCCCCATATCCTCCTTATTATGCGACTACTCGTATAACTGTTGAGAGTCTGTACGAAGTAACAGAATCTACGCCTGATGGTTACATATTAGACGTTCGCAATACCAATGTCACCACAGATATGTGGACAAACAAAAAAGAAAACAATTACATCGGGAAACCGGTTTTCTCTTATGAAACCGCGTTGGAAGAAGGTGCTCGTTACATATTTGCCACAGATAAAGCAGGTAAAATCCTGAAGCTTCTGAATTTTGATGAAGTAAAAGAAAAGAGAAAAGTCGCATTGCACAAATTCTTCTCTGCTGGCATGGTAGAGATTATAACAGATACCTCAGAGACCTATCAAGCCGAAATAGAAGACTCCATGGTAAATAAAATTCTGGACGAAATGACCGAGGAGTCTGTCTTAAAGAAGTTCCTCTTTACAATCTCACCGTTGGGATTAAACGGAAAGAATATTGTCGACGGTACAGAAGAAGAGTATGAGGTGAAAAGGGGTATTAGAATGAAGCGAACATATCAGGTAAAATCCAACGGGGGCATCAAATCCTCCTCGTCCTTAAATATGACTCCCGAAGAGGTAAAGCAATATTATATGAAACCATACAAGGATGCTTTTTCCAGATTAAAAGATGAGGATTACCCTGATCTGACAGAGGAGGAATTCCATAAATTAGCAACAGAAAAACTTTCTAATTTTAAACCTGAAGACCCTGTTTGTATTACACTAATCCCTGCCTTCAAGCTTAAAGCCTCAGAAAAGGCCGCCATCACGTTCCTTCCTGACGGATGGGTAAAGACTGTCAATAGCACCTCAAGTATAGATGAATACGGAGAAAACACAAAAACCACATATAAGATTTACTGCAAGTAAAGTGGTGTAAACAATCTTAAAGCTAAGAACAGATAAGCCCCGCAAGATTTCTCCTGCAGGGCTCTTCTCTTACATTGTTTATGCTGCCTTCTGGTGTTTCTCCAAGAATTGTGGGCTCTTGGTGTACTGCTGGGTAGCGGGGTCAAAGGTGCAATAGCCGCGCGAGAGCCATTTCCTCAGCAGAGCGGCACCATCGCCTTTCATACCTTGGGCACGACGGACGGTGTTCAGGTCGGCTATGGTGAAGGTGTCCTGAAGGTACTCCATCAAGTTGCGGCGACCTGGTACCAAGACGGCTTTGTCCAGCTCCATTGCGTGACGCATCTTCTCGCCAAATATCCACATCTTGCACCACATGTCGTATTGGTACGACCAGCGAACGAAATCCTCAATCTCCTGCGTCCACTTCTTTCCGTTAAGCAGATAGAGCACCATTCCACGCTTGAAAGCCGAGAGGGTGGCTCTGTAGGAGAGTTCGCGATAGGTATCGTCGTCAGTAAGAGCCGAGAAGCGGCTGTTTTCCTCTATCATCAGCCTAGCCAACGCACCAGCATCCTTGGAGATTATGATTCCCTTAGCATCATTGAGTTTCTGCACAAAGGTCTGAACCTGCTTTCCGTACTTCTCGTCGTAGATACCATAAACGGGCAAGCGGTCCTCTTCTGTACAGATGGTTGCGAAGGTGATGCGGGAGAGTGTGCCATCCAGCATACTGTCGCTGAAGAAACGCCTACACTTACCTGGAGTGGTGGATGCGTTCCAGTTCCAACGCACTTCGATATCCTCGCAAACAGACTGCACGCCCACACGTTCCTGACCATAGTCTCCACAATCGTATGCCACACGGATAATCTCCGTTACGTTGTTACCTTTTCCGTTGGTCTTAAGCTGGTTCAGCAGACCTATCTCATCCATACGCGAGTATAGGAATCTGCCGTCAGCATCGGCCATACGCTGAACAAAGGCTGCTGGGGTCATGTCGGACTTCACCCATTGAATCACCATGTCTTTTGGGCGCTCTGGTTTCTGCTCGTTCGAGGGGCAGGCATCGTATTGCTCCTTGTATTCCTTCATGAGTTTACGACTTTGGGCATCGCGTTCCTTAATGTCTGCCATGATGGCGTTGATGGGTTCGTTGACGCAGGATTTGCCGCTCGACATCTCTGCTACCAGCACGTTCATGAACGAGGGTTCCACCAGCACGTTGTCCACATAGCGGAAGTTTACGCCTTTGCAATGAGCACCCAAGGCAGGGAACACACTCATGGCTACGGCAGGACGCAGATGCTCTGGCACATTCTTAGTGATGAGCTGCATAAACTTGGTCAGTTTCTCGGGCATCTTGGGAGGCTGGCTGGCATGTATTCCACTTGCCTCTACAGCCTCTTCTACCTGCTGCTGCTTTCGGGCTTGCTCCAAGGCACGTGTTACCATTTCTGGTACGGTCTTGGTCTGGGGACGATTACAAGCAGAACGGACGGTACTCTGAAACTTGGCCTCCTCCTCACCATAGCGAGGCATTACTTGGGCTATCCAATGAGGGTTGTCGTTGCAGACATAGCGCATATTACAGGCCATAGCAAAGATAAAGTTGTTACGGGCACCTTGGGCAGGTACGCCTCCTAAGAGTTCCTCCATCTGCTTTACGATTTGCGGATAAAGGATGCCGTTGAAGTTGTCCTCGAAGGTCTCATCCGTTGTTGGCGGTAACAAGGGCGCAACAAATGCATTGTCTTTTGTCACAATCGTCACAGGGTTTTCGGGCACATTCACCTCGCGTTCTGCAAAGAGTTTCTCTTCATTGTAATACAGAATGTAATCTCTGCATACACCGAAGCTGCAACGTGCCATATCCTTTACGGAACCATCATAGGTTTCGTCGTGCAATTGGTCTGCCATCCATTGCTGAGCCTCTGCCAAGGACATACCTTCGGGCATTACAAATACCAGACGGATGCCTTCTGTACTGGGCGAGATGTGGGCAAGGCAGATGCCCAGTTCCTCCTCGCGCCCACGTACCTTACTTTCATAATAGGCACGAGGGTCTTCCTGCATTTCGTCCACATCGTAGATGGAGAGGCCGCTTGGGACAGCCGTCTCGTTGTGGCGATAGCCGTCGGTGAAGGTAGCATGGAAGCAGATAACAGGCAGATGATCCTCCTTGAGGGTTGTCTTTACCTTCTTGAATGCTACGCGTGTGAGCTTACCCTCCAGCATCTCTTGGTGGCGAGTGGCTATCTCGCGGCATGCGTTAATCACTTGCTGGTTGTCAAACACAGCGTTAAGGAGCTCAGGGGTGCAAGGCTGCATCTGAGCAGGTGTCATGATGGAATCACAGATTGAAAATTTTTGTTTCATACATTTTTTATTTTAAGGATTAAACATTTTTTTTGTGTCTTGCGCGCTTAGACGGGGGCAAAGATATGGCAATAAAAAAAGAATAATCCCCTATATAAGTCCTATAGAAGACCTATATAGGGGATGTATCTGCTGGTTACAGCAAGTTATAGCATCACCAGAAACATTTCTCTATTTCATCAGCTCTGGGGACTGGATTGTCTGTTTCCAGATGCGACCATTTCTCTTGGGCCAGATTCTTAATGCCCCATAATGTCTCAAATGGTTTCCATCTGGCTTTTATCTTCAATCTGTTGGCGAAGTTGTCAGCTATGTACATGGCTTGCTGACGCGTTGTTTCAGGTATCAGACGGTGTTTGCTGTCAACGAACCCTTTCTCTTCCAACCTCTTCCAATACTCCTCGGCTACATCCGATAATAATATGTTGTTCGGCTTCTGGCACCCCGTGCGTTTGCCCATGCTCTGTATTTGCTTTATGGTATCACGCTCGCCCTCACGCCCCCAGCGTTCTATTTCTACCTTGCCTTTCAGAATCATCAGTATGATGCCGGATAAGAGCTGGTTCAGGTAACGGCGGGGCACATGCTTGTAGTAAACCTCGCGAAGGAAGTCCACTGGGTCGGCCAGGAATTTGTCGTAAAGCTGATAAGGGAAGGACATGAGCTGAGATTCCAGCTCATGTAATCTGTTGTCGTACGTGTAATGGCTAGTTTCCAAGCCCTTGTTCAACAGCTCACGCGGAATATCTACAAAGAGGTAGCGGGCCACATGGTCGCGGTACATGTGGCGCATAAGCATTCCCTTCTGCTGTCGGAACCTTTCGGCTAACTGCTGAAGCTTTGGGTCTGGGTGAGCAGAAAGGAGTCGTTCCAGACGATAGCGGGCACGCGTCATTTCGCGGCTCACATCGTAAAGATTCTCCTTTAGCAGCACTTCTGCCATCTCCAGTAACTCATCATCCACGGGTGCTCGGGTCTCAAGGGCGTCTATGAGGTCGAGAGTTAGGTCGCTCAGCTCCTCCATCTTTCGGGGTATGAGCGGAAGTCCGTCGTAATGCCAGCCTTCGTAAGGGCTGTCATCAAAGGGTTCACAATCCCAGTCGATACACTCCACTTCACACTCTACGGTCAGCACAGGAGGCTCGGGGTTACTGCTTACCACCACACCCCGCAAACGTTGAAGGCCAGAGCCAGCCATAGCCTGATAGACTACGTCCAAATCAGGAACGGCCACATAGCCAATATGCAACCTGCCCTCGCGTGCCTTTACAGCATAGGGGTCTTTCACATTCTCGGGTTGAGGCTGCAACGTTAGCTTCTTTCCAACGGCCTCAGCAGCATACTCCTTAAAGTTATTACGTACATCCCAGTGGTATAGGCCAACCACATCAAATCTTATCTTCTCCATAATTGAGTGCAAAGATACAACAATTCTTTCACTCAGCGTGTGACAATTGTGACAAAAGACAATGCATTTTTTTTCTACTTCCGCTTAGGGGTATGAATTCTGATATATGATTAGAGATACACTTATAAATAATAAGGTATTGCTTAAATACATACTAATCTATTTGATAATAAATACTATCTATCTTATTCTAATAATTGTTGTATTGTGGTTATGTAGTAGTGAGTGTGTGTGTGGCTCGTTCTTGTGCTGAAGGGGCAGAAAATGGTTGTCACAATTGTCACAATCGTCACAACCAGATACATTTCATGTTTGTTCTGTCAAACATTTTCGCAACGCATCGCAAGCCCGTAAAATGGGCTCTTTCGGCACTATTAATGCTAACAATTGCTACTATTAAGGGCCGCAAAAATTCCCTCGTGTGGCAGTAAATTTTCTCTAACTAGGCAGTAAAAACGGGGTAGTTAGGGAATTTTGCGGTGTAATGATTTTTCTTAAACCGGCATCTCTACCTCCTCGTTTCAAAAGCCTTTATCTGGTAAGATATCTGATGGCTTTATAGAGGGAGAAAGCCCCGAGCAGGAGAAATCTTGCGGGGCGCTTTGTTCTGTGCCAGACGGGGATTAATATAGGAAGCCCAGCATCCAGAGGGGCAGTTTGGCTCCGTCGGGCATATCCCAGTCGTCGGCAAAGATGTAGGAATCTTTTACGCCCGCTATCTGGGAGAAATCCTTGCTTCGACCACCAATCTCAAAGGTATATTTTTCGTCGACCTTGAAGTCGCCCTGGGCCTTACCGTATTCCACATTGTGCAATTCAGAGAGGCTGCCGATGGCAAAGGTTTCGCGCAGCGTGCCAATGTCGGCCTTTGTGGGAGCCAGAGCGTAGAGGATATTGGGATTCTCCAGATAAACCTTGTCGGGCTTCGAGAGCTTACCAATCTTCTTCTTGTCGGAATATAGCAGGTTCAGCACCTTGGCATCGCCTAGATATTTCAGATATTCCACCACCGTATCACGACCAATCTCAAGAGCTGCAGCTATTTTATTGGCATTCAGCTCGAAAGGCACTTCGCTGCAAATCAGGGCAATGAGTGCCTGCAGTTTTCTGACGTTGGATACATCTACCTTACAAATGCGGGGCAGTTCGATCTCGATGATGTAATTCACAACCTGCTCTATCTTGGTATAATATTCGCCCTCGCCCTCCAATAAGAATGGATAGTAACCTTTCTCCAGATATTCTTTGAACAGGGCTACGGGTTTGCACTTCGAGGTCACCATTTGCCACAAGTCGTAAGGATGCTCTAAGATATCCTGCAGTGTCCATTTCTCGAACGATAAGCCATGATAAAAGCGGAGGGATTCGCGGAAGGAAAGGCCAGACATTGTGTATTTAACGGCACGACGCGAGAGGTCGGCATCGCCTTCTCTCAGCCGAAGAAGGGAGGAACCGCTTACTATCAACTTCAACTGGGGAAACAGCTCATAGATTTCCTTTATTTCGCGGCTCCAGTCCGAGGTGCCAGATTTGTATTTATGAATCTCATCTATTACCAGCAGTTCGCCGCCACGAATTACAAATTCCTCTGCTAATTCTACCAGCGTACGGGTGGAAAATTCAACCGTATCAGCCGAGCAATACAGCATACGGCGGTCGAGGGGCTGATAGTTCTGCTTCAGATACTGCTTAATGAGCGTGGATTTGCCTACACCCTTGGCACCCATAATGCTAACAAGTTGGGCGTTCCAGTGGATTTCGCTCATCTTTTCGCGCACAATCTCCATGCTGACATTGGCCAAAAGGCGGTCACTCTTTCTGAATAATGTGTCCATATTGAATGGTTTTAGCTATATTTCTGCGGCAAAAATAATAAAAGTGTTGATTACGCGCAACATTTTTACATAAAAAGTGTTGTTTGCGCGCAACATTTTTCGATATGATTCCGTAAAACATCCCAGTGTCCCACCGTCCCACGTCCCATTAAGGTGGTTTGCTAACAATAAGATAGCCCCCAGCAGGAGAAATCTTGCGGGGGCTTTTTTTGAAGAAATAACCCAAATTATTTTGCGCCTAAAACCAAAACTAGTACCTTTGCGGTATGGACAGACTTAAATGATATACGTATGAAATCATGGCAAATAAAGATTTTCAGAAATTAGACGATGCTGCGCGTAGGAATGTTGCCAAGAAATATGGATGGCGTCAGAGTTCTTATCTTGACTGGAAAGTAGAAGAAGGCTATATTTTCATTTTGCTTCATTGTGAGCCCAAAGATGCGTGGTTAGAAGTAAAACCGCTTTATTTTGATGACCTGTGGTGGGAGATAACAGGCATATTTAGGAATGAAAAGAAACCGCCCATGAGCCTGAGAGGTAATGGAGCTGCTGCCATTAGCGCTCAGAAGATTGCCACATATGATGCCTTAGTAAATGATACAAATAGTTATACCGCAGAGGACTTAGAGGAAATCTGGGATAGGATTTTCAGAAAAGCCGCATCTGACATTCTTCAATTCCTCAAGGAGAATCCAGATGCCAACACATTCTTTCCCGACGAAAGCAAAGTCATAGCCTTTAATAACGACAGATTAGATTATATCATGGCTTTACTCCATAATAATCGCGAAGAAGAAGCAATAGCTATTATTATGGAGGCAAAAAACAAAGACCATAAATGTTATATGAGATTCCCAAATGGAGATGGCTACGATGCTATTCTGGAATGGTGTAAGAAGCGCAAAGAATCGACAGAAAAGTGCTCCCCTGATACTACCACCCGTAATTCGTTTATTGATAAAATAGGAAACAAACTTGTAAAAATCTTCAAGAAGTGACAAGACGCATTCTTGCGACTCCCATTTCTTTTCACAGTATTCACAATTCACAGTTTATTTTTAATAGGATATAAGATTATTGTAAGTAAATAATTTTGTACCTTTGCATGAAATTCCGGATAATCCGGAGTACTCCGGATATTCCGGAAATACCGGATTAACCATATAAACAGCAACAACAATGGACACTAACAAACGCCCCACTATAAAACATTACCAGGATGGTACCGCTAGCGTTCTACGTAAAGCGGTGGTTTACACGGAGCTGAGATTCTATCAGCGCAGTGATGTGCTTTACCAACTGACGCAAGTGTTCTGTCAGCGCTTCCTGCCTCGTTATGGTGATCGCACCGTTGACCAGATGGTACAGGCTGCTCGCAGCACTAAGCAGAGAACTCATAGCATCCGTCTTAATGGCACGAACCAGTTCTTTATTCTCCAATCGTTCCCTTCCAGCATATAGTATATAAAACAAACGTTCTGCATCTGTCTTACACCTGTTTAGAACGATCTGGTGGTTCGTCCATCCTGTACAAAACAGTACATTTGGAATTTGTGCCATTTCGAATGGCACAATTACAGAATCATCCATTTGTGCCGTTTCGAATGGCACAACATGTTTATAGGCTTTCATATCCGTTTCTGCCAGTAAAGAAGCGAAGGATGTTATAGAATATGTATCATATAGTTGGACCATCTTGTAGATAGTTCGATAACACCATCCTCGAACAGCAGGATCTTGGGTATGGATGTACTCAGCCAATTGCCTCACCACGCCATCACCCCAAGCGGACGATTTCAGCTTGTTAGAAACATATCCACCCACTTTCCATACCATTGCCATTGATTCGTTATTCACTACACGAACCACCCTTTCTCGATGGGCAGCTATAATACTATAAACAGCCCGCAGTACCAGTTGTAGGGATTAATGAATGAAGTTTACTATCAGCTATATGTCATAAGCATATTAACCTCCCATATTACAAAAAACATCTCTGAAGCTCGATGGTTATCGGGATTATTGGACGGGAGGTTGGATGGTTTTAACCTCCCGTCAATCTCCCGTCAACCTTATAGCATAATCTTGACGAATGTAAAGATGTTTTATTTTGCCTAAATGAAGAAATAAAGAAAAAAATGGCAAAAAACGGGAGGTTGACGGGAGATTCCATCATTCAACCTCCCGTCTGTTCAAGGAAGATGGTTGTCGGCCTTAGACGTGATTTTTGTAATTTGAAGGTTTTTGTAAATTTCTCTGCTCTGAAACATGAAATATGTAAATATATTTCCTAAATGCCCCTGTTTAATAGGTTAAGAGGAATATTTGTAACCCTTAAGGGCCACAAAATTTTCTATTAATAACAACATGCATTTCTCTATAATAGTGGTTGTTTGGACTAAATGAAGGTGCTTTAATATGTAAAGATTAATTGTGTATTGAAAATATTTGACATTCCAAAAGAGCGAAAACATCCTTTGGATTCCTTGTTAACCAAGAAAAATTTACTGCCACGTGTGGCGGCAAAAATTTCTACGTGCGACGGCAAGTTTTTTCTAACATGGCATGTGAATGAGGGAAAGAGAGGCAATGGGAAAAATATTTACTTAAATAAAATGGTTTTTTTGTTTGGCTTCTGCTCGCTTATTCGTAACTTGAGCCTGCTTTGCAGCCTCGAAGATAGGCTGCAACTCGGAAAAACTCAAATAAAATTTGGTTTTTCTCTCGGTTTGCACTATCTTTGAGGCTATCGCCTCGAAATTACTTCATCTCGGCATAAAAAAAGAAGAATTCTTTTGTTCTGCTCTCGATTTTTCGTAATTTTGCCCCCACTTATTGATACATTATATATTTTTATGAGTGCTACAACACTGAATCACTTGATGGAACAGACTGTGGCCGAGTTGTCAGAAAGCAACTCGTTACGTGGTTTGTTCCATAAGCACAACGATGGTGAGCCCTTACCTTCAGGAGCCGTTTTATCGGAAATCGTTGATTTGTGCCGCGCCATCATTTTCCCTGGTTTTTACGGAAACTCTACGCTGAGTAGCCAGACGCTGAACTATCACATGGGTGTGAATGTGGAGCGTTTGTACACTTTGCTGTGGCAACAGATTCAGGCAGGACTTTGTTTCTGTAAGGAGGATGACGGATGCAACGGAGAACGTTCCTGTCTGGCGGCTAAAGCCCAGGAACTGGCAGCGGCCTTCATGGCCAAGCTTCCTCAGCTCAGAAGCATCCTGGCTACCGATGTGGAGGCGGCTTACAACGGTGACCCCGCAGCCGAATCGTACGGCGAGATTATCAGTTGCTATCCTGTTATCAAGGCTATCACCAACTATCGTATTGCTCACGAACTGCTCGTCTTGGGTGTGCCCCTCATCCCCAGAATCATTACTGAGATGGCGCATAGCGAGACGGGAATAGATATTCATCCGGCTGCGACCATCGGCTCGCACTTTACCATCGACCATGGAACGGGTGTGGTGATTGGTGCCACTTGTATCATCGGCAATAACGTGAAGCTTTATCAGGGTGTAACACTGGGTGCCAAGAGCTTCCCATTGGACGAGAAGGGTAATCCCATAAAGGGTGTTCCCCGTCACCCGATCCTGGAGGACGATGTTATCGTATATAGTAACGCTACCATTCTGGGACGTATTACTTTGGCCAAGGGTACGGTTGTCGGCGGTAACCTGTGGGTTACGGAAAGCACGCAGCCGGGCGAACAACTGGTTCAGGCCAAGAAGCGTAAGAGTCACGTGGTAAGACCCGAGGATTGGGGAGGACTGTGATTATTTAAAGTTGAGAGTTGAGAGTTGAGAGTTGATAGTTTAGAGTTAAAACAATAAAATAATTTCATGGAGTTTGAAATGATTGCAAAGACCTTTCAGGGTCTTGAAGAGGTGTTGGCAAAGGAACTTACTGACCTGGGTGCCGACAATATACAGATAGGCAGACGTATGGTAAGCTTTACCGGCGACAAGGAAATGATGTACCGTGCCAACTTCCAGTTGCGGACTGCCATAAAGATACTGAAACCCATCAAGCACTTCCGCGCTACCAGCGCCGACGAGGTGTATGATGCCATCAAGGAGATTGACTGGACCGAATACCTGAGCAACGAGACAACGTTTGCCGTTGACAGTGTGGTATTCAGCAATGAGTTCCGCCACAGCAAGTTTGTGGCTTACAAGGTGAAAGATGCCATTGTGGACCAGTTCCGCGAGAAGACAGGCAACCGACCCAACATCCGTATCAACAACCCCGACCTGCAGTTGCACATCCACGTGGCTGAATACGACTGCACCCTTTCGTTGGACAGTTCTGGCGAGAGCCTGCATCGCAGAGGTTATCGTCAGGAGAGTGTAGAGGCTCCCCTGAACGAGGTGCTGGCAGCCGGTATCATCATGCTGACGGGTTGGCATGGGCAGTGCGACCTTATCGACCCTATGTGCGGAAGCGGTACCATCGCCATTGAGGCTGCGCTGATAGCCAGAGGCATCGCACCAGGTGTGTACAGAAAGGAATATGCCTTTGAGAAATGGTCTGACTTCGACCAGGAGCTTTTCGATAAGGTTTATGAGGATGACAGTCAGGAGCATCCCTTCGAGCATCATATCTACGGCTATGACATCAGTCGTCCTGCCGTAGCCATTGCCACTACCAACGTGAAGGCTGCCGGTCTGAGCAAGGAAATTACCGTTCAGCAGCAGGATTTCGCTAACTTCACCCAGCCGAAGGAGAAGAGCATCATCATTACGAATCCGCCCTATGGAGAACGTATCTCTGCTCCCGACCTGTTGGGGCTTTACAAGATGATTGGCGAGAGACTGAAGCATCAGTTCATAGACAACGAGGCGTGGATACTGAGCTACAGAGAAGAATGTTTCGACCAGATTGGCCTGAAACCCTCGCTGCGCACACCGCTGTACAACGGAAGTCTGGAATGCGAGTTGCGCAAGTATCAGATATTCAGCGGCAAGTTCAACGACATGCGTGCTGAGGGTGGCGACATAAAGACCGCCAAGGAACGCCGCATGATGGCTGACCACAAACGCTTCAAGCAGCACCGCGAGTTCAAGGACAAACTGGAGGAGAATCCCAAGGAGAGAATGCGCAAGCCCAAAAGAGACGATTGGGAAGACAGACGCGACTTTAAGAAAGGCAAGGGTGACCGCAAGGACTTCCGCAAGGAAGGCGGGAAGAGTTTTGACCGCGGTCCCAAGAAATCTTTCGATCGTAACAAGGGCGGCAACAAGAAGTTCGGCAAAAGATATTTTGATAACGATGAAGACTAAACTGATATTAGCTTCTTTGCTTATTTTGGCAACACAAGCAATGGCACAGAAACTGTTTACGCTGGAGGAACTGAACTTCGGCGGCAAGAATTTTAAGGTTTCCGTTCCCCAACGCTGGAACTATAGCTGGCAGGAGGGGAAACTGATTCTGAAAGACGGAGAAAAGACCGTTCAGGTAGATCCCGCAACAGGTAAGACAACGGACTATGAGGAGCCGGAAAAACCCAACCGACCCAATCCGAGAGGCTTGTTGGAGTGGTGCAAGGCTTCGAATGCTGCAGCTTTCCTTCGCGACAATAACCTGTGGGTCCGTTATGCCGACGGGCACGATGTGCAACTGTCGGAGGACGGCTCACGCGAGATTGTCTACGGACAGAGCGTTCACCGCGACGAGTTCGGTATCTATAAGGGAACCTTCTGGAGCAACAACGGCAAGAAATTGGCTTTCTACCGCATGGACCAGAGCATGGTGGCTGACTATCCGCAGGTGAACACCTTTAAGCGTGAAGCGGAGTTGGAGCCCGACAAGTATCCTATGGCAGGAATGACTTCGCATCAGGTAACCATTGGTATCTTCGACTTGGAAACAGAGAAGACTATCTATCTGAACGTTGGCGACCCTACCGACCGCTATTTCACCAATATCGCTTGGGGACCGGATGACAAGACCTTGTATTTGTATGAACTGAATCGCGACCAGAACCATTGCACATTGGATGCCTATGATGTGGCTACTGGCAACAAGATTAAGACACTCTACACAGAAACAAGCGATAAGTACGTAGAACCCTTGCATCCCATTACCTTCTTGCCTTGGGACAGCAACAAGTTTATTTTCTGGAGCTGGAAGGACGGTTTTACACACCTTTATCTGATGGACGTAAACACCCTGAAGCAGGAACAACTGACTTCCGGCAATTGGGTGGTAAAGAGCATTGCGGGATTCTGCCAGGCAACAAAGAGCGCCATCATCATAACCAAGGAGGCTAACGTATTACAGCGTAACATCTATTCGCTTTCCCTGAAGACAAAAAAGCGCACGCTGCTGGACAACGGGAAGGGCGTTCATCAGGCAAATCTGTCGGAAGACGGCCTTTGGGTGCTGGATACCTGGCAAGAGCCGGATGTTCCCCGTGCCTATGCTGTCACCAATACCAAGACGAGCAAGAGCACTTTGCTACAGACAGCTCCCAACCCTTGGGAAGGATGGTACCAGCCTATCTTCGAGATGGGCAGCGTCAAGGCTGACGACGGGGTGACCGACCTGTACTGGCGTATGGTAAAGCCCGCCGACTTCGATGCCAACAAGAAATATCCTACTGTGGTTTACGTCTATGGCGGTCCTCATGCTCACAGTATAGATGCTTCCTGGCATTGGGCCAGTCGCAGTTGGGAAACCTACATGGCCCAGAAGGGCTATATCCTGTTCATCCTGGATAACAGAGGCAGCGAGGACCGCGGTCGTGACTTCGAGCAGGCTACTTTCCGTCATCTGGGTAAGGTGGAGATGCGCGACCAGATGAGCGGTGTGAACTATCTGAAGAGCCTTCCCTATGTGGATGCCGACAGAATAGGTGTTCACGGATGGAGCTTTGGCGGCTTTATGACTACATCGCTGATGACCACTTATCCCGATGTATTTAAGGTAGGTGTGGCAGGCGGCCCTGTTATCGACTGGAAATGGTACGAGGTGATGTACGGTGAGCGTTATATGGACACGCCAGAACAGAATCCTGAGGGCTACGAGCAGACGAGTCTTATCAACAAGGCCAAAAACCTGAAGGGCAAGCTGCAGATTATCATCGGCATGAACGACCCCACGGTGGTACCTCAGCATGCATTGCAGTTCCTGAATGCCTGTGCCGAGGCGGGTACTCAGCCCGATTTCTTCGTCTATCCCGGTGAGGGACATAATATGGCAGGGCACAAGAGTGTGCATCTGCATGAACGTATAACACAATATTTTGAAGACTACTTAAAGCCCGCGAAGCGGTAAAAATACAAGTAATTATGATAGAAACAAATAATTCCCTCTTCGAGGGGCAGATTCTCCTTTTAGGAAGTGGCGGCCGTGAGCACGCCTTAGCTTGGAAGATTGCTCAGAGTGAGAAATGCGGGAAACTGTATATTGCTCCAGGAAATGCTGGTACAGCAACAGTTGGTGAGAACGTAAACATAAAGGCTGACGACTTCGATGCTATTAAGGTCTTTGTGCTGAGAAACCGAATTCAGATGGTTGTGGTAGGTCCCGAGGACCCATTGGTGAAGGGTATCTATGACTACTTCAAGAACGACCCCGAACTGAAGAAAATTCCTGTTATCGGTCCCAGCAAAGCAGGTGCCGTACTGGAGGGAAGCAAGGATTTTGCCAAAGGCTTCATGCAGCGTCATGGTATCCCTACAGCAGCCTATCAGACCTTCACAGGCGAGACGCTGGCCGAAGGAAAAGCTTTCCTGAAGACCCTGCAGCCTCCTTACGTACTGAAGGCCGACGGACTTTGCGCCGGTAAGGGCGTGCTGATTCTGCCCACCCTGGAAGAAGCAGAGAAAGAGCTGGAGGAGATGTTAGGCGGAATGTTCGGAGGCGCCAGCAGCCGTGTGGTAATCGAGGAATTCATGAGCGGTATAGAATGCTCTGTATTTGTACTGACCGACGGTAAGGACTACAGGATTCTGCCCGAGGCAAAAGACTACAAACGAATCGGAGAAGGTGATACCGGTCTGAATACTGGCGGTATGGGCAGCGTAAGTCCCGTTCCCTTTGCTACTACAGAGTGGATGAAGAAGGTCGAGGACCGCATCATCCGTCCTACTGTTGAAGGCTTGGCTGCTGAGGGTATCGACTATAAGGGCTTTATCTTCTTCGGTCTGATTAACCGTACAAACACGCCTACAGGTGAACCCGAACCATATGTCATCGAATACAATGTCCGTATGGGTGATCCGGAAACGGAAACCGTTATGCTACGCTTGAAGAGTGATATTGTTGACCTCTTTGAAGGCGTTGCAACAGGAACATTGGCCCAGCGCAGCATCGAATTTGATACGCGCAGTGCTGTCTGCGTAATGCTGGTTAGCGGCGGCTATCCCGGAAGTTACCAGAAGGGCTATCCCATCAGCGGCATCGACAAGGTCGAGGGCAGCGTAGTCTTCCATGCAGGAACTGCAATGAAGGACAAGGAAGTTGTCACAAACGGCGGTCGTGTGATTGCCGTCAGCAGTTACGGGGCCAACAAGGCTGAAGCTCTTCAGAAGAGTTTCACCGAGGCACAGAAGATACAATTCAAGGACAAATACTTCCGTAGAGATATTGGGGCAGACCTTTAGATTTATTGAACATTGAGCATTGAACATTGAGGTATAACAGGTTTCAGAATAAGGTAGCAGAGAGTACGGCCACAATGCCTGTCTGTGCAGTGCTGACAACCATCTTATGGTGGTGGCCTCAGCAGTCATTTGCCACAAGCAACATCATAGGATGGGTATTATGTGCGCTTACCACCTATATCTTCATGGAGACGAATGTTGTGTATAGTGTCATTCGCCTCCGCACCAGGATGATGGCTTGTGTATGGCTCGTTTTGGCCTCATGCTTAGCATTCATGCATCCGTTCGGAACTCCAGCTATCAGTGCTGTATGTATGGCATTGAGCTATTACCTGCTGTTCCGCTGCTATCAGTCATACGACTCTGTTGCTTGGATTTTCCACAGTTTTCTCTTTTTGGGAATAGGCAGTCTGTTTGCTGCTGTCATGTTACCCATGGGGTTGCTCTATTATCTTTATTTGATCGGGTTCCTGCGCTCTCTTACGTGGCGTGGATTCTGGGCAGGTATTGTAGGATTGGGGCTTCCTTATATAGGCTGGGCAGCATGGTGTTTCCTGACGGATAAGACAGATAGCATGCTTGACTTCATCACTTTACATTTCGTATGGCATCCTGTTTCGTGGGAGGCTATAACCAGCCTGCCTGTTTGCTGGATGGTGTCTATGGGTGTTGTTACTTTGCTGAGCTTAGTGGGAGTCTTTCACTATCTGCAAACCAAATACAACGATAAGATCCGGGTTAGGATGATACTGTACATCTATACGATGCAGACCATTCTGCTCATCATATATCTTTTCATGCAGCCCCAGGAGTTTCAGAACACAATGGCGCTGCTGGTGGTGAGTGCGTGTCCGCTTATTGCCCATTACTTCTCTCTGACAGGAAGTTGGCTGAGCAACGCATTCTTTTTCCTTTCGCTGCTCTTATGTGGCGCAATGGCTTATCTTAATTTATGGATGATATAATACAATATATGATCCCCCTGGGATATGGGGGAATGGGAATTACTGCCTTTATTGCCGGCAGTTTCTTTCCCTTCAGCAGCGAGACGCTGTTGGCAGGACTTCTTTTAGCAGGGTTACAACCTTGGCCTCTGTTTGTGAGCGCCACCATCGGGAATGTGCTGGGTAGCATGTTCAACTATTGGGTGGGAAGTCTGGGAAAGATAGAATGGATAGAGAATTACCTGCATGTAAAACGTGAGAAGGTGGAAAAGACGCAAAGATGGTTGCAGGGACGGGGTGCCTGGATGGGCTTCTTCTGCTTTCTGCCAGTTTTGGGAAGTGCCTTGGCAGTAACGCTGGGGTATATGAGAGCCAATCCGAGTCTCTCGTTCCTGAGTATCGCGTTAGGGAAGGCTATTCGTTATGGAATACTAATTATGGCCCTTAACATGGTTAAAGGATGATAAATTTACCATAAAAGCAGGGAGAACAGGAGAAAAAGTGTTAATTTTGCAGAATGCAATCAATAAAAACAATTAAATATACACACTAAATGAAACATTTCAGATTAGTAGACAACCTGATGGGGTGGATTACTTTTGCCATTGCAGCCTTCGTGTATTGCAGCACGATAGAGCCTACGGCAAGCTTTTGGGACTGCCCTGAGTTCATCACAACAGCTTACAAGTTGGAAGTGGGTCATCCCCCTGGGGCACCTTTCTTTATGCTTACAGCAAACCTTTTTACACAGTTTGTAAGCGACCCTGCACTGGTAGCCCGCATGGTCAACACCATGAGCGCACTCTTCAGTGCCGCCTGTATCATGTTCCTTTTTTGGAGCATCAGTCATCTGGGACGCAAACTGGTTGGTGAGAACGGTCAGTTGAAGAACTTGGCCCAACTGATTACTGTTGAGGCCAGTGCCCTGACGGGTGCCTTGGTGTACACTTTCTCTGACACCTTTTGGTTCAGTGCCGTAGAGGGCGAGGTATATGCTTACAGTAGCCTTTTTACTGCTGTGGTATTTTGGTTGATGCTGAAGTGGGAAGACCATGCCGATGAGGCTGGCTCCGACCGTTGGCTCATCCTGATAGCCTACCTCACAGGCCTCAGCATCGGTGTTCACCTACTGAACCTGCTCTGTGTGCCTGCCTTGGTTCTTGTTTATTATTACAAGAAAGCCAAGAACCCCAACCTCAAGGGGGCGTTGCTTTCTGTAGTCGGAAGCGGTGCGCTCATTGCTGCTGTATTGTATGGTATCGTACCAGGTATCGTAAAGGTTGGCGGATGGTTCGAACTGTTGTTTGTCAACCAACTGAGTTGCCCCTTCAACACCGGACTTATCATATACATCATATTATTGGTAGGCATCGTGCTGTGGAGCATCTGGGAGACTCGTAGGCAGAAGAGTCGTATTCGCATGAACATCTCTTATCTGCTTAGCGTAGGTATGTTGGGTATTCCTTTTTACGGATACGGCATCGCCAGCATTGTCACGGGTATTGTCATTCTGGCAGCCCTGTTTATACTGCTGCGTTTAAAGAAGGAGGGCAAGGTGCTTGTTTCAGCCCGCCTCATGAACACCAGTCTGCTGTGTATGCTCATGATTATGATTGGCTACAGCTCATACGCTGTAATCGTAATCCGCAGTTCTGCCAATACACCTATGGACCAGAACTCACCTGAGGATATTTTCACTCTGGGTACCTATCTGAGCCGTGAGCAGTATGGCGATCGTCCTCTGCTCTACGGACAGGCTTATACCAGCCAAGTGCAACTGAAAGTAGATGGTAACTACTGTGTTCCCGTCAGCAAGCAGAAAGCGCCTGTATATCAGCGTAAGGAGAAAGCCAGTCCCGAAGAACCGGACCGCTACGAGATTCAGCGCTACGATCAGGAATACATTTATCAGCAGAATATGCCCTTCCCCCGTATGTACAGTAGCGGTCATGCTGCGGCCTACGAGAGTTGGATGGGTGGTGTAAAAGGTACCACCAGAAACTACGAACGCTGTGGCGAGATGGTTCCCGTTAAGATGCCTACCATGCTGGAGAACATCCGCTTTTTCCTGAGCTATCAGGTCAACTTCATGTACTGGCGTTACTTTATGTGGAACTTCGCCGGTCGTCAGAACGATATTCAGGGAAACGGAGAATGGGAGCACGGCAACTGGCTGACAGGTATTCCCTTCCTGGATAATATGCGTTTAGGCGACCAAAGTAAGCTACCGTCCGATTTGCGTAACAACAAGGGTCATAACGTATTCTACTGTCTGCCCTTATTGCTGGGTCTGTTAGGTCTTTTCTGGCAGTTGTTCCGCAATACGCCCGAGAATAAAAATGAGGGCGAGAAGCAGTTCGGTATTGTCTTCTTCCTGTTCTTCATGACGGGTTTGGCCATTGTTGTCTACCTGAACCAAACACCCATGCAGCCGCGTGAACGAGACTATGCCTACGCCGGTTCGTTCTATGCCTTTGCCATTTGGGTGGGTCTGGGCGTCGCTGCCATTGCCGACTATCTGAGGATGCTGCTTAAGAACGAAAAACTTTGTGCCGTTCTGAGTTGTGTCTGCGTGTTGGTACCATTGCAGATGGCCAGTCAGACTTGGGATGACCACGACCGTAGTGGTCGCTATACCTGTCGCGATTTCGGTCGCAACTACCTCCAGACCCTCTCGCAAGGCAATAATCCCATCATCTTCACCAACGGAGATAACGACACCTTCCCCTTGTGGTATGCTCAGGAGACCGAAGGATTCAGAACCGATGCCCGCGTCTGCAACCTTTCTTATTTGCAGACCGACTGGTACATCGACCAGATGAAGCGTCCTGCCTACGATTCACCTGCAGTGCCCATTCATTGGAGCCGTCTGCAGTATGTGGCTGGAACCCGCGAGGGAGTAAGCGTTCGCCCCGGTGTTCTGGAGCAGGCCATTGAGGCTTATAAGGATGATCCCGTGCTGATGCATCAGGTGCTGGGTGACAACCCTTACGAATTACGCAACATCATCGACAAGTGGGTGCTGAATACCAATCCCGAATTGCAGATATTCCCCACCGATTCTATCGTGTTTGCTGTGGATAAGGAGGCAGTTAAGCGTAGCGGAATGATGATGGCCGGCGACAGTATTCCTGACTTTATGCATATAAGTCTAAAGGGCAAACGTGCTGTTTATAAGAGCGAGATGATGATGTACGAAATGCTGGCTCAGTGCAACTGGGAGCGTCCGTTGTATGTAGCTATCACCGTAGGTAAGGACAATTACGGCTGTCTGGGCGACTACTTCGTTCAGGAGGGTCTTGCCCACCGAATCACCCCCTTCAAGACAGTGGATACCGACACGGATATGGATACAGAAAAGATGTATGAAAACATCATGACGCGCTTTGCCTTTGGCGGAATCGACAATCCCAATATCTATCTTGACGAGACTGTTACCCGTATGTGCTACACCCATCGCCGTATGATAGCCCAGTTGGCAACCCGCCTGCTGCAGGAAGGCAAAAAGGATAAGGCGGCCCGACTGATAGCATACGCTGAGAAGGTGCTGCCTCCCACAACTCTACCTCATAACTATGCAGGATACTCATTGGATTTGGCACGCGCCTGGATTGCTGTTGGCGACAAGAAAATGGCCGAGAAGATTGCCTATCCCGTTGCTGCCAATGCGGTTGAGTACCTGAATTGGTATATGGGTCTGCCTGCCAAGATGTTGGTTCAGAGTGAGAAAGATTGCATGTACTACCTCTATCAGATGCATTCCGCTACCGAGGTGCTTCAAAGTGCGGAAAGCGATAAGGCCAAGGATATGGTTCTGATACTGGACACCTTCAATAAAGCCCTCCAGAACCAGATTCAATGATAATAGAGCAGCCCGCTATATTTCTGCGTTGGCTCTTCCCACATGCCTTGTGGAGGATGGACCGTCATCAGAAGTCTGTTTACCTGACTTTTGATGATGGACCTATCCCTGAGGCAACCCCATTCATCCTTGATACACTGGATAAGTTCAACGTTAAGGCAACCTTCTTCATGGTTGGTGAGAATGCCGTGAAATATCCTCATCTCCTGGAGGAAGTACGTAAACGCGGTCATCAGGTAGGCAATCATACGTACAATCACCTGTCAGGCATGCGACATTTCACATGGACCTATCTGGCTAATATCAAGAAGGCTGACGAAATCTTGCATACCAAGCTTTTCCGTCCGCCTCACGGATGGATCCGTACGGTGCAGTATCGCGTTCTCCGTCATGTGGGCATAACGGTGGTTATGTGGGATGTGGTAACACGCGATTACAGTCGGTTACTGACTGCCGATGATGTACTCCGCAACGTAAAGCGCTATACACGCCCGGGCAGTATCATCACCTTCCATGATTCTCTGAAGAGCATCGATAAACTCAAACACGCCTTGCCAGAGGCGCTTTTCTGGCTTCAAGAACAAGGGTATGAATTCCGCACCTTTGAATAGCAACCAACTGAAAGCCCAGGCCCAGCGTCTGGGTTTTGTGGCTTGTGGCATCGCTCCTGCCGAGCCTGTTCAGGAGTGGTATGCCCGACAATTCCGTAAATGGCTTCAGTTAGGCTTTCAGGCCGATATGGAGTATATGCAGAACCATGTTGAGATGCGTCTGCAGCCAGCCCTCTTGCACCCAGGTGTCAAGAGCATTGTCAGTCTGGCCCTCAACTATATGCCTACCCACCAGCAGCCAGGTATCAGCCTTTATGCACAGGGCAAGGATTATCACGATGTGATGAAAGAACGCCTGCGCCAACTGATGACCGAGGTTGGGTTGCAGGGACGTTGCTTTGTAGATACCGCCCCTGTGTTGGAACGTTATTGGGCATGGCGGTGCGGAATAGGCGAGTTTTGCCAGAACGGTCTGATATCTGTTCCCGGATATGGACCCACAGTCTTCTTAGGCGAAATTTTTGCCGAGCAAGAGGCTGATGCTTACGACGAACCACTCTCTCCCGCATCCGAGCGTTTCACCGGCTGGGAATCGCTCTGTCCGGCTCTCACTCCTCAGGGCCTTGATGCGCGTCTGTGCCTTAGCTATCAGACCATAGAGAATAGGGGAGAATTACCCAATGACCTGCGCCTTAAACGTACCTTCTATGGTTGTGACAAATGTCTGCGTGCCTGTCCTCAGTTTAAGGAGTCGCATCCCACAACAGAACAGGCATTCCAGCCTTCTGACGAGTTATTAGGCATGAAGGAGGAAGACTGGCGCGCCCTTACTCCCGAACAGTACAAAATCCTTTTCAAAGGTTCTGCTGTTAAGCGCGCTAAATACGAGGGACTTATCCGAAATATCAGTAAATGGAAAAAACAATAATAAAATCATGAAAACAAGAAATTATCTTTTGCTTCTGCTATTGTTCGCTACACATAGCCTTTCCGCACAAGTGTCCCCCAACGGACGTATCAAGGTTGAAAAGTTCAATGACCATATTACCGTTAGCTATAAACAAAACGGGAAGTGGCAGGAAATCTATACTGCTGAATTCGAGGGAATCAATGGCGGAGATACACGCAACATCAAGGAAGACTACACTATGCTGGCAGGAAAACGTCTTCATTGCACAAACAAGGGAAAAGAATCCGTTTACTCTCTTCAGAGCGGAGGTGCGCTTCGCATTCGCGTGTTCAACGATGGTGTGGCTTTCCAGAAGGTGGGTCGAGAAAGCATGAACGATAAAGCCGAAATTCCTGTTCCCATCACTATACCTTATTATAATAGTTGGATGATGAACTGGACCGATGGTGCTGAAGGTTTCTATCCCAAGAACCGCCAGTTGAAGGAGAGCGACCGCCTGTCATTCCCTGCCCTGTTTGAGTTCCCCAACAACGTTTTCGCACTTCTCACCGAGGCCGATATCCATCATGACAATGCTGCATCCTCTTTCTATAGCCTTGACGGAAAGAAAAAGTTCAATATCGTAACTGACCAAAACGGGCAGTTTGCCCAACAGAGTTCCTGGAAGGTGATGATAATTGGTTCCTTGGCTGATGTGGTAGAAAGTACCCTTGTGACAGACGTCAGTAGTCCCAGCAAACTTACCGATACCAGTTGGATAGAGCCAGGTGTGGTTTCCTGGGTCTATTGGGCATACAATCACGGCAGTAACGACCTGAACATCATCAAGAAGTACGTTGATATGGCAGCTACCTTGCACCTTCCGTATGTGCTCATAGATGCCGAGTGGGACGAGATGAAGGACGGAAAGACCGTAGTGGATGCAGTGAACTACGCCAAAGAGAAGGGCGTGAAACCCATGATTTGGTACAACTCCAGTGTGGGTTGGATTAATGGTGCCCCTGGTCCCAAGTTCCGACTGAACAAACCCGAAGACCGTGAGAAGGAATTTGCCTGGTGCGAGCAGATTGGAGTTGCTGGGGTAAAGATTGACTTCTTCAGCGGCGAGAACAATATGAATATGGCCTATTGCATCGACTTAATGGAATGTGCTGCCAAGCATCATCTGCTTGTAAATTTCCATGGGGCAACCGTGCCACGCGGTTGGCAGCGCACCTATCCTAACCTCTTGTCAACAGAAGGTGTATATGGTGCAGAGTGGTATAATAATGTAGGTTCGTTCACCGATAAGGCCGCTTGCCATAATGCTACGCTTCCTTTCACACGCAATATTATTGGTCCGATGGATTATACTCCCTGTGCTTTCAGCGACTCGCAGCATCCGCATATCACCACTCATGCGCACGAGTTGGCACTGACTGTGCTTTATGAAAGCGGTCTGCAACATCTTGCCGACCGCCCTGAGAGTTTCCTCAGCCAGCCTCAGGCCGTTCAGGACTTCTTATCTAAGTTGCCTGCAGTATGGGGCGAGACGCGCCTGGTGAGTGGTTATCCTGGTGAGAGTGTTGTCATTGCTCGTCGCAGTGGTAAGACTTGGTATGTGGCGGGCATCAATGGTAGAGAGCAAGAATGTGAGTTCGACCTTAGCCGTCTTCCCGCCATCGTTGGTAAGAAACGTAAGGCTGACTGCTTCTTAGATGCCAACGAGGACCGCGCTTGGCAACTGTTGCCTCACACGGCCCTCCCTGTTTCTGTTCATTGCCGCGCTCGTGGCGGCTTCGTGTTGGTGGTTAAATAGACCGTGAGAGAAGTCAAATAAACTAATAGAAAAAACGTGATTATTAGGTTTAGCTGAAGGCCTCTACTTCGGCAGAATAGTGCCCGTAGATGTACTCCACTACCATGCGGCCGTACTTGCCTTGGGCAGGAAGAAGGGTGGAGATGTAACCCATTGTCATGCGCCAGTTAATCTCGATGCACGGACAGATGCCGCCCTGACAAAGCATCATATCTACCCCCACAGGACCTCGGTACTGAAACTTCTGCAAATACTTTTCCCACCATTGGCGGATATCCACCAACAACTGCGGATCAACATACTGCATCAGCCATTGCAACTTCTGGCCTTCGGGAGCTACCCAGTTGCCCAAATAGGCACCGCCCTCGTTGGTATAGAAAAGGCTGAGGCCACGATATTCTACCCCACCCTGCCCGTCGCACCAGAACTCGAGGGCGAAATCGGCTACCTTCTGTAACAGTTTCTCCACCACCACAGAGCCTTGTGTCTTTAGAATATTCTTTATCCATCCCTGAGCATTGGGACTGCCACAGAGCATCAGTCCACGACCACTACTGCTCCAAGGAGCCTTCAGAAGAAATGCTTCGCCATCCTTTGCCGTAGCAATTACCTTTTTTATTTCTGCTTCTGTCTTACAGAGATATGAGTCGCCCATCAAAGCATCACCTATCAGCCCATCGCGTTTGCAGGCAGCTAAAGCCTCGACTGCGGTCTGTCGGTGCGAGAGCCAACGGAGCCGTTCCATCTCTTCGTCTGTAGGCAGGAACTCATCAGTAACACCTGCCAGACGTAACTGGTGAATAAGAGCCGGGCTCCAACCCCAGGGTAGTATCTCGTCGCCCTGCTTCAGTTGCAGTTTGTCCTCGCCATTCCAAACTATATCGTCCTCCTCGGCCCACCAATTGGGAAGCCAATAAAGTTCGTCTCGCATTTGCCTGATGATAGCTGGCGGCGTGTAGCCTGGATTACCATCAGCAAGGGCCATATCGTTTTCGGGATTGAAAATATACACTTTCATAATGCAAAGATATGCTTATTATTTTTCTTTTTATTTTGCAGAGCAAAAAAAAATCTCTAATTTTGCGCATTATGATTGATTGTTTTATTCCTTGGCAGAGCGACGAGCAGGTTGCCGCCACCCTGCAACAGTTAAAAGCCGATGAGCAAGTAAAGGACGTTTACTTCCTGCGCGAAGAAGGTCCTGGCAACATAGAAACCCTGCGTTGGATAGCGGAGAAGACCTCTGCGCCCTACCTGCTATTATACACAAAGTACGACAAGCTACAACTGGGCTACTTCGCCCTGACACGTATGCTGACCATTGCCGAGGACAGCAACGCCCTGATGCTGTATGCTGATCACCACATAACACTCCCCCAAGGGGGGAGCAGGGAGGGGGCTTTAATTGACTGTCAGTTGGGTTCGGTACGTGATGACTTCCAGTTGGGTTCCCTGCTACTGATACGCACTTCAGCCCTAAAGGAATATGTGGCACAGGCAAAGGATATAACCTACCGTTTTGCCGCCTTGTACGACTTCCGCCTGTTTGTCAGTCGGACTATGCTGCCGGTTCACGTCGATGAGTTCCTATACACCGAGGTGGAGCAAGACACCCGACTGAGCGGACAGAAGCAGTTTGACTATGTGGATCCCCGCAACCGCGAACGTCAGATAGAGATGGAGCAGGCTTGTACCGCCCATCTGAAAGCCATTGGAGCTTATCTGGCACCCGAAGCATTTCAGAATATTGATTTCTCGGAAGGCGAGTTTGCCGTCGAGGCTTCTGTCATCATCCCCGTGCGCAACCGCGAACGCACCATAGAAGATGCCATACGTTCAGCCCTCACGCAAGAGACATCGTTTCCTTTTAATGTCATCGTCATCGATAACCACTCCACCGATGGCACAACCGAAAAGATAAACAAAATAGCCCAGGGTGAAACAGAAGGCCTCCCCTCGGGGAGGTTTGGTGGGAGGCTCATCCACATCATCCCTGAACGCAACGACTTGGGTATCGGAGGTTGCTGGAACACGGCCGTTCATCATCCACAGGTAGGACGGTTTGTCGTTCAGTTGGATAGCGACGACCTCTATAGTTCGCCCCAGACGTTGCAGCAGATGGTGGATGCCTTCCGCGAACAACAGGCAGCCATGGTTATCGGTTCCTATCGCATGTGCGACTTCCAACTGAACACCTTACCGCCCGGCCTCATCGACCATAAGGAATGGACACCCGATAACGGACGAAACAATGCCTTGCGTATCAATGGCTTAGGTGCCCCGCGTGCATTCTATACGCCTGTGCTCAGGAAATTGCAGATTCCCAACACCAGTTATGGCGAAGACTATGCCCTTGGACTGATGATAAGTAGGCGTTACCATATAGGACGCCTGTACCACGAGGTCTACCTGTGTCGCCGCTGGGAAGGCAACAGCGATGCCGCATTGAGTCAGGACAAAATCAACAAGAACAATACCTATAAGGATCACCTGCGTACCTTGGAGATTCTGGCACGACAGCAACTGAACAAAAGCAAGAATCAAGTTCCACAGCCGGAAGAAGTAGAAGAATTCTTCCAGAGCGAAAAAAAAAACTGGCCTGAAGCCGCCAACCGCTACGAAGCCCTAAGCGAAGTTCAGACAAAGGCATTAGCCCCCTCCATCAACCCCTCCCCCGAGGAGGAGGGGAGAACATTATGCAAAGATAGCCTCCCTCCTCGGTGGGAGGGCTGGAGTGGGGCTGCCCAATGGAATCCTGCCCGTATGGTCAGCACAGGAGCCGATGTCAGCAAACAGGCGTTGCAGAAAAGACCTTGCTTTCTTTGTGATAGCAACCGACCCGCCGAGCAGCACGCTCTGCCCGTCATGCAGCGATACCAACTGCTGGTGAACCCCTTCCCCATCCTGCCCAAGCACTTCACCATTCCTGCCCGCGAGCATACGCCACAGACCATTAAGGGACATTTCCAGGATTTATTTAAGATCGCGCAGCAGATGCCCGACTATATGGTTTTCTACAATGGGCCCATCTGTGGAGCCTCTTGTCCCGACCACATGCATCTGCAAGCTGGCAGTCGTGGTATTGCTCCCTTAGAGCGAGATTGGAGTAGTATCTACGAGCCAAAGCTAAAACCTTTTGCAGAGGGTATCTCCATACTGACGGACTATCCCTGCCCTGTTCTGGTAATTCGCACAGCAGATGCGACAGAAGCCGAAGAACGCTTTGAGCGCATCTATAACTCCCTACCCCTGCATGAAGGTGAGACGGAACCTCGTATGAACATCGTCTGTTGGAAACAAGCCGACAAAGTTGTAACCCTCGTCTTCCCACGTGCCAAGCACCGTCCCGCCTGCTATACTGCCCAAGGCGAAGAACAACTGCTCATCAGCCCGGGCGCGCTGGATATGTGCGGCCTTCTCATCACGCCCCGAGAGGAGGATTTCCGAAAGATTACCTACGAAATGGCATCAGATATACTGCGAGAAGTGTCAGCCTCACCCCTAACCCCTCTCCCGTGAGAGAGGGGTGCTAAAGTCTAACTTTTTTACTCATGACAACAATTACCGTAGGAATTCTTTCTGCATCAGAAGTGCGGTTCTGCCTGGATACACCTTATTATATTAATGGTACATCTGCAGAAGGCGAACAGATTGCCGTTGCCCAAGAGAATGGCATTCTGTGGCAAGGGCAACTATCCAATGAAATAACAGCACTCCCCAAAAGGGGGAGCGGGGAGGGGGCTTTTCGCCTTTACAATGTTACCATAGGGAAGCAGTTCCATTGGGAACGACAACAGGTACAGGTCTTTACTGGTGCGCTGCGTCTTATCTGGAATGAGGGACAGATTGTGGTCATCAACGAGCTGCCTCTCGAAGATTACCTAATCAGCGTTATCAGCAGCGAGATGAAAAACACCTGCTCGCTGGAGTTCCTGAAAGCTTCAGCAGTAATCAGTCGCAGTTGGCTATTAGCGCAACTCAAACAGAAGAAGGACAAAGCACCCTCATGCCTGCAAACCGACGAGGAACTTATCCGTTGGTGGGATCGCGAGGACCACGACCTCTTTGATGTCTGTGCCGACGACCATTGTCAGCGCTACCAGGGCATTACTGTGGCCACCAATCCCAATGTCCGTCAGGCTGTCAACGAGACATGCGGACAAGTGCTGATGGCTGACGGTGAGATTTGCGATGCCCGCTTTGGCAAATGCTGTGGCGGTCATACCAACGAGTTCCAGTACTGTTGGCAAAACATTCGCAAATCATATCTCAGCAGCATTACCGACCCCTTCTGCAACACCTCCGACCGCGAGGTACTCTCGCAAGTACTGAACGACTACGACCTGGAAACACAGAACTTCTACCGTTGGCAAGTCCGTTTTGCGCAAGAAGGTCTCCGCAGTCTCATAGAACGCAACTTAGGTATGAAGTTCGGTGATATTCTGAATTTGGAACCTTTAGAGGCAGGTCCTGCCGGACACATCAGCCGCTTGCGCATCGTGGGAACGGAACGCACCTATATAATAGGTAAGGAATTGCTGATTCGTAAGACGCTCAGCACCTCACATTTGCTCAGCAGCGCCTTCACCGTCAGTTTGGAAGATATACAGAATAATGTGCCCCAAACCATCATCCTAAACGGAAAGGGTTGGGGACACGGAGTAGGTATGTGTCAGATAGGAGCTGCCGTTATGGGGCATCAGGGTTATTCGTACCAAGAAATCCTTCAGCACTATTATCCCGGAGCCTCGCTATTCCGCCACGATAGTTGTTAGTTCCTGCAAGCTATCCAGCGTATCGCCAGTAAGGAGCGTGTATGTACTGCCCTTCTGAAGAAGAGGAGAAGAATAGACCACCGTCAACGTAGGATAGGCTGGTGTCTCTATTACTGCCAACTCATTACCATCGGCATCAGCAATCTTCACATACCTCTTCACGTCCTTGCTCTTGTTAAGACGGAACGAAGCCTGCTTCGACTTGCTTTCCATCGGTCGTTCGCTCTTATAGCCTACGCCAATAACCGTTCCCCCATCGCAATAGAAGTGGTTTACATCATAAGCCGCCTCAGCTCCTTCCGGGCTGCAAGAACTTATGGTGCCGCCATAAACATGCAGGTCGCCCTTCGAGTCCAAACCATCGTTGGTAAGGCTCGTTATAAAAGTGAAACCTCCGTTTACAGTTACCGAAGAGCCAGTCTTGATAGGGTCATCGTAAGTTGCGATATAAATATTTCCGTCATTGATAATTATCTTCTTCACACCTGCCAGACCAACAGCACCATGATGACCAATGGTCTTTATGAACACCTTTCCTCCATTAATCGTGATGTTCTGAGCCATTACTGCACGTGCGCCCAATTCCGGATCGGTAACGAAGCTTGCATCGGTAAGCGTTCCGCTTCCTGTCATCATGAAGTATAGGGCACCGTCCTCTATGGTCACATCTCCGGATGTACAGATGCACTTCCCATCAAACTCATCATTATAAAAATTCAGCGCGTATGGCGTATTGATGATTAAGTCGCAATTGGCCGTAATACTGCAAAGCATGGCACCTCCCTCAGTAGCAGCTATCTTACAGGGATTCTTACTGTCTATGTTGATATGGCCTTTCTCGGAACGACCACTCACAAGAATCTCCACACCCTCCAGTTCTGTTGTAAAGCAAACAGCGGTACTGTCAACCGTTGCCGCAATACCTTCCAAGTTTCCGTTTACATAAACTTCCTGCCCATCGAAAGTTACCTGGATGGTACGATTAACATTGAACAGTGAACGATGAACATTGAATGATGGACATTGAACATTCACGGGTACATAGCGGGTGTCAAAATCAAAGTAGTGCTTCAGACTGTCTGGAATAAAGGCAGGGGTAGTATAAATATCCTTATGCTTTGTCTTAACCTCTTTTATATCAGCAATGTGATACTGTCGTTCCTCATCCTCGCGAACTATAGTCATCACGCTGTCATTATAGTTGATATTGATAATGTCGTCGGCTATTTCCTGCAAAACATTACCAGGCAAGGTGACGGTATTATCCTCGTGAGTAGATATCACGTCGTTTCCTATCACATAAAGGGCATCTGGGGTAATATCCTTCTCATACTGAGCTTCATTATACTCGTCATGAGTCCAGGATGCCGAAGCCATTTCCTTGTTAAAGACATCATAGTTATTCTTCAGGAAGGTCATCATGTACTCAACTTCCTCCTGAGGTGTATTAGCAATTTTCTTGCTATTCTTGTAAGTCGACAGCCAACGGGCTTTCTCACGTTCCCACGCACCTGATGTGCTAAACAGATTGGCATACTTCTCCATGATAGCCCTGATGTTATCCAACGACAGCTGGTGGGTTGAGAGGTATTGCCAACGATTGTTCATCTTCGTGGCAAAGTCATCTGGTCGCAGCGTTTTCGACTTAAACCGGTGTATCAGATTATGGTATCCCAGTTTCTCGCCCCAAGCCATCTGCTTAGGGTCATCACCCGTTTCGTCACCTCCGGCATATCGACCAATAGAACCATCCAAGTCCCAAAGGGTAAACAGGAATTTTGCCTCCTTATCCCAATTCCTCACACTCAGATAGTAGTTCTTCTTCTGGTTGTCCAGGAGCTGGAAAGCTTGAATAAAAAGAATGAAGTCAATGACATTCTGGTCATACATCTTGCTTGTGTAACTGGCACTGAATTCTTTCTGGCCTACATTCAGGAAGTCGATAATATCGCAAATAGGATCAAAGAATGCCTGTCTGATATCGTCATCAGGATACTTCTGCTCCCAGGCGAAGGCCTTCTTCGATTCTATATAAGGCCATAGGAAAGAGTCGTTGGTCGGTCGTTCTGTATATTTCGAAAGATATGTCTCGCTGCTTTCCCAGTTGGCTTTCCACAACAGTCCCCTCTTCACCTCAGGTTCTGTCTCTGTAGCTTCTTTTGTTTTTTTCAGGTTCAGCTTCTTGCGGTCTATCTTGTCCGTGAAGCACATCAGGCCATAATACGCTCCATTTACGAAGACCTCCACAAACTCGCCCTGCGTTCCGTTACCCTGATATTTATTATCCTTGTCGTATGGCAGATCATCCACGCTAGTCCACAGATCCATCATCACGCGGTTACGCATACGGCTATAATCGGTGTATTCTGCAGCTAAGATCCAATCATCATCTTTTCTGTAGCCCAATAGATGAATATCCTGACTCTCGCCATCTTTCACCAGTTCCAGGTTAAAGCTCTTCTTGGCCTTACTACCCGATGTGGCACCTCTGAGTCGTGTTCGTATTTCCGAATTGAAACAAGCCATCCCCACCATATCCAGATCTTTCTGCTTTGTTCTGCATCGGGCATCTATGACACTCATATAACCAGCGTACTTCTTAGTGTGGTTTTCGTCACCTTTTGTTATGGAGTAGTTGGCCGACATCTCATCCAGCGGACAGTCTAACACCACAAAAGGCAAGGTACTTACTACGAGTTTCCATTGTTTGCTCTCGCCATCTGTAATGGCCAGTGTATTAGTAGCGTTAGCTGTCCAGTCAGCAAGTTCCAGATTGCCACGCTTGCCATTTTCCAATGGGGTATCGTTAAGGCTGACGCTGCTATACAGACTCTCATCCCAGCGCAATGTACCCTTTAGGGAACAATCAAAACGAGGCTCAATGGTAGCAAAAATACTATTGGCAGCTGTGTCAGCTACTAAGGGTACTTCATTCAACCAAAGTCCGCAACTGCGTTGTGCCTTGAGTTCATTGAACATTGAACATTGAACATTGAACACTATCAGGACTAAGAGGAAATATATAAGTCTTTTCATATTTTCACTTTTCATTCTTCACGCTTCATTCTTCACTCTTCACTTAAAACTCCCCAATGTAGTTGATATCCCTTCTGCCGTGAAGTCATACTCTACTACAGGAGTATCGTCGAATGATTTTTCGTAACTCAATATCTTGTAACGGTTCCCCACAGTAATGTCGCCGTTGGAGAAGAGAACACAAATAATATTGTAACTATCTGGTGTGGGAATTGCCCTAATGATGTTGCCCTCGGCATCGGCTAAAGCCAAGCCGCTCACATGCTTCTTCACATAGCACAACACATTGGCCAAAGCACTCGACGAAAATGGCTGACAGTTACGGGCGCCCAGCGCTACAATCTCGCCACCCATCACCTTAAATGTTTTTCCGTCAGTGTCCATTCCCATCTGAGCAACGTCCCCACCTATGGTATATAGCAAACCATCGTTCAGGAACAGAAAGCTTACGTCGAAACCATCGTTTTCTGTACTGCAAATCAGAATATCACCGCCGTTGATGTTACAGCCCTCTGCATTCATGCCATCATCCACGCAATAGGTACGAACCTTTCCACCATTGATGTCGATAGTCTTCTTGGATTCTATACCCTCGGCAGCAGCTCCGCCAGAACATCTTATATATATACTGCCTGAGTTAATAGTCATTTTGCCTACAGATTTCATACCCTTAGGCGAAGCAGCAGCCTCTGCTTTTTCTCCATGAGCATCCTCATGCTTTACCTCTGGAACACGTTTTCCACCAGTGCGTACATAAATGTCTGCATTGGCAACGGTAAGTGTGCCGTTAAATTTATTCTTGTTATTGACTATCTCCAGATTGCCTGCACTGATGCCTTTACCACCGTCGCCGGTTGAGAGGCAGCAAAGTTCTCCTCCTAAGATATTCATATCCCAGTTACTCTTCACGGCGCAACAGGAGCTATAGTCCTGCTCACCGTCATCCCAGATGGCATTGCCCGTAGTAATAGCCTTAATCACACCGCCTGTTACGGTTAGCAACGAGTCGGAAGAAAGCCCCTTCCCTGCATCGCCATCTACAAATGTTCTCAGTACGCCACCACCTATAATAATATTGTCCTTTCCATAAACCGCCTTTCCCTTTTGGGCGTGTGCATTAACATGAACAAAACCACCCAGCTGATGTATATAGTCATCCGAGGCAATACCACATTTCTTATTGCCGTTTACGAATAATTGTCCCTCACCCGAGATACATATCTTACCCTCGGCAAAGATACAGCCTCGCTGGTCCTCGCCGCTTACCTTGGTGTACGAAGTGCCATCGGTAAGAATATTCACGGTGTTGGGAGCAAGGTCGATAAACAGACGCTTCTTCAACTGACTGTTGATGACAGACCCTTGCGGGTTAGTCAGTTCCACCCCATTAAGCACTACGCAAGCCTTCCTCTCGCTGTACAATTTGAAACATGCATCGTTACTGCTACCAGAGATAACATATTTCACTTCTGCGGCAGAGGTTTCTATTGTCAGATGCGCTCCTTCTTTCTTTATGCCGATGGAGTCCGTATCGCCCGTTACGTTTACATCCGTACCTTCATAAATAATATACACCGTTTTACTCCAAGTGCTGTGTTCCAGAAAATCATCATAGAACTTACTCTTCACATCTGTAATCTCTGACTCGGCTGTAACACGTTCCTTATCTGCTTCCTCAAAAGCTATATCGTAGTCAAAATCAGCCAGATATCTTTCCGGCATCACTTTGGCACGCCAAAAGTCCTTCTCTTTGAAACTCATCAGGTCTGTACTTTGCACATTGAACGTTGCACATTGAACGTTATTCCCGCTCCAAACCATCATAGAGTCTGTTCCGCATTCTATCTTGTCAACGTTATTGATAATGCGTGTCCTTCCTGACTCATTGATATAGACGTTCGGCTGCGCCTTGATTTCATTGAACATTGAACAATGAACAATGAACATTATCAAGGCTAGGAAGGTATATAAGTGCCTTTTCATTTCTACCGCCAAAAGCTATCGTCCTACACTAAACTTAACACAACTATCACCTACCTTTAGCAGATAAGTTCCCTTGGCAAGCTTGTTAACGTTGAACGTTGCCACTTCGCTCGCGCTTTCAGCTTGCGACCCCTTCGGCGTTGAACATTGAACATTGAACATCAGGCGGCCATTCGTGTCATAAACAGCTGCATCCTTGACATTTTTTCCTACAACGGTAATCCGCCCTTCCTCAATCATAATCCGAGGCTTCTCTGACTTTACCTTGTCTACAGCATCTATTTCGTCCTGATCCGGTTGGTCTGAGAATTTCCACGACTCAACATTGGAAAAACCCCACTGCCCTACTTCGCCTGCAAGGGAAGTCAGCGTAATGGTCTTCTCGCCAAACAGCATCTGCGGTTCCTTGGCAAGGCTACAAACTATTTCTGTACCGTCTGTCAGATTTACAACTAACGAACGGCCAAAACTTGGCAAAACTCCCAGCATTGCAATCATCAGGGCTGACAATACCTTCTTTCTCATAGCAGATACTCCCAAAACTTTATACCTTATTATATTATGGCCGCAAAGATACAACTTTTTCTTCTTTAAACGACATAGTATAGGCGTAAAAACATCCTTTTCAGGCGATTTTAGCGAATCAAGTCATCCCTCAACGTCCATCGTATTGAGTTCTCAAGCATGGTAATGAAATCCGGACTTTGGAAGAGTTGCTTGCTATGTCCGAACTGGAAATAGACATTACGCGCTGTTTTTGAGGGATTGGTCCAAACAACAGGGTGATCACCCATTTTGATGTCGGTCTTGGTGGTATAACTGGCCTCATCCACATGGGCCAGTACATGCACATATCGACGAGGGTTCTGCTCGTAAGTGTACCATTCATCTTCGTTCAGGGTAAAAGTTCCTGCAACGCCTTTCATAACCGGATGCTCTCTGTCTTCCACCTGCACGGTTCCATCGCACTTCTCAGCAATATAATTCTTGTAGCGAATCTTACCCAGGAAATCCGAGAACCACGCCCACATGGGGTAACCGTCGAACTCACCCAAAAGGCTGGCATGATGGAAGCCTATGTAGCCGCCCTGACTGCGGTCGATATACTGCTGCATATCATCTTGGGCCTCGCTGCTCCATGCGTATGGCGGATAGTTAAGTTGCAAAATAAGGTGATAGGTCTGAATCTCATCTTTCTTAATTTCCTTGGCTGAATTCAACACCGTCAGTTCCATATTGAAACGTTCCCTGTTGTCTTCCAGCCACTTCAGACCAGTTGAGGTAAAGCCTTCATGCAGTCCGCCCCGTTCAGCCAAAACCAACACACGACGAGGTGCTTCCGTTCCTTTCTTGTTTTTTAGAAGACTCAGGTAGAGCGTACGCCTTTCGTCGCCCTGCGGCGTATCACTGGCATAATCCCAATACATACCGCCACGCAGATGGTTGTCAAGGATGAACTGACACTTCTCGCTGAGAGAACGGGCATTCTCGTAGCCCCAGACAAATTTACCCTCTTTATCTGATATGTATGGGAAGCGACCTTCTTCGTCCCAAAGGTGTTGATAGCCCTCGGGCAAACGACCTGTACGGCGGAACATCCTCACACCTTCATCATCATTTCTTCCCTTGCCGTAGAAAGGCACACCCATGACAAGTTTCTCGCGTGGCACACCAGCCTTCAAGTGAGCCTCTACAGCCTTAGAAGAAGTGAAATATCCTGCATGTACTGAGGGGAAGAGTGAGGCATGATGTCCTCTCTGGCCTCCCATATCGTAAGCCATTACATTTACGAAGTCCATATAGGACACACAAGAACGAAAATCGATGTAGTCTGCTGTACTCACTGTTGCAGCAGTAAGCAGTTTCTGTTTGCCCAAGACCTTCCTCAGGTCACGCATAAGTAATGTGAAATTCTCTGTATCTTGGGGCGATGAAGAGATTTTGGCCTGACTCTGCGTAGGATATTCCCAGTCGATGTCTATGCCATCCAGCCCGAACTCTTCCACCACTCTCTTGCAGTCTTTGGCAAAAGCCATCCGGTTTTCTGTGGTAGCAGCCATCTCGCTGAACCTACCGCTACCCCATCCGCCCACACTGAGCATTACCTTCAGGGCTGGATTCTTGGCCTTCAGACCAACTATCATACGCAGGCGGTCGGGGTTATCGATGCGCACACCGTTGAAGGTATCGTTCACATGCCCGAAGGCATAATTTATATGAGTCATCGTTGATGGGTCAGGGACCTCGTTAGTCCACGAAGTCACGTATGCCACTATTACCGTCTCGTCTGCCTTCTTTTTACCGAATGCTGTGGCAGTCAGCATCAGAATGGCCAAAACTGCCAAAATTCTCATGTTTTGTTTCATTTTATAATTTTCAATAGGTTAAATACTGCGAATGTGGGTAATCTACTTAACCAAAACCTTCTTCCCGTTTACTATGTAGAATCCCTTCTTTTGTCCATTGAACATTAAACGTTGAACATTGATTTTTCTTCCGGATAGGTCATAAACCACATCACCTGACTCTTCACTCTTCACTCTTTCATCTTTCACTTCTGCAATGCCGTCGGTATCCTCGTTGAAGAATGTTCCGTCGTCAGCAAGCAGGACTATGCCGTGAGTCGGATCCAGCACAGGATGGTCGTCCTCTCCTATGGTCTGGAACCAGATGGGATTATCCTGACCGCTGTACTCGTTCAGCAGGTAGCATAGTTCACCATTAGCCACCTGTTCTGGTGTAATCTGCTCGGCATTCTTGTCAGGTGTGGTAGAGAAGCAACTGGTGGATTTAGGTCTGCCACGCAACATGGCATCGCTCATATCATTATAATAATAGCCCACGATGTTTCCGCTGCCGTAGCAGTTGAAGGCCTGACCGTTGCCTGCGTAGCCGGTTATCTGGCCACTCTCGCGATAACCTGTCACAGGTCCTGTGACGTAGCAGTTGATGAAAATGGGTGTAGCAGCTGCGGACATGTTACAGCCGAAAATAGCGCCGGCATTCCGATCCGAGGCTGTCACAGAACCCTCGTTGCCAAGACATTCCATTGTAATTGTTCCTCCACCATTAGAACCTCCAATGATGCCGACATAAGATTTTCCGCTGATGGAGCAGGTATTATCGAGTACAAAGTTCTTGATAGCAGCACCGCCACCAACGACACCAAAGAGACCGACATAGTTGTTCCCGGATTCTATATTAAGGTTGCTGAAGGTGTGTCCGCCTCCGTCAAAGCGTCCCCCATACGGATAGGTAGCATTACCTATGGGAGTAATGGTGTAGCCCTGGAAGTCCAGATCGGCAGTAACCTTGGCGTTAACGGTATTCTCTCCACTATTTACCAACTCGGCAAATTCCAACAAATCATCGGGAGTGGATATCACAAAGTCCACATTCTGAGGAATCGTTCCATATCCCAATTTTTTATCTATCCAGCGGATGCGTCCTTTCAGGTAGTTCTTGATAATATCCAATTCGCCCTGATAGGTGCCGGGTGCAGCCGCCTGAAGGGTGAGCAATACGCCCAGATTATCCCAGCGGGTAAAGTTCAGTTTCTGTGATTCATCCAACACCTGCCCCAAACTATCCACAAAGGCGCAAAGGCTTTCGGCAGTGAAGGCTCCGCTCTCGCGCATTTCAGCCCAGATGTTGCTGAGCATCTCACTGGCGTATGGGGCTGAAAGGATGCGGCTCACAAAATCGCGTATACCCGTAACGGCAGATCCGTAGTTGTAAAGCCAGTAGGGTTTCCCATTGACCGGATAGGAACGTTGGTCATTGTCCATACTGAGATCGAAGTCCCATACAGGTCCGAAGTGGAGCTGGTCATCATCGCGTTCCTTATATACATATATGCTCCACATGGCATCATGGTTGCCGGCAAATTCTTCCACCAGGAAAAAACGCAGGAAGCTTTCCAAGTCCAGCTTACTGTGGTAATCTTTATCAGGATGCATGAAGTCGGGTGACCACAGAAGGGACTCCATCTCGTTGAATGCATTGCGGATGTACGAGAACTGTTCCGAAGTGATATCCTTATCATCGGGATATTTCACATCCACGGGAATCCCTCCTATGTTGGAACTGAAGTGATACTGCTCACCGCCCGGACTGGTAATCTCCAACAGATAGCCGCCAGTAATGCTGTAATCTTCGTTATCCTCGGGAAGCATCTCGGCAATGTCAACACGATTGGGGTCCACAGTTACCTGGTCGGCAAGCTGATAGTTTCCCTTGTATTCTCCGTTCACTATCACGTCTACGTTCTGAATCCAAGGCGTATATCTAAGGCCCAGCCTGCGGCTCATCTCGAAGGCAATGTTGTTACGCATCAGGCTCTTCTCGCGCCAGTTGGGCATCAGCACCCACTTTTTGCTCTTGGCTGGACTTTGCAGAGGCGAATCCTTAAGCATGTGATGACTCTTGCCATCGTTGAATTTAATGCGGTAAGGACGCTTCAGGAAGGCTTCGTATCTGGAGCCGTTGCCACGCTCTCTGGCCAGAACGGGGTATTCCTGAATGCGGTTCCCCCCATCGTAAATCAGGCACATCTCGGACTCCAGTTCGTGTACCTTGTCGTAAGGCTCTATTCCGGAATAGGTGTGATAGGAGAGTGTAGGCAGATTGCTTATCTGGTAGAAGTGGGTGTCGTTGCCCTCGCCCTCCTGACCGATAAACGCTATCTCTGCCTTGTCGCTGCTGCTGCCAGAAGGAGCGCACCAACGGACATAACGGAACCCGCGAGTCACGCTCACATCGGCATAACTCATTTCGCCTGCTGTCCCGCACTCCGTAATCATATACAGCGGAATGGCATCCACGAAATCCGGGCGGTTGGAGCCCTCAAAGAGTCCTAAGATTACGTAATCGGGGTCATCATTGGCATTACGCAGATTCCATCCCACACGAGTGATGACGTGGGGAGTACCTA
This sequence comes from Bacteroidaceae bacterium, assembly GCA_017541025.1. Classification (GTDB taxonomy): domain Bacteria; phylum Bacteroidota; class Bacteroidia; order Bacteroidales; family Bacteroidaceae; genus Physcousia. The sequence continues at coordinate 2,034 of JAFXZY010000077.1, read as the reverse complement.
AGTCCAGTCCCGTCCATCTGTCATCACCGATGACGGTACCCGTGAGCTGACCCAACGAATAGTCTGGCCTCTCTGCATGCAAGCATAGCATAGAGCATACCAGGCACAGAACAGTTATGATTATTTGCTTCATAGTTTCTCTTTCAGTATGTCTTTTCATCAATATCAGTTGCAAAATTACATTATTTTGATGATACAGACAAGAAAATGAAGCCAAATTCTTCCCTTCTGCTTCTTACCTTCCGGATGCCAACAGTTCGTATGGTATTTCGTCGCAGAGCATCGAACAGGCTTTCTGCTCTGCCGGAGTATCGTCGTCAGCTTTTGCCAGCATAGGCTTCTCATACTTGGTGACAATGCGCGTCTGATATACGGTATCGCGCACAATCTGTACTTGCATGATGGTGTCATGCCGTATCTCAATGCTATTGGCTATTGGCTGTTGGCTATTGGCTGTTGGCTGTGGTCCGTTGTCTATTGCCATATTAGCATGAAGCGAGAAACCTGCAAGGAAACCTATCAGGCTCGCAGCAACAGCAATGGATTTACCATTTAACCATTTACTATTTACCATTTGCCGTCCTTGCCAAGGCTCAACACGCATTTGCCCATCTACCTTCTGGCGTCCCCGACGGGCCGACTGGATAATATCTTCGTCACTTATTCTCATATTATTTAACTTTTTAACATTTTAACATTTTAACCTTATAACCTTTTAACCTTTCCCTAATTATGTTCATTGTTTTGTGCAGACGGGACTTAACCGTTCCGGCAGGAATACCTACTATTTCAGCAACCTGCGGAATAGTCAGTTCCTCTTGGTAATGCAAGGAGAAGATTTGATGCAGCGACGCAGGCAGTTCCGCGAGCACTTGCTCCAGCGCTTTATCCAGCGTAGCAGCATCCATTTCCACTTCTATCTGCTGGTCCGATATGGGTTCGGCATCCAGATTGGCCAGCAGTTGGGCTTCGTAGGCATTGTCCCTGTAATGGTTTCGGCAGATGTTGTAGGCAATGGTGAAAATCCACGTGCTGACGTTGCTGCCCTCCTGATAACGGCTACGGGCCTCATAGGCACGCAGGAAGACATCGTGCGTAGAATCGGCTGCCAGTTCCTCATCGCCACCTAATTGCATAAAGAAGAAGCCCTTCAACCTACGGGCGTAGCGGCGATACAACTCCTCGAAAGCTGTATCGCTGCCTGCCGCAGCCCTCGCCATCAGCTGCTCATCAGTCTGGTGGCGCAGGGGTTTAAGATAAAAGATGCTCATTCTTCTATTGGGTCACCTATAATTAGTACTCGTTTGTTTTTCTCAAAGAACTCCTTGCGCTTCCGCTTAGTAGTCTCCTCATCATCATTCGGGTCTGGTTTGTATGAAACTCTTTCTACGAACTCGTAGTGAGGGGTGCCATCTTTTATATACTCGATGGAGTAGTATTTATCACTATTGGGGATGGCCCAAGCCCCAGCAGCCTTTTCCATGACGTCACTAAAGATGCGATTCAGCCGCGCATATTCTACAGCATTATGCTTCTTATAATACGGCAACAGGTCATTCAGTAAAACCAGATAGTTGAAAGCCAGCGATCTTACATTTCTCGCGGATGGGGCTGTCACGTTATTTACTTCTGGGTGAAACTGCATTATTAGATTATCCATCAGGTAACGTTGCTCCACATTGCGACGCTTCACAGCCAGATTATTGTATGGCTTTGCCGAGTAGCGCATGGTCAGCCCCTCGTTGTAGAGGCAAGCTTTCAGGTCATCGGGAATACCTTTTCGAAACATCGAGCTCAGATTACGGGCCGACAGATAGACGGGGCGCTTGCTGTGTTCAAAGATATAGCGGATGATGGCCGTCAGTTCCTCATCTTGTGGCTGGGACTTAAACCGACTGAATATCTCATCGCTAAAGGGAATGTCGATGCACTCGAACATCCATTTCACGCGCTCTTTGACATTAGCCTGTGACAAAAGAATCTTATCTTTATGTTTACCTAAGACAAGCTGTACCATCAGTTTGCCAATGACAT
>JAFXZY010000003.1 GCA_017541025.1 Bacteroidaceae bacterium | reverse complement strand
TCGAGGGACCAGCCGTCAAGGCTGTGCCTGCCTTGGCGCGTATGCCCAAGACCGTAACCATTTACGAGGGGACAAAGCCCAACGGCAAGACATTCGGTCAGATTAATGTTGTATCTGAACTCGCCGGACAGAACAGCTTCCTGCTCAAGGCCGGGCAGACAGCTGTCATAGACTTGGGCCAGAATGCTGCCGGATGGGTCAGCTATACGGCAAAGGGTGAATCCGGAACCCGACTGCGTTTCCGTTTCGGTGAGATGCCTAACACAACAGGTGACCGCGGACGCGGTGACGATGGTCCTGCAGGTTCTGTCTATACCGAGAATCTCCGTAGTGCAGAAGCTACTCTTACCTATACCCTGAAGGGCGCTCCTGAGGGAGAGAGCTATCACCCTACCAGCACCTTTATGGGCTTCCGCTATATAGAAGTTACTACAACCCGTGACGTAGAACTGACCGATGTGGTAGGCGAGACCGTAACCTCGGCTATGGACGAACAGTCTTCGTTCAAGACTTCGCATCCTGATGTCAACCAACTCTACAGCAACGTGATGTGGGGACAGCGCAGCAACTTCCTGAGTGTGCCCACCGACTGTCCGCAGCGCGATGAACGTCAGGGATGGACGGCCGATACGCAGGTTTATTCTATGGCAGGCCTCTACAATGCCGATACCCGTATGTTCTACGAGAAGTTCATGCGTGACATGCGTGACTCCCAACGTTCCGACGGCGCCTTCCCCCACATCGCTCCTTATGCCTGGGGCGTGGGTCATGGAGCCGCAGCATGGGCCGATGCAGGTGTTATCGTTCCCTGGAATGTCTATCTGATGACGGGCGACAAGCAGATTATCAAGGACAACTGGGCCGCTATGGAACGCTACATGAGTTTCCTCTCTACCAGGACGGAGGGTAGTTATAAATATAACGGCGGCGAGACAACATACGGCGACTGGGTGGCTTACGTAAATACCGACTCGCGTTACTGCAGTGTCTGCTACTATGCGCTGGATGCCCAGCTGATGGCCAAGATGGCCCGTGTGCTCTCTGCCTCCGAGACAGACAGCTATGCCAAGAAAGCACAGCAGTACGACCAGCTCTTCCAGGATATAAAGGCCGAATGGCAGACACGCTATGCCATTGCATCTACAGGCGTTCCCAAAATCAATACACAGTGCGCCTATCTGATGGCGCTGAAGTATAATCTGCTTCGCGACGAGAATGCCGTCAGACGTACCGTCACTGCATTGCGTAGTGCTATCTCCAACAATGCCTATAAGCTCAATACGGGTTTCCTGGGAACAGCTATCCTGAACCAGACACTTACCGAGAATGGACTGAATGATGAGGCTTATACGTTACTCCTGCAGCGCAACGATCCTTCGTGGCTCTATAGTATCGACCAGGGGGCTACCACCATCTGGGAGCGTTGGAACTCCTACACCAAGGCTTCGGGCTATGGACCAGTAAGCATGAACTCCTTCAACCATTATGCCTACGGTATCATTGCCGAATGGATGTTCCGCCACATGGCCGGTATCTGTCCTGACGAAGAGAATGCCGGTTTCCGTCACTTTATCCTTCGTCCTAATCCTGATACGCGTAAGGTGCTGCGTTACCAGCAGAAGCGCATAACATCAGTAGATGCCGATTTCCGGAGTATCTACGGTCCCGTCAAGGCAGCCTGGCAATGCGAGGGTGGGGCAGACATGACTTACGATGTTACCATTCCGGCTAACACCACAGCAACACTCTACATGCCCGTAGCCGACGGTTATGAACTGAAGGAAAGCGGTCAGCCCGTATCTGAGTGCACCGATATAGAGTACCTGGGCATAGAGGATGGCAAGGCCGTCTGCCGTCTGGGTTCCGGCTCTTACCGTTTTACGGTGGATAATGCTACGGGGATAAATAATGTTCAAGGGTTCAATAGTTCAAAGGTTCAGGAAGATATCTACAACCTTCAGGGATATAAGATTCCTAACTCACAGCTCTCAACTCTCAACCCTCAGCTCTCTAACGGCGTTTACATTCAGGGTGGTAGGAAAATGATAAAATAACCGACTGTTATTTCACAATATTATTAACATTACTGAAGTTTAGGGAGTTAAATTGGAAGTAAAAATGGAAGTAAACTCGCTACGCTCGTGGAAGTTATAAAAGGACAACGGTTTTACACGTGCAGAACAAACGTCCTGCCAGCTTGCTGGCTTAACTTCCTGCGCGGAGCGCATAACTTCCTATTTAACTTCATCTTATAACTCCAGAAACTTAAATTATTAACATGAAAAGATTACTGATATGCCTACTGGCAAGCCAGATACTGTCAGGTGCAATGGCGCAGGAGAAAGACGTGCCCCGGATTGTCAACTTCGTCAACTTTATCCGCGATATTGAACCGCGTGATCCGAATATAACGCCTCTTGTGCTTTACGAAACCGTAAAATCAGAGGCTGATGCTATCCACCGTTATGGATTCAAGGGTACATGGCTCTTGCAATACGACGCCCTGATAGACAGCCGTTACCAGGCTATGATGAAAGAAGAGATGGCTCATGGATGTGAAGTAGGCGGATGGTGGGAAATCACCCAGCCACACGTCGAAGCTGCCGGATACAAGTGGCGTGGGCGTTATCCGTGGGATTGGCATGCCGACAAGGGATTCTCCGTAGGCTATACGCCTGAGGAACGCGAGCGACTGGTAGATGTGTTTATGGAAAAGTTCCGCCAGATCTTCGGAGAATATCCCCATAGTATCGGCTCGTGGTTCATTGATGCCCATACACTTATCTATATGCGCGAGAAATATGGTATCGAGGCCAGTTGCAATTGTAAAGACCAGAAGGGTACCGATGGCTATACCCTTTGGGGCGGCTATTGGCATGGTGCCTACTATCCCTCGCGTGTGAATGGCTACATGCCCGCCCAGACGAAGAAGGGGCAGATAGATGTGCCCGTGTTTCGTATGTTAGGCAGCGACCCTCTCTACCAGTACAGTTCAGGTATTGGCGGTGCCGTACAGAGTGTCTGCACCATAGAACCCACCTATGTTAACGCGCAGCAGCCCGACTGGGTCAGATGGTATCTGCGTTGCCAGACAGACGATCCTGCCTTGGGCTTTACATACTTCCAGGCAGGGCAGGAGAACTCCTTCACATGGAAGGTTTTCGCCAAGGGCTACGAGGTACAGCTTCCTCAGATTGCAGCCCTTCAGAGGGAAGGCAAACTTCGGGTGGAGACATTGATAGAAAGTGCCCGTGCCTTCCGGAAGAAATATCCCATAACGCCCGCTACAGCCTGCACGGCGCTGAGCGACTATACGGATAACAGAGGCCGTACCATCTGGTTTAACAGTCGCTACTATCGCGTCAGTGTGCTGTGGGAAGGCGACCGCATGGGCATACGCGACATACATCTGTTCGACGAGAATGCAGAATCGTATTATTTGCGTAATGTGTGCACCTCAAACGAGTGTATCTACATGACGCTGCCCATCGTGGATGGTTGCCTGTGGAGTACGGCAGACAATATGGCCAGCCTGCGCTTTTATGCTATCGAGGCAGATGGCCGGTTAAGGGAGCTGAAGGGCGGTGAGCCTGTTATCGAACGGACTAAGGGAGGAATGAGTGTGCGTTGGCCGCTGAAAGGTGATGATGGAGAAATCCGCTTGCAGATGACTGAAGGCCTGTTCACCGCCTTCTGTACCCGGAAATCCCTTGCATGGTGTATGCAGTTGAATGTGCAGCCCCAAGCCAGACTTCCCTTCCAGACTATAAATGGCAAGACATTATCGGCTACGCAGGAGAGTCATCCATACCGGTTGTCTCTTGACCGCGGTACCTTCCAAGACCTGCGTCATCATCCCGGACTTGTGTTCAGCATCCTTCCTGAAAAGGGAAAAGTGTCGATGAGAATGAAGTAAGAGACCTACAACTTTTGAAGTGAACCCCCAAAAAAGGCACCCATACGCATGGATGCCTTTTTCTTGTTAGAGAGATTTAAAAAAAGTTTAGCGGTTAGTGGTTAGTGGTTAGCGGTTATCGTATAACTCTAAACTTAAAGAGTCGGGCCCGAAGGCCCGCTCTTAGTTCATGCAGCTGGTAACGCCCAGGCTGGTCAGAATATTTGATGCAAAAATACAAACAAAATCCGATATTTCGGCGTATTATTTATAAAATTCTGTAACTGCAATACGATTCTATGTATATTTAACTATATTTTAGATGTAGAGATGGCAATTTGTACATGATAACCGTTCAAAGCTATTGTGCGGTAGTTCATTCACAGATAGTTCATCTGTAAAGGGGATGACTTGGATGGAAGTTCTCAATTTCTCCCCCTTGGGCTTAAGCTCATGCGCGTAATATAATTAATATGGTATTACCATCGTCTCCGAATTTGCACATCAAGGTCAGAGTATCTCCCCTATTTCCTTACCTTCCTCCTGAAACGCTTTTTGAAGGAAAAGAATCACGGGACAGTTCTTTAATCCGCCTGTTTGGGTTTTGAAGTCTCGTCATGCATTGAGTCTTTATTAACATTTTTACAACAAATGTTTGGGCCGACGTATTATTTTTGCTTACTTTGCAAAATAATTAGCGTCATGATAACAGAATAACCTTATACCTTTATGAAGAAGAGCATTTTTATCGCTGCTATTGTCCTTGCTTCCTGTACAGGCACGCAGGATGCGTCACAGGATTTGCTCACAACCCCGGGTAATCCGTTCCTGCCCCTATGGGAACATATCCCTGATGGTGAGCCTTACGTTTTCGAAGACCCCGACCAGCCTGGGAAATACCGTGTGTACCTATATGGCTCGCATGACAATCTGGTGACTGAGTACTGCGGACGCGACCAAGTGGTATGGTCGGCACCAGTGGAAGACCTTACGCACTGGCGATACGACGGCATCATCTTCAGCGTGAACAGAAACGCTAATGGTGAACTGTTCACGCCCGACAGCCTTGCCGATGTGCTCTACGCCCCTGATGTTGCCCTGGTGACAGCCTCAGACGGCACAAAAACCTATTACCTGTATCCCAATGACCAGTGTGGTGGTCGAAACGGTCTGATAGCCAAATGCAGCAGGCCCGACGGCCCGTTTGAGGTGTGCAACTGGAGTAAGGAGAACCCCAACGAGACGGACGGTGTCTTGCGTTTTGATCCTGCGGTATTCGTCGATGACGACGGGCGCGTTTACGGCTACTGGGGATTCGAACGTTCTTACGCCGCAGAACTGGACCCCGCAACAATGGCTTCGGTGAAGCCGGGAACGGAGATTGTGGAAGATATGGTAACGGGACGCTATCAGGACGGCATTTTCAGTTTCTTCGAGGCATCATCTGTCCGTAAGATTAAGGATAAGTATGTCTTTATCTACAGCCGTTTCACTAAGGACGGCGAGTATGGTCTTCCCGTCTCGAACTACACGCTTGCCTATGCATACAGCGACAGACCGTTAGGTCCGTGGACTTATGGCGGCACCATCATAGACGGCCGTGCACGTGAAATAAACGAAAAGGGCGACACCATCGCCTCAGCTACCGTTGACGGTAATACGCACGGCAGCATCTGCGAGATTAACGGGCAGTGGTATGTTTTTTATCATCGTCATACAGGTACCGACGAATATGCCCGTCAGGCAATGGTAGCTTCCATCGAGGTGAAGGTTGAAGAAGGTGAGGGCGGCAAAGTGGAAATCAGCGAGGGCGAATACACCTCCGAAGGATTCTCATTGGAAGGCCTGAATCCCCTGGAGCGTCATTCCGCAGGTATTGCCTGCTGGTACACAGGTCCCAGGACAGCCATACACGAATGGCCAGACAATAGGTTCTCAGGCTCATACGTAGCTTCGGGCTATGGTACAGCAGATAAGTTCCAGGCTCCCTATGCCTTACGCAACAACACAAATTCTGTGGTCAACAATACCGACGGCTCCATTGTGGGCTATAAGTATTTCAACTTCAGTGCGACCAAGGGACGTAAGGATGTGGAACTGCTGTTGACGCTTATTCCGGAAGGCATCGATGGTACCATAGAGATTATGGCCGACCGTCCGTGGACATCGCAGGGAGGAAAACTGTTAGGTACTTTGGAGCTGAAGGCCAACATGCCTCAGAAAACCGCAGAAATGAAGGTTGTGTTGCCCGACCTTGGTAACTTGGAAGGCAAGCACGCCATCTTCCTGAAATTCTCCTCACCCGAAAAAGAAAAGTCTGTCTGCACACTAACGGACTTTATTTTCCGGTGAAATTTTCACAAAATCCACAAGACTGTCCTCATACACATCCCATGACAACCATCCACAAGTCTGGAATCTTTTATTGTATGTAACAGTTGGTATATTCTTGGGCTTATGTGTAAAAGAACTCCAGTCAACCTGGTAAAGAACCTCAATGTAATAAGGAATCACCAAGGGAGTAACTTATATTCATGTCCGGACATATAGCGGACAACAATAGGAGGAACATAGGAGTTGCGCAGGGACTATAATATGGATTTAGCGACAATGGATTTAATAATTCCACAAGCCTTGTGGAAATAAGTTTTTTCCTGAAACCCTTTTCCATATTCGGAAAAGATTTTATCTTTGTGGCATAAAACCTGAAAACATGATTCTGCAAACATTGATGTAAATATCGCAGCCAATATAACGCTTTACTCAATTTGTAACTTAAGAAAAAACATGAACATCGGAGACCATGTAAGATTTCTGGACCAACAAGGTGAAGGTACGATAATAAGCAAAGTCGGTGATAAGCTGATTGTCCAAGATAGCGATGGATTTGATTGGCCTATGCTGGAACGTCAACTTGTTTTGATAGATCAACATAAATCAGACGAGATACAATTGGTTTGTAAAACGGCAAACAAAGTGAAAGCAGATGATGCAAAGTCAACAATAACAAAAACGACGAAGACGGGGGGCAAAGGCATACAGACAAAAGTTGTGGACTTACACCAGAATGCCTTGGGCTATGGCAGTTCAAAAATGTCACCAATAGAGATTCATAAACTACAAATACAGACAATATCATCTACATTGAATCAGGAGAGGTCACATCATGGGGCACAAATTATCTTTGTTCATGGCAAAGGAGAAGGCATCCTTCGTTCTGAACTCATAAGTCTTCTAAAGAAAAGCAAAAACGTCAGTACCTATGAAGACGCTCCCTTTCAGAAATATGGATATCAAGGAGCAATCAAGGTTACAATCAAATAATTACTATTATTCGTGAATACTTCGCAAGAGTGAAGATGTTCATGGATATAATCACTTACGATGAAGAATGAACAGGATTGTTTCTATATCTTTTATCTTTTTACAACAAATGTTTTGGCCGCTGTAATATTTTTGCTTACTTTGCACAATAATTAGCGTCATGAAAACAATAAAACCTTTCTTAGCTATCCTAATTTGTGCAGCCTCTTTGGCTGTAAGTGCACAACGCAAAATTCCATGTGGTCCTGTGCCAACGGAGAACCAGCTGCGATGGCAGGAGATGGAGATGTACGCATTTATTCACTATTCCCTGAATACCTACACCGACCAGGAATGGGGCTTCGGTAATGAGGACCCGAAGTTATTTAATCCCGCCGATCTGGATTGCCGCCAATGGGCGCGTGTCTGCAAACAGGCAGGCATGAAGGGCATCATCTTTACCGCTAAGCACCATTGCGGTTTCTGTATGTGGCCCTCGAAGTACACAGCGTATTCGGTAAAGAACTCTCCCTGGAAGAACGGAAAGGGAGATGTGGTGCGCGAACTGGCCGAGGCCTGCAAGGAGGAGGGGCTGAAGTTCGCCGTCTATCTCTCGCCATGGGACAGGAACCATCCGGAATACGGACGCCCGGAATATGTGACTTACTTCCGCAACCAGCTGCGTGAGTTGCTGACGGAGTATGGCGATATGTTTGAGGTGTGGTTCGACGGTGCCAACGGAGGCGACGGATGGTATGGAGGAGCCAATGAGGTACGTAAGATAGACAAAGACTATTATGGCTGGCCCGAGACCTTCAAGATGATTCGCGAGCTACAGCCCAAGGCGCTGATTTGGAGCGATGCGGGCGGCGATCGTGGCGACCTGCGTTGGGTGGGCACGGAGGCTGGCTTTATAGGCGAAACGAACTGGAGTCTGGTGCCACGCGAGGGAAGAATGGACTATAATATCCTGCACTATGGCGATGAGAACGGCGAATTATGGGTAGCCGGCGAAACCAACACCAGTATCCGTCCGGGCTGGTTCTATCACGAGACGGAGAACGAGAACGTGAAGAGTCTGTCTAAGTTGATGGACACTTATTATAAGTCTGTAGGTCGGAATTCGTGTCTGTTGCTGAACTTCCCCATTGCGCCCAACGGACGCATCCATCCCATAGACTCGCTGCGGGGCATCGCCTTCAAGAGGATGATTGACGAGGTGTTTAAGAACCCCCTCCCGGCCTCTCGGAAGGGAGGAGTCATGGAGAAGGAGGGAGGTTTGATTCTTAAATTCAAGAAGCCGACTACTTTCAACCGCTTTGTCGTAGAGGAGGATATCCGCTACGGACAACGCGTAAAAAAATTCTCACTGGAAGCCGATGTGGATGGCAAATGGCAACCCCTGAAGGATATGTTAGCAGATAATGGCGACGGATTGACCACTATCGGTCACAGACGCATCATCTGCTTTCCCAACGTAACAGCCACCCGTTTGCGCTTTACTGTTCTGGATGCTAAGTGCGAACCCATCATTAAGCGCACTTCGGTCTATCTGGCTCCTGAAATCACCATGGATACGCCTGATAGTGGCGAGAAGCATGCATCAGACTACTACATTTTCTTCGGTGCCGACAAGATGATGTTCGTAACACTCCAGGATGAACAGACAGTCACGGGATTCCGTTATCTGCCCCCACAGGATTCGAAGGAGGGCCTCGTAACTCACTACCGCATTTCTGCCACCACCGATTGGAAGAAGTGGGAAACGCTGGGCGAAGGTGAGTTCTCGAACATCGTCAATAATCCTATCTGGCAGACTTTGCGCTGTAAGCCTACTCGTGCCAAGGTGATTCGTGTGGAGGGGCTGAAACTGGCCCAGGGGGAACGCATGGGTTATAGTGATATCGAAGTAATAACAGAATAACCTTATTAAACTATAAACAACAATGAAAAAAATTCTTTTCTTTTTTGCTGCTGCCTTGACCATGAGTGTCAATGCGCAACGCACACCCACCATGGGCTGGAGTTCATGGAACACATTTGCACTGAATATTAACGAGAAGCTGATTCTCCAGCAGGCCGATGCTATGCACAACACAGGACTGCAGAAGGCTGGCTACCAGTATGTGAACATCGATGACGGCTATTGGGACGGCCGTGCCGAGGACGGACAGCTGCGCCTGAATAAAAAGCTGTTCCCCAACGGCATGAGATACCTGGTGGACCATATCCACTCGCTGGGACTGAAAGCCGGTATCTATAGCGACGCCGGTGACAATACCTGCGGATCAGGAAACAAGCATGCATGGGGCATTGGTGTCGGCTTTGCCGGACACGAGGCCGAGGACTGCCAGCTGTACTTCCGCGACTGGGACTTCGACTTCATCAAGGTTGACTACTGCGGCGGAGCCCACATGGGACTTGACGAACAGCAGCAGTACACCAAGATTTCCAACGCCATCAAGAACTGCGGTAAGAAAGATGTTGTCTATAATATGTGCCGCTGGGCATTCCCCGGAACATGGGGTGCCGAAGTAGCCGACTCATGGCGTACAACAGGCGATATCTACGATGCCTGGCGCTCCGTGAAGGGTATTCTGGCCGAGAACCTCTATCTCTCAGCTTATTGCCACGACGGTCATTACAACGATATGGATATGCTCGAGGTCGGACGTTCCATGAGCGAGATTGAAGACCAGACGCACTTCGGAATGTGGTGCATCATGGCATCGCCGCTGCTCATAGGTTGCGATATGGCCAACATCAAGCCCAAGGCATTGGAGCTGCTCTGCAACAAAGACCTCATTGCCCTGAATCAGGACAAGCTGCACCTGCAGGCCTACGTGGCAGACAAGCAGGGCGAGTGCTTCGTCTTGGTGAAGGACATCAAGAAGCTGGGCGGCAAGGAACGTGCCGTAGCCATCTATAACCCCAGCGACAGGGAACAGAAGGTGATGCTCGACCCCAAGACCATCGACCTTGGCGGATCAGTCCAGTATTACGACTGCTTCACGCATACTCCATACTTGTACACCTCTTGGCCTGCTCCGATATATGTACCCGCCCACGGTACAAAGATTTACCGCGTAAAGGGTCAGAAGCGTCTGGAGCGTACCCGCTACGAGGCAGAAACAGCCTGGTTAAGCTGTTATCAGGAGCTGCGCAACAATCAGGAGTTCGTAACAGCCGTCTATAACGGAACGCCGGATGCCGAGGGCGGCTACAAAGTCGGTTTCCTTGGCAAACGTGCCGAGAACGATCTGCAGTGGAAGAACGTCAACGTTCAGAAGGCTGGTTTACGTAAGATGACAATTGCCTACTTCTCTGGCGAAGAGCGCGAGATGGATCTCTATGTGAACGGTCAGTTCCTGAAAACGCTCAAGGTGCCTGCACGCGACTGGAAGGAACGTCAGACCATCAGCGTGGATGTCAACCTGAAGAAAGGCGACAACGTTATCCGTATCACCAACCCCCGTAACTGGTGTCCCGATATAGACGGTATGACGCTGGAATAATAGGATTACTGAACGAGATTCATAAACCTGTCATTAATCTCCCTCAGGTCTTCCGACAGAATGTTATAGCACTTATCTGCAATCTCTGCAGGTATCGGATACATGCATGCAGCTATGGCGCCGGCCATAGCTGCTATTGTATCGGAATCTCCGCCGAGTGAGATAGCCAGGCGAATCACTTCCTCAAAGGATTCGCCCTCCAGGAATGCGATGATAGCCTCCGGAACACTTCCCTGGCAAGAGACATCAAAACTGTATTCGGGCCGGATCTCAGCAATGGTCCTGTTAAGGTTGTAGCCGAAGTTCTTTTCTACATACTCCTTGATTTCCTGCTTTGTCTTGCCCTCCCTGCAGAGGAACATACAGGCAGCGATAGCCTGGGCGCCTTTAACACCTTCAGGATGATTATGGCTTACCGATGCCGTTAATGCAGCAAGAGCCAATGCCTCATCAAGCGTCTTGGCATACAGGCCGACAGGACTCACGCGCATCCCCGAGCCATTACCCCAGCTGTTGTAAGGCTGGGGCTTATTCTCACGAAGCCAGGCGGAGAATCTGCCGCCATATCCCGCTTTCGCATATCGTCGGCCCAGTTCCTGCATACATCTGATAAGGTACAAGGTGCTATGTATCTTATCCTCTGTCAGCCATTTGGCAACAGCAAGGGTCATTACCGAGTCATCCGTAAACCTTGACCATTTCGTAAACAGTTCAAAGTCCGTCGACTTCGTGTTCCGGAACTCATACACCGACCCGATGATATCACCGGCCAATGCACCTAATATGTTTGTTTTGTTCATACTGGTAAATCTTCATGTAAGGTATTCTTGTTATTTGCAAATCAATCCTCTTCAAGGGCACCGGTGACAAGGGACAGGAACCACTGAAATAATCAGTAAGCAAACTCCAAGTCGTAATCCTTTCCTCCTGCTCCTACTCGGAAGGAACGTACCTTCTTGCTCTTAAGTTTCAAGGCTATCACATCGAAACAAAGGGATGCATTCAGGTCAAAATCAGCATGTGTCTGACCTGGAAGCATCTGCGCGCGGTCCACAAAGCCCAGGCCCTGAGTAATGTAATAGTTCACGCCATCATCATTTATGTGCTGATTGCAATGGGTGTCGCCGCACAGGAGGCCTGCCAGCCGGCCCTTGCTATGCTTGAAGTTCCATTCCAACCCAAGCTCACCGCCCTTGCGTCGGTTCACGAAGTCGGCCAGCAGATGGCAAAGCACTTCGCAGGTGGGACGCTTGGCATCCTTCACACTCATCCAGCGTCCGATGGGGTGGGGCATGTAGTGGGAGAATGCCAGAATATCAGTTCCTTTGTCTGTATGCTTCAATACGCCAATAAGCCACTCCAATTGTTCGTTGTCGAAGGTATAGTAGTTTTCGCCAAGCGTCTCTGTTCCCTGGCTGTTCAGGAAGATGATGCGGACGTGCTTTTCGGGCAGGTCATAATAGCCGTAAGCCTTGCCTTCGGCAATGTGCAGGTTGCCTTTGGAATATCGCTCACTGGGCTTCTGGAAGGCATCCGAAAGAAACGGACTGGTGTAGTGGCGTCCGGCTCCTCCGTCCCAATCATGGTTGCCTGGTGTATAAATCCATACGCCCGGGAACAATCCCATCTGCTGGCGAGTCTGCATGACAACCTTGTCTGCGGCTTCCGAAGAGTTGCGGGCTTCTCCTCCATTCAAGCCGATGTCTCCGAGATTAGCCATGAAGTCGTACCCGAAAAGCCGGTCGGTAGCAGCCATATAGCCGAGGTGTCTGTAGGCTTCACCTCTGTTGTTATACCATCCGGTGTGTACATCCGTGAGAATCGGGAAAACAAGTGTTTCTTCACCGCCTTTCCAGTTGAGGTAGCGCATAAACGCTTCCTCTGCCTGAGGCATCACAAAATCAGGCACAGTCTGCGCCTTACAGATTCCTGTGGCGAAGATAAGTAATCCGCAAATGAGTTTTGGCAGAGATGAACGTATCTTTTTCATGATATATTATATTGCTTAAAGCTATGTTAACTGATGACAAAGATACGGATTTTTTCTTTAGGACAACCCGAACAGACATAGTTTTATCTGTTTAATGAGAGGTTTTCTTATGAAAAACAAGTTCAAGCGTTCTGTATCCTCTAATTCCGCTCCTGGTTGATAATACAAATCCCAAGCCTGTATGCGAGCATCCTGATAATACCTGCGAATCACATGACCCACATACTCAGCAAGAGCTTTATCCGATGCTACTAGGTCGGCATCTGTCAGGAGTGTTGGCAATACTGTCATCCCTTGGGCATCAGCCATCTTCAGCAAAGAATCTGTCTGGGCATAAAAAGCTTTCTCGTCAGCGCGGTATTCGCTATAATTCCATTTTACATTCAAACTGTTGAAACCAGCCTTTGCCTCGTTCGACTTCAGCCAGGAAAGAGCATCATTCAAGCTGTCGAACTGACGACCTTTTACAGGACCAAGCGACATCCAACGCCAGGCTTTCTGGTTCTCCCATCTGTCGGTATACTCAGCTCCAGGATCAACTTGCTCACCATGAGTGAAACGATAATTGCGTATCAACTCGATGTCGCGAAAATCAATAGGGTCTCCATCAGGACGCAATAAATTGTGGAACGAGTTTTCGTAAGGATCATACGTAGACCGCTCCCAACGAACTGCCCAGTTCCGATCGCATATATATAATCCCCACAAATAGAAATTCACATTGTAGGGCTGAAAATCTGCGAAGGTACGGGAAAGGCCAGAGTTGTTTACACGTGTAAGACATTCCGTACATACTAGCGGGCGGTTGCTGATGCCCAAAAGGTAATCCATCAGCTCACGCTGCCATTCCTGCTGGTGGTCACTATCACCGGATGCAGCATAGTCATGGAAGTTGTGCACGTCCATCTTTGCTTCCACCTGGCGGGCATATTTCTGAAGCTCGGTCTCGTTATTCTTTAGGTCACCTCGCCAAAAGATACTTGAGGTCAAAGCTTGCACAGGATTCATTTCCAAACTCCATTCCAGAATATACTCAATGGCTTTCAGACAAAGTGAAAAGTCAGCATCTCCCCCATCGAAGAAATTTACACAACCAGGTTCGTTCCACAAATCCCACATGATGACACGCTGGTCCTTAGCAAAGGCTCCAATCACCTTCTTCGTATATTCCTCCATCTGCTTCAACGCTGCTGGATCCGTCCCCTTTGATTCACCAAAAGCCTTAGGGATGGGCATCGTCAGAACAGGGGAACACGTGATGCCATACTTCTAAGCAGTATCAACGATACGTCTCAGATTGGCAATCTTCTCTTCAGCAGAAGCACCTGGAATCCAGAAACGAACGTTGTTGAGACCTATATTCTGAGCTGTTTTCAGTATCTCATCAAGCGTCATACCCGGATAGGCAGGAATCATCTCATTAAAACCTTTCACTACTCCTACTCTCTCCTGCCATTTCCACGCTTCCTTCTCTGTCCATTGCTTGCGTGCTAACAAAGACGAAACGCAAACAAACGACAATACAAATCCTATAACCCACTGGCGATAGCGCGAACCCATTTCCTCAATCCGCTGTGCATAGCCACTGTCTATTATGTTAATTGGTTTCATCATATTCTTGTAACGTTTTAACTGCTTGCACTATCTCATTATTCTTATCAAGCACGATAATATGTTACTTAATCATTGCCTTTTTTGTCGTTCCGTCCTTCATGCGAATGATATAGATTCCCTTCCTTTGTCCATTGAACATTGAACATTGAACATTGAACATTTTGCGGCCGGAAAGGTCATATATTTCTCCCTCGCCTTTGGAGAAAGCTGAGTTGAGGCTTTCAATATTTGTTTCTATTGAACTATCAATGTTATAGAACTGATAATCGTTGCCTCTAGAATCAAAGAAGTGGATAGCGTGTATACTTACATCATCACGCGAGACACCGTTTATTGTCATGTTCAGCAATTCTCCTTCATTACCATTAAACTCCTTATTGGATGTTGACAATACAGCAACTCGATAAAGGCCCTCCTCTACCTTATTATAGAATAATTGATGATCCTGATTACGATTAGTATTCAGTATCAACTTTGTTACTTCTGCGTTTTCTGGCAAATATAGGTCGAACTGGTATGCTGTGTACTGACGATTGTTGTTCATGCATAATGAAAGAGTTCCATTTATATCTTTCAACATCACTTCATCCTGTTCTTCATAACGTGCGGATGCTATTTTCGCTTTAACATTGTTCTGACTACCAATTATCTCATTCACCACAACCACAGCATCTCCAAGATTCACAACTCCATCATTATTGATATCAGCCAAAAATTCAAAGAAAGAATCGGAAGGCGTTCCCACCACGAAGTGCGCGATATCCATGACATCCTGCTCGTTCACATCCTCATCTTGATTTACATCTGGGCTTGGGAACTCAACTATTTTCTTAAACCTATTCCAGCCTTCTGTTCCTTCGTAATCACTTTTACTCCCCAAAGGCACATATAGTTTCCCATTCGTATATGTTTTGTTGTCGAATGTATACATATGAATTTCGAATGGTTCTTCAATGTGAGATATAATCGTTGTTAATTTGTCACATCCATAGAATGCTCCATAAGGCCATGTCTCTCCACTCAAAGAAGATATACCTGCGGGGAGTTCTATACTCTCAATGGCAGTACCATATATAGCTTCTGTCCTGATTTCTTTCAATGTCTCTGGCAATTTGATTTCTTTCAAGTAAGAGCAATTCATGAATGCATATTGGCCAATTATTTGCAACCCCTCGCTCAAATCTATTTTAAGCAAACCCGAACAGTTCTCAAAATCCCTATCGTTTATTACTTTTACATTGGGACCAATGGTTACTCGTTCCAGTGCCTTGCACCCACTGAACAGATAGCCGTTATCCGTTTTGTCCGTTATCCCTATATTGGCTTGATAATCTAACCGTAACAACGAGACATTGTTGGCAAATGCAAATTCACCTATCTCTGTAACTCCATCGGGGATTTTCAGCACTTCCAATGCAGTCCCTCTGAACGCATAAGCTCCTATTTCACCGAGCTCTTTGGGTAGCGTGACTGTTGTAATTGGCGCCAGATAGAAAGCAGAGTTTCCTATGTAACGCAGAGAAGAAGGAAGTGTAACACTCACAGGATAATCCTTCACTTTGTTGTTATAATATCCACTTCCGTCATTTCCGTTAAATCCGTCTGCTATACCAGTTGTACCCTCACGGAATACCATGTTTACCTCCTTGCTTTCCATTGCAACATTGCCTGCGTACTTCACCCCATTCTCCAAAGGCTGGTTATCATACCAAGGTGTCCCTGAGAACGCATCGTATCCTATACGACAAAGCTGTTGGGGAATGTTAATGTTTGTAAGTGAAGTACAACTGCGAAACGCTTCACGTCCAATTCTGTACAGATTATCAGGCAACTGAACATCCGTTAACGAAGAACAGCCTAAGAACGTATGGGCGGCTATCTCCTTTACACTTGACGGCAAAACAAATTTCAAGAGGCCGGTGTTGCTGAAAGCATACTCATCAATACTACGCAACTTATCGGAAAGGGTAACGGCTTTTATGTTTCTGCAATTATCGAAAGCACTGCGAGGGATGCTATCCAACGAACTGAGAACAATCTCACCCCGTTCGTCCAACACCTGTAACAGTAAGCAACCGTAAAAGGCAGAGCCTCCCAACTTTATCACCTTACTCAACTCTGGAATGGTCATGAGGTTTTCACAATTCTTAAATGCCTCTGTGCCGATAGCAACCAGGGACGATGGTGCCACAACCGTCTCCAGACTCTTGCAGCCAGAGAAGATACCATCGCCTATTTCATTGAACGAAGCTGGCAACACAACCCGTTTTAAAGGCATGTCCATGAACGCCATTGGCAGACAATAATCATAGCGGTCGTGAACGGCGGGGCCGGCTTGGCTCAATCCAGCCATCCACGTAGTGTCCTTGCGCTCGTTAGCAATAAAGAAACGATATTGATGCTGCATGAACGATCCGTCATAGACTCGTGTATAAGTCAGATATGGTTCTTCGCTTGGAACGAAAGTAACATTGCTCAGGTCCAGTTGTTCCAATGTGGACAGACGTCCTTCCCGTGCTCTTATCAGCGCCAGGTCAGCAGCGTTCAACTGCCCCTTTATCACCAGACTCTTCACCTTCGTTACCTCCAGTTCCGACAGCGCCATACGCAACCCGCCAGCCTCGGCCACAGTCACCGTCTGGCTTTCTTCCTCGCCTGGCAATTCAACAATAGACACAATTCTCTTCCAGTTCGTTGCAGCTTTATAGGCTTCCTTTGTGCCGTAGGGGACAAAGAGCACCGTATTTTTCATATGGTCGGTGAAGGTATAGGATGCCACCTCTGGTGGATTCGTTGCATAGCAGTACAGTTTTTCCGGAGCGGCGTTACATAGTGCGTTGGACTCAATCTTTGTCAGTGAGGCCGGCAAGATAATTGTTGCTGCCGAGATGTTCTGCAAACAACTGGCAGGAATAGTGGTTGTTCCCTCAGGAATAGTAAGTTCATTCAGTTTTTCGCCTCCAATGTAATAGTCGATAGACACATCAGACTTCACTTTCACCCGGAACAGCGTCCCCAGTTCGTCGGCACGAATTTCATTCACAGACACACACGTATTCTGAGTCATCTCTTGCAACTTGTTGGAGAACTTCATCACCCTAAGACTGTCGCACTCGATAAATGCTGCTTTCAGTATCTCCACATTGGAAAGGTCTATCTGGCGCAATCCCATCCAGCCAGCGAAGGCACCACCCCCAATTTGGGTCACATTACTAAGGTCAAGGGAAGAAGAACCTACGCAGCCGCAGAAAGCATTGATACCAATGTCTGTCACACCGCCAAGGTCTAAATCAGTCAGTTCCTGGCAACCATAGAATGCTTCTTTCTCTATTGTCTTTACATTATCTGGTAAAGATATTTGTTTTAGTTTAATACATTCATAGAAGGTTCCTTCTGAAATAGTGGTTAACCCACGGCCTATATCAACATGCTCTATTCCAGAATTAGCAAATACGCGCTTACCAAGGGTCTTAACACCATCGGGAATCCGTATCGACTTGAGTTGTTCACACTTTAGGAAAAGCTCGTTGCTAAGTTTCGTAATCTTGCTACCGAGGGTAAACGAGGTGATGGCCGTAGATTCGAAGGCTCGCTCACCAATGCTCAATATCTCATCAGGCACTTGAATAGTTGAAAGTCGCTCGCAGCCGCTGAATGCACCTTCTCCGATGCTCTTTACGGAACCGGGAATATACACTTCAGTTAAACTATTGAATAACTCAAATGCATAGTCATCTATGCCTACGACAGGACAGGTTACATTTTTCTTACCTTCTCTAAATGTTATTTCAGAAGGTATAACAAGCTTACCACTTAGCTCATACGGCGGCTGAATCACTATTACGCCTGTTCTATCATCATTGTAGTCGTAAGACAGCCAAATGCCATCTTCATTCTTAACTTCAATCTCACCCTGTACGTTTACTGACAAACATGGATTAATTAATATCGTTACCAGCAATAACAAAGTCTTCTTCATAACTATTCATGGTTTATAGTTCAACTATGCAAAAATATGGATTTTCATGATACGCACAAAGAAAACAGGTGTTTTTCTGCCTTATATATAGAAAATGTTGTAACTTCGCAGAAGAATAGAATTGTTATGATTATAACGTGCATTTTTACACATAAAGAATAGAGTCTATGCAACAGAAACTTACAACACCCGAGTTCATTTCGGAACTCCAGCCAGGCGAGATATTCGTCTTCGGCAGCAATCTGAGAGGTATGCATGGCGGTGGAGCGGCTTATGCTGCTTACCGCAAGTTTGGAGCCGTCATGGGACAAGGCGTAGGCTTACAAGGCCAAAGCTATGCTATCCCCACTATGCAGGGCGGTGTAGAAACCATTCGCCCGTATGTGGATGAATTCATCGCCTTTGCCAAGGCTCACCCCGAGCTGACATTCCTCGTTACCCGCATTGGCTGCGGCATAGCAGGCTTTACGGACGATGAAATCTCTCCCTTGTTTGAGCAGGCACACAACATCGATAACATTGTGCTGCCCAGCGGATGGTAAGACTGTAAAATCATTCAGATTGTCTTAATAATCCTTTCGGATAGCGTTAACAAGCTGTCGATAATGCGCTCATTTATTGAGGCGAGCCTCAGTAATCCATAAAATGTACGTTTTCTTCTCTATTTCTTGATGGGGTTCCTATTTTGTGTATTAAGGACCGCTTTTGCTACTATTAATACTAGAAAATTTCTCTATTAATAGTAGCACATGTTTCTATTAATACCAGCAAAAAAGAGCGTTTTTATATCCACTCCGAAATGTAATGATTATTCCTTCTTGCTAGTTCTCTCCCCTTTGGGGGAGTTGGAGAGGGGCCATTTACTGCCACACTAGGCGGTAAAAATTTTCTAACTAGCCAGTAAGTTTTTCTTGGTTAAACAAAAAAAACGGCCTATTAAGCCGTTTTAAAATTTGTAAAGAAAATGGATTCTTTAGGGGGGGGGAGAAGTTGAAGAGTTGAAGAGTTGATTGTTTCGTTATCGTTACCGTTGACTCAACATTGAACATTTTCAATAACCGATAACCAATAACCGTTTATAGTTTTCGTCTTCAAAGAAAGACCTCACATATTACAAAAACATTTTTTGAGCCTCGATGGCTATCGGGACGAAAGGACGGGAGGTTGGATGGTTTTAACCTCCCGTTAACCTCCCGTCAACCTCCCGTCAATCTCCCGTCAATCTCCCGTCAACCTCAGGCCGCTTTTAGCGGAACCACCTTGTAATAAGCTACGTGACTGTGTTCCGTATGCTCGAACTCCAGCTCCTTCATAGCTTTCCCCAAAATGACTTTGGCATAGTGATTAATCTTCAGACTGGGGTATTCTGTCTGAATCATCTTTAACATTTGCTGACTATTCAGCGTTTTCACGATGTCTCCTTCCTTGGGTTTACGGAAACAAATTGCTACCATCTCTGCCAGATCCTTCTGTTCGGCAAAGTCGATGTTCAGCTCCTGAATCCTGGCAACTTCCTCGTTGTTGAACCAGTAGGGAGCCTTCAGCTCCCGCAGTTCATAAACCACCTGGGCATATAGCTGACCGTAGTCGATTTCCCCCACATTATCTATATACTGGCCCTGGGGAATCTGGATGCAGATATAACGGCGGCTTCCCGTGGCATCCGTCAGGGGATGGGGATTGTTGGTCGTTGCCACGAACGAGGCAAACCTTGCCTTGTCCTCCTGGGCACAGCCGTAGATGGGCCTGCCGTTCACCTTACTCATCGAGAGTGTCTGCTTCAGGGCAGCCTGCTGACTGGGTCGGATGGCATCCAACTCATCCAGGTTGACCAAGAGGTTATTCGTCAGCGCCATCTCCTTGTCGAACTTGTTGCTCAGATTCAGATGGTCCAGGTAGTACTGTCTGAGGTGCTGCGGAAGCATTCTGCGGAGGAAGGTCGTCTTACCGCAACCCTGCCCGCCAATCAGCGTCGGAACACACTCGTTTCCGTGCAGCGTATCCATCTGAAGCCAGTGGGCCACAGCGGAGCGGAGCCAGATGCTCAGGAATGCAAGCTGTTCGCTGCTTACGCCGGGCA
The DNA here is from genome assembly GCA_017541025.1 of Bacteroidaceae bacterium. Classification (GTDB taxonomy): domain Bacteria; phylum Bacteroidota; class Bacteroidia; order Bacteroidales; family Bacteroidaceae; genus Physcousia. Next base: position 4,778 of record JAFXZY010000003.1, on the reverse strand, counting down.
GACGGCCGAACAAGTTAGCCACATGGTTCTCTCCGTCCCATTTGGGCAGTCCGTTCAGGAACTCCTCCACGGGATTGAACTCAGGCACTTCCTCGGAGTGGATATACTCCACGATGTCGGCCTTCGGCTTTCCCTCGGCAATCTCCTCGCGCTTGGCCCTGAGGATGATGCTGTTCAGGGCGGCCTGGGTCAGCGGACGGAAAGCCGCCTGCGCCTCGCCTTCGGCATTCTTGGTTGTAAACTCAATCTTTCCGTTCAGCACGTTGCGACGGAAAAGGTAATTCTCACTAAGGAACTGCTCAGCCTCGAGCATTCCTTCCAGAGGGGCATTCATAGCCTCTCCATTGATTAGAATTTCTTTTTTCATTGTAGTTAAATTTAAAATGGTTAATAAATAATTTTCTCGTGTGCTTCTCACAGAACCAATATCTACGAAAAAGCTCGCAAATATACTATCTTTTTCTGAATTTGCCAAATTTAATAGCAAAAAACTAAATATTTATCTGTTCTTTTTGCCTTCGATTTTCAGAAGCCAGAAAATGGGTTTGAGGTCAGACGGGAGGTTGACGGGAGGTTAAAACCATCAACCTCCCGTCAACTCGTAGCGATAACCATCGGATCTCATTCCCCATTTTTGTAATTTGGGAGGTTAAAATGCGAATAGTCAATAATTTCCAGGAATGCTTTTCGTGGTAATTGACACAAACGTCATTGTCTCAGTTTTATTTACGCAAAATAACGCGGTTTTTTGCACATTCTTTCCTTAATGTTTAGTTTAGGTTATAGATATTTAATATGGGGATAAACTAAACCAAGCCTTGTCCAATTAAACCGAGCTTTCCATCTCTCTTTTTTGGATGGCGATTCAAATATTGCATTTTTCTAATAGTGTTATAGTCTCTGTCCTGTTCAGATAAAAGGTTGTTTTATATGTTTTTTGTGTGTTTTTTCAATAGAAATTGAGTAAAATGTATCAAAAAAGGTTGTAATGTTACAACCATTTGAAAATATTATGTATCTTTGTGTCGTTAATTAATAAATTTTGTGACCACATGAGGTATCTGAATATTAAGAAGGCATTGGCAGCATGGCAAAGTTTGCAACCATTGTCTGAAAAGGATAGAGATAGACTTAGCCGTCGTTTCACAGTGGACTTCAATTACAATAGCAATCATATTGAAGGAAACACGCTGACTTATGGTCAAACGGAAATCCTGTTGCTATTTGGTAAGGTAATAGGAGAAGCTGATGTACGTGATGTTCAGGAAATGACAGCGAGTAACGTGGGGCTCCGTATGATGTCTGAAGAGGCATCAGTGAAGGAGGTCCCTCTAACACAGAATTTTATCCGTACATTACATAAAACCTTGTTACGTGAAGACTATACTGTCTATCGAGAACTCCCTGGAGGCGTACAAACAAGCTATGTCATCCATGCAGGACAATATAAGACTCGCCCTAACAGCGTCATCACTCGCTATGGCGACAGATTCGAATATGTTTCTCCTGAGGAAACACCCAGTTTGATGACCGACTTGGTGGATTGGTATAACAAGGCGGAGCGGGAAGGAAAACTTTCTCCAATAGAGTTGGCAGCATTATTCCATTACCGCTATATACGCATTCACCCGTTTGAAGATGGCAATGGACGTATAGCCCGACTGATGGTGAACTTTATTCTAACTCGTCATGACTATCCTATGATTGTCGTGCGTAGTCGTAAAAAGAGTGAATATTTAGAGGCTTTACATCAGACAGATTTAGAGGTTGGCCCTGTGCCAGCTGATGGTGCACATGCTGATATTAAGAACATTAAACCGTTCTTGAAGTATTTTAATCAACTTGTGGCTACAGAGGTATATAATGATGTACTCTTTGTGAGTGAAAAGGATGAAAACGTGTGGTGGTATGATGGTGAACGGATTGCTTTCCGTACACCTAATTATACCAAAATACTAAATGCGATGCGTACACAGCCAACGCTCACGCTGGCTGATATGAAAGAAGTGACAGGTATCAGTATTGCTGCCATTCAAAAACTGCTCGACCAGTTGATTCAGAAGAAGTACGTAGAGCGTGGAGAGAAAGATGGCAGTTGGAGAGTGTTTGTGACTCAGTAAGTAATATGCATGAGAAGATGGAAGATCCTGAGTTTACCAACGATATGCAATCCCTCTTGCGCCCAGGCATCGCATTCAAAGCGAGTGATGCTTACCCTTTCATCTTCGAAACATTTATAGATGAGATGGAGGGAAAAAGAGAATAAATTTGTTCCAAAAGATGAATTGAATTGTAAAAATCACCTTGAACAGCTATATTTATTGTTGTAGCATACCATAAAATAAAGAAAATCATGTATATTTACACACTTAAATATAGGTTGAGTACGTTGAGATTGGTGCAGGAAAAGAAAATTTTGACTGGGTATGAAAAAGATATTGTTCCTCCACGGCTTCTTTGCAAGCGGTCAGTGCATTCCAGCATTGGCCTTGCGTGATGCTTTGGCTGATAAGGTCCAGGTGTTGACACCTGACCTTCCACAGCATCCCAAGGAGGCATTGGAGCTGATAAGGACTATTTGTGATAGGGAGCATCCGGATTTGCTTGTTGGTAACAGTTGCGGTTCGTTCTATGCACAGATGCTTGCGTCCATTGTCGGGGTACCGGCCTTGTTGGGTAATCCCCATTTCCGAATGACCGAGTTCCTGAAGCAGCGTATCGGTGAGCATGAATACAAGTCACCGCGAAGCGACGGCAACCAGCAGTTTGTCATCGATGAAGCCTTGATACAAGAGTTTGCCGAACTGGAAGCCATTCAGTTCAACTACTGCAATCCATATTATAAGGACAAAGTGTGGGGACTGTTTGGAGAACAGGACTCACTGGCACATTTCGAGCCAGTGTTCTTAGAGCATTATAACAAGACGTTTCACTTCCCTGGCGGTCATACACCGACTGCCGATGAAGTACGTATCTGGTATATACCCTTAATCGAGAAGCTGCTGATGGATTATCCTCTCCCCGAAGACGGCATCAGGTACTTTCAGCATTTCAAGGGAGGCCATTACCGTTATGTCCGCACAGCTTTTGACTCAGAAACCAAGGAGCGGATGGTGGTATATCAGGCACTCTATGGCGATAAGCAGTATTGGGTACGCCCAGAGAAGATGTTCTTCGAGACCATTGAGCGTGACGGACGCAAATTTGCAAGGTTTACAGAGATAGAAATAACCTCTCCCGTGGGCGAGGGGGGGAGATAGCGGGAACGATATCTTTAGACATTATAATACAAGGGGGATGTGCCTATTCCGACACATCCCCCTTGTAAATGTTTATAGAATAAGGTATTACTTCTTCTTTCCCTTAGCCGGAGCTTTGGTAAGGTCGAGCACGCGGACGTTGCGGAACTTCAGACCTGCACCGTGACCGAGGAAACCGATGTGACCGGTCTTGTTGAACATACCGGGATGGTTATGGTGGTCAACGGTATAGGGGTTGTTGTCGCTTCCGTCGGGAGCTACATTGTGACCCTGGCAGGCTTCCTTGATGTCGCCATCCACAATTACCTCGCCGTTAACGGTAACGGTAATGTGGTTGCCCTGAACGCGGATTTCCTCCTCGCTCCATTCGCCCAATGGCTTGTGCTTGATACGCTTGGCGGGTATAACACCATATACGGAGCCGTGAACCTGGTACTCGCGCAGACCTGCATAGATGGGGTCGTCGTGATCCAGAATCTGACTTTCGCACATACCATAGTAAGCAGCATCAACACCCATAGGAGTACGGATACCGACACCATTGTTTACGCCCGGGCGCAGGAAGCAGAACTCGAAGCGGAAGATGAAGTCGCGATACTCTTTCTTGGTATAGAGGTTGCTCTCGTTGCCGTAGTTGGCTGTTACGTTGATGCAACCGTTGATGGGCACATAACCTACCTTGTTACCTACGAAGTTGTCGAGATTGGTGCCGTCGAACAACAGCTCGAAGCCCTGTGCCTTCTCCTCGTCGGAAAGAACATAGACGGGTGAGGGCTGCAACTCGGAGATAATCTTCTTGAGTTCATCTACAGCATAGCCGTCATCGGCTGTTCCGTGAGCCTTGTAGAGAGCCGAAGCCTTGGTGAGGTTTTCCTTAACTACATCGTATTCAATGTCCTCGGTGGTCTTGTTGATGATATCCTTTTCTGCTACGGCAGCGTTGTAGCCCAGATTCTTATCATCCAGGTACTTGCCTGCCAACAGGAAGGCGTTACGTGTGGGAGTATTGCCCAGGAAGTTAAGGATAACCTTCTTCTGGTCGTCGGACTTGGCAAGCTGCATGGCTGTATTCAGACCCTCGTAACGGGCATCGGCATTCTTCTGATAGTTGCCCATCAGGTTGATGTAGCCGTTCAGCGCATTGTTGTCGCCTGCCTTAGCGGCATTCAACAGGGGAGCAGCAGCTTTCAGGTTGGTGCTGCGCAACAGAGCATTGATAGCAGCTTGTGAACCAATTTTCTGGAGTTCCTCAACAGACTCGTTGGTATTTGTGGCAGCCAGGATGGGATAGAAACGCTCCTTATTGGTAGCTTTCTTCATCTCGGCGCTTACGGCCTCATATTGCTGCTTGGCATCCAGACTCTTAATGCTTGCGGAGAGGGCTTTCTGATAATCGGCCTTTTCTGATTCGCCTGCAGCATCCAGCAACTGGGCTACCTTGCTGATGTCATTCTTGCCAACAACACCGGCCAGTGCCTTACGGGCTGCGGAATTGCTCTTTGCCAAATCGAATACAAC
>JAFXZY010000002.1 GCA_017541025.1 Bacteroidaceae bacterium | reverse complement strand
GACTGAATATCTCATCGCTAAAGGGAATGTCGATGCACTCGAACATCCATTTCACGCGCTCTTTGACATTAGCCTGTGACAAAAGAATCTTATCTTTATGTTTACCTAAGACAAGCTGTACCATCAGTTTGCCAATGACATCATCCTGAGTAACACCCAGATATACGCCGCCCTTCTCCATGCCTTGCAACTCGTTATAGTGGTATTGCAGGGCAGAAGCGGGGTATTGTCCGCTCTCGTAATAGTGGGTTAGCAACTTGGTAAGTTGCAGTGTATCATTTTTACCTCTTACATACGTCGCCAACCGGTCGAAATCCTCGGCTGGAACATTATTATTCAGCACGGCAATGGCAGAATCGGCATATTCCCTTGCACGGGTTTCGCTACAAACGTAAACACTATAGTAATAGGTATAGGTGCCGGGGATAGCCTGCTGCATACGCGGCATTACGTTCAACTCCTTGCGTAGTTGCCCTGACACGTTCCAGTCTCTTGTCCCACGCCAATATGCGTTATACACTTTCTGTTCTGCTGCATCGCAAAGTTTATGCCAGGCTTTCTCATCCTTGGGGTGTTCGGTAACGAAGTTATTCCAATACCTATACACGCTGTCTAACGTCACGGAGTCCATCATACGCACATTGTAATCCGACCCTTCAAGTTTAACCGTTCCCTTACTCTTTGTGCCAGAAGCCGACACGTGAATGGTTTTCGTCTTTCCCTGTGCGCTGGCTCCCATCAGTATCAGGAAGAGCGCCAGCATAGTCAAAACTGTTCTTTTCATATTGTTCTCGTTTTTTTGTTTCTTTGCCTCTCGTCCCCAAGTTCCCCTCGCCTCGGAGCGACTGGGGTTTTAGAGGAGCCACTGAATGTGGCTCCGGCCCCACAAAGGGGAGCGAATCACCATTCGCGACGGGGTTCAGGGTTAGGGGTGAGGCTGCTTTTTGTTTTGACTGCATACACACAAGTCGGCAAATCGTTCAAGAAAAATGCTATTTTTCACTATTTTTCTTTCCCAGCAGGTAAAGTTTGCCGCTCTTCTATTAAATTCACTTAAACACAATCATGTCTGCCAGTTGCAGGAAGTAGTCGTTAGACCATATATCCAGTTCGTGAGGGTTGAGCATAAACCTGCGGACATCCCGTTTTACATCTTCTATATTTGTTGTGGACAGCCGTTCCTTCAGAATAGCCATAAAGTCCTCACGGGTCATTTCTATCCCATTAAATTCACGGGTACGTTCCTGTAAATGATTAAAATCGAGGGGCACACGCCAACGTACATACCACTCAAAATCGTACCAGTCGCGCCCCTTTACTCTGGTCTTCCAATTACGGAAAGCCAGCGCATGCATTTTACCGGCAAATAAGTCGGATAGTTGAAAACATCGTACCATAAACGTGTAAGGCAGCGTCAAGGCTTTCTGTTCTGTCTGGAACTTTAATGGGGGCTGCGTATCAACTTCGATCTTTACCTTAACCGTTTTTTCGGTCTGAAACGCCACATTATAAACATCCGTATTATCCTTCAAGAAAGCAGAATCAACTCGCCCAAATATCTTCTTATCCTTCTTCTTGACTTCAACCTTTCGGCCTAAACTGTCAAACTCGTCAATAATAGGCTGAAAGTAGTTCTCGAACAGGAAATGCTCATCGGGAGCCAGTAAAGAAAAGTCCATATCCTCTGAGAAGCGAGGCAACTGATGAAAAAGCCTCAGGCAAGTACCACCATAGAAGGCCGCACGGTCAAAGAAGCCTCCCCGGTGCAATCCAGCAAGTACTACCTGCTGAGTTATCTCAGAAATGGCATTCTGCTTGTCCTTGACATCCTTAATATTATAGCGCATGAGCGCCTTTTCAAAAAACTCGTTCATCTTTCCAATATTTTTATTAGGTTGTTAATGGCCTGCTGCTTCTTGCTTACAGCAGCACATTGTCTGAAGATATCAACATTCATCTTCATAAACGCATCCATATCCAAGCGCAAGTCTTCCTCCAGGAATATGTAGGTGTCTTTGATAAAACGAAGAGGAAGCCTTGGGGTACAGACAATATAGTCACACAAAGCTTTCTCTGGAGTAGCAATCAAATATGTGATTCCTTCTTCTTCCCTCTGGGTAATACCGATGGAGTAATAGTCCCTAGCACAATGATGATACTCAAATCTGCCTACAGGATTCTCAAACGAAACGGTCAGGTGAGTTGTCATTGACTCTATCACCTCCACCCGCTCAGGAATCAGCCCGTATTCTCTGAGAGCAGTCAGCATGGATACGTACGACGGGCCATATAACAGATTACCTATCAGCCCCAAAGACAACAGTTTACCGCTCTCATTGGGATTCACAACATACATTCCTCGCTTCAGCCGGATAATTCTGCCTTCCTTTTCCAAATTTGCAACCTTCCTGTTTGCGGAAGTTATATTTGGGTAAAGCGAGGCAATGGCAGAGGTCTGCACAGGTATATTCTTAAACACGCCCAATTCATTCATGGCTTATACGCAATTAGTTTCGGGTACAAAAATAGTTATTTTTTCAAGACAAAACAACATTTCCTGTAATTATCTCTTGAAAAAACAACTATTTCCCTATCTTACGCCTTCTTTCCCAGCAGGTAGAGCTTGCCGCTCTTGCGGCCCTGGCTGATAATGCCTGATTCAGGGTCGGAGGCAATCTTACGCAGCTCGCGGGAAGCGGTGGAATAGGACAAGCCTGTAAGCGAGGCATACTCATCCACACGCATGTAACCGTTTTCCCCGATAAACTTACGGGCCCGATCAATACGCGCTTTCTCAGACAGCTTGGGTTTTCGCAAGCGTTCCTCACCTCCACGTTCCAGATCGCAGTTCTGGTCAATCTCACGAACCAGATTCTTATCAGCTCTGTAGGTGACACCCGTTACCTTTATGCTCGCGGCATTTAGCCTGGCAGCACCTTCCTCAAAGCTGTCCATCTCCTTGTCCTCGCGAACGCCCAACTTGGCCGTAAAGGTTCCCAAACCGTCAATTTTCACGCTGTAGCCATTGGCAATCTCATAGGCCAGATGTTCGCAAACAGCGGACACAACACCCTTGATAACACTCTCGCCGTATGCTCTGTTGATGGAACTGCAGCGTTTAATAAACTCGTCAGCGTCCAGCTTGCGCCAGGTCTTCAGCTTGTAATACGCTTTCTTCTCGCCCGTACCGTTCAGGTCTGGCATCTCTTTCTTAATGTACTGTGCCATAAAATTATCTGTTATTCGAGGTAAAACTTTCTGAATGCAGGTACAAAAATACAAAATATAAGGGAATAAAACAATTTTCAAGGCTTGAAAATATATTTTCAAAGCTTGGTTATTTATTTTCAAAGCTTGGTTATAAATTTTCAAGGCTTGAAAATAATTTTAAACAACGTATTAGGATGTTTTGTCTGTAGGCTCCGGATGTTTTGTCTGCCCCACCATCGCCTTTTATATGCAAAAGCCCCCACGTTTCGCAACGCAGGGGCTTTATACACTTAAATATTAACCTAAAACCCTTTATTTCTTTTCCTTCTTCGGCTCCATACCTTTATAGTAAGTTTTTTCTCCGTTAACGAAAGACTTGAGGGAAGAGAATTCCTTAGGGAAGAACAAATTACCTTTGGTATTGAAGAGAAGAAAACAATAACCCTTTTCATCAGCTCCAATGTAAACGAAGTTCTGAATCCCATCCTTGTTCAATGTTGTTGACCTAATCATCTCCTGATCGTAACGAGGCCAATAGTTTGGGGAGTTGAAAAATGTGTTATACTTATATTCATACGTCTGCTCGGGATGAAGGAGAACATATTTCAGAGTAGCGGCATCAACATCCTTAAGTACCTGTTCTGCAAAGGATTTTTGGTCAGAAGGAATGAAGAAGAGAGTGCCATTAGTCTCGCCTACTGCAAGCGCATCGCCTTTATTATAGTATATAATGGAATAATCATCTATATTTGAACCTCGTGCTTTCCTTGCAAAGTCTTCATCCTGTGACCATTTAAACTTTCGCTGACTGATTCCCTTCTGACTAAGAATAGGCATGATGTTTTGCAGGTATAGATCCCAGTCGAAGCACACAGGTTCATACTTCTTCGCGGTTGCGGGCACCAAGGATGCAGGCAGAGGCTCTACCTTTGAATATTCGATATGTCCCCACCCCTCAAAATGTTTGCCGCAAAACTTTTGATGAGTTTCGTAATTGAAGGTAATGGTCTCTGGGCCGAGTTCACGGCTATAAACCTGACAATCCTGAAGGCTATCATACGTTATACGATGTTCTGGTCCTCGATTCAGGCAAATGGAATAGCGGACAGTATCTATGCCCAACTGATGCTTCTCGAAATGATAACTCTCTACTGTACTGGGCAGGGTTGAGATGGAATCGAGAGCGTGATGGACACAATACAGCAGACGTTCTTTTTTCTCATAATCCAACATTGCAGTCACCACCTCAGGAACTGCAGAGAGAGCGTTCCATAATGAATCTGTGTAATCATTTTCGCTGCCGCAAACCCTTTTAGAACAAAAATCGTTAGTTCCTGCGTTTGCGTACACGATGGTTTCTGTCTGATGCTTGCCATAATTCGCCCGAATTTTTCTGACTTGATTAGGCATGATGGCTTCCATTTTTCTGAACATGTCATCAAGTATTCCTGCATTCTGGCCAGATACATTCATCAAATTGACGGTCAGTAACGATATAATGATAAAACGTTTCATATTTTCTTTTGTTTAGTATTCTATATAATGTTGTTCCGTTTTAATTTGCTGATTGAGCATTGCCACATATTGTGTCACCTGCTCGCCCCGCTGACGAATTTCCTGTGCTTGGGTAGCATAAGAAGAAGGAGAAGGTTTCCTCATTTTATCAAGAAACTCTTGATAAGCTGCTTCTGTAGGAAACTCTTCAACTGATTCCGCTTCTGCCAACAAAGGTTCTTCCTGAGGTTCTTGGGGAACGACTCGCTTTCGCTTAGGAGTCCTTTTAGGCTTTACAACAGCGGGCTGTTGAGAGGCCCCCTCCATCCTTGCCCTCCGTCGCGAATGGGGATTCGCTCCCCTTTGTGGGGCCGTAGCCACATTCAGTGGCAACTCTAAAGACCCCAGTCGCCCCTTTAGGGGAGTGCTGAATTGAGAGTCTGCTATTGGCTCTTGACTCTCAACTCTTGGCTTTTCTAAAGCGAGGGGCGGTTGCTCCTCTGCCGATTTTGGCGGTGCCAAGAAAATGACAACGAAGCCAGCTAAACAAGCAGCGGCTAAGAAGACCCACCTCCATCCCCTCCCTCTATGGAGGGGAGTTTTCTTCTTAAGACAATCGTACTCTTCGAGGCTTCCCATTACCTTTTCATTCAACCCTTCAGGCATGGGTGGCAGTTGTTGCTCACGCCTGCTGACAGCTTCCTTAAGGTTGATGTCGTTCTTAATATCGTTCATAGCTCAGAGAGTTTTAATGATTCTGTATAGTTTCTTGCGTATGCGACTCAACTGGGAGCCGACGGTAGAGGGAATGGAGCCTGTGATATAGGCAATATCGGCAAGGCTCTTTTCTTCGTAGTAGAACATGCTTATAATGGCCTGTTCATGAGGCGGCAGTAAGGATAAGGCCTGCTCCAGAAGTGCTATGGTGTGCTCGTCTTGTGGTGCATCATCAGGAACTTCAAAGGAATCGGAGCCCAGCTCGCGGTCGTCTATATATATAATGTTAGGCTTTCGGCTGCGCAGGAAGTTGAGCGACTCGTTATAAGCAATCCTGCTGAGCCAAGTACCGAGCGACGCTTGCTTGGGGTTATAGTTCTGGATGCCCCGTAGTGCCTTAACAAACACATCCTGATAAACCTCCTCGGCATCCTCACGCTGGGTGATGATGCGCTGCACCATTCGGAAGACAGCCGGACCGTACTCCGTAAGTAGCTTCTGGCAGGCAGCAGGCTTCTGGTGCTGCAAGTCTTGAATCAACGTGTTTGTTTCCTTCTCCATTTTTTACTGTTCTCTACCTATATATACACGGAAAACGGAAAATTATTGCAACGGAGCCCAACTTTTTTGCATTTTTCTATCTTTTATCCCTCGCAGAATCATTTTTTTTCTCTAAAGTGACTAAATTCTATGCCCTATTGGTGTATAATTCAGCTTTTTTATATAAGTTTGCATCGGAAAGTTAGAAAAAGTGTAGAGAATATACACAAAATCGAACTTTACGGCGTAAAATATGAGGATAGAAAGAGATATTATCAATCAGTTTAAAGCATGGAAAGAGGCTCCTGACAGAAAGCCAATCCTGCTTAAAGGTGCCCGCCAAACAGGAAAGACTTGGGCGATGGAAACATTTGGCAAAGAATGTTTCAAATATTGTGTTAAGTTTGATTTCGACCGCCAACCGGAACTGAAGTCTGTATTTAAGATTTCGAAAGACCCTCAGCGACTTATCAAGGAATTGACCCTCTATTGCGACCAACCCATTCTGGCTGGCGAAACGCTGATGATATTCGATGAGATACAAGAGTGCGAAGAAGCGCTTAATAGCCTCAAATACTTTCGCGACGAGGCTCCCCAATACCATATCATCGCTGCAGGATCTCTGTTGGGCGTTGCGGTGAAGAAGCGCAGAATGACGGTACCCGTGGGAAAGTTGAAGATTATCAATATGTTCCCTATAACCTTCAAAGAATTTCTGCGTGCAAGTGACGAGCGTACCTTTGAACACATAGATACATTAGAAGATATTCATCATCTGCCTGAAATCATCATGAACAAGTTGCGCACAGAATATAGGCGCTATCAAGTATCTGGTGGTATGCCAGAAGCAGTAGTGGCTTTGCTTGAGGACAAAGGTGTGGGAGAAGTTGAGTCCACTTTGCAAGGTATTCTTGACCTTTATGAATTGGATTTTGCCAAATATGCCGAACCACGTGAGATTCCGCGTATTCATGCTATCTGGCACTCTCTTCCTGCCCAGTTGTCTAAGGAGAACAGGAAATTTGTATGGAAGGTCATCAAGAGCGGTGCCCGTTCCAAGGACTACGAAGATGCCCTTATGTGGTTAGAGGATGCCGGAATGATTTATCGCATTTTCAGTATTAGTAAACCTAATATGCCACTGTCGGCATACGAAGAGACAGATGCCTTTAAGGTCTATGCTTGTGATTGTGGTTTACTACGCAGGTTGGCCCATCTGCCTGCAACAGTAGTGACAGACCCCATCGCCAACTATACGGAATTCAAGGGAGCAATGGCAGAGAATGCTGTCCTGCAATCTATCATGCCCCTGATGGATGAGCAAATACCCTATTATTGGACATCACCAGGAACAGCTGAGGTGGAATTTGTCATCCAGTGGGACGACGAGATTATTCCCATTGAGGTTAAGGCCGAAGACAACATCAGTGGCAGTAGCCTTTCTGTTTATACCAAGAAATATCTTCCTCATTACCGAATGCGCTTCTCCATGTTGAATCTTCAGTATAATGGCGGTCTACTGAGCAGTCCGGCTCCTTTGGCAGGATGGCTCAACAAATGGATGTCGCTGCTGTAGCAAAACAATGCTATGTGCTGTGAGAACAAAAGCTCCCACGTTTCGCAACGCAGGAGCTTATTAGGCGCCAATATTTTTAACTTTATTGTTACTTTTGACCTGCGGTCGAGCCTGCTCACGCTCGGGATAGCCTAAGCAAGCTTAGCTCTCCTCTCACTCAATCGCAGCCTTCATTCTTTCATTCATTCATTTTTTCATTTTTATCCTCCTTCGGCTCCCTTCCTTTCAGGTAAACCTTCTCACCGTTAATCCAGCTCTTTAGCCTTAGCCAATCGTACGGAATCCAAATCGCACCCCTGTTTATAAGGGATAGGATGTAGAAGCCACTATCATCAGACCCGCACATCAGGTAGTATTCGTTACCTCCTTTATAGGAAACTCCATTAACTATATCAAATGAAAACGTACCATGATTTCCTTCTTTAGGCTGACGAATTGGCCTGTCGTAATATGTGTATTCGTAGGGTTGCTCAGGATGACTGTTCACATAATGGTATGCCAACGAATCCAACTCACGACATAGCAAATCGACCTCTGCCGCATGTTCCGCAGGAATATAATACATTGTACCCGTAGTCAGACCATATGGCACTACAAAAGACTGACGCCAAAGACCGTCTGGCTTACATCCCTCATCGTGCCGCCAATATACGGAACTGGACTTCGCGCCTTTCAGTTTCAAAACTTTCTTCAGAACGGGCTTAATAAGTGCCTTAAAGGCTGTGGTGTCAAAAGGCTGCATGTCATCCCAACCGTACTCGCTGGGTATTGAGTAGTAATGCTGGTAGAAACCACCTGCATCGAGTGTGTGGGTTTTCTTGTTCTCGCTGTCCTCCAGGCCTTTGATTTCATTCTCAAATGTCCTACTTGTGTAATCAAAATTAGCCGTTTCCTGTGCATTAAAGAAATACTTTGTCCCTTCGTGCGAAAAAGAAGAAAGCGTATCCACATCATTACAAGTTGCCATAGCATATTTAATAGTATCCTTTCCTTTCTTGTGATACTCATAGCAATAGCTCTCAGAAGCCTCCTTACTCAATGTGGAAAAAGCATGTCTGGCGGTATCAAGCATCTCTATCATCTTTTCCTGTTTTACACGATGAACGCCAACATTTTGGACACGCGACCTTTCTTCACCAACTGACCATCCCTCAGGAAGAGTAAGATAGCCAAAGCTTTGCCACGAAGTCCAAACATGCGCGATTTTCCCTCCAGCGTTACTCTGACTGTGTTTTACCTCGTACCCCTGCTCGTTCAGGTATTTCTCCAATTGGCGAAGTTGCTTATTGGGTTCCTGGCAGAATGCTACGACTGCAAATGTTGCCAAGAAAATGATTGCAAATATTCGTTTCATGTTATTGATATTTTATTTTATTATCCGTTAATTGTGCTATCTCTCGTCCTAAACGTTCCCCTCGCGAACGAATGTCTTGAATCTGAGCCGCCACAGCAAGGAGTGGGTCCTCCATTTCAGGAAGAGCCCCTCTCTCAATCTCCGCCTCTGCTAACATAGGCTCCGCTATTGGCTGTTGGCTCTTGGCTTTTGGCCGTTGGCTTTTAGCTTTTGGCCTTCGAGAGGTGACAGTTATCTTTTGGCTCTCGACCCTTGACTCTTGACTCTCGACTCTTGACTCTTGACCCTTGACTCTTGACTCTTGACCCTTGACTCTTGACTCTTGACTCTCGACTCTTGACTCTTGACTCTCGACTCTTGACTCTTGGCTCTCGACCCTTGGCTCTTGACTGCTGGCTATTGGCTCTTCCAAAGCGAGGGGTGGCTGTTCCTCTGACGTTCTGGGTGGAGCAAGGAAAATGGCGATGATGCCTGCCACACAAGCGGCTGCGGCAAGGGGCCAGAGGCGAAGGCGGCGACGGGGCTTCTTTCTTGCTTCCATCAGACGGTCGTACTCCTCTATTAAGTCGGCCTGAAAGATATCAATATCCTCTGCAGCTTGGTGTATCAGTTCTTTGTCAATCATTTGCTTTCGTCTTTAAGATGTTTAATAATCGCCTTTTTGCTGTGCTGAGCATAGCGCTGGCGGTACGTTTGGGAATGCCTGTCTGCTGTGAAATCTCCTCTATGCTCAGTTCGTTGCTTTTCAGTCGGATGAGCCTTTGCTCTGAGGGAGGTAATTGCCGGATAGCACTTTCAAGTTTTATGCTCGTTTCACGCTCTATGAGAGAGGCATCGGCAGAATGCCGTTCTTCTGGTTCAGGCACACAGGCCAACGGTTCTGTGGCTCGGAACTTCTGGCGTCGCCACACACTCACACACAGATTCTTGGTAGCTCGGATAAGGAGGGCTTCCAGATCGTCGCCCTCTTGCCATCCTCGGCGGAGCATACGCTCGTAGACCTCCTGCACTATATCCTCAGCATCCTCATCGTTACGGAAGAAGTCTGTGGCAACACGCAGCATCTTTGTGCGCGTCTTAAGCAGCGTATGTTCAAATTCTATCTGTGTCATCTGCTCTTACAACGCACAAAGAAATGGTATGTTATGTTTAAGGTGCGGCTTTTTATGATTTGTTAACAACCCATACTTTCGCGATAGAAATCCAACATATCCTGAATTTCTTCCTGCGTAGCGGTTTGGTTGATGCGAATGTCGCCAATATCGGCCATAAGAGTGAAGTTGATGATGCCCGACTGGTTCTTCTTGTCGTGCTGCATAAACTGATACAGGCGGTCGTACTGCTTGCAGTCGAAGGTAAACACCCCGTAAGTTTCCTTTATGAACTGAAGGGTCTGGCTGAGTTTGTCCTTTGGGAAATTGAGACGCTTGGCACTCAGGTACAACTCGCAAACCAAGCCCCAAGCTACCGCATAACCGTGCAGGACCGTACGGTTCTCGGCCAAGGCTAAGCTCTCTAAGGCGTGACCAGCTGTATGGCCTAAGTTCAAGGCTTTACGGATGCCCTTCTCCGTAGGGTCTTCCTCCACAATGCGTTCCTTGATGGCAACACTCTTGGCAACCAGCTGCTGAAGGTGGGCATAGTCGATGTTATCCAAGTCGAAGGTGATAAGCTCTGCCCAATTCTCCGTATTGCTGATGATTCCGTGCTTGAGCATCTCGGCATAGCCGGAACGGATGTTGTAATCGTCCAAAGTGCGAAGGAACTCGGCACACAAGATAACGGTACTAGCGCAGTTGAAGACACCAATCTCGTTCTTCAAGCCGCCAAAGTTAATGCCCGTCTTTCCTCCCACACTTGCATCTACCATACTTAATAAGGTAGTGGGGATATTAATATACTGAATGCCTCGTTTAAAGGTACTGGCAGCAAAGCCTCCAAGGTCTGTTACCATTCCGCCTCCCAGACAGATGAGCAGGCTGTGACGCGTGGCGCCTCCCTGCTGCAAGGCTTCCCAAACGGAAGCGAGCGTCTGCAGGGTCTTATTCTCATCGGTAGCGCCAATGGTTATCATCTGGGCTCCTTGCAAATAAGGATAATCCTTTATCACGGGCCAACAAAGTCGTAAAGTGGTGTTGTCGGTAAGGACAAAAAGTTTATCGTGCGGACAGCGACTGATGGCTTGCTGCAAATCTGCTTGCAGGTTTTGGCTAATAACAACGTCTTGTTTCATCTTTATTTTTTGTAATTTGTGGGCAAAATTACAAAAAACATTGAACATTGAACATTGAACATTGAACATTGTGTCAAAAAAGTAAAAAAAATACTAACTTTGCCGCCGATTAATTAAACCATAGGTGACGGAGGTGGTCTTAAAAATGTTGTGGTCGCAAAAGTTCAAAAAACAAATGTAGCCATAATTATGAATTATGAATTGTGAAGGCTGCGATTAAGTGAGAGGAGAGGAAACTTATTTACTATCCCGAACGAAAGCAGGCTCAAACGAAGTTTAATTGTGAATTTTCATTTGATGAAACGTACCTTATTATATTTATTGTTGACAATTATTTGCCCTTTGATGGCAATGGGGCAGAAGATAACTGTGAGCGGATTGATTATGGACGGCTCAACCAACGAGACGATGCCCGGCGCAACCGTCGTGTTGCTTCACCCCAAGGATAGCACGCAAGCTTCTGGAGCCCTCTCGAAAGAAGACGGAAAGTTTAACCTTCCAGCAGTAAAGGCTGGAAGCTACATTATGCGTATTTCATACGTGGGCTATCTGACGCAATATAAGAATCTGACTCTTACCAAAGCCAACAAAGACATAAATGTGGGTACCTTCACCCTACAGGAGAACAGTAAGATGCTAAATGAGGCCGAGGTAGTGGCCAGGCTGGCACAGGTGGAGATGAAGGAAGACACCTTTGTCTATAATGCCGATGCTTACCGACTGCCCGAAGGCTCTGCATTGGAGGAATTGGTAAAGAAGTTGCCAGGAGCCGAGGTGGACGATGAAGGAAACATAAAGATAAACGGCAAGAGCATCAGCAAAATTATGGTGGAGGGTAAGGAGTTCTTCCAGAATGATACCAAGATGGCTATGAAGAACTTGCCCAGCAAGATGATTAAGAAGTTGAAAGCCTACGAGCGCAAGAGTGACTACAGCCGCATAACGGGTATCGACGATGGCGAAGAAGAAACGGTTTTGGACCTTACCGTTCAGAAGGGAATGAAAGAAGGATGGGTTACCAATGTGGACCTCTCCTACGGAACACCAACTGCTGAAAGTGTTGCAGAAGAAGGCTTTAATCCAACCTTTTCTGCCATTCCCAGCGACCTTTACTCGATAAGGCTGAATGTGAACCGCTTTCTGGATCATTCGCAGTTCTCTGTCATTTACAGCCGTAACAATATAAACGATGCCGGATTCCCTGGCGGCGGTCGCGGCTGGGGCGGCTGGGGTGGCGGCGGAGGTATCACCACCAGCACAATGGCAGGTTTAAACTTCGCCTGGGAAAACGGGAAGCCCGACTATTCGGCTGGTCTTATCAAACTGGGTGGTAATGTGCGCTATTCGCAGCGTAACAGTCTGTCTGATTCGCAATCCAACAGTGAGACCTTCCTTTCTGAAACAAAGAGTACCTTCAACAACAACAAGAATCACAACGAGAACAACAACTACAACGTGAATGCCAACTTCCGCTTCGAGTGGATGCCGGACTCGCTGACTAACATCCTATTCCGCCCCAACTTCTCCTATTCGAAAAGCGACAACTTCGGGAACAGCGAAAGTGTGACATTTAACAGCAGTCCTTACAAGGCAGGACTGGTTAACCCATTGGAACAATACGAGGAACTGATAGATAGGGAAACAGGAAAATCCGATATTGTTGTAAACCATAACGAGCGCTATAACTTTGGAGATTCCAAGAACACCAGCGTGGATGCTGAGCTGCAAGTGAACCGCCAGTTGTTCAAGCCTGGACGTAACATTACGCTGAATATTGGCGGTGAATACCAGACCAGCAAGAGCAACTCCTATAGCCGTTCTATGGTTAGGTATTTCCAGGATTCAGCCCGTCAGCCTTTGACTGCTACTTACCAAAATACCTTTGCTCCCTCTACCACTTACAGGTATCAGGGTAGACTGAGCTACAGCGAGCCCTTGCTGACAGGAGGTAACCTACAGGTAAGCTACCAGATACAACGCCGATTCCAAGACCGCGACCGGACCATGCTTACTCTGCCCACACTTTCTGAAGAAATTGAGGCAGCACTCAAAGACCATGCAGAACTCGGCAGGATAACAGCCTATAACCTATATACCGGTCAGATAGAGGTGGACGGAATTATTCACGACCTGAGCGAATACGGGATAGACTTGACAACCCTTGTTATTGACAAGGTTAACAGCCAGTATGCAACTTACAAAGAGTGGAACCACAATGCCAACCTGATGTACCGCTATACAGCAAAGTTTGAGAATGAACAGGAGTTGCGCTTCAATGCGGGTGTCAGTTATCAGCCCCAGAATACCCACATGGACTATCAGAAGGGTAACATTGATACCACCATCGTAAGAACAACCCAGAACTGGGCTCCACGTATCGATATTCGCTGGAAAATCAGCAACACCAGTCAGTTGCGTCTGCGCTACAACGGCCGTATGAACCAACCATCAATGACCGACCTTATAGAAACGGTGGACAGCAGCGACCCCTTGAACATTAGCACTGGTAATGCGGGATTAAAGAGTTCGTGGACCGACAACTTCAACCTTTTCTATAACGGGTACAACACCGAAGCACAGCGTGGATGGTCGGCCAATCTGAATGGTAACATCAGCAGAAGAACCATAGAATCCAGCACCATTTATGATGAGCAGACTGGTGCTCGCTACACTCGCCCTATGAACATTGACGGCGATTGGAACATTGGTACATGGTTGATGTTCAACACTGCCATCGACAAACAGAAGATGTGGAACTTCTCCACCAATACCAATATTGACTACAACCACAATGTAGGATATATCAGCAGCGACATCGACGATACTGCCCGTAAGTTCCTGACCAGCGCTCCCGACGGCGGAGTAGATATGAACGGACTGTTCAGCTATGCGTATGATAACGATCTGCTGAAGAAGTCTACTACCAAGACGCTGAATGTACGCGAAACACTCCGTTTTAATGTTCGTGGTGAGATAGGTGCCACCGGAAGCTACGAAATTGGCGTAAACGGTAGCGGCGCTTACCGTCACGACAGAAACTCTATCCAGAGTAATGCCAATCTGGACACATGGACATTTAATTACGGAGGAAACATTATCCTGAACTTCCCCTGGGGAATGGCTCTGAGTACAGATATCGGCGAGCAATGCCGTCGTGGTTATGAAGATGCCAACATGAACACCAATGAACTGATATGGAATGCTCAGCTTAGCCAGAGTTTCCTGAAGGGAAGAGCAGCTACCATCAGCGTACAGTGGTATGATATTCTAAAAGAGCGCAGCAACATCAGCCGTAACATCAATGCCACCATGCGTACCAACACATGGACCAATGCCATTAACAGCTACGTAATGGTACACTTTATCTACCGTCTGAACCTGTTGGGCAACAAGGAAGCACGCGCCAATGGCGGCTTCGGTGGCGGTCGCGGCAACTGGGGCGGAGGTGGTCGTGGAGGCTTCGGCGGCGGCGGAGGCGGCTTTGGCGGAGGCGGTGGAAGATTCTAACCGCCCTACCTTATTTATTTAAAGAAAGAGAAGTTTACGCTTCCGTAGGCACGATGGTCTACGATGCGTGGATGCTGCGAGAAATCCTGAGTTTTTCCGTGTTCAAGGACAAAGAGTCCGCCCTCGCGTAACAATTGGCGTGAGAGCACGATGTCTGGCAATTGCTCTAACTGGGGAAGTGCGTATGGCGGGTCGGCAAAGATGAAGTCGAACTGCTCGTGACACTTACTCAGAAAGCGAAACACATCAGCCCGAACGGGGAATGCGTTCAGGTCTTGCAACTTATCAACAAACCCACGGATAAAACTATAATGCAAGGCATCGGCCTCGACAGAAACCACACGACTGCAACCTCGGCTAAGCAACTCCAACGTGATGCTACCTGTGCCGGAAAAGAGGTCTAGTGCTGTGGGTTCTTCATCAAAATCAATGTATCCCTGAAGAACATTAAACAGGTTCTCCTTAGCAAAATCTGTTGTAGGACGTGCCTTGAAGGTACGAGGCACATCGAAATGCCGACCCTTGTATTTGCCTGTTATAACTCGCATACTACGGTCTTGGGTATAAAGCGTTGTAACTGCTGCAGCAACTCAACGCTGGCATTGTTAAGATAAAGAGGCTGTGTCTTCTCCTCCATCTGCAAACTTTTCCAAACACCCATAATATAATAGAGGCGGTCTGCATCATTATCAACGGAAAAAGTGGAAGCATAATGCAACCGTTGTTCCTTGAAACAGCAGACAAGCATATTCCTGGGGGCAATCATTGCATAAAAATGTATGCTTTGGTCTTGCTTCTTACGGTCGGCATTGGCAAAAGCCTCAATGGCGCGCCCCTCCAGACTGACAATCTCCGCATCGGGATACAGGTCCTGAACGGTTTGCAGCATCTGGGAATCCAAGGAAAAGAGTTCCACCACCTCCAAAGAAGGGAGAATCTGATAGTGAACCTCCTTTTTCCCGACCTTCAGAGATGGGAAGGTGAGGTTGTAAAGAGCAAAGACTTCCTCGCGACGGAAGTACTCCAGAGGAACACACGTGCTGGGCGAAAGAACCAGCAGCTCCACATTCTGAAAGGTGTATTCCGTAAAAGGTGGACGCTGGAGCGTTTTCTCCAGCAACTGGTACAAGGGAGTAACGCCATCAGCCGTTACATCCTCCTTTTGTACCAACGAGTTATCGGCGGTGTAAAGGATAGACAAAGAAAATCCATCCGAGAAAAGTCGGATGGATAATCTATATGTGTTAAGCAAATTACTCCCAGTTACCTGCATTGTTATTCCAGTTGTTACCGGCATCTCCAATCTTCAGACCAGCATAAGCACCCTTGGCATCTGCTTCTTCTGCACGGTTGTAGATAAGGCGGTCGCCCTGCTTACCCATACCCTTCAGGAAAGCACTGTCAGGAGCGTTGCACTCCATAACCTGAATGATGCTACCAGAACGTGTGGTGTTAGGACATGCAACAATCTCGAAGGTATCACCCTCTGAGAAAGGAATATAACGCATAGAGTCGGCAACAAAACCCTCATAGTTGTACAGAGAATCCTTCAGTGAAACCCAAACGGTATCACGACGGAAGTTCTGCAGGCCGTTAGCTACAATGGCAGCCTGATCGCCACTGTTTACAATCTCAGCGGCCTTGGACTCGGTAAGGCCATTGTCCATCTGCTTATCAGTAAGCACACCCTGCTTCATAACAATAGGAAGACGACCTGTCTTGACAAAATCAATCAGAACTGACCAGTCAGCACAATACTCGCCATGCTGAGCCTTGTAAGCCTCTTCTGCACTACGAATTTCCATCAGACGAGCCTTTACAACGTTTTCACGGGCTGTTACCTCGGCATCAAAATCTTCAGTGTCCTGGATGCTACGCCATGTGATAAAGAGCAATCCAACTACACAAAGACCTAAAAATACATTTATTAGCTTCTTGTTCATGTTGTTATTTGTATTTTATTTTGTATATTCGCATCGCAAAAATAAAAATTTTAATTTACATAAACGAGATTTCGTGCTTTTTTTTCAAAAAGAATGATGATAAGTGATGAATTAGGGGCTCTAATCAGAGGGAATTTCGCTCATGAACCCACGAAAGAGCAGAATTTAGTGGTTTATAAGTGGGAAGAATTCCTGCTTAGCAGAAACCCTAATACGCTTTTTCTTTTGAGGGGCTATGCGGGAACCGGAAAGACCTCACTTGTGGCAGCTTTGGTGAAGACCCTTTTACAACTGAAACAGCCCGTTATGCTGCTGGCTCCAACAGGCCGCGCAGCCAAAGTTTTCTCTTCTTATGCCGATGCGCCCGCTTACACCATTCATAAACGAATCTACCGCCAGAAGTCCATCATTGACATGGATAACTTCCAAACCAACATCAATCTGCATAAACATACGCTCTTTATTGTGGACGAGGCCTCGATGATTTCCAACGAGGGGCTTTCGGGCTCTATGTTCGGCACAGGCCGACTGTTGGACGACCTGATGCAGTTTGTTTATTCCTGCGAAGGCTGCCGACTGATACTGGTAGGTGATACGGCGCAGTTGCCTCCCGTGGGAGAAGAAGAAAGCCCTGCCTTGAACAGATGTGTTTTGGAGGGCTATAATGTGGATGTCATGGAAGTGCTTCTGACTGAGGTAGTAAGGCAAGAGCAGGAATCGGGCATCCTCTGGAACGCTACTCATCTGAGGCAACTGATGCTGCAGGAGATGTACTACGAGTTTCCCCGTCTGCGAACAGGCTTCCCTGATGTATGCGTGATGCCGGGCGATGAACTGATAGAGGCTTTAGAGGACAGCTACCACCAGTGCGGCACCGACCAAACCATTGTGGTGACCCGTAGCAACAAACGAGCTAATATATTTAATAATGGTATAAGGGCAAGAATCCTGGATTATGAGGAGGAACTCTCCAGTAACGACTTAGTGATGGTAGCCAAGAATAACTACTTCTGGACAAGCCTCACCCCCCGCCCACTCTCAGGAGAGGGGAAATCAAGAAAGCCTTCCTCCTCGGGGGAAGGTTTGGAAGGGGGCTTTTTCATCGCCAATGGTGATGTGGCCGTAGTAAGGCGTTTCAGAAATGAGCGTGAACTTTATGGTTTCCGTTTCGCGGATGCCACCTTGCGGTTCCCCGATTATGATAATCTGGAGTTGGACGTAACAGTATTGTTAGACACGCTCCAAAGCGAAGCACCGGCTCTTACCCGCCAGCAGCAGGAACAGCTCTTTAATGCTGTGTGGGAGGATTATCCAGAGATTAGGGACAAACGCGAGCGAATGAAGCGCCTTCGCCAAGACCCCTATTACAACGCCTTGCAGATAAAATATGCCTACGCTGTTACTTGCCACAAGGCGCAAGGCGGACAGTGGCAGCATGTGTATATCGATCAGGGATATATTACAGAGGACATGCTCTCACCTGATTACTTTCGCTGGCTTTATACAGCCCTGACGCGAGCAACCGAAAAAGTCTTTCTGGTAAACTGGCCAAAGGAACAGATAGAGACGTCAGACTTTTGACCTTAGTAAAAAAAACGCCCTCCGAATTGGAGAGCGTTTTATTATTATAACCTCATTTATACGACTAAAGTCTTTCGTCTGAGGTCTAAAGTCTAATTTAAAAGAATCTCAACAAGTTTTTCTACAGCGGCGTGAATACCGTTCACATCCTTGCCGCCTGCTGTAGCGAAGTGAGGCTGACCGCCGCCGCCGCCCTGTATGAGCTTGGCTGCTTCGCGGATATTCTTACCAATGTTTACGCCAGTTGCAACTACACTGTCTGATGCAGCAGCAGTAAGCAAGGGCTTGCCATCTGCTACGGAACCGATGACTACGAGGCTATTCTCAACTTCAGCACGGAGCTGGAATGCGATATCCTTGACAAATTCTGCGCTGAGAGTGGTGTAAGCCTTGAGGACCGTGATGCCGTTGACCTGTGTCTGCTTGGCAATCATGTCCTTCTTCAGGTCTGCTGCTTTCTCGCGCATTGTGTCTTCAACCTGCTTCTTCAGCTCTGCATTATCGCTGATGGCCTTGCGGATGGTAGCCATCAAGTCGGGAGCATTATTGAAGAGACTCTTGAGTCCAATCAACAGATCCTGCTGCTTGTCCATTACCTCTTCCACAGCCTTACCCGTGATGGCCTCGATACGACGAACACCGGCGGCAATGCTGCTCTCGGAGATGATGCGAACCATACCGATGCAACCTGTGCTCTTGGCATGGCAGCCTCCACAGAACTCTATGCTGCTGCCGAACTGAACGACACGTACCTTGTCGCCGTATTTCTCGCCAAAGAGAGCAACGGCCCCCAGTTTCTTAGCTTCTTCTATTGGAGTGTCGCGATATTCCTGCAAGGGCAGGTTCTCACGGATACGCTCGTTAACCAAATGCTCTACCTCACGAATCTGCTCAGGTGTTACCTTCTCGAAGTGAGAGAAGTCGAAACGCAGATAGTCGGGAGTTACCAACGAGCCTTTCTGCTCAACATGGTTACCCAGCACTTCCTTCAATGCCTCATCCAACAAGTGAGTACAAGAGTGGTTGGCCTCGATGGCACGACGACGGTCAACATCGACGCAAGCCATGAACTCTGCTTCAGGATTGGTGGGGATGCGATCCAGAAGATGTATGCTTACACCATTCTCCTTCTTGGTATCTATAACCTTGATGGTCTCTGTCTCATTTACCAGCACGCCGGTATCGCCGACCTCACCACCCATCTCGCCATAGAAGGGAGTCTGGTCAAGGATAGCTTCATACACAACGCCTTTCTTCTGTTTAACCTCGCGATACTTTACAATGTGGCAGCTATACTCGGTATAATCGTATCCTACGAAGGTAGAGATCTCACCGTTCTCGCTCTGGCTCTCAGAGACGATGTGCCAGTCGCCCATCTCAACCTGAGCGGCATTACGGGCACGGGCTTTCTGCTTCTCCATCTCTACGTTGAAACCAGCCTCGTCAACGGTCAGACCGTTCTCGCGACAGATAAGCTCGGTAAGGTCGAGGGGGAATCCGTAGGTATCAAAGAGGGTGAAGGCTTTCTCGCCGGCAATTTCTGTTTTGCCTGCAGCCTTTGTCTCCTTCATTACGCCGTCAAGCAGTTTTATACCTGTATCTAAAGTGCGCAGGAAGCTGTCTTCCTCTTCCTTCATCACCTTGGTAATCAGCTCACGCTGAGCCTCCAGCTCGGGATAAGTAGTACCCATCTCCTGAATGAGAGCAGGAAGCAGTCGATACATGAAGGCCTCTTTCTGCCCCAGGAATGTATAAGCGTAACGAACAGCACGACGTAAGATACGACGGATAACATAGCCGGCCTTGGCGTTGCCTGGCAACTGACCGTCAGCAATACTGAAAGCGATGGTACGCAAGTGGTCGGCAATTACACGCATGGCAACATCGGTCTCTTCCTTGTCGCCATACTTATAGCCGCTGAGGTCACCAATGGCCTTGATGATGGGCTGGAAAACATCTGTGTCGTAATTTGAATGCTTGCCTTGAATGGCGCGAACCAAACGCTCGAAGCCCATACCTGTATCAATGACGTTCATGCTCAGGGGCTCCAAGTGCCCGTCAGCCTTGCGCTCGTACTGCATGAATACGATGTTCCAGATTTCAATCACCTGTGGGTCGTCCTTGTTTACCAGTTCGCGGCCGGGCACCTTAGCCTTTTCTTCAGGGGTACGGCTGTCCAGGTGAATCTCTGAACAAGGACCGCATGGACCTGTATCGCCCATCTCCCAGAAGTTGTCGTGCTTGTTTCCGTTAATAATATGATCAGTAGGGACATGCTTCAGCCAGTAGCCTGCGGCTTCGTCGTCGCGAACAAGGTTTTCCTCGGGAGAGCCCTCAAAGACGGTTACATAAAGATCCTTGGGGTCAAGCTTGAGCACATCAACAAGGTATTCCCATGCCATATCGATAGCACCCTCCTTGAAGTAGTCGCCGAACGACCAGTTGCCCAGCATCTCGAACATGGTGTGATGGTAGGTATCATGTCCCACTTCTTCCAAGTCGTTATGCTTACCGCTTACGCGCAGACACTTCTGGCTGTCGGCACGACGGCGTGGCTCTGGGTCGCGAGTTCCCAAAATGATGTCCTTCCACTGGTTCATACCAGCATTGGTAAACATCAGTGTCGGGTCGTCCTTTACTACCATAGGAGCAGAAGGCACAATCTGATGCCCCTTTGACTCGAAGAACTTCTTGAACGAGTCTCTAATTTCGTTAGCTGTCATCATGTTATTTACGATTTGTCTATTTACAATTTACAATTAACTATGTGATTATTTGGCTGTTTTACATGAGTAATTCACCAAAAATCTTGCAAAGGTAATTTATTTTACCTATTTTTGCAAAGAATTTGATTACAAAAGGAAGTAATATCTACAATTATGCCTTATAATCCGAATAAAGAGCTGAAGAAGTTTTATTCTATTAGTGAGGTAGCTGCACAATTCAATGTGGCTGAGTCTCTTTTGCGTTATTGGGAAAAAGAATTCCCTAATATTAAGCCTAAGAAGACCGTTGGTCGTGGAATACGAAAATACACAACTGAGGATATTGCTGAAATTCAACTGGTTTACAACCTCCTTAAAGTGAGGGGCATGAAGATCGGTGCTGCCAAGCAGGTACTGGCAAAGAACCATGATGGAGCGAATAACACAGCCGAAGTGTTGGGTTACTTGCAGTCTATCCGGGAGGAACTGATAGAAATCAGCAACGAACTGAAGGATTTGTAATCAGAAGCGTTTAACGTCCTTTATCTCCTTTATTTTCTTAAGATTCTTACAGATGGAGCGGATGTCGTTCACATCATGGACGCCCAACTGTATCTCAGCCCTGAAGATACCGTCTTGCGAGTCAATTTCCAACTTGTGGATATTCACATTCAGTTGCTGATATAAGATACCCGTTATCTGGTGCAGTACGCCTATGTGGTCTATACCCTCAATGCGAAGCGTTGCCGGGAAAGAGATTCGCTTGTGCGTGTCCCAGTTGGCGGCAAGGATATGGTTGCCGTCGCTGGCCTTCAACTTGGAAGCAATTTCGCACTGGCGTTTATGAATGGTGATAGTACTGACGCCATCAAAATATCCCAGCACATCATCACCGGGAATGGGATGACAAGATTGGCAGATGATATAATGACCCATTGTCTCCTCGTTCAGGATTAAGGGTTTCTTCTTGTCAATCTTCAGGGGTGTGACAGCGATTTCAGGAGTTGCATCCACATTATTGTTCACACGCTTTTTAAAGAAGGGTATGTAACGTCCCCATCCTTTTTTGTTTGGCAGTTTATCAAGGATGGTGGCTTCATCGTTATCGCCAAGATTGATACGTTTTTCACCCACAGCCACGAGGAACTCTTCCCTTGACTGCATATTGTGCAGGCGACAAAGCTTATCAATGTTTATGCTGTTAGGTTCTTTCTCTATTTTCAGGAAGAATGCGTTCAGCAGTTCCTCGCCCACTTTCAGCTTCTCTCTGTCCTCACGGCGCAGCAAAGCCTGAATCTTACCTTTTGCCTTGGCAGTAGTAGCAAACTGAATCCATTCGCGTTCCACCTTCTGAGTCTTGGAAGTAAGAATCTCCACTTGGTCGCCACTTTGCAATACATGGCTGATGGGAACCAAATGATGGTTTACCTTGGCACCTATGCAATGGGTACCCAAGAAAGTGTGAATATTGAAGGCAAAGTCCAGTACCGTACAGTTGGCAGGCATAGTCTTGAACTCGCCCTTGGGTGTAACAACGAATATCTCGCTGGCAAAAAGGTTGAGTTTGATGGTATCCAGGAAATCTATGGCATTAGGCTGTGGGTCGTCAAGGATTTCCTTAATGGTAAGCAACCATTTATCCAGTTCGCTCTCACTGTCCTCACTTGTCTTGCCTCCCTCCTTGTATTTC
Organism: Bacteroidaceae bacterium; assembly: GCA_017541025.1. GTDB lineage: Bacteria > Bacteroidota > Bacteroidia > Bacteroidales > Bacteroidaceae > Physcousia. The sequence continues at coordinate 111,625 of JAFXZY010000002.1, read as the reverse complement.
CAGTGTGCCGCAAAGCCCTGTTCAGCCTTATCGTCCATGCGACGGCTTCTGATTTGCACCTCCACCCATTTTCCGTTCTTACCCATGAGAGTAGTATGGAGCGCCTGGTAACCATTGGCTTTGGGGTGCGAGAGCCAGTCGCGCATACGTTCCGGGTGAGGCTTATAAATACTGCTGGCAATAGCATAGATTTGGAAGCATTCTGCTATCTCCTTGCTGATATCGTCGCAGTCGAAAATGATGCGGACGGCCAGAATATCGTAAATCTCATCAAAGGTAACGTGCTTGTTCTGCATCTTGCTCCAGATACTATATGGAGCCTTAATTCGTGCCTTTATCTCGTATTTTATACCTGCCTTGTCGAATTCCTCCCTAAGTGGAGCGGTAAACTGGTCGAAGATGGTGGTAAGGTGTTCCTTCATGCCAGCCAGCTTTGCTTTTAGGGCACTATACTCCTCAGGGTGTTCATAACTGAAACTCAAGTCCTCCAGTTCCTCCTTAATCTTATTCAGACCCAGTCTGTTGGCTAAGGGTGCATAGATGTAGAGTGTCTCACCGGCAATTTTATACTGTTTGTTGGGCAACTGGCTGCCTAACGTACGCATGTTGTGCAATCGGTCGGAGATTTTGATAAGGATAACGCGGATGTCATCGCTCATGGTCAGCAGAAGCTTCTTGAACGATTCTGCCTGAGCCGATGCCTTGTCACCAAAGATGCCGCCGGAGATTTTGGTAAGTCCGTCCACAATCTGGGCGATTTTCTCACCAAAGATGTTGGCAATGTCCTCTGCCGTGTAATCTGTATCCTCAACAACATCATGCAGCAATGCAGCACAGATGCTGGTACTTCCGAGCCCAATTTCCTCGCATGCAATTTGGGCTACGGCAATGGGATGCATAATGTAAGGCTCGCCCGAGAGACGCCTGACACCTTTATGCGCCTCTTTGGCAAAGTTGAAAGCCTTGTCAATGATCTCTACATGCTTACGATGCTTAGAATTAAGATACGTCTCGACAAGATGCTGATAAGCCTGGCTTACCATCTTCTCGTCTTCCAACTCTTTTATGCTTACATTTTCCATATCCAAATCCTTTTACATTATATATATTCCATTATGGCATTTTCAGTTTTTGTCCTGCCTTAATGTTTGTGCCCTTAAGGCCATTCGCACGCTGTAATGCACTTACAGTGGTATGGTTGCGTTGTGCTATTGCTCCTAAGGTGTCACCCTTCTTAACGGTAACAGTGCCTGATGAAGACCTTCCGCCTCTGCTTCTCCTGCCTTTTTTCTTACTGCCACTATTATCGTCGAAGGCAATCTCCCTGATGTTGTAATTCTCTGTTTGCTTTACATAGATAGAGTCGCCAGCATCAATAAAGGCATTTATCTTATCTGAGGGCATACGCAGGATGCAGTCGTGCGAATCACCTGGGATGAGCGTTGTGCGATACTGGGGATTAAGGGCACGAAGTTCGTCTATGCTGATGTCGCATGTAGCAGCTATCTGCTCCATCCTTACGTTCTTCTTTAACAGAAGGGTGTCCGTAGCCTGTGGCAGCGTGGTGCCAACGGGACAGATATTGTGGTCGCAGTAATAGTTCATTACGTAGTTGGCTGCTATGAAGGCAGGCACATAGCCTCTGGTCTCAGCAGGCAGATACTGGTAAATACCCCAGAAGTCCGTCTTACCTCCACCAGAACGACGGATAGCCTTGCTCACATTACCCGGGCCGCAATTGTAGGCAGCAACAGCCAGAGACCAGTCGCCAAAGATGTCATAAAGGTCTTTCAGATAATGTGCAGCAGCATAGCTGGCCTTGATAGGGTCTTTGCGCTCGTCTATGAGGCTGGTAACCTCCAATCCGTATTTCTTGGCTGTGCCAATCATAAACTGCCAGAGTCCCACGGCTCCTGCCCTGCTGACAGCATTAGGGTGCAAGGCGCTCTCTATGATGGGAAGGTTACGCAGTTCAAGGGGAACCTGATAGCTCTCCAACGCTTCCTCAAAGATGGGATTGTAGAAGTTGCAGGCAGCCAGCATAATGCTTACCGAGGGGCGCAGACGTTCACAATAACGGTCGATGTACTTGCGAACTATCTCGTTATAGGGCATTTCTATCACATTGGGGAGCCTGCTGAGACGCAGCGCGTATGTCTCATGGTCGAATTCGGGATTCACACCCGTTGACAGGCAATTCTCCACATTGGTCAAGTAGTTCTTGGTCATCCAGTCATTCAGGAGACTGTCCAGTTCGTACATCTGCATACCTTCTGGCAGCAAGGTTTCGTCATTGTCAGTTGCCTCTTCTTCGTATTCCTGGGCATGAGTGGCAAGGGCCAGCACAAACACACAACTGAATATATAAAATCTTATCTTCATAATCTTGTTTTAACTTTTCTAATAGGATAGCGTAAATTTAATTCCTGGAACCGCCTCGCGCCCCAGCGTTTTGGGGGATGTAATCGGTATTATGGTAGGTTCCAGATGCAAGCTCAGGTCATCGCTGATATCGAAGGTCGATAGTTCGCCATCCACGTAAGCATCAACCACAGCCAGCAGATAGACTCCGGCAAAGGCAAAGATACTCAGGTCGCGATTCCGCCTGAAGAAATTCTTCTTGTTCTTGAATATCGTCTTGAAGCGTTCCTCTCTTCCTGTGATATCGTAGCCTATGGGCAGCATCTTCTCGTAGCTCTTGGTGTTCGGATCTGAATCCATAATGTCCAGATACGCCTGCGAGTAGTCATGAAGCATCTGGGAGTTCCATGTCAACGCATATACACAACCCAGAAATCCTCCATATATGATGGGCAGTTTCCAGTATTTTCGGTTGTATATCTGACCGCCTCCAGGGAAAACCAGTCCCAGCCACATGGAACGGATGGGATCTGGAACAAAACGCTCCCGCTTCTGGGACGATTCTATCGAGGCTTGCAGCATACTGTCAGAAACCTCCACTATACGCGCAGAATCCTTCAGTACAATCCTGTCAAGAGAGTCGGGAAGCAACACCTCCCGCTCTTGTGCATGAAGGGAAAATGCTCCGCCAAGCCATACCACTAAGCACAGGAGCATTCTGACGGCGTATAACGGTCTCCGAGTTCTCAACTTCTCAGTTTGTCAATAATCGCTATTATGCGTTCCAGTTCTTCCTCGTTGGCAAAGGGGATGGTAATCTTTCCCTTTCCTGTCTCTGCACAGGTAAGTTGGACTTTCGTCTGGAAGAATTTGCTCAGGCTGGTGCGCAGTGCGCCGTATTCGCTGCTCAGGTTAGAACCTTTCTGGCGGATACGCTTGCCCTCTTTGCTCTTCACGCTTCCTCCCTCGCTCAGCTCCTTTACCATTTCCTCTATCTTGCGAACGCTGATTTTGTCTTTCTTAAACTCGTTGAACACTTCCAACTGAGCCTTGGGGTCATTCAGGGCCAAGAGGGCACGGGCATGTCCCATGTCTATCACCTTGTTCTTGAGCGCCATCTGAATGGGTGCGGGCAGTTTCAGCAGACGCAGGTAGTTGGCAACGGTAGCACGGTTCTTGCCCACCTTGTCGCTCAACTGCTCCTGTGTCAGGTGGTACTGCTCTATCAGATGCTGGTATGCCAATGCTATCTCCAGTGCCGTAAGGTCCTGACGCTGAATGTTCTCCACCAGCGCCATCTCCATCATATTCTCGTCATCTACTGTTCTGATGTAGGCAGGAATATGGGTAAGTCCTGCTCGCTGACTGGCTCTCCAACGTCTCTCACCGGCTATGATGGTGTAGGTTCCGTTGCCCATATCGCGCAGCGTGATGGGTTGGATGATGCCAATTTGCCGGATACTGTTGGCCAGTTCCTGCAGACCGTCATCGTCAAAGTCTCGTCTGGGCTGATTAGGGTTGGGCTGAATCTTCTCTACGCTCACCTCGCAGATGTTCGACGAACCTGCCGTCTGTACCTCTGCATCTGTATTCAACAAAGCATCAAGACCTCTTCCCAAGGCCTGACCCTGATATTTCTTACGTATGGCCATCTCTCAAATTATTAAAACAACTAAACATTTACCATTTAACCATTTACCATTTACCATGGTTTCTCAAACCTCAAACCCCAAAACCTCATAACCTAATTTTTCTCAATAATTTCCTCAGCCAATTTCAGATGGACTTTTGCACCCACAGCATCTGCATCGTACAGGATGGCAGGTATACCATGACTGGGTGCCTCGCTCAGCTTTACGTTTCGTGGGATAACAGTCTTGAATACCAGTTCGCGGAAGTGGCGCTTCACCTCCTCGTATATCTGGTTGGCAAGGCGCAGACGGCTGTCGTACATCGTCAACAGGAAGCCTTCTATCTCAAGGGCAGGGTTCATCCTCGACTTTACAATCTTTATCGTGTTCAGCAGTTTACTGATTCCTTCCAGTGCAAAGTACTCGCACTGAACGGGGATGATAACACTGTCGGCGGCTGTCAGCGCATTAACGGTGATAAGGCCCAGGCTGGGGCTACAGTCGATAAGCACATAGTCGTACTCATCCGTAATGGGGGCAAGCAGTTTCTTCAGCACCTGCTCCTGATGCTTTACGTTCAGCAACTCTATTTCTGCTCCCACAAGGTTGATGTGCGAGGGAATAATGTCCAAGCCGTTGATGTCTGTGGTGTAGATTACATCGCGGATGTCCATCTCGCCCAACAGGGCATTGTAAATGGATGCGTCTATCTTGTTCACATCCACACCTAAACCGCTGGAGGCATTGGCCTGCGGATCTGCGTCGATTAGCAAAACTTTCTTCTCCAAGGCTGCCAACGAAGCAGCAAGATTCATGCAGGTGGTGGTTTTTCCTACACCGCCTTTCTGATTTGCTATAGCAATGATTTTACTCATTTGATTCTGTTTTCGTTCCTAAATTAGGTGCGAAGATATGATTTTCTTTTGGAATATGGGCAGTTTTGACACTTTTTTATTACTTTTGCATGGCAAATGAACTGAAGATATGCAAAAACAGCCCTTGATATTGATAACAAATGATGACGGATTAGATGCACAAGGCATTAATGTGCTTACCCAATGCATGTTGAATTTGGGGCAGGTTGTGGTGGTTGCACCTGATGGTGCACGGTCCGGTGCAGCCTGCGCTATAACACCTCTTGTACCAGTAACCCTGAAGCTGGAAAGGGAGGAGCAGAATCTGCTCGTTTATTCATGTAGCGGGACGCCAGTTGACTGTGTAAAACTGGCATACGAGAAGGTCGTGCCACACATACCCGACCTATTGGTTTCCGGCATTAATCACGGCGACAATGCCAGCATCAGCCTGCATTACAGCGGGACCATCGGAGGCGTTTTGGAAGGTTGCATGAAGGGCATTCCATCCATTGGGTTCAGCTTGCGTACCCGTAAGCAGGAATGCAATTTCCAACCCTTTCTCAAGGTGGTCGAAGATGTGGCATCTTGGGTTCTGAAAAACGGACTTCCGCAGGATGTCTGCCTGAACGTAAACTTCCCCGAAGTTCCTGCCCTGAAAGGGGTGTCTGTATGTAGGATGGCAAGGGGTATCTGGCAGTCGGAATGGAAAGATACCAAGGTGCCTGGAACATACCAGCTGACGGGTCATTTCACTAATATGGAGCCGGAGGTTGAGGATACCGATTGTTGGGCTTTGGAACATGACATGGCAGCCATCACTCCATTGACGCTGGATATGACCTATTATCCCTCTTTAGATACGCTGAAATCTTTACAGAAATGAAGTATTACCTTATAGCAGGCGAAGCCAGTGGCGACCTTCATGCCAGCCACCTGATGGCAGCATTGAAGGAAGAGGATGCGCAGGCCGAATTCCGCTTCTTCGGAGGCGACAAGATGCAAGCTCAGGGCGGCACCTTGGTCAGCCACTATAAGGACCTTGCCTATATGGGTTTCATAGACGTGGCTTTGCACTTGCGTACCATCCTAAAGGGTATGAAGCACTGCAAGGAGGATATCGTGGCATGGAGCCCCAATGTAGTGATATTGGTGGATTATCCTGGCTTCAACCTGAAGATGGCCCGTTTCCTGCACGATAATACGCAGATTCCTGTCTTCTATTACATCTCACCTAAGATATGGGCCTGGAAGGAAGGGCGCATCAAGGATATCCGTCGGAATGTGAACCAGATGTTCAGCATTCTCCCCTTCGAGGTGGAGTTCTACGAGCAGAAACACCACTACCCTATTCATTATGTGGGCAATCCTACGGTTGATGAGGTGGATGCTTTCCTGAAAGCCAATCCTATGGATGCCGAAGGGTTCAGGCAGGCCGCCGGCTTGGACAGCCGACCCCTTATTGCCCTCCTTGCAGGGAGCAGGAAGCAGGAGATTCGCGACAATCTGCCTCGCATGATTCAGGCGGCTCAGCCCCTCACCACAGCGTATCAACTGGTCTTGGCTGCGGCTCCCGGCATCAGTAACGATTATTACGCCCAATGCCTGCAAGGTGCCAATGTAAAGGTGCTGTATGGCCAGACGTACCACATTCTCCGCTACGCTACGGCAGCTCTTGTTACCAGCGGCACCGCTACCCTCGAGGCTGCCCTTTTCCGTGTTCCTCAGGTGGTTTGCTATTACATGAAGACGGGGCGTTTTGCTTCCCTTGTCCGTAAGTTCATGCTCAAGATTCCGTATATCTCGTTAGTGAATCTGGTAGCCGACAAAGAGGTGGTGCCCGAACTCGTGGCACACCAGATGACAGTGAAGAATACGCGCCAGCATCTGCTGTCCATTCTTCCAGGCAGAGAGGCCAGAGAAAACCAGTTGGCTGGCTACGAACTGATGGCGCAGCGATTAGGTGCTCCAGGTGCTCCAAAACGGGCAGCGCAACAGATGGTGCGCATACTTCTGCAAAGGTAGTTTTGTATCTTAATGGCTTAAGTGTGTCAATATTTCAAAGAGCGCGTAGTTCAATAGTGACACAAGTGCCACTGACAGAACATTTTTCTGTCTGCCCCATTTAGGAATAGGATCTGAGAGATTCTCTTTAAAGATATTTAACGTGAGTTCGACGAATTCAGATTAGAACAGAGTAAGCTGATTATCAAAATATTTAACGACTTGTATTGCCGGTTTTTTCGGGAAGCAGCAGTATGCCGCGATAGCAGATATGGTGTTGACGAAGAAGTTGTCAAAGCATCGGTGTCTGGAATGCTCCACCTGTGCGATGTTCTTCAGCTCGTCGTTAATTGTTTCGATAATCGCCCTTTTCTGTCTGACACGGTCATCAGCGCCCCCTTCATGTTGCTCTTCAGCTTGGTGATGAGTTGGATACCGTCCACAAAGAGCTTTCTGAATAGGTCCTTGCTGATGTATCCCTTGTCACCCACGAGCTTGCCGTAAAGGAATTTTGTGAATGCCTCGTACTCCAGCGGTCTTCTGTCATCCACATCCCCAGGCGTAATCATGAAGTTAAGCAGTTCGCCCTTCTCGTTGCAGATAAGATGGAGTTTGAAGCCGAAGAACCAGCCCATTGAGCACTTCCCTCGCTGAGCGACGCCCCTGAAGACCTTGTGAATGTGTATGCGCTGGTTTTTGCACACACGTAGCGGAGTGCTGTCCACGAAGCTGATGCCTGTGTATTTGCCCAAAAGCACCTTCTTGATGAAGATTGTCAGGGGAATGGCTACAGTGCGCTCCAGTTCCACGAAGCGGTTATAGGAAACAACACGTGGGAAGAGGTGGCGGAGGTGCTTGCAGACGTGCTCCAAATAGAAATGCTTGAGGCAGCGATAGCCTGAGTCATGGAAAAGTATCAGGATAAGCATGACTTCCGCCTTCGAAAGCGTACCGTCGCGGTGATATTTCCGTTTGGAAGGGGCCTCTATGGTATGTTTCTTCGTCATACGGTCAAAAAACTTGCAGAATTCATCCGCCATAAAGAAAATTCCCGTAACTTTGTCCTCGGTGAGCATAGCGATTATTGCTTGTACTACTTTATGATTGAGCACTTAAAGGTACAACAATTTTCGCTAATCACCAAATTTATAGGCAATTAAATTTCGTCGAACTCACGTTAAAATAAATAACCAAATGATGAGAAAAAGCTTATTTGTAATAGTGTTGATGTTGGCAGCTATAGCAGCCACAGCGCAAGAAGCGTACACCGTATTCACCAGCGAAGACGCCACACTGACGTTCTACTACGACACGCAGAAAAACTCTCGCGAGGGAACTGTCTACAATTTTGAATACGAGGACCGCAATCCGTATAAGTTCTATGGATGGCGTGAGCACCGGTACGATATCCATCACGCCACCTTCGACCCCTCATTTGCTAACTACCGTCCCACCTCCACTTCCTGCTGGTTCTATGCTACCCGTGTGGAGGACATCACGGGCATGGAGTATCTGAACACGAGTGAAGTGACCGACATGAGCGGCATGTTCTACGTCTGCACGGAACTCACACAGGTAGATGTAAGCCACTTAAACACCTCGAAGGTCACCAACATGAGCAACATGTTTGGTAGTTGTAGTAGTTTGGAGAGCCTCAACCTGAGCAACTTCAACACGAGCAACGTCACTAACATGAGTTATATGTTCGGCGGATGCGGCCATTTAGAGGGTCTTGACTTAAGCAGATTCGACACGAGAAACGTCACCGACATGAGTGGAATGTTCATGGGTATGGATGACGGCTATGACCGCTGGGGCGTCACTACGCTTGACCTGAGTCACTTCAACACATCGAAAGTCACCAATATGTCGGGCATGTTCTCCGGAAGCGGCTATCTGACCAGCCTCAACCTGAGCAACTTTGACACGAGCAACGTAACGGACATGAGCTCGATGTTCAGCGGATGCTACAAGCTGAAATCGCTCGACCTGAAGCACTTCAACACAGGCAACGTCATTTATATGGACAACATGTTCAACGGATGCACCAGCTTAGAGACCGTCGACGTGAGCACCTGGAACACCAGTCGCGTGTGGAACGTAGGTCAGATTTTCCTTGACTGCAGGGCGCTGAAGACCCTTGATGTGAGCAAGTGGGACACGTCACGCATGACATCAATGTATAACATGTTTTGCGGGTGCGAGAGCTTGACGACGCTCGACGTGAGCCACTTCAACACTGGCACCTGTCAGGACATGATGCAAATGTTCACGTCCTGCCGCAGTCTGAAGAAACTCGACGTGAGCGGCTTCGACACCCAACTGGTGCAGAACATGCGCATGATGTTCGCAGGCTGCGAGAACCTTGAGGCTCTTGATGTGAGCCACTTCAACACCCAGTGGGTCAGTGACATGCGGTCGATGTTCCAAGAATGTGCCAAACTGACTTCCATCGACGTGAGCCACTTCGACACGAAGTACGTGGACGGCATGAGCCAGATGTTTCAAGGATGCAAGGCGCTGAAGAGCCTAAACCTGAAGAGCTTCGATACATCAGGTTCGCGCGACTTTATGAAAATGTTTGAAAACTGTACTTCGCTGACCTCGCTCGACCTGGGACATTTCAAGACAAAGAAAGTCAGTGCTTGCAGTGAGATGTTCAAGGGCTGCACAAGCCTGACTATCATCGACCTGACGGACTTTACGGGTGAGAGCCTGTACCAGACCTCCGAGATGTTTGCCGGTTGCACCAACCTAACGACTATCGTCTGCAAAAACGATTGGGCAGCTGACAAAACATTCGAGTACAACGAGCTGGAACATCTCTACGGCAACATGTTCACCAACTGCACGAAACTGACTGGCGACAACGGTACCCGCTACGACGAGAACCACAATAACCTGCTCTATGCTCACCCTGACGTTGCCGGCAATCCCGGCTACTTTTCAGCAGATATAGTGACTGGAATAAAGGAGGTTCAAGGAGTTCAAGAGGTTCAAGAGGTTCAAGGAGTTCAAGAGGTTCAAGAGAATATCTATAATCTTTCTGGCCAGTGCCTGAGTAAACCTGCGAAGGGCATTAACATCGTTGGCGGAAAGAAGGTGCTCTATAACCACTAACCGCTAAACAAAAAAAAGAGCGAGGCATTTGTGCTTCGCTCTTTTCTTTAGGTCGGGATGACAAGACTCGAACTTGCGACCTCGCGCCCCCCAGACGTGTGCGCTACCAACTGCGCTACATCCCGTTCCTTAACGATTTCTCAGAATCGCGCTGCAAAGGTAGGGCATTTTTTTGTTACTTGCAAATTTTTGTGTACTTTTGTACTCAAAATAGATATAAATTGCAATAGAAAGGATGGCCATAAACCTTTTCCCTCCCCAAAATATGCAGGCCGAAGTGATTCTTCCAGCCAGCAAAAGCATCAGCAATAGGGCTCTTATCATTCACGCGCTGGCAAGCGGCGGAAGGTTAGAAAAAGAGTCTTTCGGAACTGTTCTCAAGAACATTTCGGACTGCGACGACACGTTTGTGATGGTTCGCGCCCTTACAGAAATGCCTGATACCATCGACATTATGGCGGCTGGAACGGCTATGCGCTTCCTGACAGCTTACCTGAGCGTGGCACCTGGCACGCACATCATTACAGGAACGGAGCGTATGCGCCACCGTCCCATAGGGATTCTGGTGGAAGCCCTCAGGCTGTTGGGTGCCCAAGTGGAATATGCCGGCGAGGAGGGTTTCCCACCCCTGCGCATCACAGGTGGCAGGCACAAAGGCGGGCATTTGGAACTGCCCGGCAATGTGAGCAGCCAGTACATCAGTGCCCTGCTGATGATAGGTCCCGTAATGGAGGAGGGACTCATGCTGACGCTAACGGGGAATGTGGTAAGTAGGCCTTACATAGAGATGACGCTGAGCATTATGCGCGACTTTGGCGCTAAAGCTGTATGGACATCGGACCACGAACTGAAGGTGATGCCTGGCGGCTACCAAACTATACCTTATCTTATAGAGAATGACTGGAGTGCCAGCAGCTACTGGTATCAGATGATGGCGCTGACGGAGGATAAGGCTCCCTGCATGGTGTTGCCTGCGCTCTTTGCCAAGAGTCTGCAAGGGGACTCGGCTATCAGCCAGATATTCCGCCCGTTGGGCATAGAAACCACCTTCGAGAAAGATGCGGAAGGTGCAGAGCGCGTAAGACTCTCGCGTAGCGGAACTCCCTGCAGCAGCATGGATTACGACTTTGTGAACCAGCCCGATCTGGCTCAGACCCTTGTGGTTACCTGCGCTATGTTGGGGATTCCATTCCGCTTTACGGGCTTGCAGAGTCTGAAGATAAAAGAGACAGACCGCATCCGTGCCTTACGAACGGAGCTGCGCAAATTAGGCTATGACATTCAGGAACAGGACGACAGCATCCTTTACTGGAACGGCGAACGCTGCGAGGCTCAGGAAAACCCATCCATTGATACCTACGAGGATCACCGTATGGCTATGGCCTTTGCCCCTTGCGCCATGAAGTTGGGCAGCCTGCGCATCAACAACCCCGAGGTGGTAAGCAAAAGCTATCCTGCCTTCTGGGAAGACCTGAAAAAAGTTGGTTTTAAGATATGCTGATAGTACTCTACATGTTAATCGCCCTCGCGGTGTTAGGCCTAATAGCCGGCATCGTCAGTTGGTGGCATTACAGGCACGCTCCCAAGGAGGAGCCTATAGTAAACCCTGCCGATATGGAGTGTTGCGGCCAACATGAGGTGTGCGAGAAGGAGAGCCTTTTGGCCGCCATCAGCAAACAGATAGAATACTACGATGATGAGGAACTGGACCGTTTTAAGGGTCGTAGCGGAGATGATTATACTGAGGAGGAAGCAGAGGAATTCCGCAATGTGCTGTACACCATGCGCTCTGAAGAGGTAGCAGGATGGGTACGCAGTCTGCAACTCAGGCAAGTAAATCTGCCAGACGTTGTAAAAGATGAGGTATTCCTGTTGGTGGGAGAGAGGAGGAGTAGTTGAGAGTTGAGAGTTGATAATTAAAACCTAAACTAATATAAACATGGTAAATTTTTCTTTAACTGGTAAGGTGGCGCTGGTAACTGGCGCAGCGCACGGTATAGGCTTCTCGATGGCTGAAGCCTTAGGAGAAGCAGGAGCCAAAGTGGTGTTCAACAGTCGCAACCAAGAGCATGTGGATAAAGCGTTGGCAGCCTTCAAGGAAAAAGGCATTGAGGCGCACGGCTTTGTATGTGACGTGAACGACGAGGCTCAGGTAAAGGCAATGATTGAGAAGATTGAGCAGGAAGTGGGAACGGTGGATATTCTGGTAAACAATGCCGGTATCATCCGCAGGATTCCCATGCACGAAATGGAATTAGAAGAATTCCGACTGGTGGTGGATACCGACCTTACGGCTCCCTTCATTGTATCAAAAGCGGTGATTCCCGGTATGATTCGAAAGGGACACGGCAAGATAATCAACATCTGCTCCATGATGAGTGAGCTGGGACGCGAGACGGTATCGGCCTACGCTGCTGCAAAGGGCGGTCTGAAGATGCTGACACGCAACATCGCCTCGGAATACGGCGAATACAACATCCAATGCAACGGTATCGGACCGGGCTATATTGCTACCTCGCAGACCGCTCCATTGCGTGAGCCACAGCCCGATGGGAGCCGACATCCGTTTGACTCATTCATTGTTTCCAAGACACCCGCTGCCCGCTGGGGAACACCTGAAGACCTGAAAGGTCCCGTTGTGTTCCTTGCCTCTGACGCTTCGAATTTTGTGAACGGACATATCCTGTACGTGGATGGCGGCATCCTTGCCTACATAGGAAAACAACCCAAGTGATATGGAAAACTGGTTCTCGTACATTATAAGTCTGGGCGCAGCCGTTATGATGCCCATCATCTTTACGCTGCTGGGACTGCTGCTGCGCATTAAGCCAGGAAAAGCATTGCTGTCGGGTCTGTACGTAGGTGTAGGATTTGTGGGGCTTTCCGTAGTGACAGGCTTGCTGACAAGTGCGCTGGGCCCTGCCTTGGAGACCGTTGTGGGTGTGTACGACCTGCAACTGGGCATCTTTGATATGGGTTGGCCGGCTGCTGCTTCTGTAGCATACAACACGGCAGTAGGAGCCTTTATCATCCCCGTCTGTCTGGCCATTAATGTGCTGATGCTGCTCACTCGTACTACGCGTACCGTGAACATCGACCTGTGGAACTACTGGCATTTTGCCTTCTTAGGTTCCATTGTCTATTTTACTACGGACAATCTGGCCCTTGGATTCAGTGCTGCCATCTTCTGCTACATGCTGACGCTGATTATGGCCGACCGTACGGCAGAGGATTTTCAGAAGTATTACGACGGGATGGAAGGAATCTCTATCCCCCAGCCTTTCTGTCAGGGATTTGTTCCGTTTGCCGTTGTTGTAAACAAGTTGCTCGACTTCATTCCCGGCTTCAGCAAATTGGACATTGACGCAGAAGGAATGAAGAAGAAGTTCGGCATTCTGGGCGAACCGCTGTTCTTAGGTGTGATAGTGGGTTGCGGCATAGGTCTGCTGGCCAGATACGATGTGAAGGACATCTTGGTTCTGGGTGTGAAAATGGGTGCCGTAATGGAATTGATACCTCGCATTACCCGCCTGTTTATCGACGGCCTTATTCCCATCTCTGATGCTACCAAGAAGATGATTTCCAGCAAGTTTGGCGACAAGGTAAAGCTGCACATAGGTATGAGTCCGGCCTTGGTGATTGGTCATCCCACTACGCTGGTTGTTTCTCTGCTGCTCATTCCCGTTGTGCTGCTGCTTTCGGTAGTATTGCCAGGCAACAAGTTCCTGCCCTTGGCATCCCTGGCCGGTATGTTCTACCTGTTTCCCGTTGTGCTGCCTATTACAAAGGGTAATGTGGTGAAAACCTTCATTATAGGACTGGTAGCGCTGGTATGTGGTCTGTACTTCGTTACCAACATTGCCGACGCCTTCACAATGGCAGCCAATTCTGTTGCTGCCTTACACCCAGAGGATGCCTCAGTACGCATTCCTGAAGGTTTTAGCGCAGGTGCAGCACTCGACTTTGCCTCCAGCCTTATGTGCTGGGTATGGTATCATGTATTTGTGGGCAATAAGTTCTTTGCTTTTGCCGCAGGGTTGCTGATGGCATATCTACTCGTTTGGAATAGAAAGAAAAGTGAAAAGTGAAAAATAAAAGAATGAATAATATGAAAAAGACTTTAATAACAGGATTGCTTTTGACATCCACTATGCTTATGGCACAGAATCATACTAATTATGAATTGCGTTACCCCACTCATCCCGAGGATGTTCGCACATACGACACAAATCGCCTTAGGCAGGCTTTTGCTATTGAGAAAGTATTCTCAGCTGACGAGATAAACATTGTTTATACCATGCACGACCGCTTTATCGTTGGCGGTGCTATGCCCGTAAACAACAAAGCTTTACAGCTGGAAACCTTTGAGTACCTGAAGGCTCCCAACTTCCTGTCGAGAAGAGAGATAGGTATTATCAATGTAGGCGGAACAGGAACTGTTACCGTTAAAGAGGGCAACAAAGAGAAAACATACGAGTTGAAATACAAGGAGGCCCTGTATGTAGGCAGCGGAAAACACGAGGTTTACTTTGCATCCAACGACCCCAGTCAGCCTGCACACTTCTACTTTAACTCGGCAACAGCCCATACCTCCTACCCAGCCCGGAAAATTACCTTAGAGGATTTACGCAAAAAGGGCTGCTATATAGAGGCTGGTTCAATGGAGGAGAGCAACGACCGCGTTATCAACCAGCTGATTGTGGCCAAGAGTATGGACAACCAAATATGTCAGCTACAGATGGGAATGACGGAACTGAAGCCCGGTAGTGTATGGAACACAATGCCCGCCCATACTCATTCTCGCAGAATGGAAGCTTATTTCTACTTTAATGTTCCCGAGAAACAGGCAGTCTGCCACTTTATGGGCGAGCCCAAGGAAACACGTCCCATCTGGCTGCACAACGAACAAGCCGTTATCTCGCCCGAATGGAGTATCCACGCTGGTGCCGGCACCAGCAACTACATATTCATCTGGGGAATGGCCGGTGAGAATCTGGACTACAATGATATGGACAAATTCGGACCAACAGACCTGAAATAAGGGCATCGACACAATAAAATGCATCGCGCGCACGTTATTAATAAGACATGGAAAAGAGCAAATTCACCAAGAACAGCATCAGCATGGGGCTACTCATGCTCATGCTGTTATGTGTGATTTCTGCCTGTTCCATCAAGAAAAACACGCCCACAACACGATTCTACCACGCTATGACGGCGCACTTTAATACGCTGTACAACGGAGAGGTTGCATATCTGGAGGGCGAAGAAGCACAGATGAAGTCGCATCAGGACGACTACAATCGTCTGCTTCCCATGTACATCAGCACCAACAAGACTACAGCCGGTGTTGGCAAAGGTAACTACGAAACTACCATTACCAAGTGCGAGAAAGCCATCAAGCAGCACAGCATGAAAAAACGTCCTACGGTAAAGCCAAGTCAAAAAAAGGACGAGAAAATGAAGGCGTTTTTAGCCCGCAAGGAATTTAACCCCTACATGTACCACGCTTGGCTGATGATGGCAGAAGCCCAATTCCAAAAGGGAGAATTTATAGAGGCTGCCAGTACCTGCAATTATATCATCAGACTTTATCAAGCACAACCCGATATTTCCAGCATAGCCAAAGCAAAGCTGGCAAGATGCTACGTGGCACTTGACTGGGCCTACGATGCTGAAGATGTGCTGAACAAAATGAGACGCGACAGCATCGGGCGCCAAGGTATGAAGGAGATGAACAACACAATGGCAGCCTACCAGATTCTGATAGGACAATATGAAGAAGCTATCCCCTACCTGAAAGGTGCCATCAAAAACACCAAACGGAAACTGAAAAGGACCCGCTTGAACTTCCTGCTGGGACAACTCTACCAGCAGACAGGACAAAACGAGGAAGCATACAAGGCATACGCTAAGGTGATTCGTGCCAACCCTCCATACGAGATGGCCTTTAGCGCTCGCATTTCCCAGACTGAGGTTATGCCGCGCGACAAATTCAACCAAATGGTTTCTCTGCTGAAACGAATGGCCAAGAGCGACAAGAATAAGGACTACCTGGACAAGGTTTATTATGCCTTAGGTAACATCTACATGGGGGTAAACGATACCACCCATTGTATATATGCATGGGAGAAGGGTGTCAAGGACGCTACCAAGAAAGGCCCAGACAAGGCCATGCTGTTGCTGAAGTTGAGCAACCTGTATTGGGAAATGGAGAAGTACATAGATGCCGCCCGTACCTATAAGGAATGTGTTTCAATCCTGGATAAGGAACACGAAGAATACGTTGAAACTGAACGCAGAAGCAAGATTCTGAATGAACTGGAGCCTCACCTGAGTGCCGTTAAGTTGCAGGACAGTCTGCAGGCTTTGGCTAAATTGCCTGAGGCAGAATATCTGGCTGCCATAGACCGTGTAATAGAGGAACTGAAGAAACAAGAGAAAGAAGCAGAAAAAAAAGCGGCTCAGAATGGCACCAACGCTAACGGACAACGGCCACAAACCAACGGTCAACAGCCCCAGACCGACAGATCCATGGCTGTTAACACAGGAATGAACAACCAACAGCAAGGGCCGTGGTATTTCTATAACGCGACATCTGTAAATAAAGGTATAGAAGAATTCCAACGCAGGTGGGGACAGCGTAAAAATGAAGATTTGTGGCGTATCAGCAACAAAGCTTCCTACGTTGCTGCCACAGGAAATGAGGATATAGAGGTCAATGAAGAGGCAGAGGGTGACGATGAGACCCTTTACGGTTCGGCAGAATCGGACTCTACCCTTTCAGACGAACAAGCGCTGAAAGATTCGTTGGAAAACGATCCTCACCACAGAGAATACTACCTGAAACAGATTCCGTTTACAGAGGAACAGATGGAGGCTTCCAATGCTATCCTAAGCGACGGACTGTATAATGCAGGTATTCTGGAACAGGAAAAACTGGAGAACTGGCTTCTGGCAGAAAAGACTATGCAGCGTGTACTTTCCGACTTCCCGGAACGTGAGGGCATAGACAACATCTACTACCACCTGTTCCTTTTGTACGGCAGGTTAGGAGATTCCGAGAAGGCGGATTATTACAAGGCCCTGTTGATGGAACAGTTTGCAGACACCAAACTGGCAGCTCTTCTGGGTAATCCCAACTACGAAATGATAGCCCGCGACGGCAAACACGTGGAAGACTCTGTTTACGCTGCCTCGTATGACGCTTACCAAGCATCAAATTACAAAGAGGTGGAAAAGAACTACCAGTTCAGCACCGAAAACTTCCCCTCTGGTGCAAACCGTGCACGTATGATGTTTATCCGTGCCATGAGCCAACTCTATGGCGGAGAACGTGACAGCTTCCTGGTAACCCTTAAAGATGTTATACAACAATTCCCCAAAGAAGAGGTAACAGAATTAGCCAATGCCATTGTGAAAGGTATTTCTGACGGACGTTTGTTGATGGATGACCGTTATGATGCCAGCAGCATTTGGGGCAGGAGAAATCGTCAGGCTTCGGGCGACAGCACAGAGGTAGTTCCTGAACTGAAGGATGACCGCTACGGAAACTTCGTTTTCGTGCTGGCTTATCCCACCAACAGCCTGGACGAAAACCAGTTACTCTTTGAAATAGCCCGATACAACTTTACCTCTTATATGGTAAGAAACTTCGATATTGAGATTCTTGAGAAGCAAGGTATTACTATGATGTGCGTGAAAGGCTTCCTGTCATACGACGAAGTGCATTCTTACGCTCAGACGCTTTATGCCGATAAACACATGAATACACGCTTGGAAGGTATAAGAACGTTATTAATATCGGAGGATAATCTGAAGCTGATAGGTAACGAATTCAGCTTTGATGACTACAAAGCCTTCTACGAAGAAACATTTGCTCCTATGGAGATTCCTGAGGACCTTCAGATAGATGAGCCTACGAACCTCAAGATTATTGATCCTGACGATTACGTTCCGGAAGAGAAGAAAGAGGAGGAAGTAGAGGAAGAAGAAGAGGAAGATTTCCCATGGGGATTTTGAGAATTCATAATTCATAATCGATAATATGGCTGTATACAAACTGTTGTGGGTAGATGACGAGATAGAACTACTGAAAGCGCACATCCTGTATCTGGAGAAAAAGGGATATGAGGTGGAAACTGTTACAAATGGCTACGATGCATTAGACCGTTGCACAGAAGAAACATTTGACCTTATCCTACTTGATGAGAATATGCCTGGTTTAAGCGGTCTGGAAACACTAAACCGAATCAAGGAACAGACTCCCAATACGCCTGTGGTGATGGTTACCAAAAGTGAGGAGGAGAATATTATGGAGCAAGCCATTGGTGCCAAGATTGCTGATTACCTTATCAAACCCGTCAATCCGACACAAATTCTGCTGACACTGAAGAAGAACATTCACCAGAAAGAAATTGTTACAGAACAGCAGACATCGGCCTACCAACAAGACTTTGGAAAGATTGGTATGCAAATCAACGATTCTCTCTCGCTGGAAGAATGGATAGAAGTGTACAAACGACTAACCTATTGGGAGTTGCAATTATCCGAGACAGACAGTGCTATGAAGGAGATGTTGAGTATGCAACGCTTAGAAGCCAACAGGGAATTCACCAAGTTTATCCGGAAGAATTACACCAAATGGATGAGTAATCCTGAGGAGCGTCCTGTGATGAGTCCAGATATCTTCAAACACAGTGTATTTCCCCATCTGAATAACGAAGAAAAAGTGTTCCTGGTGGTAATAGATAACTTCCGATACGACCAATGGCGCATGCTTTATAACGAGATTGCCGACCTCTTTAGCATAGAAGAGGACCTCTATTGCAGCATACTTCCCACAGCCACCCAATATGCAAGAAACGCTATTTTCAGCGGCTTGATGCCCGATGTCATAGAACGTATGTTCCCAGACCTGTGGGTAGATGAAGACAGTGAGGAAGGCAAGAATCTGAATGAAGCTCCGCTGGTACAGACGCAGTTCGACCGTTATAGACGCAAGAACTCTTTCAGTTATCATAAGATTAACGACTCTCAGGCTGCAGAGAAACTGGTGCAGCAATTGCCAAATCTGCAGAGATATGACCTGAACGTGGTGGTAATGAACTTCATAGATATGCTCAGCCACGCACGAACAGAAAGTAGGATGGTACGTGAGCTGGCCAGCAACGAAGCCGCTTATCGCAGCATTACTCAGAGCTGGTTCCGCCATTCGCCCGTTGGTGACCTCTTCCGCTCTCTGGCTGCCAGCAACTATACGATTATCCTGACAACAGACCACGGAAGTATCCGTTGTTATAACCCTATTAAGGTGGTGGGCGACAAGAACACCAATACAAATTTACGCTATAAATTAGGCAAGAACCTCAGCTACAACCAGAAAGAAGTATTTGAGATAAAGGAGCCTCATCAGGTAGGATTACCCAGACCGAATCTGAGCACCACCTACATCTTTGCCACAGGTGACGACTTCTTTGCCTATCCCAACAACTACAACTACTACGTTCAATATTACAAAGATACCTTCCAGCACGGAGGTATCAGCATGGAGGAGATGCTGATTCCGCTTATTACCTTGCGTGGGAAGAAGAGATAAAAGCCCCCTCCCCGCTCCCCCTTTGGAGGAGTGCTAATAAAAAACAACTATGGAGATATTATTTAAAGAAGAAGATATCAAACAGGCTGCCAAGCAATTTGCAGAGGCAATGGGAGAGAATACCGTCTTTGCCTTTTATGGTAAGATGGGAGCAGGAAAGACCACTTTTATAAAGGCTGTATGCGAAGAATTGGGGGTTGAAGATACCGTAACCTCTCCTACCTTTGCCATTGTAAACGAATATGAGGCAGCCGATGGCCGCCCCATATATCATTTTGATTTCTATAGGATAAAAAAGGTTTCTGAAGCATACGACATGGGATGCGAGGAATACTTCTACAGTGGCCATCCCTGTTTCATAGAATGGCCGGAACTGATAGAGGAAGTGCTTCCCGAAGAAACGGTAAACGTAAACATCGAAGCGTTGCCCGATGGAGACAGACGCTTAGTTTTCTAAAGACTCACCGTATTCCAATTCACCGTCAACCACCCAGCGGAGATCTTCGGGATCGAAGTCGCCCATCTTTTCCTTTTTGGCTTTCTTAGCAATGTACTCTGCTACGGCATCAATGTCGATGTCCACTTCGTCTTCGCTCTCTGTTTTCTCGAGCAAATCCACATAATACTCGCCTATCACATCCAAAAAGTAATAAAGGTCGTCTTCTGTGAACTTATCCTTTACTTCCTGTGGAAGATAGTTCTTGATAAACTCTACAGTCAAGCGGTCGTCCTCAGCATCAGCCAGGAAGTCGTCTTCAATATTTCCCATAGTCTTTTACAATAAGTTTTTCAGTTTCTCTTCGTAAACAGGACGTGCAGCGGCGCCTACCACCTTGTCCACTACTTCGCCGCTTTTAATGAAGAATACCGTTGGAATGTTTCGTACACCAAAACGTACGGCCATTTCCTCGTCCTCCTCTACATCACACTTGCCTATGATAGCCTGACCCTCGTAATCCTGTGCCAAAGCCTCGATAATAGGACCTACACGCTTGCAAGGGCCGCACCATGTGGCCCAAAAATCCAACACAATGGGTTTGCCGGTTGCTACCAGCGCATCAAAATTGTTACTGTTAATAATCTGTGCCATACCTTATAATAATTATAAATGGGGTTAATATTACGTCAATTGATTTTATATGTCAGGTATTCTGTTGAATTAAGATAATCCATCAGTTTCTTGCTCACCCGGTAACACTTAGTTTTAGATTTCATGTGCAAGACGGGAGAATTACCACCTCCGCAGATATTCCACTTTACATCTATCGAAGCTTCATTCTTGTTCTTTTCCTGAGAATTATGCTGCATCTCCTGAATATGCTTGCTAAGTTCTGCCACATCATCACTTACCAGTTTGTTGGAATCAACGGTTATGGTAATGCTATGAATAAGTTTATCTTTAACATCAGGCAAAAATTCTATTTTGCCAATCTTCAATTCCATCACCTCAGGTCTGTACTGACGCCCTTGCACCTTGGCGGTTATGTACACCAGATTACCTGTTTGCGTAAGGTAACCTTTCCATTGTGCCCAATCGGTTCCGAACAAAGCTAACTCAGCCGAACCCGTATAATCCTCCACCATTACTATTCCGTAAGGTTGGTTTGTCTTGGTGATACCCTGGCGTTTTACTCCCGTCACAATACCACCCAGTTTTACCTCTTGGTTCTCAAATGGTGTAAGATCGTTCATCTGCTCCATGTGCAAGTTGCAGATGCCGTTGAGTATAACGCTGTATTCATCCAACGGATGAGCAGAAAGGTAAATGCCCACCAATTCACGCTCCTTATTGAGGCGTTCCAGGTCGTTCCACCTTTCTGTCACTGGGATGGGAGGTAAGTGTCTGTCTATGGCCTCCATACCGAAAAGCGAAAACTGAGCCTCCATCTTTGCCTGCTGATACTGGTTGCCATATTTGGTCAGCGAGTCAACGAAAATTTCGCCCTTTGCATTTGGAGCAATAAACTGTTCACGACTTATCTGATTGGAAAAAGTATCAAAAGCACCACTCAAAGCCAGACACTCTATACCACTCTTCTTGACCGACGGAATAGAGACACGCTCAACGAAATCAAAGATATCCTTGTACTTACCGTTCTTCTCGCGCTCCGAAATGATTGACTCAGCTGCGGCTTCTCCCAATCCCTTGATACCGTTTAGGCCGAAGCGAATTTGCTGCTTATCGTTCACACCAAAGTCGGCATGCGACTCATTAACATCCGGTCCTAACACCTCAATTTTCAGATTCCGGCATTCGTCCAGTAACTTGGTAATTTCCTTAATGTCATCTTTTCTCCTGGTCAGCAGGGCGGCCATGAATTCGGCAGGATAATGTGCCTTCAGGTAAGCCGTCTGGTACGCCACCCACGAGTAGCATGCTGCATGCGATTTATTGAAGGCGTAGGAAGCAAACTTCTCCCAATCGCCCCATATCTTATCCAACACTGCGGGGTCGTAGCCTCTTTCCTTTCCACCATTGATAAAGAGAGGCTTCATCTCATCTACAATAGCCTTCTTCTTTTTACCCATAGCCTTACGGAGGGCATCAGACTGACCTCTGGTAAAACCTGCCAGCAGACGACTGAGCAACATCACCTGCTCCTGATAAACGGTAATTCCATACGTATCCTTCAAGTATTTCTCCATAACGGGAATATCGTACGTAATCTCCTCCATTCCGTTCTTGCGTCTGATGAACGAAGGAATATAATCCATTGGCCCCGGACGGTAGAGAGCATTCATGGCAATAAGGTCCTCAAAGACGGTTGGCTTCAGCTCCTTCAGGTACTTTTGCATACCGGCAGATTCGAACTGGAAGGTTCCTACCGTCAGGCCTTTCTGATACAACTGATACGTCAGTTCATCGTCAATGGGAATGTGGTCAAGGTCGATATCCACACCATGTGCCTCCTTGATAACCCTGCATGCTTCTTTTAACTCCGAAAGTGTCTTTAGTCCCAGAAAGTCCATCTTAATAAGACCCGTTGTCTCTATGACATGTCCGTCGTACTGCGTAACGGCTGTCTTGCGATCAGGGAAATCGGGGTCGTCTGCCGTTGATATGGGTACATGGTCCGAAATCGGGTCGCGACAGATAATGAACCCACAGGCATGAATGCCCGTTCCACGGATTTGTCCCTCCAGCTGTTGAGCATATTTTATGGTATCCGCCTCCCTATAGTCGGGCGAAGACTGTGCTATCTGTAACTCTGGCGTACAGGAGATGGCATTCTTCAGATTCATCTTCATGCCTTCAGGCAAACGGTCGGGAATGGCTTTACAAAGTGCATTGCTCCTATCAAGCGGGAGATCCTCTACACGGGCCACATCTTTGATGCTGTTCTTAGTAGCCATTGTGCCGTAAGTGATGATGTGGGCACAGTTTTCGTGCCCGTACTTATCCATTACCCACTGCAGAACCTTGCCACGGCCATCATCCTCAAAGTCGGTATCGATATCTGGTAAAGAGATACGGTCGGGGTTCAGGAAACGTTCAAACAGCAAGTCGTACTTCAGGGGGTCTAACTTAGTGATGCCCAGACAATAGGCCACCACGCTACCGGCTGCGGAACCACGACCCGGTCCAACCCATACATCCAAATCCTTACGAGCCGAATTGATAAAATCTTGCACAATCAGGAAGTAGCCGGGGAAACCCATCGTCTTCATGATGTGCAACTCAAAGCGGATGCGGTCTTCCACATCCTTATCTAATGGGTCGCCATATATCCGACGGGCACCCTCGTATGCCAGCTTACCCAAATAATCAGCCTCGAACTTTATTCTGTACAACTTATCATAGCCGCCCAACTTCTTTATTTTCTTCTCGCCCTCTTCTTTGGGAAGCGGATTCTCGCCATTCTCATCGCTGGTGAACTCGCGGAACAAATCCTCCTCCGTGTACTTCTGTCGCCATTGCTCCTCTGTTCCAAATTCTTCCGGTATGGGAAAAAATGGCATAATTGGGTCAGACTCTAAATCGTAGGTCTCCACTTTATCCAGAATCTCCACCGTATTGCTGAGTGCTTCAGGGATGTCGGCGAAAAGCTCGTTCATCTCCTCTTTCGTCTTAAACCACTCCTGCTTGGTGTACAGCATGTGAGGCTCGGAAATCTTCTTGCCCGTAGAGAGACAAAGCAGACGCTCGTGGGCATCGGCATCCTCTTCGTTCACAAAGTGGCTGTCGTTGGTGCAGATTAGTTTGATGTTCAACTCGCGGGCAATCTTTATCAACTCGGCATTGGAAATCTGCTGCAAGGGGAAGGTTTCCCTGTTAGCCGCCACATTAGGATCTTTCACCTCGTGACGCTGCAGTTCCAGATAATAGTCTTCGCCAAAAACATCCTTAAACCATTGAGCCGACTGGCGGGCACCTTCCAAATCACCTTTTAGAATCTTGGACGGCACCTCTCCTGCAATACAAGCCGAACAACAGATAATATCCTCATGGAAGCGTATCAAATCATCATGGTCTGTCCTTGGTTTGTGGTAGAACCCGTCTACCCATGCTCGGGACACCAGTTTAATCAGATTCCTATAGCCGTTCTGGTTCTTTGCCAAAAGAATCAGGTGGTTTCCGCTTCTGTCTATATTGGGGTCGGACATCTCTTCCTTTTTGCGCCTGGCCACATACACCTCGCAGCCGAAGATGGGCTTAAACGGTTCCAGCCCCTCCTTTTTCCTACCTTTATTAACAGAGTTACAGCAGTCAAAGAAGTCCTTTACACCAAACATATTACCATGGTCGGTAAGTGCCATACCACGCATCCCGTTACCGATGGCTTTGTCCACCATCTTCTGAATGGAGGCCTGGCCATCAAGCAAAGAATACTGAGAGTGAACGTGTAAATGAATAAAATCTTCCATTGTTACTGCTTGTTACCAATAATCGTACAAATATAGCGTTTTTTTCTGAAACCGAAAGCTTCGCAACTCCTTTTGATATAGAAAATACCAAAATTACCCCAAAAGTTTTTGATAAATAACAAAATTACCCTATCTTTGTGTCCAAAGTAAACAATCCACATGGGAAATAGACTCAAGAAATTAAAGAAGATAAAAAAGATTAGGCTACACCACGAAGGCACGCGTACCCTGGTGGTCAGCGCCATTCTTTTTCTGGTCGTCAGTACCATCCTTCATCTCTTTTTCTCCAATCAGATACCATTCTACCTGTTTACAGGAGTTAGCATTAGCATATACCTGATTCTTATCAATTTCTTCCAATGTCCCATCCGTTGTTATGAGGGCGATACAGAGGGTATTGTCATTGCCCCTGCCGACGGAAAAGTGGTTGTGGTAGAGGAAGTGGAAGAAACCGAATATTTCCACGATAAACGCATCATGGTTAGCATCTTTATGAGTTTGTGGAATGTTCATGCCAACTGGATTCCCGTTGACGGTACAATAAAATTGGTTAGGCATTACGATGGTAACTTCCATAAGGCTTGGCTGCCAAAGGCCAGCGAGGAGAACGAACGTAGTACAATAGTGATAACCACGCCCGACGGGACAGATATTCTGGCTCGTCAGATTGCAGGAGCGATGGCTCGCCGTATTGTCACTTATCCTCATGAGGGTGACGCCTGCTTTGTAGATGAACATTTGGGTTTCATCAAGTTCGGCTCTCGTGTCGACCTCTTCCTTCCCTTAGGAACGGAAATCTGCGTAAAGCTGGGTGACAAGACCGTCGGAAACGAAACTATTATTGCCAAGCTAAGCCCCCTCCCCGCTCCCCCTTTGGGTGAGTGCTAATATTAGAGATCAAAGAACTAAGATAAATGGATAATAGTTATTTATTCTCCCCCAAAGGGGGAGTTAGAGGGGGCATTCCCAACACCATCACCTGCTGTAACCTGATAAGCGGTTGCATCGCCACCGGTTGTGCCTTCTATGGCCAGTACCAATGGGCTGTACTGATGATTATTGTGGGTGCCGTGTTCGATTTCTTCGACGGAATGACGGCCCGTGCTCTGGGCGTTTCATCTCCCATCGGTAAGGAGTTGGATTCACTGGCCGATGTAGTAACATTCGGCGTTGCTCCCAGCGCCATATTATTCTATCTCTTCCATCAGGTTCACTACCCTCAGATTCTTCTGCCCCTGAGAGACTATATTCCTTATACCGCCTTTATTGTGGCGGCTTTCTCTGCGCTGCGACTAGCCAAGTTTAATCTCGACGAACGTCAGGCAATGGGGTTCATAGGTCTTCCTACGCCCGCCAATGCTCTCTTCTGGGGCTCGTTAGTATTGGGGCAGCACGCCTTTCTGGTGTCGCTCAAGTTCAACGCCGTGTTCCTTTTTCTCTTCATGTTGCTTTTCTGCATGTTGCTGGTGTGTGAGGTTCCCATGTTGGCGCTAAAGTTTAAGGATTTCAGCTGGAAAAAAAATAAGGTAAAGTACATCTTCCTGCTGGGCTGCCTCCCTTGCTTCCTTTTAGGCACCAGTTGCTTTGCCGCCATTATCCTCTGGTACGTAACCCTTTCCATCATTATTGATGTAAGGGCAAGGTCCTGACACTAAATAAAGAGGGTGTGCAATCACAGCACACCCTCTTTATTTTTATATGTTTAAAATGATTGTTATACCAAATGACGGATGATGTCCTCACGATCGCCGGGAAGGTAATCTATTACGGGAATCTCTATCATGGTGTAAGCACCGGGCTGCTGCTTAAGTGTTGCACGGGCTGCATTTACCAATACCTGTGCAGTAAGGGCGGGATTGTTAATCTTCATATTGAACTCAAAGAGTTGATTGTGCGTCTGACCGCTTACACCCTTGCGAACCAAATTTACTCCGTGACCTACATCGTTCAGTTCATCAACACTATCCACTTGGAAAACATGTGTCTCGTCACTGGCAAAATAGGGGTCGGCCTTGATGGCGGCTGTTACTGCCTCTAAACTGGCACCCTCCTCCAACTCAACATATACCATACGACGGTGAATACCTTCACCTACGGGGATAGTCATGCTGAGGGCATCTTTCACGCCTTCCTTGCTGCGGACGCATACGCTGTGTCCCATACTGCGACCGGGTCCGAAGTTGGTGTACGTGATTCCCTTGGGAGCCAGACTCTGCATAAGGGTGCGAACTATACTGTCTGAACCGGGATCCCATCCTGCACTGATGATGCTTACGGCACCCGTCTTCTTGGCGGCAGCATCAAGACTGCGACGAAGGTCGCAAATAAGTCCATGAATATCAAAACTGTCAACGGTATTGATGCCCAAAGCCAAGCATTTGAGGGCATATTCTTCTACACTACGAGTAGGGGTAGCCAAGATGGCAACATCTACCTTTCCCAGCTCCTCGATATTCTTAACTACATTATAATCAGCCAGTTCGGCAGGCTTGTTCTCTGCGCCGGCACGACGCACCACACCTGCAATTTCCATATCAGGAGCTGCCTGTAAAGCCTGAATGGTATAGCGGCCAATGTTGCCGTAACCAACTACTGCTACGCGAATCTTTTCCATAATTTGAATGCTTTTTGCTGCCTTTGTTGTTGTTTTGCGCGACAAAATTACATCTTTTTTATAAAACAACCAACAATTTGTACAAAAATCTTATTCAACCCCTCTTTTGTAGTACTCCCCCCCAAAAGGGAAGCGGAGAGGGGACTTTACCCGACTTGGCTTCCGCCCTTCACTTCATCGAGTGTTGTGGTTACGCTAAGATCACCGTTATAGTTGACTGCACTGAGAATCATACCTTGACTTTCCTCGCCCATCATTTGACGTGGAGCCAGGTTGGCGATGAACAGTACACGCTTGCCTACAAGTTGCTCAGGCTCGTACCACTGGGCAATTCCGCTTAGGATGGTACGGTCCTTGCCAGAACCGTCGTCAAGGGTGAACTTCAGCAGTTTCTTGCTCTTCTTTATCTTCTCGCAGGTCTTCACCAGACCTACGCGAATGTCCAGTTTCTCAAAGTCCTCAAAGGGGATAATGTCCTTAACGGGTGCAGCCTTGTAGTTAGCTGCCTCGTTGGCCTTGATGGTATCTTCCAGCTTCTTGACCTGAGCAGCTACAACATCATCCTCTATCTTGGTAAAGAGCAACTCGGGTTTAGGCAACTGCTTGCCGGCAGGAAGCAAATCCAGGCTTCCCAACTGCTCCCAAGAAAAGCTGTCCATGCTTATCATCTTCCTTAGTCTTTCGCTGCTGAAGGGCAGGAAGGGTTCAAAGGCAATGGCCAAATTGGCCGTCAGTTGCAAGGAGATATTGATAATGGTCTTTACACGTTCGGGATCGGTCTTGATAACCTTCCAAGGTTCACAGTCGGCAATGTATTTGTTGCCGATGCGGGCCAGATTCATAGCCTCCTTCTGTGCCTCCCGGAACTTAAAGCCTTCCAGTAAAGCCTCCAGACGTTCCTTTACACCCTGGAACTCTGCCAAGGTCTCACGGTCGTAATCGTTCATCTCGCCACAGACAGGCACCACGCCTTCGTAGTACTTCTGAGTAAGTTGCAAGGCTCGGTTCACAAAGTTACCATACACAGCCACTAACTCGTTGTTACAACGTGCCTGGAAATCGGCCCAGGTAAAATCGTTGTCCTTGGTCTCGGGCGCATTGGCAGTAAGGACATAGCGGAGTTCATCCTGACGGTTGGGCAATTCCTCCAAATATTCGTTCAACCATACGGCATAGTTCTTTGAGGTACTGATTTTATTACCCTCCAGATTCAGGAACTCATTGCTGGGAACATTGTCGGGCAGAATATAATCGCCATGTGCCTTCAACATAGCAGGGAACACGATGCAATGGAACACAATATTGTCTTTCCCGATGAAATGAATCAGACGGGTCTCGGGGTCTTTCCACCAAGTTTCCCAAGAACCCAATTCGGGATGAGCATCGCATAGCTCTTTTGTGTTACTGATATAACCGATGGGAGCATCGAACCACACGTAGAGTACTTTGCCTTCTGCCCCCTCAATGGGAACGGGGATTCCCCAGTCAAGGTCACGAGTCACGGCACGGGGGCGCAAGCCACCGTCCAACCAGCTCTTACACTGTCCGTACACATTGGAACGCCATTCTTTGTGGTCCTCCAGAATCCACTTCTCCAACCATGGCTGATCTTTATCCAACGGCAGATACCAATGCTTGGTAGCCTTCTTTACCAAAGGATTGCCAGTTTCGGCATTATAGGGATTGATAAGCTCTTCGGGCGAAAGTGTAGCACCGCATTTCTCACACTGGTCACCGTATGCTTCGGGTGCATGACAACGGGGACATTCACCTTTTATATTACGGTCGGTCAGGAAATGACCTGTCTGCTCGTCGTAGAACTGCTCGCTAACTTGCTCTATAAACTTTCCGTCATCGTAAAGCTTGCGGAAGAAATCACTGGCCAACTTGTGATGTGTCTTGCTGGTGGTTCGACTGTACACATCAAACGATATGCCAAACTTTTCGAAACTGTCCTTTATCAGATAATGATAACGATCTACTACCTCTTGGACGGTGATTCCCTCCTTACGTGCACGAATAGTCACGGGTACACCGTGCTCGTCTGAGCCGCCGATGAACAAGACATCACGACCCTTCAGACGCAGATAACGAACATAAATATCAGCAGGGACATACACACCTGCAAGATGACCGATATGAACGGGTCCGTTTGCATAAGGCAAAGCGGATGTTACCAGAGTTCTCTTGAATTTTTTTTCCATAATATTATATCTATTTTCTTTTATTTTCCCAATTTCTTGTTTTCCCTAAGATATTGATGTTGTAAGCTGCTCCCAATTGTAACTGGTGGAAGGGGTAGTCGCGCATACCGTACTGATAAGATGCCAGGACCTCCCAGTTCTTAATCCGATAGGCAGCACGAGTTTTCAGCACTACGGGACGGTCGTGGGCCAGTTCTTTATTTCTTGTGGTGGAATGCTCCCAACCGCTGTAGCCGCGCAGCGTCTGCTCCAACATAAGGCGTTTATATGTCCATTTCAGCATCAGGCCAAACATAATGGCATCATTCTGGCGGGCGTTATTGGTTTGCCAACACAGGAATCCGCTACTTATGGCTACACGTAAATCGTGTTGCTTCAAGGCTCCTAAAGCAAAAGACTTGGCTACGGTAGCATCGAAGAAATAACCAGGACTGTCATAATTGCGAGCATATTGGTAGTCGTTTCCTGACGCCGTTCTCAGTGCCGCACGTAAGGCTATATCGGGCACATAGCGTTTCTGACGGATAAGATGAATGTCCGTAGAAATATAAACATCACCGCTGATGCAACCCTTACGCGCCTTGGGATCGGTAAGCGCCTTCTCTGCAAGTCGGGAAACAACCAAGCTCTCGTCGGAGTTATTGTACCATTCCACCAAAGGCATCCATGCCGTAAGGTTAACCCTATCCGTAAAGAGTGGAATATTTACTTTAAGGGTCAGGTCCGTCGTGTGGTCGCCTCTGGTTCCGAAGAAATGATTACCGTCCAGTTCTATGCGAAGGTCGTGCTGTACCGTTCCATCTAACATATCGGGAACAGGAAAGGCGTTCGGACCGAAATAATAAGGAGAAATCATTGTCGTCTCGCCCTTGTCAGGTGGGTCCAGGCTGGTTTGGGAAAGAACGGGGGTTCCTGCCAGGCACAAAAGCAATATGAACAATATCTTCCTCATCATAACCTATAAAACAGCCGTAAAGGCAAATCCTATTGTATTATGCTGTAACTCGTAAGTCGGTACTACCATCATGTTGGCTGTATTCTTTTTCTTTTTCTTGGGCCAGAACAACTTCTTCTCTAAGGGATAAAGCCAATAGGCTACATTGGCAGAGAGGATGCCGATACCAGCACCCGCCAGTACATCGTTACACCAATGACGGTTGTTGTATATACGCAGCGCACCAGTGGCTATTGCTACAGCATATGCGGCCGAACCTATTCCCCAACCATACTCCTTACGCACCAACTCTGCACCTGTAAATGCCGTTGCCGTATGGCCCGAAGGAAATGAGTTCCGTTCATTTTCCGCACCTGGACGTGGTTCGCGGACGGTATATTTAAGGCCATTTACTAAAGCTACTTCTACAGCGTATGCCGTAGCGGAAATCATGACCCTGTCCACAAAGTTGTGCTTGTGTTTTACACCCAGGCATCCCAGAAAGAGATTTGCAGCGACGGGTGCATATTGAATGTAATCGTCCACACTGGTATGATGCCCTTCGTCCCAGTTACCCAGCTTATCGTGGAAGGCAATACCCACAGCACCGGCTGTTATCAGTGCTCCCGGTACTATCAGTTGCTTGGCTTTGAACTTATGCTCCGTGCCACACGCATCAGTAATGCTGTCCTGCAGGACAACATCCTGAGCCGTCATGCTTACTGAGAGCTGCAGACAAAACAATATGGGGAATAACCTTCTCATATTCTCAGCGGTTAAAGATTAGCGTAATTCTCAATGCGTTATATTTTTCTCTCCTCCTTTGGGGGAGCCGGAGGGGGCTTTTATTTCTTTTAACTTATCGTAACTCCGCTGGAGGATTGCCTTTGTGCGGCTCACTCTCAAATCAGCTTCTTCGCCATCAGAATACACTACACATTCTGATTGCAAATCCATCATGGTAACACCTGTACTGTCGGCAAATAGCATACCAGAAGGATAGGTGGCATAAATAAAGGGGTACTGATAGTTCTTACTTAACACATTGCGGCTCCATGGGTATTCCTTGCTGCTTATCTGCATCTGAGCCAGCAGTGTGGCAGCTATATCGCTTTGACTAATAAAGGTATCCACAGTTTTGGCTACCTTAACGGCGCCACCCACCATCAGAAGAGGCATCCTGAAGAACATCGGGTGTTGGTAATCCAACTGACACATACTCCCGTGGTCGGCAAAGATGATAACCACGAGATTATCCCAGACAGGCGTTTTACTTATTTTGTCCAGAAAGGTGCCCAGACAGTGGTCGGTATAGGCAAACGCATTATACACCTCGTTGTCCAATTTATGGTAGGGTACGTTCCAAGGCTCATGACTCGAGATAGACTGATAGCCGAAATACCAGGCTGCAGCATCTGTCCGTGCAGTCAGCATACTGTACAGACGCTGAAACGAAATGCTGTCATTGGCTCCCCAAGCATCGCGTTCCTCCTCGGGCACATCCATGTTACTGATATCCCAAATATTCTGGAAACCCGATGCCAGCAAGTATTCGCGCTTGTTCATATTCGTTGAGTTTCCTCCGTACATATAGTTGGTTTGGTAGCCGAAAGCGGAAAATGTGCTGGCTAAACTGGGGAAATGCCCCAGGCATTCATCTTCCATCATCAGACTATAGGTAGGATAAGAAAGGCAGCCCGACAAGGCACTCACCGTTCCTCTGTCGGTACGGAAACTATTGGCCCATGCATTTGTAAAGTTTACACCTTGCTCCATCCATCGGCACAACTCAGGTGTTACACCTTTTGCACCACCTAATGTTTCAACAAAAGAGGCACCGAAACTTTCCAGTTGAATAGTCAGGATGTTGGGACGAATATTAGTCAGTAGCGTATCTGTGATGTCATCCATCTGTTCCGGATAGAGGTCTTGCATCAGACGGTCGCATTCCTCGTTGCTCATGCTTCTCATCTGCTTGTCCGGGGCCTGTAGGTAAATCCAGAAGGAGTGTAGCATGTGACCAGCTGTATTCACGGCCGCATGGTTCAGCACGATGGGCTTGAATTTGAACACGCTGGCCTCTGTGATTCTGTGGCCTGTTATGCCGAATATGGTAAAGACAAGTAGCGCACCAGTTGCCAGAAAATTGGTTCGGTTCAGGCCCTGTCCGTCCTCTGTGATGCGTTTGGGTGTCATTAGGATGGCAATAACGATAGAGCCCACAATAGCAATAAAGGCCGAGGACAGACAAGTCACGATATATGTCATTGGAGCGCTGGCTCCTGCCGACCCCGGGGAGGACATATAATTGAAGATGCTGGCATCCAGTTTGAACTTCCAATGGTGATACATAACGATATCGCCTGCCGTCACCAGCACCACAAACAGGAATGCCATTACAAGGTAAGGCGACAGGATAGCCCTCAGGCGCAGGTTGGGGTAGTACATTGTTGCTGCCGTAGCCACCCAGACGGGCAATGCCAACAGACAGGCAACGCTAAGGTCAAGGGGCAGACCTGTCCACAGGACATCCCAAATGTTCTGCAACGAAAGGTGCTCTTCCGCATTGTAAAGCATAAAGATTACCTTTCCCAGCAGCGAAATCGCTGTGAGCAACATCACCATACGGAATATATATAATACCCTTTTCACCTTTACTTCCTTCCAAAATCTGCGGGAATCTCACCCCATTGAGCAGTTTCCCACTTCAGCACCTGAGCATGCTGCGGATTCTTCCAAAGCCAATCCTCGGCTCGTGCTATCAGCTGAAAGAGACCTTCCGTCTCTGGCGTATGCTCCAACTTGGTTTTGCACCTACGGTTCTTGACCCACAGGATGGCGTTATACGAGTCGCTGTAAACCTTCATGTCCCAACCCTTCTGCTTGATAAGCGCCAAGGCATGGACAATTGCCAGAAACTCACCTATGTTATTGGTGCCGTGCACAGGACCGTAGTGAAACAGCCGTTGTTCATTGCCCAGGTAGACCCCTTGGTATTCCATAGGGCCCGGGTTACCACTACAACCGGCATCAACCGCAATAGCGTTGAAATCAACAATACCTTTCAGCTTCTCGTAATCCATAATTCACAATTCATAGTTCCCCTCCCTCTCGGGGGAGGGGTCAGGGGAGAGGCTTTACTACATCCTCTCAGGCACCTCGATACCTAAGAGGCCCATGCCGTTCTTGACAACCTGACTTACGGCAGCAGAGAGAGCAATACGGAACAGACGCTTCTTCTCGTCCTCCTCGCGCAGCACGCTGAAGTCGTGGTAGAACTGGTTGTATTCCTTTACCAGCTCGTAGCAGTAGTTGGCAATGCAACTGGGGTTGTAGTCGGCTCCTGCCTGCTTAACGGCAGCCTGGAATCCCTGCAGGTGCTGGATGAGGCTTATCTCCTTGTCGCTCAATTCGGTATCGTTGGCCAAAGCAGTCAGATCCACGTCGCCTGCCTTACGCAGAATGCTGCGGATTCTGGCGTAGGTGTACTGAATGAAAGGACCGGTATTACCGTTGAAGTCGATACTCTCTTCGGGATTGAAGAGCATATTCTTGCGGGCATCTACCTTCAGGATGAAGTATTTCAAGGCTCCCATTCCTACGATACGGGCAATCTCCTGTGCTTCCTCCTCTGTGATACCTTCCAGCTTATTCACCTTATCGGCACTCATCTGGCGGGCATCCTGAATCATGGTGGCAATCAGGTCGTCGGCATCCACAACGGTACCCTCACGACTCTTCATCTTACCGTTTGGCAGCTCCACCATTCCATAGGAGAAGTGAACGAGGTCCTTGCCCCACTTGAATCCCAATTTATCCAGCAGGATGCTGAGCACCTGGAAGTGGTAGTTCTGCTCATTGCCCACCACATAGATCATCTTGTCGATGGGAAAGTCCTGGAAACGGAGTTTGGCCGTACCGATATCCTGTGTCATGTAAACACTGGTACCATCGGAGCGTAGCAAGAGTTTTTCGTCGAGGCCCTCTTTTGTCAGGTCGGCCCATACGGAACCATCCTCCCGACGATAGAAGAAGCCCTTCTGCAAGCCTTCCTCCACTTTCTCCTTACCTTCCAAATAGGTTTCGCTCTCGTAGTATATCTTGTCGAAGCTTACGCCTAATGCCTTGTATGTCTCGTCGAAACCGGCATATACCCATTCGTTCATCTTCTTCCAGAGGGCACGAACCTCGGGGTCGTTCTGCTCCCACTTCACCAGCATCTCGTGTGCTTCCTTTATCAGCGGAGCCTCTTGCTTGGCCTGTTCCTCGTCCATGCCTTGGGCAACGAGTTCCTTCACTTCCTCGCGGTAATGCTTATCGAAGGCTACATAGTAGTCACCAATCAGATGGTCGCCCTTCTTGCCCGAAGACTCCGGCGTCTCACCATTGCCCCATTTCAGCCAGGCCAGCATGCTCTTGCAGATATGAATGCCACGGTCATTCACAATATTGGTCTTCACCACCTTGTTGCCGTTGGCTTGCATCACATTGGCCAATGCCCAACCCAACAGGTTGTTACGCACATGCCCCAGATGGAGGGGCTTGTTGGTGTTAGGACTCGAATACTCAATCATTACCAACGGACTCTCCTCCGTAACAGGCGTAAAACCGAAGGTGGGATTCTGCTGAATGCTCTCCAGCAGCTCTATCCACTGTGCAGGGTTAATAACGAGGTTCAGGAAACCCTTGATTACATTGAACTTGCTGATTACCTCGGGCACCCTAACCACTAACTGTTCGCCTATCTCCTGTGCCGTAGCCTCAGGGGCCTTCTTGCTCATTTTCAGGAAGGGGAATACCACCAGTGTCAGTTGTCCCTCAAACTCAGCACGGGTCTCCTGCAGCTGCACCATCTTCTCAGGCACCTGCACGCCGTACAGCTCCTCGATTACGGCTTGAACGGCCTTCATTATTTTGCTTGCAATTTCCATATACTACATTATATATAACAATTTCGGGGGGCAAAGGTACGAATAAGTGAGCGGAATACAAAATAAAATGATTTTTATTTTATTCCCGAACGAAAGTACCTTCGAGACAATATAGGCACAAAAGTAGTGCAGAATGAGTGAAAAACCTAATGTTCAATGTTCAATCAAAAAAATCCGAAACGTCATTATGCGCCTCGGATTTTTAATGCTTATAATAAAAAAGCTTCTTTTTCTGTGTGCCGCCTGATTGGTCAATGCCTCAGTTTCGCGAACCTCTCACATTTCCTGGGACTGCTGGCGTTGATTCTCAGTTCTACTAACGGGAAAAGGATGGTTTTGGGATGAATGACGGATTCTTTGCGGTCAGCCGTTTCCTCTTTGGATGCCCAGATATCCCCCATTAACTGTAATCTCGAAGGATTATCTCCATTTCTTAACCACACTTCTTCCTGCTCTCCCGTTTTGGTGTTTATGCGTAGCATCCCTTGCCAGTCGCTTATGATATAGGCGTAGTCCGAGTGCTGTTCTCTGGCCATCGCTATCAGTTTCTTAATGAGTTTCTTCCTACTCATTGTCTTATCGAACGAGATACGGAGTACAGCTCCAGAAGCGTACCAGCCATAATCACGAGATCCGTTCATACGTTGGTTTCCTGTAGATTTACGTGTCACGGGCGACGGCCTTCGTCCTGCCAACTGGTTCATCAGAATGCCCTTTCGTATCAGTTCTATCGTTGCAGGCCGGACACCGTCAGCATCGTATTTCCGATAACCGAGCATACGGTGTCCGTTATAAACGGAGTCGTTACCCAATTGCCATACGGAAATATTCTTGCAGACAACCTTTTTACCCAGTAGTCTGTATGTGTTATCATACTTCCTATTCCTCCAATTCAGGCTGCAAATAATATAGTCCCTTATGTTTGTTTGGCCATACAAATTGTTATAGAGTGCTTCAAGTGCTTTTCCATTCTCATATATTACAGGGCCGATGTATTCCAATTCCTCCGATAAGGTCACCGCTTTTTTACGCATCACCTTGTTGGCAAATCTTTCCAGTTCAGCCATCAGCGAGTCGGTTGGCGGCAGGTCGTCCACATCGTAATAAGTAAAAGATGTTGTTTCATCAAATAATTCTCCTTTTGGGGACAGATAGCTAGCATTTGATGTAATGTTGATTTTCTTTACGGGAGTGCGTGCGTGCAACCCGTCACTGTTCAGTTGATATATGTCTTCGTATTCAAAATCTATTCCAACGCGTGTGCGACATAGTTGCGGATAGTTCTTGAAAATGGCAGACAAGGTATCGGCAAGAGCCTTCAGCGTTTCCACGTCCTTCTGGTAGTTGTCCAATGCCGACTTCTCGGTGTAAACCCTTCCGGGTATCTTGGTCCATTCCGGGATGCTGTCGTCCAGGAACTCCTGTGCCCTCCACGTATCATTTGATTTATGGTCGTCGCATACAGAATTAAATTTTGCATTTGTGCAACCCCATAATTCTCTGCGAATATGATTATAGCTTACCTCATCGGGCAGCTCATTTATCAGGCCATCATTATAACTGGTCTTCATACTATCACCCACGACGACAATTACCTTACCGCTATTTTTGATTTCGTTCACATTCAGGTAATTGCATGTTCCCAACGAAGAATGAATGTAAGCATTACCCGTTCGGAAAATCCGATAATCCAGGAAATAGGGCTTCATGCCGTCATCACTTTTCAGACTGTCCATACTGCGTGTCATTTCGTCGGCCATAGCCTTGAAGATGACAGAATCATCACTCAAGCCCTCCAGTTGTTCTTTCGGAACAAACTCCGGTTGTGAAAGTTTAGGTGCTTCTTCCTCATCGGTCTTCAGACACTGCGTTTCCATCTGCGAGACATAAAGCATAGGCGAAATCAGCGAAACGGGTATCCATCCAGAGCGCGAGCCGCATCTGCCGTTGGACACTTCGTACCTTCCGCCGGCAGCCTTAACATTGCTGAATGCCGTCAATGGAGTACCAATGAAGGAAACGCCCCTGACCAGCGAATCCGGTCGTCCGTCGGCATAAACCTTGTAGGTCTCTATGGGTACGACATTAAAGGATGATATTCGATTAGTGTTGGTTCCTGTAGTTGTCCATCCGTTACTAACAGTTCTGATGTAATAACCGTATTCCTTATTCTTATCCTTCAGTTCCTGAATCAGCATCCCACGCAGTTGTTCCTCTGTGTAGGGATGGCTGGTTTCCACAAAGAAGTTGGACTGTCTGGGCGATGCTTTCTCACCAAAGGCAGCCCTGGAATGGCCATTGCTCTCCGTTTCTCCCTTTTCCGACCATCTGCCCCTAAGCATGCTCTTCAGAATGCCGTCCTTAATACATTCCACCTTCTGCGCCTTGGTTCCCTCGTCGTCAAACAGATAGCCTCCGTGTATGGGAGTTTCATCGAAATTATCTAATGTCGGGTCGCATGATATGCTGAAGCCTTCTGGTAGCACACGTGTTTCCATCATGTTTTTGAACTCCGAGTCTTCCTTCTCCAGCCGGTGTCCTAAAACCTCATGAAAGAATACTCCGCTGGCATCACCCGAGAAGAGTACTGGCCCGGTATATGCCTCTGCCATGGGTGCCTTGCTTAGGGCATCGGCACGATCTATAAGGTCGGTTATGGCATTCTTCAACTCCTCCTCGCTTGGCAGTTCGCCCTCGTTATGGGCAAAAAACACCTTGTTCAGCGCTGATATATCTTCTTTCTTATCCTTTACCTTAACATTCAGATTAATGATAAACGATCTGCGGTTCTGAACGATTTCCGTACCCTCAGAACTGACCAGGTATTTTCTGTGCTGTTCGCAAATAAAGTTAGCCGTACATAGAGCTGAAACACCTTCTTTCCTGACCGATGTCACCCTGTTAAGCAAGGCCTTCCACCTTTCCTTATCTATATTCAGTGGGGGCAGAGGACTCTCATAGTGTTGCTCTGCCTTAAACGCTATGCTGCTCTTAAGGGTATCTTTCTTCTCCTTCTTAGCTTCCGATTTTCTGGCATCCTTAACACTTTGGTATTCTTTGTCCAAAGCGTCCCAGATAACTTCCTTAATGGCGATGGTATCGTCCGAAAAAGGCAAATCGTATTTGTCTGAGCGATTTTTTATTTTGGAGGGGTTGTCCTTGTCAAACCATATATTGGGTTTCAACCTACGCGAGGTGGCTTCCGTTACTAAAGCCGCTCCCGTATCACTGAAAATGTTGACCCTATTCTCGTTCAGCACATTCAGCGAGATGAATCTCACTGGCAGCGAATCCTGCGAAAGCTGAGAGTAGTAATACCCCACCTCGCGCTTAAGCACATTAAACAGAATATCCTCGTCCGGGGTGTTGGCAACAACTGCTGTACTGCTGAATAATGCAAACAGAGTTATACAGAAAAATTTCTTCATATTGGTGTGTTTATAACATTATTTCATTCATTTCTGCCATAAAGGTAGGCTTAATTGTTAGAATGAATCCGAAAATCTCTCCATAAAATCTCCTACCTTAAGATTATTTAACAGAAATTCGTTAGGATGCTAATCCTTGCTTCATAGGAAAGCATAAGAAAAACATAAAAACTGCTACCCTGTTAAAGATAGCAGCCTATAGGACATAGTTGTATATATATATTATTTTTCAGACAAGATTTAAATATTTCTGGTAAGAGCACACGTATTATAACAAAAATGTATTATATTTGCGTAATAAATACTTATTTTTAAAGTTAATATCATCATTATGCACGACAAAATCACTGAGGGCTACATGCCTTTTTTAGGATACCAAACCTACTACCGTGTAGTAGGGGAACCATCAGAGAAAACTCCCTTATTACTGCTCCACGGCGGACCAGGCAGTACGCACAACTACTTCGAGGTGCTTGACTGCATCGCTGACACTGGACGGCAAGTCATCTCCTACGACCAGATAGGCTGCGGCAACTCCTATCTCGACGGTCACCCCGAACTGTGGACGCAGAAGACTTGGATAGACGAGCTCATCGCCATCCGCGAATTTCTGCATCTGGATACTGTACACATACTCGGCCAGTCGTGGGGTGCCATGCAGGCCATAGCGTATGTTATAGACCACCAGCCCAAGGGGGTTAAGTCGCTCATTCTGTCTTCTGGTCATGCCTCCAGCAGTCTATGGGCGAACGAACAGCATAGGCTCATTAAATATTTGTCTGAAGAAGATCAGGAAGCAATCAGGCAAGCTGAAGCCACAGGTAAGTGGGACAACCCTGCCTATTTGCGAGCCAACGACCATTACTTCGAGCAGTTTGTCATCAGCGTAGATGAACACTCACCCGAATGCCTTAGACGTCCCAAGCGTGCTGGCACAGAGTCCTACCTTTACGGCTGGGGCCCCAATGAATATCAGCCTCTGGGCAGTCTTAAGGACTTCGAGTATACCGATAAACTGAGTCAGATTACTCAGCCAACTCTCATTTGCAGTGGTACGCGTGATATCTGCACCCCCGTTGTTGCAGCCTCGCTTTACGAAAATATCCCTCACAGCCAATGGCACTTGTTCCGGCACTCCCGTCACACCTGCTTTATCGATGCCCACGAGGAATATTACCAGGTGCTCACCCATTGGCTGCAAGAGATAGATAACCTATTTAGCTATTAACCTACCGTTTCTTCCCCTTAGCGGGTACTTCGGGAGCAGGATTTACCTTTGCTGAAAGAAAAATAATACAGCGTGTAAGCAATTCTATGTTCTTACCGTTCCACAAGGAACCTACTCTTTCTCTCTGGGGAAAGCCGAAATACGAAGCCGGGCTGCACCCATTGGCACAAGGATGATGGGCGTTGTCTCTGTTGCACGGGCCGCATATTTGGTAGGAAGAAAATCGGTCATGCCCGTTGAATCGAAGCCCCACGAGGGTATCTGCCTTCCGACAGCAGTAAACTCAAGAGGTACGTTCTCGAGCGTGAAGGGCTGTTCGTTCTCGGGATAGGGCTTGCGTATTACGCTGAAATTTACAGGCAAGTTCAGCTCATCAACTACCAGCCCGTAGTTCCAATCGCTCTTGGCACGCAGTACATAACAAGGCCAGGAGTGAAGCATCCACACCCTCCTGCCAATGAGAATCATCCTGAACAAACTCCTTGTCACGACTGTCATGAGCCTCGAATTCCTCATCAATCTTCAGGGAGAGGGTCAGAGGGCCATAGTCAACACTGACGCTGGATTTGTTCTGCTGCCATACCGTAGAACACAGGCTCATGGGCAATCGGAGTAAAACAGTATCACTTTCTTTCCATTGACGTGAGATACGAATATAACGCCCTGTAGCATCTCCTTCTGTCGGCAGATTCTCGCCATTGACACTCACCTCGGCTCCTTTTGCCCATGCGGGAATACGCAGGTAAAGAGGGAATTCCACATCACGTTCG
This sequence comes from Bacteroidaceae bacterium, assembly GCA_017541025.1. Taxonomy (GTDB): domain Bacteria; phylum Bacteroidota; class Bacteroidia; order Bacteroidales; family Bacteroidaceae; genus Physcousia. The sequence goes on along the minus strand of JAFXZY010000002.1, from coordinate 71,082 downwards.
GGGTGAAGGACCAAAGTGATGGTCTCATCGAACGGATAATGGGTAATCTCCTCCATCCTCAGAGATACACTGTCTGCTACCATAGCCGTTGTCTCGTTGGCAGCATAGAGCATAGTGGCAAGTCCGTTGTCGGCTGTTGCCATTACCAGATGCTCGGTAAAATATGGCCATCCCATGCCGTGATTGTGCTGGCAGCAACGAGAGCTGAAGGGGCTCATGGAGAGCATACCACGCAGGCTGTTGTCGATGCTGGGGGCGTGATTCTTCTCGTCGCTGATAGCCATATTAGCTGAAGTGATATAACGCAAAGCCCGCATATCGGGAGTGAGGGCTGCAGGGAATGAATTGAAGGCGACATTCTCGCAGTGGTCGGCCCAGAAAACATCGCCGGTGATGCCCATAAGTATCTCATCACTTGCCATCTGCTCTACCAAAGCACATGTCTCGGCACCGTTTCGCGGGTCATAGTAACCGGCACGGGCATTCTCGTCGGCTGCGTACATACCGCCAGGCATTTGCCCGTAACGACGGCGCATCTCGTTGTGCGCATTGTAGGTTGCTTGCAACATCTCCTTGTCGCCCGTATATATATAATAGGTTGCGGGTTCGCGGAAGCCCTGTGCAACATTTACGCCATGATAGTTAGGAAGGTCACCCTTCATGGTCCAGTCGGAGGTAGCGTTGTGCAGCTTGTCTATCAGCGGAAGGATGGTCTTGTCGCCGTTCCGGTTGTAGAGCCACAGCACGCTCCACAAGTTGTCTCCGCCGCGCTTCTCCTGCCAGAGTCCCTTCAGGAATTTATTGTCAGGGATGGACATTTCCCACTTGAAGTAGCGGTTCATGGCTGTCAGCACACGCTGCGAGCCGGTAGCCTCGTAGTAGGTCTGCAGCGCCCACAGCATGGGCATCTTGGCCCAGATATCAGGACTGTCGCCATCATACCCGTCAGGACCGAGGCGGCCGTTGGAGGTCTGGTTGTTCAGAACTGCCTGAATCCATATCTCTACTTCTTTCTTCATGGCCTCATCATTCAGGATGTAGGCCAGACTGCTATAGCCTCTTATCCAATAGGGTACTTCCTCCCATCCGTGATCGCCTTGGTTAGAGAGCCACTGGTTATTATTCTTATCGAGCCAGGCACTAACAGTGCCCAGTTGTCCGTTTAGTCCGTCGCGCTGCAACTCCAGATATTTACGTAGCCAGCCCCTTGGCTGTACCATTCCAACGGGCAGCTTCAGCAATGGAGCCTGCTGCAGGGGAGCACGGAAGTTCGTATAGTTGACATTGGTTGCCTCTCGATTGGGTACATCTACTATAGTAACGGTATTATTTGCCCTGATAACGGCAGGAGCTATCAGGAAAAGAACTGTCAATAATGTTGTTTGGATTTTTTTCATAGGTTAAAAATGCTATCAATATTTCTGAATAATCTTTTTTCCTTTGGTAATGATAATGCCTCGATAACCAGCAGGATAGGATATCCGCTGACCTATCAGGTTATAGGTTTCTGCATTGTCTTCTGAGTCTGAATCAGGAGCGGAGAGGCCATCGTGCATGGGGTTATACCTTACGCTCAGGCCATAATCGATATGTCCGCCTCCACCCCCTTGTTGCAACGAGACACATAATACGTTGTCACCTTCGACGAAGTATTTCTTTCGGGTGCTGTTAAAAAGGAGGGTGGCATAGTTGTTATCGTTCCACCCAGAGGCAGAAACAAGTTGTTTTCCGTTCAGCCAGAACTTGGGGTTCTCGTCGTAGCTATATGTAAACGTTACAACACCAATCTGTATCTTTGCCATATCCTCGGCCGTTAACGTGAAGTGCCGGCGAATGAGGATGGGGTGAACAGTACTCTGCCATTGGGTAACGAGGAACTTGTTCGCATCGATACTAAAAGGACCGAGGCCTTCTCGCCAGTAGCTCTCGTCCTCGTCAAGGGCATACCACTTGGCCTTTTCTGCCTGGGAAATGTCCGAATTATAATTCAGTTCGTAGAAGAGGCAGGGCCAAGAACCCTCTCCACTATCCACGGTGTCCAGGATGTACTCTGTAACCTGTTCGGCAGCCTTGGATGTAGTGATGACGAGAAACAAAGGCAACAGCCATTTATGTTTCAAAGACATAAAAATAAATATATTAGTTCTGATTATGGATATCGGTATTCAAAAGAAGATTCCCTCTTCTATTTCTAAAGAGGGAATCTGTTATAGAGGTCAGGTGTCCTTATTTCTTTATTTTCTTGGCCTTAGCAGGTGCCTCAGGAGCAGGGTTTACCTTATCCATAAGAACGCGGAACCAGTAGCCGCCAATTACTGAGCGGGCCTTGAAGCCAACCATATTACCAGTTTTAGTGTCGCTCCAGTCAGAGATGGGCACACGACTCTGGGTCTCGTTGATATATTTATAGACGGGGCTGACAAACTTCTTGAATGTGTCGGCATCGGGAGCCATAGCAGCGGTCCACATAATCCAGTCGCTCTTGGTGTAATCCTTTCGGCAATCCAGGGGAAGGCCGTACTTATTCTGCTTGGTCAGGTAGTACTTGATTTCTGTCTGCATGGCATCGTTAGGGATGATGCCTGTATTCCACAGTTTGTCCCATACCATATTATATTTCTGACTCCAAGTGTCCTTGCCGGCACCGTATGCCAACTCGTAGTGGTCACCTACCTTGGTCTCCTTTTCCCAAGCGGCGGCCATCTCCTTAGCCTTGGCGTTGTACTTCTGGTAAACATCCTCCAGACCCTTCATCTTGGCCATTTCGGCATAACCGGCAATACCCATGATGGCCTTCAGAGCCAAGTTACAGTTACCTGCCCAGTGGCCGGCAAAGTCATCGGTACAAAGTTGGTTAGCAGGATGCAAGCCGTTCTCCACCAGATAGTCAACCCAGATGGTCATCATATCCCAGTAAGGATCTGCGTAAGCCGTATTGCCGTCCAGTTTACAAATCTCGGCTGCCAAGGTAAGCATGTTACCAGACTCCTCGAGGGGCATATCGCCACCATATACCTGTTTGTTGGCTAAAGGATACTGACCCAGGTCGTGAGCGGCAAAGGGTTTTGTCCAACGGCCGCTCTTGCTATAGTCGAAGATAGAGGTCATCATAGCCTTCTGCAGGTTGGGATTGTAGCAGAGTACTAAGGGAGCCTCAGGATAAGTAAGGTCGACGGTGTTCACGCAACCATTAGAGTTATTCTCCTTAGAGAACCACAAGAGGTTACCGTCCTTGTCCTGGAACAGCTTGTGAGCTGCCATTACGTGACGGTATGAGCCAGAGAGGATCTCGGCATACTCCTGACCGCCCGACTTGTAACCGTCATCATAAATCATCTTATCGAAAGCACGGCAGCGCTGCATAATGCTGGCATAACCGTTCTGCATATTCTTGAAGGCATCAAAGATGGTCACACTGCCACCATGAGCCCAGTATGCCTTGTAGCGGTTGTAGAAGTACTCGATATCCTCGATTTCATCATAGCCCATCATCATGAAGCTGCTGGCAGTCTCTACAGAACCAAAGTCGTGGGTATAAGCCAAAACTGGCATCTCGGCAGGCTTGCGGGCAATGATGCCACGGTTCCACTGACCAAAGCCACCGCGCTGACCCATCTGAGAACGAGGGCCACCTTGACCGCGCTGCCCCTGACGGAAGGTGCGACCAGTCTCCACAAAGTTGTCCTGAACTTCTGAGGCGTCACCCATCATCACCTGGCCGTTGATAGCAGGAATGTAGAAGTAACCCCAGTCGATGCAGATGCCGTCGCCCGACTTAGCCAGGATGGGCTGCTCGACAGTACCGGTACGGACATAGCGGACTCCCTTCTCGTTACCCATAGTCGTAATGGTGGGTTGTGTATCCTTGTTCACAGCCTGCAAAGGATTAGCGCTGATGTACACCTGTACATCGTGCTTCTTGCCATCGGTAGAGCGCACCTGATAAGAAATGTAGTTAATGGGCATAGAGATAAGGTCATAGTCGTCAATCAGCATAGGAGCGGTGAAGACTACATCCAACTCAACGGGTCCGCAGGCAAATGTATAATAAGTGTTGGTTGCCAACACATCTACACTCTTCTGCTCAGCCACCTGGATTTCAGCACCTCTGGGCCTGATGTTCTTGAACAGACCGAAATCGACGTAGGCACCGCCTGTGGTGTTGTGGCAGTGGGCAGAGATGATGTTCTTGCCGGCATGAAGGAGGTTCTTCAGGTCGCCGTCCAGATGCAGCACCACGCCGTTCACCCAGGTCTCGCCTGTATCGGCCACTTTGGTACCATTGATGTAGAGTTCAAACACATCGTCGTGGGAATATTTCACGTACAGGTCCTCCTGTAGTTGCTGAGCGGTCAGTTCCACCTCGCGACGAATGTAGATATCCGAACCCTGACGGCCAAAACGACGGTTGCTGATGTTCTCGCCTTCTGTTCCCCAGGCAGCCTTCTCAGTACTCCAATTGGCATCGTTGAAGTTCTCCTTCTGCCAACCGTCGGCAGGCTTCTGGTAGGAAACCTTTCCTTCCCAACGCTCTTCATCGGACATAGGAGCGATAGAAGAGAGTACATAGTTCTGCTCAGCACCCATGAAACGGTAAGCCTTGCCGTCAACACGCAGAAGACCCAGGATGGGCTTCTCGTCGTTGGTCCAGTGACGGGTGGTTCCATCGGTCAGCTTATCATAGGGCGACCAGATGGAGAAATAGGGGTCATTAACTACCAGAGGTACAGAAGGCAGACGCAGGTCTGTGCTGGCATAAGGTTTGAAAAACTCTGCTGTCTGTGCGCAAGCCATCGTGGCAACAAACAGGAATGCGGATAAGATTTTCTTTCTCATATTAATTTATTGGTTTTCTGATTATTCTGAATATATAGCCCTCCCATTTGGGGGAGGATTAGGGAGAGGGGCCCTATTTTATTGGCGGAAACGCCGATATTCTCAGCCTTGCTGCTCCCATAGGAATGAGCGTTATATCTTCCACCTTACCTCGTTTGGCGCTGGCATCAGACAGAATCTGGCAAAGACCGGTAACATCCTGCCCCCAACCTTCCACACGGGCACCACGGGCTTTTATGCGGATGGGGGCGTTCTCGTGGTTAAAGGGATAGTTGTTCTCTGGCCAAGCCCGCTTCTCTACTTTCATACTGTGCAGGTTCTCCACCAAAGCATAGTTCCAAGGGCTGTCGGCATATATCTCAAAAGTCGGCCACTTGCTGGCATCAGCACCTTCCTGCCAATGCGAGTCGCCGATGGCCGTCTTGCGGCTGTCCTTCTGCTCATACCTTTCTTTAATCTGTAAGCTCATGGTGATGGGGCCGTAGTTCACGCTCACGCTGTTCTTGTTCAGCGCCCACACACGTTTGGTAAGGCGCATGGGGAAGAATAGCTTCACCTCGTCACCGTTTTTCCATTCGTTCCTAATTTGCAACAAACCACTCCTTACCTGACAATCTACAGTCTTGCCGTTCACGGTTACGTGGACTCCCTTTGTCCAAGTGGGAATACGTAAGTATAGAGGGAAGTTGACCGTCTGGTTCTTCTTCAGGCCACCGATGGTAAGCAGGATGTCCTCGCTGAAGGGATAGTTCGTCTGCTCATCGATGGTTACGGTCTGACCGTCAGCCACTTTCAGTGTAGCCTTGCAGTCGGCATAGATCAGGCAGGCTGCTCCGCCATCGGCACTTGCCAATACCAAGTTCTGGCTGTAGTATGGCCAACCCATCGCATGGTTATGCTGGCAACAACGACTGCTGAAAGGATTCATACAGAAGAAGGGGCCGCTGTTGTCCACACCCGGATTGTGGTTGTTCGAGTCGGCCTGCACCTGATTGGGGCAGGTCAGATAACGCAGGGCACGCATGTCTTCTGTCAGAGCAGCAGGATAGCTGTTAAAGGCCACATCCTCCAGATTCTCCATCCACAGCAGGTCGCCCGTCAGCGCCATCAGAATCTCATCGCTAAGCATCTGCTCCACAAAGCCACAGGTTTCTGTACCTTGTCGGGGGTCGATGTAGCCATGACGGCAGTTCTCATCACTTCCGAACATCCCACCAGGCACCTGACCGTAAATGCGACGGATGAGGCTGTAATCATTATAGGTAGCCTTGAGGGCAGCAGGGTCTCTGCTTACAAGGAAGTATTCGGCGGGTTCGCGGAAGCACTCGGCAACATTCACATTATGCCAGTTAGGCAGACCGCTCTCCTGCATCCAGTTAGCAGTACATTGGTGAATCTTATGGCAAAGGTCCAGCAGCCAGCTTTCACCCGTGCGGTTATAAAGCCAGATGACGGACAGCAGGTTGTCACCGCCTCGGCTGTTCTCCCAGTAGTCACGCAGGAACTTTTCCTTGGGGTATTGCATTTCCCACTGAAAGTAACCCTTCATTACCTGGAGCACGCGCTCATCACCGCTATAGTCGTAGTAATCTTGCAAAATCTGCAAGGCAAGCATATTTGCCCAGAGCTCACGGCGTCCGTTCTTATCCTCATTCACAGGACCGAAATAACCGTCGGGCTGAGCACTCTTGATGATAGCCTCTACCCAGAACTTTGTCTCGTCCAGCATGGCCTTATCGCCTAAGATATAAGCCAGATTGCTGTAGCCGCGCAGCCAGTAGGGAACCTCCTCCCAACCATGCGAACCACCACTCTCAAGCCAGGCATTGCCTTTCTTGTCCAGCCAGTCGCTGATTTCACCTAAGTTACCACTCAGGCCGTTCTTCTGTCGTTGCAGCATCTCGCCCACCCAACCGCGTGGAGTGATAGCATTTACTGGAAGCTTCAGAAAAGGATTTGCAGGCAGTGGAGCCTTATTATTAATGTAATTGGTTTGTGTGGCCTCGATGTTATGGGCCTTTACCATTTTAGCCGTCTGCGCAGAGGCAGAGAGAGCAATAAAAAAGACAAGAAAAACGGTCTTAATTTTCATTATCGGTTGGTTTTTAGGATAATTTCGGGTGCGAAGGTACAAAAAAATCCCGTACAATGGAAATAAGCACGGGATTTTTTCGTTTTCGTTTTCGTTTTCGTCAAATCTGTCGAAACAGCCTTAGGCTTTAACGGAGTACTTTGCGGGCATTCTGAATTACTACACCTCTGTAAGTGCGGGTTACAGGCTGACCGCTCATGTTATAAAGTTTAGTGTTGACGTTATCGTTAACGTTGACGTTCCCTATAGCAGTGGGGTCTTCGCGAGGAGTGAAGGTTACCTTATAGTTTTTGTCCTGTCCGCCGTTATTGTAATGTATTGGGGTGCCTGCCTCGTCCTCTGCGTAAATGAAGAACTCGAAGGTCTCTTGATAGCTACTACCATCTCCGCCATCGATGTCTGGTATCAGCTCATAGTCATCGCCCAGATCAACAGCCCAAGTGCCGTCGTCACGTTTCTCTAAATTAGTGGTGTGCCAAGCTTCTTCATCATGCTGCCAGCCATCTTCTGTCTTATACATGGTAGCAATGAATCCCACATACTTCATGGGTTTGCCAGTTTCTACCACTATTTGCTTAATCTTAATGGAAGAGGTCTTTCCTTCTATGACTTTATTCTGCCAATCAGATGCGGGGAATTCCTCTGTGAACTCTTCGCCATCGCAATTAATGGTCATCTTGAAGCTCTTGATGGCTACTTCTTCTACCGCCTCCTCAAAGTTGATGAGGTACAGCTGGTTGGTAAGCGTCTGGTTCTTCCAGTAAACATCGCCCATACCTTCCAAGTTGTACTTGGTGCCAGGTTCCAATAAAGACTTGCCTTCGTCATCAGCTACTTTAATACCGAACTGGTTGTAAACGGCCAACGTCTCATCGCCTACCTTGAAGGTCAGGTTCTTGCCATTAGCCTCTACGAACTCAGCATCCTCAATGCGTACAAACTCGTTCATATTGGTCTGGTTCAGTTCATCCAGCGTGATGGTCTTAGGTTCAACGGGGTTGTCGCTCGACTTAACATACAACTCCACATCATCCTTGTTTACAGCCAACTCCAGCAGACCGTTGTAAGACTTCAGGGTACCATAAACACCCGAATAATGGGGAGGAATACTTGGGGCCATGTCAAGAGCGACTTCGTCACCTTTCTTAAAGCCTAAACCACTACCATAAAGCAAGAGGCTGCCGTAGTCGTCTTTAATATAGGTATAGGAACCGTTAGCATAGGTAACAATAGCGGTCTTGGGAGAAAATTGCTCATCCACCTGCCAGTAAGAAGCCTGATAGCCCTTGTTCCATTCAGCTTCCTTGGCAGCCCAAGTATCGCCGCCTACCTCGGGGAAGTCTTCCAGGATAGACTGAATTCTCATGTACCCCTTATAAACCTTCAGCGTGTAGCTCTTGCTGCTGCCCTCATACTGGTCATTGCCTTCATACTTAGCGGTGAGGGTCAAGTCGCCGCAACTATGGTTAGGAATATAAATCTTGCCGTCGCCAATGCTGGGTTCCTCTTCGCCCATTATCCAGTTGTTGCCCATCTTCAGGCTCCACTTAACCTCGGCACCCTCTACAATAGCATCACCTGATGTAACGACGACATTGGGCAGATTAGTCTCATCGCCATCTTTTCCAGGAGTAAAGCGAGTAAGATATTCACCCAGTTCAATAGCTGTTGCCGTCTTGGTTTCACCACCTTCACCGTCCCATACGATGGTAATCTTGTCAATGAATACGGCTCCACTGTTTGAACGAAGACCTACATACGCATATTCACCCTCTACGTTAAGGGTCATGTTTGCAGCTCCCAAGGCAATAGAACCAACTTTTTCACCCGCAGCATCGCCGTACAAATCAGCCGCAGACTGATAGGGCGTATTGGAGCCATAGATGTCCACTGTTCTGTCGCCAGTAGTTGCTTCGTTATAAGCAATAGTTACTGATTTCAGTTTGCCGCCAGACGAAGTGGTAACTACACCTGAATTATTATTCTTTGAACGAAGCTGAATGTACTTTCCAGTACCAGTACTTGCATTGCCGGCATAAACTGCAGATGAAGTGAACTTAATTCCTGAGAAGTCAACATAGTTATTGCTGGTGCCATCAAGCCCCATAGCATCCCATACCAACTCATCGACTTGGTCATCAGCAAAAGCCGTGCTGCCTACCAAAGCCATAAATGCGACGAAGAAAAGGCGTAAAATTTTGTTCATAATAGATGTTTTAGATTATTATGTTTGTTAGTTTTGTGCCACAAAGGTACGAATAAGTGAGCGGAATACAAAATAAAACGAAGATTTATTTTTATTCCCGAACGAAAGTACTTTCGGTGAATGCCAAAGGTACAATGAACCATGAATCCTGAACCATGAACCGTGAACCAAACAAGGCAGGAGTACCTCATGGTTACCTCATGGTTAAGTCTAGGTTCTAGAACTTCCAAAAACGATGAGCTACCGATGTAATAAAGTTTAATGTTTAAAGTTACATTCTAACGTCTAATGCCTGAAGTTCGCTAACCAATAGAACATAGAGGCTGCACGTGTTGGTCCCGGGAGTCTACACGTGTTGCTTCGGAGAGTCTGAAAATGACAATACGTGGTCACGAAACGAGCGCATAATAGCCTCTATGAGGTTGGACAATTGGAACTGGAACAGAACGAACGTGATTACCTTACTCCTCTACAAGGCAGAAAATCCCTCCAAATAAATCCACTCCCAAGTACTCCCAACTTTCTGTTAAAAAACTTTAAACACCATCATTTCGGACGTTTGGAATATTGTTTAAGAGCTTCTTTCAAAAATAATCTGCAAACTCGAATTTTTTTAACGTAGGAGCCGGTAGATTGTCTTAACGTCTTACCTTAATTTATTTGGACCTCATAACATCCGAACCAGATTCTTTCTTATGAAATGTTTGGATGGTATAAGAAAAATGTGTACCTTTGCAATGATTATTTATAATAAACGATGCTAGTTTTAAACGATTGCCTAACCCAACTTGCAGCCTTTAAGCAGAAATATGGCAAGCAATTTGGAATAAAGAAACTCGGTATTTTCGGGTCTGTGGCAAGACAAGAGAATACTGAGGGCAGCGATATTGACATCGTTGTAGAGGTGGAAAAGCCAACTCTTTCGCTGATGTACGAACTGAGGGAAGCGCTAAAAGCCCTGTTTAAATGCAACGTTGATTTAGTCCGATTCCGCTCAACCCTGCGTCCCCTTTTCAAGTCAAATATTCTAAACGATGCTATATATGTATAGCGACGCGCTAGGCATAAGAGACAGACTAGAAGACATCCTTGAATCCATTACTCTTATTCAGGAATGGAGCAAGGGGATGACCGAATTGCATGATTTTATGATTTCGCCAAGCCGCGTGATGGCCTTCAATGCCTGCGTTATGAGATTACAGGTCATTGGTGAGCATGTGGGCAAACTCCTAAAAGAAGAAGGCAAGCTCTGACGGCAGAATAATAGTCGTCATCTGGTCCTGAGTACCTCCGATGTACCTCCGATGTACCTCCGATGTAAGTCCGATTCCAAAAATCGGGGTTAAAATTGTCCTGATTGCTGGGTATTGTTTTAGTTTTATGTTAAATCAAGTTTCTTAGGTCGAACTGGAAGATCACATTCTGGTCAGTCAAGCCCACCAACACATTATCCATGACCTCTGTCTGCAAAATGGGCTTGGTAAAGTGTAAAAGCACGTTGCCAGCCAAATCAACAATCCAGTAATCCTTATCACAGAATATAACACGATGTGTAAGGGAGAGCGAACGGTCTGTCTGATAAACTCCGATTCCGTTTTTCTTCTGCTTTTGCATCTCTTCAACTGTTAGCCTACGAGGGGTAAAGTAAGGCTTATCTGGCTCTTTTAGATAGCAATACACGAAGTTTTCCTCATCCTTCAAAGTTTCTCTCTCGGAGAGTTCTGTACCGTCTCTGCGGTCGTAGCGCATGACGTAGGGACGAGTATCGCCATAAAAATCACCTTTAAAATTCTCCCCCCAACCTGTATTTTCAAAGAAAAGGGTGTCTTCCTGAATGTATATACGTGACATGGATGCCTTTTTGGGCAATTCCTTCTCCCAAATAATTCTTAACTTATCACTCATACAGCGGATAAGGTTGCGGTCAGCATAGTAGATATAGCCATCATCAACATAGAAGTTGGAATTCAAGTGATGCAGGTAGTGGCTTTCTGCTGGTATAGAACAGGTAATGGCAGTAGCGACAGTAACGCCTAATAGTCCTGCGAGAATGCCTCCTATCACCACTTCTACCCCTGCATTGATAAGTGCCTGCCTACTGCTCGAACGATAGTTATCTACAGTCTTAGTAAGCATCTTTCCCGTAAGTGGATCCAGTACGCAAATCATGTCAGCAGATATTAGCAGGCGGCCGTCTTCCAACGATATCATTTCACTCCAACCGCCCTTGTGGGACAGGATACTTGTCCACAGATTCTGTCCTTTGGTTAAGGATACGCCCATCAACTCATTTGACTTCTTCTTAGGATAGCCCAATACCACGCCGTTCCGTACGTCGGCGTAAACAGGACGGAACTTTTTCATCTCCCAACAAATGGAGCCTTTCTCGTCCAATAGGAGAGTGCTTTTCCCACTTTGTAAAACAACACCTTGACTCGTGGGAATATAATAGTCTTTTGTGAAGTCCACTTCTGTTCTCCACTTCATGCGGTGTTCTGAAACATCATAGAGTGCCAACTCTTGCCGTAGCGGAGGAATTGTCTCCACAAACCTTAAGCAAAGCTGGAGTTTATCCGGAACGCGGTCGAAACGCTCTATGCGCTTCCCAAAGAAATGTTTCTCTGCCAAAAATTCTGTGCCGTCTGCTAATGTACCGATACAAATAGAGTCTTTAGCGGCAACCGACAACACCAGAACTGATGCGACAAGAATAACAAAACTCCTCATCATATTTTTATTTTATCAAAATCTTTTTCCCGTCTTTTATGTAAAGGCCCTTCTGTTTTAATTGAGAATTGAGAATTGAGAATTGAGAATTAACCTTGCGGCCACTGAGATCGTAGATGGTTCCCTTCTCCGAGGGAGAGGGGTTAGGTATGAGGCTTTCAATGCCATTCGGATTGTCATTCAGTACGAGTTCCCTCTTTCCTGTTATACCCTTAGAGCCTCCTGGGTTGTATGGATCGTCCCAGTTGACTATCAGGCAAGCACGTAGGGCTCCTACGATAGCTTTCCTCTGGTTGGAATCGTCAGCCTGACAGTCGGGCGTGGCGTCTACGATGTCGATGTAGAAACCGTCTTGGCAGCTCAGCTCTTCGTGGCAGTATGATCCGATGAACGACGCGCCCTTCACAGATACGGTATCGCGAAGCAGGCCATCCAAATCCAATGTGCTTACATCAATGCAGAAATCTTCCTTCGGCACAATAATATAGGGTATTCTGGCCTTGGGAGAAAGCTCCTCCTCGAATATAATCTTCCCTTTCTCGCATCTGTCGAGCCTATAGTACTTACCCTTGCTGGCATCAGGCTCTGTCGGCAGAATGATGGTCGCCATCTGGTCCTTGGTAAAGGAAACGGTCTCTTTTGCAGGCCAAACATCATACAGCACTTCGCCATTACGCTCGAAATGAACAAGCATAGAACGGTAGTGACGTTCATCGCGTGTATAATCTTCTTTGAAGAGTGACCAAGCACGATACGGCTTAACTGGTCCGAATAGACATTCGCCGTCATTCCAAGTTGTTACACCGATTCCCCGAATGATTCGGACACCATTTACATCAGTGTATTTCAGCGGTCTTACCCCTCCGAAGTTCCCTTCCTTTATTTCTTCAATTATGCCGAAGTCAAATGTACCTGGAGGATAAATAGCAGTTGTGTTGTTACTTAAGATATCCACAAATCTTAAAGTCATTCCCACGCCCCAATCAAAAAAATATGCTTCGCCAGGATAGGGAGTGGTGTTGTCGTCAAATAGAAGGGGTACAGTTGCCAACACGCCCATATCATATCCATAATCTCTTCCTTCATAAATCAGAAGAGCAAGAGAGTCTGTACATTCCTGGCTATTTGTATAGACGCACTTGAAAGGAACTTCCCAGTACTTGGGAGTATATTCACCTTTCACAGAGTACTCCACTGTTTCAAAGTTCGGAACCCACTCGTCATCCACCTTTGAATACCAACTGTCATACTTCAGGGTGTCAAGCCTAATCTCCGTCCACTTCGTTCCTTCAGGGTAGTATTCATTGCTCATGAACCATGGTTCACCCTCAGTCAGATTCACCTGACCGTTGAACCACCAGCATTTAAAGTAGAAGCTGTTGGCCTCTACATCATGTATGGTAAAAGATATGTTGTAGGGGCAAATACAATCAGCTATATCCTCGCCAATGGGTTTGACTCTGACAGAAACAGTATAAGGATCGCTATTATTGCCATCGCTTACCGAAGGTGTTACTTCGAAATCCTGAGTGTCGCAAGTGCTCCAAAAGTTGCGTAGGTTCACCGTCAGAATGTTACCTTCCTTAAGTAAGGAAATTGATTGTGTTGTTGATTTGCTGCTGGCTCGTGTTCTACTCAGGCAACCGCTGTGTTGGATATCAGATGCTGTTGCCACAATATTCCCGAAATATTGCCAAGGCTCAGTTGCTTTGTATTTTTCAACTGAAACTGCTGGAACGTGAAGTGTAGCAGAGGCAATGGGGGTATCAATAAACGCATATCCACTTGTTTCAGGGACATTGTATGCATAACAATACACATTTGCCAGTCTGCTGCAGAAATTGAAAGCTCCAATACCGATACTGGATATTCCATTGCCAATAGTGACAGAGGTCAGACCATTACAATGAGCGAAGGCACCTCCTCCTATATCAGTCACGTTATTGGGAATGATGACAGATTTGATTTTATTGTTATACCAGAAAGCACACTCATCGATACTCGTTACCACATACTCTGTCGTGCCGATGGTGAATTTATCAAGAATCACCACATCGCCAGTAGCATCAGGACTGCCCGGATAGTAGAACACTTCTCCTTCATAACCATAATCAGGAGCCACCGCCTCCTCATATCCAGCTTTTACTGAGGCTGTAGGTTGCCCAGGCTCATAGGTATAGACCACATTAGTCAGTGGGTCGATATATTCGTCAGATGCAGCTGTTAGTGCCACAATTGACATAATTGACAACAAGAATATTTTCTTTTTCATAATAATTATGATTTATGTTTTATCGTCGCAAAGATGATTTATTTAACCATAATCTTTTTCCCATTCACTATATATAAGCCCTTCTGTTTTAATTGAGAATTGAGAATTGAGAATTGAGAATTAACCTTGCGGCCACTAAGATCGTAGATGGTTCCCTTCTCTCTCGGAGATGGGTCTGGGGTGAGGCTTTCAATGCCATTGGGATTGTCATTCAGGATGATTTCCCTCTTTTCTGTTATGCCTCTTGAGCCTCCCGGGTTGTATGGGTCGTCCCAGTTGACTATCAGGCAAGCACGTAAGGCTCCTACGATAGCTTTCCTCTGGTTGGAATCGTCAGCCTGACAGTCGGGCGTGGCGTCTATGATGTCGATATAGAAACCTTCCTGGCAGCTCAGCTCTTCGTGGCAGTATAATCCGATGAACGAAGCGCCCTTCACAGATACGGTATCGCGAAGCAGGCCATCCAAATCCAAAGCGTTCAGGTCGATGCAGAAATCTTCCTTCGGCACAATAATATAGGGTATTCTGGCCTTGGGTGAAAGCTCCTCCTCGAAAATAATCTTCCCTTTCTCGCATCTGTCGAGCCTATAGTATCTACCCTTGCTGGCATCAGGTTCTGTAGGCAGAATGATGGTCGCCATCTGGTCCTTGGTATAGGAAACGGAGTTTACATATTCCTCCAAAGGCAAGACTTCTCCTGAGTATATTTTCTTGTAGCGATCAATTAACGAAGCTGGTACATACACCTTAGTCTGTTGGTCCATGCCACTAAATAAGCCTCTTATCATGCAAGAGGATTCAAGAGCTCCTCTGATACACAACGAATTCATTTTGCACCCGTTAAATGCATCAGACCCGATATGATTGACACTCTCGGGTATATCCAATATCTGTAATGCAGAACAACCCATAAAAACAGACCTCTCGATTGTGGTTAAACTTTGAGGGAGATTTATAATGGTCAAACCGCTGCAATCTTTGAAAGTCTCGTCCATGATAACAGTTACACCTTCAGGAAGCGTAATATTATTCAAGCTGCTGCAACCCTCAAAAGCTTGGTTCATGATAAATGCAATACCTTTAGGTATTTCCACAGATTTTAGATTTTGACAATTCTTGAAGAGATACTGCTCCAATACCTCAAGCCTAGAAGGAAGTTTTACTTTTTCTAGACTTACGCTTCCCAAAAATGAGCCAGAATACAACTCTTTTACAGCATCTGGTATTGTCAGGTTCTTCAAATGCTGCAAGTAATTAAAGGCATTAGCGTATATATAGGTCACATTTTCAGGAACAGTATAGGATTCCCTTGGTGATGCTTCAGGATAACCTACGAGTCTTGTCTTATCCTTATTGAAAAGCACACCGTCAGCAGAACTGAATAACGGGCAGTCTTCTTCTACTTCGATCCATTCTAAAGATCTGCATGGGACAAAAGGATTGAAGAAAATGGAATTACTATCGTCGAAACTCATGCTGCAAATTGTCTTGGGGATTGTAACCTTGGTCATTTTATCTCCAAACGGATAAGTGTCCAAACACGTTACCTTATAAGTTTCTCCTTCAAAGGATACTTCTGATGGAATGCGAAACTAGCCTTCCCCCTGCCACTTTTTCAGCATTGCTTTATGCATGACTTTCAGTAAGTCGTAAGTCGCTCCATTAATATCTGCGGTTTCTATTTTGTATTCCAGAACTAATGGCTCTCCTTCCGTTAATTCAACAAATCCCTTGTACCACCAACATGAAAGGTAGAAACTGCTGATTTCCAAACCATGCACGGTGAACCAAACGTTATATGGCATCAAGCCCAACTTATTGTATTTATAAGGATCAGGAATAATGGGTTCAATATCAATAGATACAGAATCGGGGACCTCATTGCTACCGAAACTCATACTAGAGGCTATATCAAAGCCCGTAGTATATGGATTGTTTTCATAGTATAGCAACTTAACCAACAAATCGCTTCCTTCTTTTGTCAGAACAATAGTCAAAGGCTTCTGTGTCTGGTCTATTATTGGTTTGCAAATACTGTCCTGAATATCACTTACTGTCAGTTCCTGAGCATTAACACTATATTGTGCTCCCAACGCCACAATATTCCCAAAATCCTTCCAAGGTGAAGTTGTTTTGTATTTCTCTATAGAACCTGCTGGAACATGAAGCGTTGCAGAAGCGATTGGGGTTCCGAAGAATGCCTCTTTGGTAATTTTGGGAACACTATCTGCAAAACAATAAAAATCAGCCAAGTTGCTAAGCTCTGAGAAAACATAACCGTAGATGGATTTTATGCTCTTGGGAATGCTAATGGTGGACAGATTGTTGCAGTGAAAGAAGATAGACTGTTCAATGGACTTAATACCCTCTGAAAATACAACAGACGTCAGATTAGTACACCCAGAGAAAGTGTATTCACGGGCATTGGTCAAACTGCCGGGAATTGTTATGGAACTTAGGCTTGTACAGTCAGCAAACACAAATATGCCCATTCGCGTTAAACCCTCAGAAAGAACTACGGATGCCAGACTTTTGCAGCCATAAAAAGCAAAGTCTGCAATTTTTGTTATACTTTTGGGAATCGTGATGGATTCCAGGCTGCTGCAATCTCTAAAGGCCACTTCTCCGATGTACATTACGCCGTCTGAGATTGTAACAGATTTCAGATTGCTGCAGTTACGAAATGATCTATCTCCAATTATAGTTACGCTACCTGGGATAGTGACAGAAGCCAGTCCGCTACAACTATTAAAAGCCTCACTGGTTATGGCGTAAGTCCCGTCTTTGATAGTAATGTCAGTTCCCTCGGGTAAAGCTCCTTTACATTTGTAGGCAATTCTGCCAGCATAAACCACTCCGTCAGGCTGGTTGTTATACCAAGCCGTATTACTGAAAGCATTATTTTCAATCCGGATAACACTATTAGGAATGGTGATATTGGCCAGATTGCTGCAACCGGAAAATGCCCCATAGTCGATGCTAATCACACTACTTGGAATAGTTACTGAGGTTAATTTCGTATTGTTTCCAAACGCACTACTTTCAATGCTGGTTACTGTGTATTTTTGTCCCTCGTAGTTTAGTTCTGATGGTATACTCAATTCGCCTTCCCACGCTTTCCCGTCTGACAGTTTGGCTGAATGCATCACCTTGTGTATCTTGTAATTCAGGCCGTTCACGCCAATGTCATCCCAGGAATTCTCTATAACTAATGGCTCACCATCGGTCAGGCTAACAACTCCCTCGCACCAATAGCAAGAAAAGTTAAAACTATTGGTTTCTAACCCATTTAGGGTGAAAGAAACGTCGTACGGACATACACAAGCCGCTTGGTCTAATCCCAGAATAGGATTTACACTGATAGACACCGTATAAGGTTCTCCGTTGCTACCACCACTCACATAAGGAATTACATCAAATCCCCAAATGCCACAATTGTCTATGTAGTTAAGCAGTTGAACTTTTAGGGTGTTACCTTCTTTGGTCAGGATAATCGATCTGTTTTCTTCATATTCGTCGTCATCACCAGCCCGAGTCTCTCTTGTTTCACTCAGACATCCGCTATTCTGAATATCGCTTACTGTCAGTCCCTGAGCATTAACATTATATTGTGCTCCTATCAGGAACAAAAACAACATAAGGAATAGATATCTCTTCATAACCAATGGTTTTATTTTTTTGCAAATTTACAACTTTTATTTGATAATCCTATTCTCAGGTTCTCAGGAGCCCAAGAACTTTGACCTTTGGCTGTTGGCCATTGGCTTCGCTAACCGCTAACCACTAACCGCTAACCGTTTGGGACCCCTAACCTATAACCTTTACAAAGCAGACTTCTTCCATTACCTAACCACCCGTTTAACCCCATTCTGAATGTACAATCCCTTGGCTGGTTTACCTGAGAGGCGGCGACCTTGGAGGTCGTAGAGGGCATCATCGTATTTTTCACTCTTCACTCCTTCTTTTTTCACTTCAGCAATGGGTGCTTCTATTGCCGATGGCTTGCCGCCAGTAAACTGGCCCATAAAGAGGATAACGCCTGTGCTCTGCTCACTGATGATATACAGGAACGGACGATTGGCGTGGAAAGTGGCATAGTCGGGTATTCCTCCAGCAACATCAATAATGGTAACTGCTGCTGCCTCCGCTCCCTGCTCGTCAAGTTTTATCTTAGCCACCTGTTTCATCAGCCCAATGTAAATCTGAGTGTTACACATTTTCGAGAAGTCTGCAGTCTCGGGGTCGAATGCCGAAGGCATACCTAACTCGGCCATTTCGTTCCCCAACTGCTGATTGGTTGAAATCTCGAAGCGAGGCAGTTTCAGGTCCACTTCGTGAGTGTAGCCACGCATCTGCCAGTTTTTACTATTCAGATTCTCCAACAGATCGTCAATCGTCTTTCCCACACGAGGCAGGAACACTTGCAGATTGTAGGTGCCGTTGCCAAAGGGTAGGCTAACGGTCTGATAGAGGTCGTTATCCTCATACCTTGCATCCATATACTCATGATGCATCATGGGCACGCTGCCCGTTTCGTTGAAGGATTCTTCCTGTGTATTAGCAGCATTAAACGGAGTCTTCCATATTCCCTTAAAGTAAATGGCATTCAGCAGGTAACTTACTGCAAAGGGGTTAAACTCATCTTCAGTCAGTATTTCCTCAATCATCTTGTTGGTATTGTCGCTGGCCCATTTATTGATTACATCCCGAGTTTCGCCATCGTTAAAGTCGCGAGCCTCAGGATAGGCATAATAATACTGGTTGACGGTATGCGCGAAATCGTTCTGTAACTGATATCCCAAACCTTGGTTTACAAAGATAGTGTTGGCGATAAGGGCTTTGGTGGTTTCGTCCATCCTACCGGCTAATGCCAATTGGTCTATCAACTTAAGGCAGAACTCGTTCTGTGCATCAGCATTGTCAAACCCAAGCACATTGTATATCTCTTGCTGAGTCTGCCCAACAGCACCATTGTTGAGCATTCCCAAGGCGTATGTAATGCTCAGGGGCGAGATAACATTGCTCTCTTCAGTACGTACCTTATTAAACAGACGGAAGGCAAAATCGTTGTTCTTCTCCACATAGGCCTTTTCCTCATCAGTCAGTTCAATATAGGTTGGAGCTGTAAAATCTGCATTGGTAAAGTATAGGCCGTCGCCTGCAACATAGCTGAACGATTCATAGTCGCAAATACAGTCAGGTTCACCTTCATACACATAATGCACCAGGCCCTTATTTATTATACCGACACCCTCTACGCCTATTAACCCGAACCTGTGATAGCGTTGCAATAGCTTTCTGTTAATGTTTACTAAGTCGATTATTGGAAGATTTGTCGCATCAATATGCTCATCTAATGTAAAGTCGCAAATCATAAAGTCCTGTTTGTCGTCCTCGTAGTCGTACTGCCAAACCCTTCCTTTCTCGTCTTCACGGAAAGCTCCGTAATAATAATTTTTCCCCGTTTTATCGTCCCTACGATACATTTTCATGTATTGGCGTCCTTCAATGGCCGTATCACCTCGCAACGTATATTCGACTGGCCATTTGGTCTCGTTGAACATATCGCGATACTCCTCCTCGCCTGTCAAGTCCTCTTTCATCTCAAAATGATGATAAATATAACACCACGTCTTGCCATCAACAAGCATGGGACGGGAATCAGTCTTGGCGCTTGCCACCAAGGGGCAAACCAATATCAACAGTAAAACGATTCTTTTCATAACAAATGGCTTTATATTTTTGCAAATCTACAACTTTTATTTGATAATCTTATTCTCAGGAGCCCAAAACAAAAAGGGGTTGGCTGTTCCATTACTTAATCGCCACCTTTCTATGGTCTTTTATATAGATGCCTCGTGAAGGTTTGCCAGAGAGGCGGCGACCTTGGAGGTCATAGATGCTCCCCTCTCTCAGAGAGGGGTTAGGTATGAGGCTTTCAATGCCATTTGGATTGTCTTTCAGTACGATTTCCCTCTTTACTGTCACGCCTCTGGAACCACCCTGAGCGTATGGGTCATCCCAAGGAGCCACCAGATAGGCTCTTAAAGCGCCTACTGCGGCTTTTCTTTGGTCTGTGCCAATAATCTGACTGTCTGGTGTAGCATCTATAATGTCAATATAGAAACCTTCCTGACAGTTCATTTCTGCGCTACTATATGAGCCAATGAACATAGCGCCCTTTACGGAAACGGTGTCACTCAATAAACTTTCCAATTCCAGTTTGTCCAAATCTATGCTGAAGTCCTCATTCGGCACTATAATATAAGGTGTTCTGGCTTTGGGCTCACGCTCTTCCGTGAAGATTATCTTCCCCTCTTCGCATCTGTCAAGTCCGTAATATTTTCCCTTGCTGGCATCTGGCATTATGGGCAATATTATCGTTGCCATCTGATCCTTAGTGTAGGAAACGGTTTCTTCCTCCAAAGCTACAATATTTCCAAAACCATTCCAACGTGAATCTGCCTTGTACAAGTCAACAGAATTGACTGGCACATGGAGAGTAGCAGAAGCAATGGGTTTGCGTTTGTTAAAAGTAAATGCAACATTTTCTATAATGGGAACAGAGTCTGTATAGCAATAGACATCTGTCAGATTTGTACAATTTTGGAATGCACTCATGCCAATATGAGTGACATTTTTGCCAATGGATAAAGTCAACAAACCGAGACAGCCAGAGAAAGCTGAACTCCCAATGTTTGTCACACTATTGGGGATTGTGATTTTGGGCAGATTGCGACAAGTATAAAAAGCCCCATAACCAATTGTAGTCACGCCATTGGGGATATTAATATTAGTCAAACTAATGCAGTCTTCAAAAGTTTCCTCGTTGATGCTGGTCAGGTTTTCAGATAAAACGACAGAAGTCAGATGTTTACAGCTAAAAAACACAGATTTACCCATGCTTTGCACACTATTGGGAATAATAATAGTGGTTAATGCAGAATTGGCAAAAGCCATATCTCCAATAGTTGTCACTCCATCTGGAATAGAGATGTTAGTCAGACTGTAACACTCCTTGAAAGCGGCCCACCCGATACTCGTGACACCATTTGGGATAGTAACAAACGTTAGGTTTGTACACCCAGAGAAAGTACACTGCGAGATGCTTGTAACACCATTTGGGATAATGAAAGATGTCAAACTCGTGCACCTTGCAAAAGCATTGTTACCAATAGACGTCACACTTTCTGGAATCATAATGCTGGCCAAACTCTTGCATCCAAAGAAACTATCCCCTCCAATAGTTGTTATGCCTTCCGGGATAATGACAGATGTTAAGTTGACGCAGTCTTTGAAGAGACCACTTTCGATGATAGTGATGTCATCTGGAATTGTGATGGTACTCAGACCTGTGCAACCGTAAAATGCATTGCTGCCAATAGTTGTAATACTTTTTGGGATTGAGATGCTGGTCAAACCCTTACAGTCTTCAAAGGCTTTTTGGCCGATGCTGTTTACAACGTATTTCTGTCCTTTCCACTCTATTTCAGATGGTATACTCAACTCTCCTTCCCATGTTTTCCCGTTAATCAATTTTGCAGTAAACGACTCATCATCTAAATTATAAATCAAACCTTCTACGTTTATATTTACGTCTTCTTTTAGTACCAAAGACTTGCCATCTGTTAGATTGACCAGACCGTCATACCACCAGCATACAAAGCGGAAACTGTTGTCAGTCACATTTTCTATGGTAAAAGTTACGTTGTAAGGGCAAATGCAATCCTCCTCGTTTTCACATATAGGCTTAACAGTAACATAAATGGAATAAGGTATACCTGTGCTGGACCAACTCATAGCATGAGTAACGTCGAAGTCCGTTGTGCCACAATTACTCTCATAGTTAAGCAGTTGTACAGTCAGAACGCTTCCCTCTTTGGTCAGGATAATAGCGCGTTTATACTCTTCTGCATCATCTCTTGTTTCCCTCAGGCAGCCGCTGTGCTGAACATTAGCTGTTATTGGAACGATATTCCCAAAATCCTTCCAAGGCGAAGTTGTTTTGTACTTCTCTATAGAACCTGCTGGAACATGAAGTGTTGCGGAAGCAATGAGAACATTCTTAAATACAGATTCCCATACTACAGGGACATTATCAGCTTTGCAATAGAGATCTTTCAAATTGCTACAACCTTCAAAAGCACTAGTACATATATGTTTCATGCTGTTAGGTATTGTCAATGTAGTAAGATATTTGTTATTGCTAACAGCATCTCCACCTATCCATTCCACGCCATCAGGAATGGTGTAAGCATTCTGTTGTTTCCCCTCAGGATAACAATATAGTCCGGTTCCTTTGTAATTATTTGTATGATAATAGTATTGTCCTACTCCATCTTGGCTGAAAAGCACACCATCAACGGACTTAAAACTTGGATTCTCCTCGTCCACTTCTATTGATTCAAGAGCGGTGCATCCCTCAAATGGATTCAAATAAATAGGAGCGACTGCGCCGCCTGTCCCATCTTCTGGATCATGAGGTACATAATTAAGAATACCCTCAACTGTCTTGGGGATCATCACCTTTGTTAACTTCTGATTGTTATAGAAAGAACACCAAGCCATACCTTTCACAACAAACGTTTCCCCCTTGTAATTAATCTCAGAGGGAATGTTCAACTCGCCAGAGACTGTATGATCAGTAGTAATAGTAGCCTCGTGAGTCGTGAAGTCCAGGAAATAGTTTAGACCATCAATATTCGCCTCTGCCGTAGGGTTGTCGTTATTCTCATTGGCATACGCCGTTATGCCAAACAATGTCATCAGCATAACTGCCAATCCTATAAAAATCCTAGTTTTCATAAGCCATAAATTTTCAAGTTTTTGTTGCAAAATTACTCCGTTTCTGTATTTGCTCCAAAAAAAACTGCTCCCAAGTAGTCCCAACTTTTTGTGATTTTTTCTTAAAACCAGAATAATGTCTTATAACTAATTGTGTTTTAGCTTTTTAAGTGTAAAGCCGGATTTTGTATGTTAGATAGCATTTTTGGGATTACTTGGGACTGAATTTGTTTGTCTGAATGATAAAAAACCTCTAACTTTGCCGCGAGAAATAATACCGAAACATATAATTTATGTGGATTATGGGGAAAGACAGATGGTTACTTGTGGTATTCTGCGTGCTGTCTTTGTTTTCTTGCAAAGAAGATGAAGGGGCACAACAGTTGTTGGAGAGCATAGAGCAAACGTGGCAGGAATGCGAGTTCTCTCTGCCAAAGGCTCAGTTGCGTGCCGAGGCCCTGAGGGATTCTGTCGGGAAGTCCTCTGCCTATGTCCGGCAGAAGTATAATCTGCTGACCATCCGCTTGCGTGACAAAAACGATATGGTTCCTTCGAATCCCGACTCCGCCCTGCAGATAATGGCCTATTTCGGAAAACAGAAGAACGCCATCGACAAAGAACGTGCCTGCTACTACCTGGGTAGTGCCTATCGCGACCTGAAAGATTATCCCAGAGCCGTTAGCTGTTTCCTGGAAACTGTAGAGATAGCCGCTGAATGTCAGGATGCCGATACCCTTGTGTGGCAAAACGCTCTTTCCCAATTACGAAACCTCTATATGCTGCAACTGAATTACGAGGATGAGTTGCATGCAGGGCTTCAGGCAGTAGAACTGGCCAGACAATCGGGTATAAAGCTGGGATGGTATCTGGTGGATGTTGCTGCCGCATACGAACATCTGGGCGACTCGCTGCTGTGTCTGCAATATTGCGATCAGGCTTTTCAGGCTTTCCAAAAGGAACTGTTTCCGCTAAAATACGGTAGCAGCTATGCCTATATGCTGACAATATATCTGAAATACAACTGTTACAAAAAGGTGGATGTTATGCTGCAACACCTAAGGCGACTCCCTGAAAACCAGCGACCCAACAACTACGAATTGTGTCTGGCCAAATACCATGAGTATGCAAATCAGACGGATTCGGCAATTTCCCACTATAAGACATATATAGATAAGGTAAAAACGCTATCCGGAAGGTATGAGGCATCTGCCGGACTTCAGCGTTGTTATTTGCAGCAGGGAAACTTCCACGATGCGGCTTTGTGGGGTTGCCGACTGTATGAAACCAATGATTCTATCATCGCCCAGCGGGCGTTTGAACAGACAAGAAGAGCCAAGGATGCCTATATCTACTACCGCGACAGAGAGAAAGAACGGTCTCTGATTCTGCGAGACGAACGTATCATATTCATCTCTGTAATAAGTGTCCTTACCCTGTTAAGTATTTTATTGGCGCTGTTGGCATATTATTACTTCAGAAGGAAGAAATTTGCGGAGGAGATATTCGGGAAAGACAAGTTGCTGGAGCAAAGGAAAATGATTAACAGGGAACTGACTCGTATCGCCTTGATGAACAATGCGACGACCAAGGCAGAAGATGTCATTGCACACTTTCAGGAAATTGCCGCAGGCAGGTCTGCTCTGAACAATGATTCGTGGGATGCACTTATGGTGGCAATAGAAACCCTGTACCCGGGATTCCTGGAAGCTGTGCAGGGACGAATGAACCGACAGATGCGCGAGCCGTTGCTCCGCACAATATGTCTGATGAAGATTGGCCTGAAACCAGTTCAGATAACAAAAGTTATGGACGCAAAGATGCAGACGGTTTGGAACCGTGTGAAACGTGCCGAGGAAATCTGCGGCGACTTGCTAAGCGTCTAAGGAGACCGCTTTCGGTCAGAACAGACACTGCAGGACGGTCTGCATCAGTTCTTTACGCTTATCTGCACCGGTGATGGTTTCGAAAGGAACGCCCATGATGAAGGTGGCATACTTGTCGCCCTTATAACCGACGGCAGCACTCAGGTTGTTCTGCGCATAACGGAAAACGGTATGGGCTTTGGCATTGGCGGGTTCTATGGCATCGGGCGACTCCACAATGTAGCATTGGGCATTCAGTGTGTCGGAATAACTGTAGTGACTACCGGCAGGTCCGAAGGCTGACCGCACCTGCTTTATTCCTTCGCTTTTAGCTGCCTGGTTGGCTCGCCACTGGAACTTGAGCACATCGGTGGCAAATTTCTTATCCGAATCTATGGGCTTGGCCAGCGGATTGTCCCAAAGGTCGGTGCCTACGTAGGCTCCGCTGACAAAAAAACGGCCGCCTGCCTCTTGCAGGTATTGTGTTATCTGCTGCTGCATGGATGCACTGAATGTCTTATACGCTAAGGGAAGGTTCTTACCATTGCCCATCTTTGTCTGACATTGCTTGCCCAGAATCAGATCTACCATCTTATAGTCGGAAAGACGGGTTTGCCCTTCCTCTACAGCTTCGTTACTACAAGAAGTGAAACTACACCCCAAGGCCATCAGCGCCTGACCGTGAATGAACGGATAATCAAAGATATTACCGGCTATCACACGGTCTTCCTGGTCGCTATAGCTGTCACCAAACCCGGAGGCATCATCGTCCATCCAGGGAATGGTACGACGGAATTCCTTCTGTTTACCGATATAACTGATGTCGCGCAGATAGGGAACGCCGTGGTCGTATTCGTCGTTGAAACCCGCCAACTGCATACCGTTATCCAAGGTATAGTCAAAGTCGGCCGGAGCACTCACACGGTCGAAGCCGTTGATAACCAATACAGTACCGATGTCTTTTCCGGGTTCCGTAGCCAAGCCAGCCGAAAGGATTTCGCTGTCGAAGCTGCAGCCGCCATCGTTCACGGCAGAAACCTTCCAACTGTAGATATGACCACGCTGCAAGGTGGTTTTGTAAGAAGGCTCCGTAACCAGTTGGCCGTTGTCCCAACCACCCCCATCCATACGGGTATAAACCATATAGGAATGGGGTGTTGCAGAAGGCTCCAGCGAATCTGCTACAGCCTGCCATTGCAAGGTAGCTTCGTTGCCGCTGAGCCCTACACGCATATTGCTGACCGGCAGCGGCTGCACCACATACGGGGTGCCACGCTGACTGCAGAGGAACTTGAGCATACCTTTATATATGGCACGCGAGACGGTGAAGCGGAAACGGGGATCGAGGCCATAGCGCATATCGGCAAAGTTCTGATGCGAAAGGAGCTCCAGCAGGATAGCTGGAACCTCAGGAACACGAGCTTCGGCGTAGGAAGAATTCCACTTGCCGCGTCTGCTCCACTCGGGAGCGCAGGTTGCCCTGACATCGTTCACAATCTGCGTCTGTATCAAGTCGGCCAACTCGGCAGCCAGATAACGCGAAGCACCATTGGCATACGTATCGCGGCCCTCCACGATGGTCTTATGAATCACTAAGGTACCAATGATGCCATCGTCCTTGGTAACTCCGGCATCGGAATGAAAGGCCATACTGAGGTCGATGGGCACATTCAGGCCTTTACGCTTGGGCAACGCAGCCGAACCGCCTGCCAGCCAGTTGACCCAGCGCGGACGGCTCACATAATCATCGGTATAATCATCCTCGCCGTGCTTCATGCTATATACACTGTCCGGAGCACCTGCCCATTGCAACCAATAACGGGAGCCTTCGGTAAACCTTGGATAGCCGCTAAGGAGACCTGCACGCTCGATATTGCCCATTCCACCGCCAATCTTCACGGCATCGGCTGTTACCAACTGTCCGGCCTTATCGGAAAGATTGCTCAGCGTGACCCTTGCCGTCTGCCCTTCTGTAAAGAGGAAAGTCCCCAGATAAACCCAAGTGCCGCCCATCATCTGCTGGTTGATGCGGAAATGGGTCTCGCCTCCAGCATGATGGACGGTATAGAGGGCATCCTTGCTGCTTTTCTTTACCGTCTGATAGGAAACATAAACAGCATATTCGCCCCTCTCCCTGATAACCGTCTGCCATTCGGCAATGCTTTCCGTTCCCTTTGTCTGAGTTTCTGCCTGACGGAAAGTTCCATCGAGGAAGGGATTCTGGAAGTCGCGATATACCTGTTGCTTGTGTGCAAAGCCAGCC
This sequence comes from Bacteroidaceae bacterium, assembly GCA_017541025.1. GTDB lineage: Bacteria > Bacteroidota > Bacteroidia > Bacteroidales > Bacteroidaceae > Physcousia. The sequence continues at coordinate 44,040 of JAFXZY010000002.1, read as the reverse complement.
CCGTTGCCTGTTTCCCAAGCCTCCTGACCAACGGTCTCGGCATAACCGGAAGCCTCATCATTATCAATAATATATTCCTGCCTGTTGACATCCCGTTCACGAGGCAACAGCACATTGGCTCCTGCATTCTCCAACATGGGAACCAGGAATGGGAGCACATAGCTCTGCGTATAAAGGTCCTCGACGGTCTGCATGAGGCGGCCTCGCTGCCATTCCCAGCGGTCCAGCTTTTCCTCGTAGTACCAGCCGTGACTCTGCCAGAGGGCGATATGCCTGTCCTTCAAACCAGCCTTCAGGATGTAAGGCTTATCGGTATCCTTCTTGAGGGGAACATCCACATGAGGAGCCCACTTCAATGCTTTATCCTTTCCCGTTCCGTAGTATGCAGGAATATGCTTTTCTATGGGTCGGCCATCGGCCCAAATCTGAATCTTGTATTTCCGGAACTTCGCAGGAAGCTGCTGCTTCAGTTCGGCATAGATGCGTTGCACGTTCTCTTCCCGAAAAGAAAGGTATGCCGCATTATCGTTGCAGAAAATGTGCATAGTCTTCTTGGCAATACAGACCGAGTCTGCCCTGGGATTCCCGATCAGCAGCACCTGCCTCTCCTTTTCGGCTTTCAGCAGAGCCGTCGTAACATCCTTAACTTCCTTATACTCACTCTGTGCCCAAGTGATAGATGGACAACACAGCAGAAAGAGTACAAAATTTCCAAAGAGGTGCTTTTTTTTCATATTATTAAACTTTATTGCCTACAGCGACTTACTTTTCCAGCGCTGCAACAATCTGGTCGATGGCTTGATTGACTACTGAGCGGGGACAACCAACATTCATGCGCATGTAACCTTTTCCACCTGGACCGAACATAGCTCCGGAATTGAGGCCAACCTTAGCCTTGTTAGCAAAGAAATCGTCCAACTCCTCCTGCGTCTCGTAGCCTAATCCACGACAATCCAAGAAGACAAGGAAACTGGCTTCAGGACGGATGGGCACAATCTGCGGACATTCTTTCTGCAAGCGCTCACAGAGCAAATCGATGTTGCCTTGTACATAATCCAGCATCTGAGTCTTCCACTCCAGTCCCTGTGGGCTGTAGCAAGCAGCAACGCAGTCGTAGGCAAAGACATTGCCGAGGTCAAAGTCGTTCCCCTCGATGTATGTAAAGAACTTACTACGCTTCCTGGGCTCATAGACAATGGTCTGAGATGCCACAATACCAGGCATATTGAAGGTCTTGCTGGGTGCCTGTAGGGTAATGCTGTTCAGACGGGCTTCCTCACTGACACTGGCAAAGGGAATATGTTTGCGCCCCCCAAGGAGCATATCGCAGTGAATCTCGTCGCTTACCACCAGAACACCTTCTTCGGCACAAATATGAGCCACCTCTTGTAGTTGCTCACGCGACCAACAGATACCTGCAGGGTTGTGGGGGTTGCAGAGAATCATCATGCGACAGCCTTTAATATCACGTCGCAGGCTGTCCATATCCATCGTAAAGCTGTCCTTGGTACGTACCAGCGAATTGAATACAATCTCTCTTCCGCTGTGTTCAGGAACAATACGAAAGGGATGATATACGGGTTCCTGAATAAGAATCTTATCGCCTTCGTTGGTAAAACACTGGACGCAAAGATAAATGCCACAGACCACACCTGGAATGTAGGTAACCTCTTCACGTTTTAGGTCCATACCGAATTGCTCTTTGTTCCAGCGACAGATATTGTCCCAATAGGCATCATGACTACAGGTATAGCCTAAGATACCCTGCTGCAAACGTCGTTGCATGGCTTCCAAGACAAAGGGTGGGGTACGGAAGTCCATATCAGCCACCCACATGGGTATTACATCCTTGCGGCCACAACACCAGTCAACCTTGTCGTACTTCATACAATCAGTACCGACACGTGGTACTATTTCAGAGAAATTGTAAGTCATTTTTTGTTCTTTACGTAATATTCACAACCAGTTTGTACATTCTTAAGCAGGGCCTTGCTGGAGAAGGTCGCCCCTGTTACCGCATCGACCTTGGATTTTGCCGCCTTCTTGACGTCCATACCTTCCCATTTGGGTAGCATCTGCTTCTTAACCATAGCCCAGTATTTGGGTGTCTCTGCGTTGGGAAAGGGCTTTACCTTCTCGATATTACCACCCTTGATGTAAATCTTAACGGGAACGGCATCCATATATCCCGTAACATTTGCACAGAGCGAAGTGGTATTGACCACCATCATGCCCTGCTCTTCTGAAATGGGAGAGTCGTCCTGAACAAAACTCATAAGCGTGAGCGTTAGGATGGGTAAAATTAACAGTCTTTTTATCAATATCTTTTTCATACTATTCCTGCAATATAGTTAAGTGTTTCCTATTTGTAACAGCTTGCGGATGTCTTCTATGATGGAAAAGAGCTCCTCTACAGTCTCTGCCCTGAGCATACGAATACGTGTCTCGCGGAAGTTGGGAATGCCCTTGAAGATGGGCGTTGCAGCCAAATGCCGACGAATATGCAAAATGCCCCTGTATTCATCGATACGCTCTACGGAAGTCTGCACCTGCTGCTTGAGAATGTCAATCTTTTCATCCAAAGAGAGCGGAGCCTCCGGATGAGCAATCTCATGGAATATCCAAGGGCGGCCAAAGGTGGCCCTGCCTATCATAACAGCATCTACACCGTAACGTTCAAAGCATTCACGGGCACCTTCTGCTGTGGTGATGTCTCCGTTTCCAATAATAGGTATGTGCATACGGGGGTTCTGCTTTACAGCACCTATGAGGGCCCAGTCGGCCTCGCCGGTGTACATCTGGGCACGTGTTCTTCCGTGCAGGGTAAGTGCTTGAATGCCACAATCCTGAAGACGTTCTGCGAGGTCCACAATAAAAGGCGTTCCCGAAGGCAGATAGAGCGATTTCTCATCCCAGGCCAAACGGGTCTTTACCGTTACAGGCGTATCAGGAACAGCCTCTACTACGGCACGAGTGATATCCAACAGAAGAGGAATATTCTTCAGCATACCACTTCCTGCTCCCTTGCCGGCCACCTTCTTAACAGGACAGCCGAAGTTAAGATCCAGAACATCGGGATGAGCCTGATCGACCACAATCTTAGCTGCTTCACGAACAGAATCTACATCACGACCATATATCTGGATGGCCACAGGTCGTTCATCGGGACATACCTGCAGTTTCTGCAGACTTTTGTTGACAAGACGTATGAGCGCATCGCTTGAAACGAACTCGGAATACACCATGGCGGCTCCCATCTGCCGACAAAGCAAACGGAACCCTATGTCTGTAACATCCTCCATAGGTGCTAACAGAACGGGGCGCTCTCCGAGATTAACGTTTCCAATGTTCACGATATATTAGCAGCCCCACCACGTCCTTCCCCAAAGGAGAGGGAGAATTGGGTTGCCTGTTTTTTGATTTTAGCTTTTTGAATATAACTTTTCTCTTTTAATTTTTATCTCTCCTATTCTTTACTCTCCTCCTTTGGGGGAGATGGAGGGAGCTTTTACTTTAAACGCTAAAGCGTAAAGCTTCATTTGCTTCAGCATAGCCAAAAGGCCGTTGCTACGTGTGGGAGAGAGATGCTCTCTCAGACCAATCTTCTCGATGAAGTAGAGGTCGGCATCCAAAATCTCCTGCGGAGTGTGGTCGCTCAGCACCCTAATGAGCAGCGCCACTATACCTTTTACTATAAGGGCATCGCTCTCAGCTTGAAAGTGAACCAGTCCGTCCCGCATGTCGGCCTGCAACCAGACACGACTCTGACAGCCATCTATCAGGTTCTGTTCCGTTTTGTATTTGTTATCGAGAGGCTGCTGTTCGCTACCCAAGTCTATGAGCAGCTGGTAACGGTCCATCCAATCGTCAAAATCAGCGAATTCCTCTATAATCTCGTCTTGTATCTCGTTTATTGTCATAGTTCCTCGTTATAAATAAGTTGTGTAAGTGTCTGACCTACAGCCTCCAAGACGTTGGGGTCTATGTTCTCTGGTGTATCATTAACCGTATGCCAGGTTGGTCCGAAGCTGCTTGGACCATCTGTAAAGTAGGGCACAATGTCGATGCAGGGAATACGGGCATAGCGGTTCACATTTACATGGTCATCCATCAGGAAACCGCCTTCCCTGTTCAGAGGGAAATAATGTCCGTAACCAATCTGATTTCCCAAACGCCAAATCAGGCTTACTATGGGTTGGGCAAATTCCTGACTTACCCTCTCAGCAGGAAATACGCTGCCTCTGCCGCCAACCATATCCAAGAGTACCCCATAACGGGCACGATAGCCATCCTCGCGTGCCTTCTCAGCCCAATACTTGGAGCCCAAACACCAAGTGTGGCTGTCGGACTCCTCTGTCTCGGCCCACTGGGGAGTTCCTAAGTCTTCGGCATCAAAGCAAACAAAATCGATGCCCACCTTTACAGGTTTCTGCTGCAAAAGACGGCAGAGTTCCATCATTACTGCCACACCGCTGGCTCCATCGTTGGCTGCCAGAACGGGCTTTTGGTGATTCTTCTCATCCTCGTCGTTATCAGCCCAAGGACGACTGTCCCAATGGGCACAAAAGAGGATGCGGTCAGTATTCTCTGGGTTTAACTTGGCTATAATATTACAGGCAGGAAGTTTAGAGTTGTCCCAAATGGTAACCTCGCAAGGCTGTTCCTCAACTACTGCACCCAAACGATTAAACTGGTCAACAATATACTGCTTGCATAGAACAGATTCCTTGGAACCCGTTACACGAGGACCAAAGTCGCATTGCTCCTGAATGTACTTCATGCAAGTGTCTGTATTGAAAGTTGGGCAAGGCGCCAAAGCAATGGTGTCAGCCCCTCCTGCCTTACTCTTGGTTTTTCCGCCACAGGCTGAAAGTAAACAAGCCAAAGCGGTTAAAAGAATGTATCTCATTATAAATAATGTATAAGCTTAAATGTTCTTTATTTGCTCCATCACACGGAGGAAGTTTCCTCCCCAAATCATCTGAATCTGCTCCTCGGAATAACGTTCCTGTAGGAGACGACGGGTAAAGTTGATAACCTCAGATGCATTGGCCATACCAGGAATGCCACCATCTCCATCAAAGTCGGTACCTATGCCCACGTGTTCTATACCCATAATGTTCACCATGTGATTCAAGTGCTCTACGGCATCCAGAATAGTAGCTTTACCGTCAGAACGCAAGAAACCATTATACATGGTAACTTGTGCGACACCTCCCTTCTGTGCCAACGCCTTCATCTGTTCGTCAGTAAGGTTGCGAGGATGGTCACAAAGGGCACGGGCACTGCTATGACTGCAAACGATGGGTTTCTTACTAACCTCGAGGGCATCGTAGAAACTGGATTCGGCAGCATGGCTCAAATCCACCATAATACCCAGGCGGTTCATCTCCAGAACCACCTGCTCACCAAACGGACTCAAACCGCCATGTTCTGCATTTCCCTTGGCTGAATCGCAGATATCGTTATCGCCATTGTGGCAAAGTGTCATATAGACAATGCCGCGTTTGGCAAAATGTTCCAGCAGACTAAGGTCCTTTCCTATGGCATAACCGTTTTCTATACCCAGCATAATAGCTTTCTTGCCAACATGCTTCAATCGGGCAATATCTGAAGGTGTATAGGCAATATCAACGGCTGTACAGTTAGCTGCCACCATTTCCTCTATTTGAGTAAGGATACGGTTGGCTTTCGCTGTTGCAGCCAAGAGAGATTCGACATCTCGTTCGCCCTGCTTCAGATATGCTACCATAATGGAAGCATCCAGAAAGCCTTCTCTCATTTTAGGAAGGTCAACCAGCACCTTATCTGTTCGCCTAGCAAACATATCGGCTGTATAGCCTTCCGAGAAGAACATGGGCGTATCGCAATGACTGTCGAGGGTGATAATCCTACGATGAATATGCTTGGCTTCGGCAAAGGATGAGGCTTCTGATACGAGCCAGTCAAAGAGCGGCATCATGCAGCGGTCGCCTCTGGTGATAAAGCATTCCGGATGCCACTGAACACCTATGATGCTCTTGAACTCGTTGCTCTCAACGGCTTCAATCACACCGTCTGTGGCCCTTGCTGAAATGCGCAGAAGTGGGCCTGGTGTTCGTACAGCCTGATGATGGAAGGAGTTGACGGGCAGACCTTTTTCTGCAACTTCCGGGAAGAGTTGGGCAAGCGTGCTTTTTGCTTCCAGTTTGACAGAGTGAGAGGCGTAGGCACGGTCCAAATCTTGGTCGTGCTTTATCAAAGGAGCCTCAGAATACTGTGTATTGAGGTCTTGATAAAGGGTTCCTCCGAGGGCGGCCACCAAGACTTGGATGCCACGGCAGATGCCTAAGATAGGTATCTGTCGGTTATAAGCCTCTCGAACCAAGAGAAGTTCCATTTCGTCTCTCTGCGGACAAATGCCGTGCAGCCCAGGGATAGGTTCTTCGCCTAACAGAAGTGGATTGATGTCACCTCCTCCAGAGAGAAGGATCCCATCCACCTTATCGAGCGTTTGACAGAGAGCGGCGGCATCATCATAAGGTGGTAGTACCATAGGTATGCCTCCTGCCTGCAGAACCGACTCGTAGTAGCCCTGTGCCAACTCACATCCTTTGGCTCCAAAATTGCCTGTAATGCCTATTATAGGGCGTGCTGTCTGCATATCAGGCTATTCCTCGTCCAATGAAATGGGTTTTGTCTCTTCACGCTGCAAACCAATGGGCACTTCTTTCTTGATACTCTGCTTCAGCGAGATAAGTGTTTCGGTAGAAACAACACCGGCAATCTCCTGAAGGCGGTTGTTCAGCAACTCCATCAGATGAGCATTGTCGCGAGCATACAACTTAACCAGCATGGTGTAAGGACCTGTTGTAAAATGGCATTCCACAATCTCGGGAATCTTAATGAATTCCTGAACTACGCCCTTATACATAGAACCTTTTTCCAGTTTGATACCTACATAGGTGCAAGTGTTATAACCTAAACTACAAGGATTTACATGGTATCCGGATCCAACGATAACACCCATATCAATAAGGCGCTGTACGCGCTGGTGAACGGCAGCTCTACTGACGCCACATTCAGCGGCTACATCCTTAAAGGGAATTCTGGCATTGTTTGAAATAATCTCAAGAATTTTCTTGTCGAGGTTGTCAATCTTTTCCATAAAATAATATTGAACTGTAATAATTTGATAGCAAAAATACGACTTTTATGTAATTCTTGAAAGAAAAAGGGCAAAAAAAAGACACCAAATGATGATTTTGGTGTCTTTTTGCTTGTTATGTGATGCTTTATTTCACAATCTCCAGTAATTCAACAGTAAATATTAGCGTAGAGAAAGGGGGAATCTTATTCTGCTCTCTATCTCCATAAGCTAATTCCTGGGGAATGTAAAGCATCCATTTACTGCCTACGGGCATCATAGTAAGTGCCTCAGTCCAGCCCTTAATCACCTGATTAGCAGCGAAAGTTGCAGGGTTGTTTCGCTTATAAGAACTGTCGAACTCAGTACCGTCAATAAGGTGGCCTTCATAGTGCACCTTAACCTTGTCGGTAGCCTGAGGAATCTCGCCGGTTCCCTTGGTGAGAATCTTGTACTGAAGACCACTGGCGGTAGTCTGAACACTGTCAGCCTTAACGTTCTTCTTCAGGAATTCCTCACCGGCAATACGATTGGCACCATACTTCTTCTCCATTTTTACCTTATGATAGTAATCCATCTGTTTTTTAACCACAGTCTGAATACTATCCATGCTGATGGTCATGTTAGACTGTGTAATACCATCCTGGAAACCCTTCACAAAAAGAGCCTTATTTAGGATGTCAACACTATCATTAATCTGCTTGTTGGCTTGAGCAATCACCTGATTCTCTACCTGAGAACGGATTTCAATACCGGCCAGACGAGCCTTCTCTCTCTTGTCGGCTTCTGTGAGCGCAGTCTGCTGAAAGCCTTTTACAAAATCCTCAAGATAAGCAACATCAACACCCATACGCTGAGTCAGATAGTTTGTCAGACCATTGGTGTTAGCCTTACCAAACAGGTAACTGAAGGTATCAACCGATACGGTGTCAACCACCTCGACGGGTGCTTTGGCAGCCTTCTTGTTTGTCTTCTTCTTACTTGCTGCAGATGTGCCTAAAGCCAAAAGGGCGCAAAGAGAAAAAAGAAATATCTTCTTCATTTTTTTCTTCCCTAATCTCTAATCCCTAATCCTTAATCTCTAATCCAATTACTTCTCGATGCCAACCAACTCAATCTTGAAGATCAGGCAAGAGAATGGCTTAATCTTACCAGCCTCACGCTCTGCATAAGCCTGATCTTGAGGAATATAAACCATCCACGTTGAACCTACAGGCATGTGAGTAAGAGCCTCAGTCCATCCAGCAATAACCTGATTGCAACGGAAGGTTGTGGGCTCGCCACGCTGGTAGCTGCTATCAAAGATAGTGTCGTTGATGAGTTTACCCTCATAGTTAACCTTTACACGGCTAGAGTCTGCAGGAATATCACCAGTACCTTCGGTGAGGACCTCATAGTAAACGCCCTTATCCAGCTTCTTGATACCGTCCTTCTTGGCAATCTTCTTCATGAACTCCTCGCACTCTGCCTTCCACTCACCGTACTTCTTCTCTGTCTGAGCAGCCTTAATGCTCTGCATCAGATTCTCACGGGTTGAAGTAGCCTCATCAACAGACATCAAACCGCCTTTGCCAAGTGTTCCGGCAACGAAACCTGCCAAAAGATTATTAAGGCTGATAGTCTGAGTGCTATCCTCGCCAAACAGTTCATAATTGATACCCTTAACCCACTGCTGGCTAATCATCTGACCAATACGAAGACCTGCAAAGTAAGCACTCTTCTTCTTGTCGTCGCCAGCATTGGCGCCGTCGTTTAAACCCTTTACGAACTCATTCATGAAGGTGGTGTCTACGCCTTCACGCTGAGCCAAATAGTCCTTCAGACCCTGAGTCTGAGACATACCGAATGCATAACTCAGTGTATCAACATCAGTTTTCAAATTAGCCTTGGGAGTACCGTTACCACAAGAGGCCATAATAGCAGCCAGAACAACAGCTGCAATAATAGAAATCTTTTTCATTGCTTTTTGTTTTTTTTATGTTAATCTATGTGTTTTCAATTCTCAACTCTCAATTTTACAGCACCTTAATCAGTTCTACATCGAAGACAAGCGTACTATAGGGAGGAATCTGTGCTCCTGCGCCACGCTCGCCGTAAGCCAGCAAATAAGGAATATGGAAACGGAACTTGGCACCTTCCTTCATCAGCTGAACACCCTCGGTCCAACCGGGAATAACCTGATTCAGTCCGAAGTCTGCAGGCTCACCGCGCTTATAGCTGCTGTCAAATACAGTACCGTCCAACAGGCGACCCTCGTAATGACAACGTACTGTGTCCGTAGCCTTGGGACTCTTACCTGTACCTTCTGTAAGTACTTCGTACTGCAATCCGCTCTTGGTCTGGGTTACGCCATCACGCTTGGCATTCTGTTCAAGATATACCTTGCCTTCTGCAATGGCTGTCTGTGCCTGTTCTTTCTCTTTCTTCTGGAAATACTCGTTCAGCATTACTTGAGCCTCTCTGCTACTGATGACTGTTTCCTTACCCGCCATCACTTCACTGATGCTCTTTGTGAAATCCTCAATGCTGAAATCTTCAATGTTCATACTCTTGAGCTGTTGACCAATGCCAAGGCCCAAAGCGTAGCTAATTTTGTTCATTCTTTGAATACAATTACTATTATGCGGCGCAAAATTAATACATTTTATTTATCCAAAAGTCAAACATTACATTTTTTTTGCTATTTTTGCACATTATTATATATATCTTTGCAAGTTTGTGACTTTATAATATTGCTAAAATATGAAAGTTGTTGTATTGACTGGTGCAGGTATGAGTGCCGAAAGTGGTGTAAGTACGTTCCGTGACAGTGACGGACTATGGGAAAAATATAATGTGGAGGATGTGGCTACGCCGAAAGGGTGGGCACGGAATCCACAGTTGGTAACAGATTTTTATAACAATCTGCGAACTCAGATTCTGCAGAAGGAACCATGTTTGGGACACAAGTTAGTAGCAGAACTTGAGAAACAATACGAAGTTACCGTTGTTACGCAGAATGTTGACGACCTTCACGAGCGGGCAGGCAGCACGAATGTCATTCATCTGCACGGCGAACTAATGAAGGTTACCAGTAGTCGTAATCCAAACGACCCACGCTACATCCAAACTCTGGATAAGGAGCACCTTCTTGTCAAAATGGGCGATTGTGCCGAAGACGGTAGTCAGCTGCGTCCCTTCATTGTGTGGTTTGGTGAGCCTGTTCCAGAGATTGAACGGGCAGCAACAGAATGTATGGAGGCCGACATCTTTATTATTATAGGTACTAGCTTGAATGTTTATCCTGCTGCCGGGCTTACCCAGTACGTTCCACCAACAACGCCTATCTATCTGATAGACCCCAAGCCTGTACAATGGAATTCAATCAGGAACTTCCGCCATATCATGAAGGGGGCCAGCGAAGGCATGAAAGAACTTATGGCAGAAATAGGAAATGGAGTGAAAAAATAAAGGATGATAAGATACATGACAACAAACAGTTCAACATATAAGGAAGACGACGAGCAGAAAAGCCGAATGGTACGTATCCGCTGCAAGAATACCAGTAAGACCATTACGGCTCCTTTTGGGTGCACACTCTTTGAGATTTTCCGTGCAGCGGCCTTTGAGATGCCATTTGGTCCCGTTTGTGCCTATGTCAATAATAAGACACAAGGTATGAACTATCGCTTTTATAACAATAAAGATGTAAAATTCCTAGGTTTGCACCATCCCAGTGGCATGCGCACTTATACCCGAACATTGTTCTTTGTGCTGGCAAAGGCTGTAGAAGACCTTTTCCCAAGCGGGCAGCTGATTATCGGTGCTCCCGTCAGTCGGGGATATTACTGCGAACTGAATATCGGTCGTGAAATTCAGGAGGCTGACGTTACACGCATCAGTAACCGTATGCAGGAAATCATTGATGCCAATATGCCCATTCACCGTATTCAGTGCCCCATAGAAGATGCCATAGCTATGTTCCAGAAAAGAGGTATGACCAGTAAGGTACAACTTCTGGAGAGTCAGGATGATTTGTACACATATTACTATAAACTGGATACCAGCATAGACTACTTCTATGGACCGTTGCTGACTCGCACTGGAATGCTGCACCTCTTTGCTCTGATGCCTTTCTACGATGGACTTCTGTTGCGCATTCCCAGCGAAAAAGACCCTTCTGTGTTAGAGGAATATGTGGAACAGAAGAAAATGCTGGGTGTAATACGCGAGCACCATCAGTGGCAAGATATCTTGCGAGTACGAACTGTTGGAGAATTCAACAAAGCGATCTTAGCCGGTTACGCTACCGACTTGATAAATGTCAGCGAGGCGCTCCAGGCAAAAAAACTGTCTGATATAGCCGACGATATTACCAGTCGGAAAGCTCGCTTGGTACTTATTGCTGGTCCAAGCAGTAGCGGAAAGACTACAACAGCCAAACGTCTGGCCATTCTGCTGATGGCTTGCGGCATGCGACCCTATACGCTGAGTACAGATGATTACTTTGTAAATCGCGAGGATACCCCTAAGGACGAAAACGGCGAGTACGATTTCGAGTGTATAGAGGCTTTGGACTCCAAACTCTTCAACGAACAAATGAATGCCATCCTACGTGGCGAAGAAGTTGAGCTGCCCAGATATGACTTCCCTACAGGTAAGCGTGTGTTCGAAGGTCGCAAGTTGAAGATTGGACCGAACGAAGTTATCATCCTGGAGGGCAATCATGCACTAAATCCAATCCTTACACAACAGATTCCCGAGGACCAGAAATACCGTATGTTTGTTTCTGCACTTACCACCATACAACTTGACGACCACAACCACATTCCAACTGTAGATATCCGACTGGTACGCCGTATCCTTCGCGACTTCCGATTCCGCGGATTCTCTCCGGTAGAAACCATCAGGCGTTGCCCCAGCGTGAAAGCTGGTGAGGAAAAATGGATTTTCCCCTACCAGGAGTTGGCCGATGCCACTTTCAACAGCGCCCTGTTATATGAGCTGGGGGTTATCCGTGACAGGGTGCTGCCCATACTGGAACAGGTTCCTGAGCGTACTGAGGAATATGCCGAGGCAACACGCCTGCGCAAGTTTTTGATGTATTTCCGTAGTGTTCCCAGTAATCAGGTGCCACCAACCTCTCTGTTGCGTGAATTCGCTGGCGGCAGTTCGTTTAAGTATTAAAAGCCTACCCCCGACCCCTTCCAAAGGGAATGGGGTGGAGTCTCAACTTTCAATTCTCAACTTTCAACTTTCAATTCTCAACTAGAAAAAACCATATTCATTATGACAAAGAGAACTAAATTGCTGTCTTTTTTACTCCTGTTGTTTGTGAACATTGTGATGGCCCAGACAGTAGAACGGAGTTTTTATATTGATTTCGGTCAGAACAACGTGACCAATCAAGGTTCCCTTACCAATACAGATACCAATGGTAACAAATGGAACAATCTGCACGGGAAGGGAAAGGGAGCACCAGATAAGGCGTATGCACTGACAAAGGTTGACCTTGTCTGTGCCGATGGTACAGCCACCGACCTACAATTGGAAGCGGGAACCACCTTCTCTACCAACGGATATAGCAATGGAGGGTTGCAGTCGCCTAAGAAGACCTTGTTGGGCGACCTTGCCATTCAGACGGCTACACAGGACTACATTTTCCTGGAAGGGTCGCAAGACTATGGTGTGCTGCACTTTACCGGCCTCGACCCGGAAAAAGCCTACCGGTTCCATAGCTTCGGTAGCCGGACATCGGACGATGCACGTACCGCCTGGTTCACCTTCAGCGGTGAGAATGTATGGACGGGCGAGATGCAAATGGGCGGTTCCAAAATAGGCGACGGAGGCTATAACGGGAACAACAACAAAATTCTTGTATCAGAACCCGTTTTCCCCGACCGTAACGGAAATATCGACCTGAATATCTGCAAGAAGACAAAGGGTGCGATGGCGTATCTGAACTGCATGAAGATTGAGGAGCTCTCCGGTTTGGAGCGCCCCAATCAAGAACTGCAGTTAGCGCAGAAATTCTATATCGACTTTGGCGAAACCAGCAACACCTCACGCGGTCGTCAGACTACTGCCAGAGACAAGAACGGCAACTATTGGAATAACCTTACTTCAGGTGTTAGTACAAGCAATGCTATTGCAGCAAAGACGGTAACCATGAAGAATTCGGAAAATAGCATGGTGTCTAAATACAAGCTTGTAACCACCTGCACCCAATATACCAATGGCATCAATGCAGGCGGCAATAACAGTCCGTCGGAAGAAATGCTGGGCGACCTGGCTGTCCAGACAGCTACAGAGGACTATATGTTCATAGATAACGGCGACCTTCGCCCGTTCAAGTTTACCAACCTCAATAAGGACAACTGCTACAGGCTATATATATATGGTACGCGTAACCATACCGATAACCGCATCACTCAGTACACCATAGAGGGACAGCGCACGTGGAGCGGCGGACAGGTTACCTCCGGCAACAATGTTGGCGGTGAGGGTAACAATGGTAATGTGCGCAACATCCTCGTTACCGACTATATCTATCCCAACCGAAACGGGGAAATCGTTGTGAATTTCCAGCGTGTGACGGGAATGGCACATATCAGTGCAATGAAGATCGAGGAATACACGGGTGGTGTTCGTCCCGAAGAGCCTTGGGAGTTCTCAGAACTCACCCTCTCCGGCAATGCCGAGGAAGCAACGTTCAAGCCGGTGGGCGCTAACCGCTATCAGGCATTTGCCCGACTGACAAGAGGAACCTTCCTTCTTACAGGTAAGACAACCGATGGCGAAGTCAATCTCAACGGTTCTGTCGATAACGACTGTGTGGCGCTTATCACTGTCGATGCCGGCGCAAAGAGCATAGACGTGTTACCCGTAACCATGCACATAAGGGGGAATATGGGAGCAGGAAATCCCCAGATAGCCTACAAGGGGAATGGTGTATGGGAGTCAGAGGTAACGCTCAAGGAGACTTCCTCGCAGCAATGGGTGGATAAGACCATGTATTTTGCCCTGAACAATTCCGATGATCTTGCTATCAAGCGACTCAGGAATGCCTCCTCGCGCTATGTCCTGGGTATGGCTTCCAATGGACAGGATACAGAGAATATCTACCAGAATGCAGGCACCTATACCATCACGGTAGATATGGTGAACAATGTATATGATATCTCTGCTCCCATCGACGAGAACCGCATCTCTGTCTTTGGCTCCAGCGTGGCCAACGGACAGGGAGCAACCGATTACAAGGGCTACCGCTATCTCTATGGCCAGCACCTGATTCAACGATATACCAAAGGTTTGTCCGATACACGCTTCTATACCACCAATGTATCTATTGGCGGCAATACCACCAAGAATCTCTTGGACCGTTACGACGATCTTATTCGTGACTTCGGCCGCTACGTCATTTTCGGACTTTCCTTGGGCAACGAGGGTATTCACGATGCCGCCGACCAGAATGCCATCTTTACGCAGTGGCGCGACAATATGCTCAAGCTCATCAAGAAGGTGCGTGCCGACGGTAAGATACCTGTTGTGATGAACAACTACACGCGTGGTGACTATAATGCCAGCGATTACAGCTACGTCAAGAAACTCAACTTGCTCATCCACGAATGGGATGTACCTTCCTTCAACTGCTTAGGTTCGATAGATAAAGGAAATGGTCAGTGGGCAGACGGCTACGTTTCCGATACCTACCACCAGAATACAGAGGGCCACTACGAGTTCTTCTACGCTATGGTCCCTTCGCTTTTCGATGCACTCAAGGCAGGCAAGCCCTTCCCCAAGCGTAATACAACTCAGAGCATGAAGCTTTATACAGGCAAAACCATTCATTTTACTCCAGAAGGTACGACGCATCCCTTTACGGTCACCGTTCGCGTAAAGGGTGGCGAAGGGCAAGTTCTGCGTGTTCGCTGCACTGGCGGCTATGCAACAGTCGTTGTAGATGCCGAGGGAAAGGTTGTTCTGACTACTCCCACAGGCAAAACCCTTACCAGCACCAGAGCCATCACGGATACCAACTGGCACAACATCACCCTTACCAGCTATTATGCCCAGAAACGTACACTTCTCTATCTCGACAAGACCAGTGCCGGAGAGCTTGCTGTCCGGTTGGGAGAAATCAAGGAGGTGGAGTTTGGCGGATCGGAACGCGACGCCTCAGAACTGACCTTCTGGCGTTCCGCTATGACACCCGACGAGGTAACAGCCCACTGCAACGGCAAGATGCTGAAGTCGAGCCTCGAAATCTACGTTCCCCTCAGCGATGAGGCTCCCTTGGAAAATCTGGCCCAAAGCACCAATACCGTAACTGTTAAGGAAGATGTAACGAGCTTAAATGAGATTCTGCAATCATCAGCCAACTCACAACTATCTTCCATCAACTCTCAACTCATTTATTCTCTTTCCGGACAGAACTTAGCTAAGACACAAAAAGGCTTCAATATCATAAAAGGTAGAGTCGTTCTTTTCTAAAAGCAAACATAGACATAAGATAGGCGGCACCTCGCAAAAAATCAAATAAAATTTGATAGTTCTCTTGGTTTGCACCATCTATGTCAATAACCAAAGGTACTTTCGCTAGACAATAAAAATAAAACGATTTATATTTTGTATTGTTCTCGCTTATTTGTACCTTTGCGGCAAAATTATAAAACAGGTATAAGAATTATGCAGAAATCACAGATTGTTCTGATGGCAGCAGCCGTTGTTGCGCTGTCGTCTTGTAGTAAGCTTGGAAAGCTCAGTTCAGATAACTTTACTGTAACCCCTACTCCTTTGGAGGCCATAGGTGGGCAGGTTCCCGCTACCATCAACGGAACTTTCCCCGTTAAGTATATGAAGAAGAAAGCCGTGGTGACCGTTACCCCCGTACTGAAGTATCAGGGTGGCGAGGCTGAAGGTCAGGGTGCTACATTCCAGGGCGAGAAGGTTGAGGGTAATGCCACTACCATTCAGTACAAGGTTGGCGGTACTTACACCATGAAGACAAACTTTGCCTACATAGAGCCAATGCTGTCAAGCGAGTTGTATGCCCGCTTTGATGCCAAACTGGGTAAGAAAACTGTTTCTATCCCTGAGGTCAAGATTGGTTACGGTGTATTGGCAACCGCCCAGTTGCTGGACCGTTGCAATATGAACGGTTCTACCGCCCCCGATGCATACCAGCGCATCATTGCCCAGAAGCAGGAGGCTAACATTAAGTTCCTTATCAACCAGGCTAACCTGCGTGCCAGCGAGTTGAATAGCGTAAGCATCAAGGACCTTGGTAAGATTCTAAAGGAGATTAACGACAATGCGGAGACACGTGCTTTACAAAACATTGAAGTAAGCGCCTATGCTAGTCCCGATGGCAGATATGAACTGAACGAGAAGTTAGCTCAGAAGCGTCAGGATGTCAGCAGCGACTACCTGAAGGGCGAGTTGAATAAGATTCAAATGAAGGCCGATGTAGATACCAAATACACAGCCGAGGACTGGGACGGCTTCCAGGAACTCATATCCAAGAGCAACCTACAGGACAAGGAAATTATCCTCCGCGTCCTCTCTATGTATCAAGAGCCCGAAGAGCGCGAGCAGCAGATTAGCAACATGAGTGAGGTTTACACAGACATCAAGGAGAGCATCCTGCCTGAGTTGCGTCGTGCCCGTCTGATTGTCAACTATGAGGTTATCGGTCGTTCTGACGACCAGATTTTAGCTCAGTTCCAGCAGGATCCCAGCAAACTCAGCGTAGAGGAGATGATATATGGTGCCAACAAACTCACCAAGGACGAAGGTGAGCGCAAGCAGTGGAACGAAGCTATTGCCAAGCAGTATCCCAGTGATTATCGATCTCTGAACAATATGGCTCAGCAGGCTATTGCCGAGGGAAATGTGGCTGCTGCCAACAATTACCTGAAGCAGGCTGCCAATGTTAGCAAGAATGCTCCTGAAGTGAATACCAACCTGGCACTTCTGGCTCTGAAGGACGGAGATGTAAATGCTGCCGAGACATATCTGGCTAAGGGTAGCGGATCAGACACCTTTAAGGAAATTTTGGGTAACCTGAATATAGCCAAAGGTAACTACACACAGGCGGCTAACGACCTGGCTGGTGTTAGCTCCAATAGTGCAGCATTGGCTCAGATTCTGGCTAAGGATTACACTGCAGCCAAGAAGACCCTTGCTGCTATCAAGAATGCAGATGCCATCACCAGCTATCTGCAGGCTATCCTTGCAGCCCGAACTGGCGATGCCAACACCTTGGCTACAGCTCTTAAGAGTGCAATTCAGCAGGACGGCACCTTAGCTGCCCGTGCTGCCAAAGACCTGGAGTTCGCTAAGTTCGCCTCTACTATTAAGAGCATCATTAAATAAAAGAAGAATTAAGAGAGAAGAATTAAGAATTATTATTAGACTATAAGAATTGAGTAACAGCTTAGAATAATGAAAACAAAAGGCTATTTCTTATACCTTATAATTCTTCATTTTTCTCTCTTCATTTTTAGTTCCTGTAATGGCAATCCCAATCAGGTGATAATTACAGGTAATTTTGCGAATTTGGAGCAGGCCGAGTTCTACATCTATAGCCCCAGTGGAGCTATAGACAGGTTGGATACCATAAAGATAGAAGGTGGAGAGTTTGAGTACATCGCCCAAATAGAGGGAGAGGAAATATTCCGCCTTTTGTATCCCAATTTCTCGGAACTCACTATTTTTGCCAGTCCTGGTGACGAAATAGAGATAGAAGGCGATGCCCAAAACCTGAATGCTGTGGATGTGGATGGAACCAGTGATAATGAGTTGTATACTGAGTTTCGTGAGGATATTACCGAGCTTTCCCCTGTTAAGATACTCGATATCGCCCACATGTATATTCTGAAGCATCCCAAACAAGCCGTCAGCAAATATTTGTTTCAGACATACTTTTTGCAGACCGACACCCTGGATAACAACCTAGTTGTTGGCATCTATGACAGTCTCTGCCGTGCTAACCCCGATAACTTGGAACTGAGCAAACTTGCCCGTCGGGTTAAAGCCTATGGTGTTCTGCGTAAGGGACAACCCCTGCCAGATTTTAAACTCAAGACCCGAACCTCAACCTTTGGGGGCGAAGAGGGAGGAGAGATAACTGCCAAGCAGTTTAAGGGAACCTATCTGCTTATAGCTTTTTGGGGCAGTTGGAAGAGTGGCTCCCAAAGTGCTCTGTATAGAGTCCGTCGTTTCCGCAGGGAGATGAAAGGAAAGGACCTTGAGGTCAATGCCATTAGTTATAGTCTGGATGCTGATGAAAGAGAGTTAAAAAGAATAGAAAAGAACGATAGTATAGATTATCATTCATTCTGCGATTTCCAATCCTTCAACAGCCCGTTGGTTCAAAAATGGGGCATTACAGATCTTCCGTTCTTTGTTCTCGTAGGTCCCGACCAGAAAATCATAGCCTCAGGCTCAGACTGGGTCAAAGATATCGAACCGAAAATCAATTAAGTATGCTTGTAAAGGTATATGGTGCAACAGTCCAAGGGTTACAAGCAGTAGCTGTAACCATTGAGGTTAACGCTACCAGAGGCTGTCGCTTTGTTATGGTTGGATTACCCGACAATGCTGTTAAAGAGAGTCATGAACGCATCATGGCGGCTTTGGAAAACAGCGGCTATAGATTTCCAACACGACAGATTACTGTGAATTTGGCTCCTGCCGACATACGCAAGGAGGGATCTGGCCTGGACCTTCCTTTGGCTATTGGAATCATGGCAACAGAAGGCGAGGTGGATATAAATTTGCTGAACCGCTATATGATGGTGGGTGAGCTGAGCCTGGATGGCTCGCTGATGCCAATTAAGGGTGCTCTACCCATTGCTATCAAAGCCAGAGAGATGGGATATGAAGGCCTTTTTGTCCCTGAAGATAATATACGCGAGGCTGCAGTAGTCAACAAACTCAAAGTATATGGCGTTCGGCATATCAATCAGGTAATAGGTCATCTCAATGGCATGCATCCTTTAGAACCTACCATAATAAATACTCGTTCTGAGTTTTATGCTCAGCAGAATAATTTTGAACTGGACTTTTCGGATGTCAAAGGTCAGGAACATGTAAAACGGGCAATGGAGATTGCTGCCGCAGGCGGTCATAACCTTATTATGATAGGCCCTCCGGGAAGTGGTAAGAGTATGATGGCAAAACGCTTGCCCAGCATTCTTCCTCCCTTATCGTTACAAGAGAGTTTGGAGACCACCCAGATACATTCCGTAGCAGGCAAGCTGCCAGGTAACTGTTCTTTGATTGCACACCGACCTTTCCGTTCGCCCCATCATACTGTTTCGCAGGTGGCTCTCGTGGGCGGAGGCACAAATCCACAACCAGGTGAGATTAGCTTAGCCCATAACGGTGTCCTTTTTTGTGATGAATTGCCTGAATTCCAAAGAAGCACTTTGGAAGTTCTTCGCCAACCGTTGGAAGACAGGGTGATAAACATCTCCAGAGCTAAGTACAGCATTTCTTATCCTTGCTCTTTTATGTTTGTGGCCAGCATGAACCCTTGCCCTTGCGGTTATTATAATCATCCTACCAAGCAATGCTGCTGTACGCCAGGGCAGATTGTTAAATATCTGAATAAGATATCCGGCCCTCTGCTTGACCGTATTGATATCCAATGCGAGATTACACCCCTTTCTTTTGAAGAGCTCAGCAGAACCGCTCCAGGTGAAAGCAGTGCCACCATCCGTGAGCGAGTGGTACGTGCCAGAAAAATACAGGAAGAACGTTTCAAGGATGAACCCGGTGTACACTGCAATGCTCAAATGACAAGCAGGCTTATGCACCGATATGCTGAGCCGGCTCAAGAGGATCTGGATATGTTGCGCGAGGCCATGAACCGCTTACAACTATCAGCACGTGCCTACGACCGTATTCTCAGGGTTGCCCGAACTATTGCCGACCTTGAAGCTTCCGAACGAATTCTGACGCATCATCTGCAAGAGGCTATTGGCTACCGCAATCTTGACAGAAGTTCTTGGGGAGAATAAAAACCACAACAAAAAGCGCACTGCTCGGAATTGAGACGGTGCGCTACTTTTTTGCAAGATGTGAGGATTAGAACTTTAGGTCTGCACCTGCCTTAAATTTAACAACCTTCTTTGCAGGGATGTTAATAGGCTTCTTGGTGAGAACGTTGATACCCTTACGAGCTGCACGCTTCTGAACAGCGAATGTACCAAAGCCAATAAGAACAACCTTGTCGTCCTTCTTTACTGCACTTGTGATAGCATCCAAAGTAGCTTCGAGAGCCTTCTTTGCATCAACCTTACTCAAACCTGCACCTTCGGCAATTTTTGCAACCAAATCAGTTTTGTTCATGATTTTGTGTTTTTAGATGTTTATAAATCAGTTAATATCAATTATTTCTAACACAAAAATAGGGAATCTTGCCATACATCACAAGTTTTTTTGTAAAAAAAAGCAAGAAAATGCGAAAAAAAAACTTTTAGGAAGGACTGAATGGGCTCTCTTTTGTTTTTTTTTGTAATTTTGCGCCATATTTTAGATTTACCCGAAGATATGAATAATATGCCTCCTGTAACTAAGAATCTGCTTATTATTAACGTGCTGTTCTTTGCAGCTCGATGGGCAGCTTCGCTTCCGGCCTATGGTATAGACTTAGATGATGTACTGGGGCTGCACTTCTTTTTGGCCAGTCACTTTTACTTCTACCAGATCTTTACCTATATGTTTATGCATGCCAGCTTCTCTCACCTTTTCTTTAATATGTTTGCGGTGTGGATGTTTGGCCGTATTATGGAGCAGACTATGGGTAGCAAGCGCTTCCTGTTCTACTATTTAACCTGCGGTCTTGGTGCAGGTTTGATGCAGGAACTTGTGCAGTATGCCAATTACTGGATTGAGGGACTGAATGCCTACGAGCAGGTAAATCTGGGTGGTATCATAGTGCCCATGGGTGAGTTTCTGAACAGATGGACTACCGTCGGTGCTAGTGGTGCCGTGTATGGTATTCTTTTGTCTTTTGGTATGACATTCCCCAACGAGAGAATGTTTATCTTCCCATTGCCCGTTCCCATAAAGGCTAAATATTTTGTGGTGGGATATGCTGTGATTGAATTGTTGTCAGCCTTTGGCAGGCCAGGCGATGGTGTGGCCCATTTCGCCCATTTGGGCGGTATGCTGGTGGGTCTGATGCTTTTGCTATATTGGAGAAACGGAGGCGGACGTAATGGAAGAAGCAGCCAAAATAATTATTACGACCGCACCTATTACGACCGAGGTCAAGGGGGCGGATTTAACTTTCGCCAATGGTTTTCCAAGAAGTTCGGCAAAAAGAACCCTGATATTAAGGTTTCCTGGGGTAGCAAATATGATAAGGATTTTACTTACCAACAACGAAAACAGCAGGAAGAGGCTGAACTGGATCGTATTTTGGATAAGGTTAAGAAAAGCGGATATGCCAATCTGACTGATGAAGAGAAACGACGCCTGTTTGACATGAGCCAAAAATAACTATGTCTAAAAGAGAAAAAATAAACCATGGTCTGACACGTTTGCTTACAGGCATATTTCTTGGAGCTAACATTTGCACCGTGTTGCTACTTTGGCTGACGGTGATCAGTACATTTGTGTCGCCTAGCGAGTATCCGTCTCTATCTTTGTTGGGACTTTTCTTCCCAATTCTTGTGGTCATAGACGTTGCTTTTATTTTCTTTTGGCTCATTTTCCACTTTTCGTTGGTATGGGTTCCCATACTTGGACTGGCAGTGGTATCAAGTTACGCTATGGATTACTGCCCAATTAACACCAAGAAGTACCACTCAGACAGCGCAATTTGCGTTGTAACCTACAACTTAGGTGGTGTGCAGACCGACGAGGATCAGCAGGAAGTGGTGCGTTTCCTTAAGGAGAAGAAGCCGGATATTGCCTGTTTCCAAGAGATGACTGGCAGCATGATGAATATGCCAGAGTTCCTGCAGTTTGTAGATTCCATGCATTACTATAAGGTGAAAGGAACAGGAAAATATATTCTAACTCGCTTTAAGTTGCTGGGTGACACCATACATATAGACTATCCCACGAATCCCGTTCGTACCAACAATAGTACAGCCTGCTGGATTTACTGTCAAGGTGACAGCCTTCTGCTGGTAAGCAACCATCTGGAGAGTAATTCGTTGAACGACTCTGACAAAACGGAATACAAAGATATGATTCTGGAGCCCGAACGCGAGCGGGTAGAACAGGGTGGACGCCTGCTGAAACGCAAACTGAGCAACGCAGCATATTATCGTGGAGCTCAAACGGATACCCTATGTGCCTTGGTAGATAAAAATCCTAAGAAGAGTATTATTTTGTGCGGCGACTTTAACGACACCCCCATCTCCTACACCTACCAGAAACTAACCAAAAGGCTGGACTGCGCTTTTCGCGAAACGGGACGAGGAGCGGGCTTTACATATAAACGAAACGGCATATATGTTAGGATTGACCACATATTTATGTCTAAGGACTGGCAATGTCTGAAATGCTACGTTGATGACAAAATAAAAGCTTCGGACCACTATCCTGTAGTTGCCTATATGCAGAAAAAACACCAATAAATGCCTTTAATGCATAAAATTTAGCATAAAATCTGTTTCGTAAAGGAAAAATGTGTATCTTTGCGCACTATTTTGTGACTGAACGAAACTTATAAACAACAAAAATAATTAATTAACAAAATGCAAAACAAAGGATTTGTAAAGGTTTTCGCAGTCCTGCTTACTCTGGTTTGCCTCTTCTACCTGAGTTTCTCAGTGGTTACCAACCACTTTGAAAACAAGGCCGAGAAGTTGGCACAGACAGAAGGACAGGAAGCAGCCGACCGTTATCTGGATTCCTTGCTCAACAACAAGGTGTACTGCAATGTTTGGACATTGAAGGAGTGCCGTGAAATGGGAATCGGTTTGGGTCTGGACCTGAAGGGTGGTATGAACGTCATCCTTGAGGTAAGTGTACCTGACGTGGTAAAGGCTTTGGCTGACCACAAAGAGGAGACTGACGAAAACTTCCGCAAGGCCGTCGAGCAGGCGACCAGCGAGGCTGCAAACAGCCAGAGTGATTTTATTACCTTATTTATTAAAGACTACAAGGTTTTGGAGCCCAACAAGGCTCTGGCTGAGCTTTTTGCTACCCAGCAGTTGCGTGATAAGGTAACAACCAAGAGTTCCGACAAAGAAGTTGAAAAAGTACTCCGTGAAGAAGTAAAGAGTGCTATAGACAACTCTTACAACGTACTGCGTACCCGTATTGACCGCTTTGGTGTGGTTCAGCCTAACATTCAGGCCCTTGAGGGTCAGGAAGGCCGCATCATGGTAGAAATGCCAGGTGTAAAGGAACCCGAGCGTGTACGTAAGCTTTTGCAAGGAAGTGCCAACCTGGAGTTTTGGGAGACCTACAACTCACAGGAGATTGTTCCTTTCCTTGCTACTTTGGACAGCAAATTGGCTGCCGTTATGAGCAACATGAAGGATGAGGCTCCTGCTGATTCTTCTGTTGTTGCAGAAGCTACACCAGCCGACACTACAGCTGTTGATTCTGCTGCTGCAAAGAAGGATCTTGCTGCTGTTGTTGGTGGTAACGCCGATGAGAAGACAGAGACCACAGCCAACGCTGCCGACATTGAGAAAATTCGCAAGCAGCATCCTTTGCTGAGCCGTTTACAGTTGACTCAGGGCGCTTATGGTTGCGTGGTTGGTTATGCCAACAAGCGTGATATGTCTGCCATTGACGAGTTACTGAATTCACCTGAAGCTAAAGAAGTCCTGCCTTCTGACGTTCGTCTGAAGTGGGGCGTTAAGGGTGTTGGCGAAGGTGAGTCTTCTAACATCTATGAGCTCTATGCAATTAAGGTAACAGAACGTAACGGACGTGCTCCTTTGGAGGGTGATGTTATCACCGATGCCAAGGACGAGTTCGACCAGAACGGTCAGCCCTGCGTAAGCATGAAGATGAACGTTGACGGAGCTCGTCGTTGGGCTGCTCTTACAAAAGCCAACCTGAAGCGCAGCGTTGCTATCGTTTTGGATGATAATGTGTACAGTGCTCCTACCGTACAGAGCGAGATTACCGGTGGTAACTCACAGATTACCGGCCGTTTCACTACAGAGGATACTCGTGACTTGGCCAACGTGCTGAAGTCTGGTAAGATGCCAGCTCCCGCCAAGATTGTGAGCGAGGAAATCGTTGGTCCCTCACTGGGTGCAGAGTCTATCCAGCAGGGTATCTTAAGCTGTATCATCGCTTTTGTAATCCTGATGATTTACATGATTGTGATGTACGGCTTCATTCCTGGTATGGTTGCTAACTGTGCCCTGTTGCTGAACCTCTTCTTTACCGTTGGTATTCTCACCAGCTTCCAGGCTGCTCTTACCATGAGCGGTATTGCCGGTATGGTACTGACATTAGGTATGGCTGTGGACGCCAACGTGCTTATCTACGAGCGTACCAAGGAAGAGATGAAGGCTGGCAAGAAAGTACGTGAGGCTCTTTCTGCTGGTTACAGCAATGCCTTCAGTGCTATCTTCGACTCTAACCTGACTTCTATCATCACCGCGGTTATCCTTTACTACTTTGGTACAGGACCTATCCGCGGATTTGCTACCACACTGTTCATCGGTATCTGCGTAAGCTTCTTTACTGCAGTATTCCTGACACGTGTTGTATATTCTCAGGTTATGGCTAAGGATAAGTGGTTGAATCTGACTTTCCGCACTTCTATCGGTGATAAGATTTCTTTCCAGAATCCTGCATTTAAGTTCATGAGCGCTTACAAGAGAAGCTTTGCTATCTTTGGCATCCTGGCTGTTATCAGCATCGGCTTCATGCTGGGTCGTGGTTTCAGCAAGAGTATCGACTTCACCGGCGGACGTAACTTCGTGGTAATGTTAGAGAACGAGGTTCAGCCCGAGACCGTACGTCCTATGCTGGCTGAGGCCTTCCCCGAGAGTAACACCAGTGTTATTGCCTTGGGTACAGGCGGCAAGACCTTACGTATCTCTACCAACTACCGCATTCAGGAGGATGGCATCGAGGTGGATAGCGAAATTGAACAGAAGTTGTATGAGACGCTGAAGGCAGGTAATCTCCTTACTGCTGATCTTACATTGGAAAACTTCATCAACCGAGATGAGCGTGCCGGCGGTTCTATCATCAGTAGCCAGAAGGTTGGTCCTTCTGTTGCCGAGGACATTACACGTGGTGCTTTCTGGAGCGTTATCCTGGCCTTCATAGCCATCTTTGCATACATCTTTGTACGTTTCCGCAACCTTGCCTTCTCAGTAGGTGCTATCACCGCTTTGATTATAGACATCGTGCTGATTCTGGGTATGTATGCTATCTGGTGGGGTATCCTGCCCTTCTCACTCGAGATCGACCAGACTTTCATCGGTGCCGTGCTTACTGCTATCGGTTACTCTATCAACGACAAGGTGGTAGTCTTCGACCGTATCCGTGAGTTTATCGGCTTGTATCCCAAGCGTGAACGTCAGGAACTCTTCAATACTTCACTGAACAGCACGTTGAATCGTACCATTAATACCTCTGTCTCTACGTTCATCGTACTGGCCGTAATCTTCTGCTTGGGTGGTGCCAGCATCCGCAGCTTCGCCTTCGCCATGATTCTGGGTGTTATCTTCGGTACCCTGTCTTCAATCTTCATTGCTGCTCCTACCGCTTACCTTACTATGGGTAAGACCATCAAGGAGAACGAGGAAAAGTAAGATTGCTCCACTCCCCTTTGGGGAGGGAAGAAATACAATCAAACTATAATAGGACTCAGAAATTCTGGGTCCTATTTGTTTTATACTATCACCTATAGATGTTATGCCTTACTAATCAATCCTCAATTTGTTTTCCCAAATATATATGCCTTTTTTGGATGAGACTGGGATTTTGCGACCAGAAAGGTCGTAAATAAATTGGGATTTGTTTTCGGATTGAACATTTATTATGGCATCTGCATATTCTGCTTCTGTAAGGATGCAGATGGAGGAAGGGGATTTCTCGCCAAAGTTGTTCTCGTAATTAGCGGAATAAGCAGAAAGGTTCATCTTGCTGCCTTTGCTCATCCGGTTAAACACAAGGCCACCTTTGTTTGCCACATTGCGCGGATCAGTATAAACGGTCTTTCCGTCAAACGTAACCAATTTGTTGACAGCACAGCCCATCAGCGGACCACTTTTCCAGAGGCAGTTTTCTGGCATTTCCTGCGCCTGCCATTCGGCGATGAGGCGCAGAAAGGTAAAGCTTGTTCCACCCTTGGCCATAACTACATAAGGATGAAAAGGTTGTAGGGTAGCAGCGTCGATTTCTTGCAACACGGTGCCAATGCGCTGCACGCTGTTATCCATAAAGATAACTGTATCTGGGGTACATTCATAAGCCTTCATTCCTTGCGGCACCTCATACTCAAAAGGGAGCACCAGAGTCTGAACACCATGAGCAGGTATCTTGGTGGTCACGCTAGTCTGAATTGGATGGAAGGGTGTCTCCTCCGTAAAGGAATACTTGCCATTACTGGCCCATTTGAGGCTAAAGCGGACAAAACGCATAGTGTAGCCGCCAAAAACTCCTTCCTCCTCGTAGTAAACACCCAAGGTGCCGTCAGGAAGAACGGTAGCAGCGCTGTAAGCCGAACCACACGGACAGATAGTCTTAGGTGTACCGAAGGTTTCACCTTCATCGGTAGAAAGGGCGATGGAAACGTTCTGGCGGGCTGAATTATTAGGGCCAGTCTGAAATACAATATTCCAAGGATTGCCGTCAATGGTTGAGCACCAATACATATATTCGCCATCGCATGCATTACCGCTAATTCCAGTCTTAAAGCGTGTCTGTGGGGCATTCTTCCACGATTCTCCATCATCCGATGTTACATTATAATAATTATAGCCGCTGGCGCGAACGCTGATGGCAAGGTCACCATTGTTGCGTTCTATAATCTTTGGCTCGTCGGCTGCTGTAGTACCGCTCTTACCACTAACGTACCAAGTCTTTCCGCCGTCTTTTGACATAAAGTTGTAATAGTTCTGCGTAACATTATTGTTGGAGCCATCGGGCGATTCGCGATTCACAAATGGTGACACCAACGTGCCGTCGCGTTTCTGCAATCCGGCTCCCGAACCCGTGAAACCACCCAGCCAGTTGGGATGTGGGCTACCCGCAGCGTACAACTCCTTGGTATGGTCAATGGGTGCTTCCCACGTTTTTCCGCCATCATGACTGACGATAGTCTTCCAACACTGTGGTTTATCGGGTGTAGAGGCAAAGAAGCCCGTTCCATTGGGCGAACTGGTCATAATACCGATGATATCGCCATTGATACGGTTCGTAATCAACGAGGCATCTCCGTGGCCATAGTCGCCACCTGTCTCTGCTGTACCGGCAACGGTAACGGGATTGGTCCAAGTCCGTCCGTTATCCTCGGAATATTGCGCTACCACGTAGCAATGCGTAGGAAGGTCCACATTATGATCTTTGCGATCGTCGGTTAGTACCACCAAGCGTTTGCCGTCTGCGCTGGTACAGATGGCCGGGATGCGGTAATAGAGGCTTCCCTTATCCATAGGCA
The DNA here is from genome assembly GCA_017541025.1 of Bacteroidaceae bacterium. GTDB lineage: Bacteria > Bacteroidota > Bacteroidia > Bacteroidales > Bacteroidaceae > Physcousia. The sequence goes on along the minus strand of JAFXZY010000002.1, from coordinate 16,324 downwards.
TCAGAACACTGCTTTCTGTCAGGAAGATGGTAGCTACGTTAGCAGGATTTCCGTTTGCCTCTGCCTTTTCTTTATCGTCTATGGTGTACGATGTGATGGTAGCATCTACCGTATTACCTTCCTGTGCTGTTTCCGCAATGTCCAAGGCTATCCACAAGTAGTGTGTACCTATTGTAAGGCTCTTGTTTCCAGTAATGGTATATGTGCCGTCTTCCGCTAAATTGCCTTCGGCAAACAGTGTTCCGTTATTCTCGCGCCATTTCATCAAATTCTCTTTATCGATAAAAAGTTCCTGGGCATTGGTGGCAAAGTAAGCCCGCACAGCTTTTACGTCCTTCAGATTGGAAGCATTAATCTTACCCGTTACTCCTTTCAGGTTTACTACCCCCGAAAGTCCACCAATGGTAAGTGTGCTACGCAAGATGGCCACATCTGTATTGCCAATACCCGTTGTAACCTTTCCCTGCTCCACCTTAGTGACAGAAAGGTGGGCTATAGGATCTCCCTTAACAGTAACGATGAATTCTGATAGCAGCGTACCTGTATTGTCTCCCGTTATCACAAACGAGAAACTACTCACTGCCAGCCCATCTGCACTAATCCTTGTGGCAGCCGACGAAGTAATAGTCTTTGCTGAGCCGCCATCTACGGTCAGCGTCTGGTTGTTGCTCAGTGCCTTTGCCTGAAACGTGTAGCTTTCTATTTCGTAACCAGATGGTGCAGTAACGGTATAGGTCGCTTTTTTTGCGGTCCCAGAGCGCGCATCTATGTTGTTGCCGTTCCATTGCATATTATTTGCATTAGAACGCAATGTCAGTTGCCCATTGGCGCTTGTCCACACCGAGGCCCAAGTGCCGCTCGCATTCGTGGCGGTGAATTTGCCGTTCTGCTTATCTATTGTATAAGTAACGGTTTCCTGGGCATACGCTCCGGTTAGCAACCCCAATAGAGTCAAAAAGGTAAGAAGAGCTTTCTTTTTCATGATATTCCTTGTTTTTGTTTTCTGAGTGCAAATATACAGAATCCCTCACAAAAAAACGCACGAATACATAAAAAATCTAAGTTCTCGGGCAGTATTTTCAAAGAAACGAGACGCAAAATCAGCTTTATTCAGGAGGAGGGGGTAATCAACCCACATAAAGATAAAGGTGAAACCCGAAGGTTCCACCTTATTCCTTTCAAGCGCAATAGTTGTTACTTAATCAAAACCTTGCGGCTCGTTCCATCACTCAAACGGATTATGTTGAAACCCTTTCGGGGAGCAAAGAGACGACGTCCATTAAGGTCGTATATCGGAGACTCTGTAACGCGATTGTCGTGTTTGTCAACCGTAATGATGCCATCTGGATTACCAGCTTCGGGTTCGATAGTTATGCTGTAAATGGCAACATAATCGTCACCCGCTTTCGTTTCACTGTTGCCGAAAGCCCGTACAAGGGCACCAGAGCCGACTGCGTAGATATACACGAATTTTGTAGCATCTAGGTCGTAGCTGATGTGTACCTCTTCTGGCCTGTTTGTCAGGTCGTAAGTCGTGGTTTTTCCGTTGAACGATACGGCGAGCTTCATACTTGAAGTTCCTGCTACATTGAGTGAAATGATTCCACTTCCTGGACCTATCATCAGAATGATTCCTGTGAAGTTATTTCTAACCTCTATGCTGCCAGGTGTACCGGTTCCTATGGCCGAAATATCAGTGGTTTTACCTATCTGAAGGTAGCCGTCACGGTACCCGCTTCCCGTACTTGGATCAAGGTTATAATAGATGTCGTCGACGACATTATCTTTCAGGTCTTTCGAAGCAAGATCCATAGGACTTACGGTCTTCTTTTCCGTGATACTTGCCATAACGTCTCCTAAGTCGTCGACGAACGTCACGTTAAGGAATCCGAACTTGCTTTCCCACGTGTCCTTGGTGCCTGGAACAACATGGAAAAGTGTGGCTTTGTTAGGTTTGAACGACTCAGGTTCATTGACAGGATAGGCCTCCCACGTTAGGTTGTTTGGATTACAATATGCGTAAACATTGTCGATATTCGTACTCTTCAAGAATACCCTTTCCCCAATGTTTTTCACTCCTCGGCCTATGCGAACCGTGCGGAGACTCCTGCAGTTCAGGAACGCACATTCTCCGATACTCTCCACTCCATCAGGTATGTTTATATCCTCGATTCCCGTACGTTGCATAGCAAAAGCCCCTATCATTTTCAAACTCTCAGGCAACGTTACCTTCGTCACATAATCCATTTGATTCAAGGCACTCTCTCCAAGGTTTTCCACTCCCTCTTCCAGTACCACCTCACAGATGTTTTTCATACCATCCGCTTCCCAAGGCTTAGGCGACCATGCGTTAATATCGTCCATCTTACCAGTCCCGCTTATCACCAGTTTCAAGGCACGTTCCTGCTTGTAATCGCTTATCGTACTATCCCAAACTTTCGATGTATAAGGTAGTTGCCATATAGTAAAGAAGACATGCTCACCGCACTCGCCTCTCAGTACAGGTTTGTTCACTACATCCTGCACAATCGTGACACCATGAAGGAACAAGAGTCCCCCCAAACCATACAATGTGATTTGCACCATGCCTTCCTCGTATTCCAAGTCAGGATTCATGGGGATTTCTATGTTTTGAAGCTCTCCTTCACCCGATGGATAACTCGTGACTATCTGCATATTATTCCCATTGACACCATCCCAAATCCTCGCCTCAATCTTACCCAAAGTACCACTTGCCTTCACCAACAATTTCTTCACATTTCCATGGAATAAAGGGGCGGTATTATGGATAGTAATCTCGAGCGGATTTTCATCGTAACGCACAAACACAAGCACCTCTTCCTCCATGCCATTATTGTTCAAAACATCATGGATAACATCCACCGAAGGACCAGGGATCACCATTTCCCAGTCATTCCCCTCACGAGTTCTAAGTGTACCCTGCTCCAAATCCCCTGTAGATTCACCCCGTTCATACGCGCAAAACGAGTTCGTAATATCCCACTCGATGCGGTCCAAGTCCCAGTACTCAACCGTCACGCTTGCCACGTAAAACGGGTTATAATACTCCTCTGCTTCCAATGCAAACCCAACCGTTAGTGGTTCGTCATACAACTTGATATCTTCGTCCGAAAAGTCGAACGTATAGCCATTCAACCCACCCGAGGAATTCACATTATAATCCCTCTCAATATAATTGCCCAAAGATAATTGTATCTGACCAAGATTGCCCCCAGCCAGCACATGAACAGACTTGATTCTTCCACATAGAGGCTCATCCAAAGTCATCCCCCATGACCAGTAACGACGCAAGGCGACTTCAAGGCAGTCCATACCACCGACGGTAGTCTTTTTGAATGATGGCCAGTCAGGATTTCCTGGACCAAAAAAATGCCATTGTCTGCCCTCCTGTGTTTGGATGTAGCCATAACAATACGACTCCCCCTGGAAATAATTACTCACGTTTGTAAACGTAGAAGTGATAGTCTTTACATCTCCACTTCCTTGAGCAACAGCAACTGATGGCAGAACAACTGCTATCAGCAGAAGAATAATGTTTTGTCTGAAATATCTCATTTCTTTTATAATAAGGTTACTTATCGAATAAGTACTTTCCTGCCGTTCTGGATAACGATACCTTTTCGGGGCAATCCTTGAATTCTACGTCCATTTAGGTCATATGTCGCAGAGTCTGTGGGGCTGTCATGGTTTTCGATAGCGTTGATACTATCAGGGTCGTATGCTTCTGGTTCGATTGTTATGCCATAAATGGCAACATAATCGTCACCCACTTCCGGTTCACTGTTACCGAAAGCCCGTACCAAGGCACCTTGGCCAACAGCATAGATATAAACGTAGGTTTCCTGCGAGACGTTGTATGAAATCTGGCGGTCTCTGCGGTCCCAATCCGGCGAGATTACAGGCGTACCGTTGCCAATTCTCACTGCGAGTCTCAGGTCACGTCCGAACACACGTGAGTCAATGGTTATGGTACCCTTTCCCATGACTTTCAGAATGATTCCGTTGAAGTTCTCTGCCACTTCTGCCGAACCAGGTGTGCCGTTTCCTATGGCAGACATGTCGGTTCTCTGGCCGATAACCAGTCCGCCGTCCTGGTAGAAACAGCCGCGTTCTGGGTTCAGATTGTAGTACACATTATCCACGGTGTTATCGCTCAAATCCTCTGACTGAAGGCTTTCAACATCTATGGTCTTCATATCATAAATCGGCTCAATTCCCGTTGCGAGGTCGCCCACAAACGTGACATTCAGGAAGTCGAACTTTGTCTGCCAAGTTTCCAGGTCTTCTGCCCTGACATGCATCAGTGTCTTGCCATCGGCCATGAAGGCTTGATTCTCATAATTTCCATGACTCCATGCCAGATGTTCGGGATCGGCTTCGCAATAGATGTCGAGGATATTGCGGCAATATTCAAAGGCATCGCGACCTATACTTTTTACCCCTTTTCCGATATATACGGTGAGGAGGCTGCTGCATCCTTGGAAGACATAGCTTGAGATGGTTTCCACGGAGTTCGGGATGCGGATCTCGGTGATTTTGGCATACCAAAACGCGTATTGTCCTATGGACTTCAGCCCGTCGGGCAAGGTAATAGTTTCGCGATAAACGTTGTTCGCACCTCGCGGACCGATAGTCTCAATCCAATCGGGAATCTCACTTTTTCGTGTACTGGCGATGAGAGTCTTTGTCTGACGGTTTGACAGTGCATATCCCTCGTCCGTAAAGACCGGATTTTCGGCATCTACATGGAAGTATTCCGCATTATACATACCCGCGAATCCCTCGGAACCTATGTCGGTCAGTCCAGCAGGAATATATATGTCTGTCACCCCGTTTACCGCCTCGAATGCCCCTGCTCCAACGCTGATAACTCCATCGGGAATGCGGAGTTCTCTTCCTATATATATGTTATAGAAAGCCCAGGCTCCTATGCTATGGAGTTGGGAAGGAAGTGGGTCGTAAATGTTTAGGTTCCAGTACCTCGGGAAGGAATAAGCTCCGATATGAGTGATATCGTCGCTCAGGTCAACATGGGTAATGTTCCATTTGTACTTTGCCCAAGGAGCCGCATTGGGTGATTCGGCATATTCGCTTTGGTAGTCGTACATATCCCCTGTACCGGTTATCACCAGTTTCACGGCTGGAATCGAGGTGTTGTTGTCGTGGTCATCAGTCGTCTCTCCGGGTAAGTATTCCAGGGCCCATTCGAGGTTATCGCCGCACTTTCCGCTGGGCAGTTCCGGCAAGTTTTCATGGCGAACGATCTTGACACTATGGATATACATTGCCCCTTCTCCGTAGATAGTAAGCTGGATAGCTGCTTCCTCGAATTCGGGGCAGTTCGTGCACCAAATTACGTAGTCCGTGAACTCGGCTGTAGACCAAGCTTGCGTGCCAGCATGGTAGGCATCCGTGCTGTACCCTTCGCTGATGACGGCTTCTATTCCCATCAGATTTCCTGCTGCACGAACAATGATTTTCTCAACCGTTCCTTCGTAGGGAAAATTGTTCGACATGTTTAGGAAATAGTTCCCGTTTTGCAAGTATGTCATGATGCAACTCGTACCGCTACCGGTTTCCGAACCTATCGAGGTATACTGCACGCTTACGTCGGTATTGTTGAGGAATCCCTCCCAATCATTGCTCTCGTTTGTCCTCATCATTCCATATATTCCTCCGTCGGAAGTGGGCTGCGGATTCTGCCAAGCATTGAACGTAGAAGTCACGGAATCATCGCCATCACCCATTACGATTGTCAGGCTCTGAAGCGCGACAGGAGAGGCTGTAACGAGGAACAGTTGCAGTGGTCCGTCCAGTTCGACTGGCTCCTCGAAATCTATGACATATTCGTCCCAACTGCCGCTTGTGTTGCGGTTGCTTTCTTTCATCATGTTGTTCGGCATCAGATAAGCAATGAACTGCAACCATCCGCCGGCTTTCAAGATAATCTGCCGCACCTTTCCTTGCAATGTGAAGTCGGAGGTCAACCTCAGTTCCTGCACATTTGTCGTGCTGTTTCTCACTGCAAGAAGGATACACTTCTCGTGCATATACTCATAAGCCGTCACACCGATTGTGCTCCCGTCATTTGGGGCTTGCAGGTGCCAGTTCTCGACGCCTCCATAACTAACAAGCGTCGATTTCTGCTCATCGAACGCGACAAAATCCCATGTCTTTTTCTGGGCATTTACGGCAGTAATTACCAGTGCACATAGCACTGTTAAAATGACTTTCAACTGTTTCATATTCTTTTTATATTTATTTCTATTATATTGAAAACGGTATTATCTAACTATCACTTTCCTGCCGTTCTGGATAACGATACCTTTTCGGGGCAATCCTTGAATTCTGCGTCCGTTGAGATCATATGTCGCAGAATCTATGGGGCTATCGTGGTTGTCGATAGCGTTGATGCTATCAGGGTCGTATGCTCCAGGCTCGATTGTTATACCATAAATGACGACAGAATCCTCATCTACACCCTCTGCACGGTACATCCAGCCTCGTACAGAGGCCGAGGCAGGTACTGCATAGATGTATACGAAGGTTTCGGTCTGAACATTGTATGAAATCATATTGGATTGCCGACCCGTTTCCCGTATGATGACTGGCGTACCATTGCCTATGCGTACAGCCAACCGCAGGCGGTTTCCAAAGGCACCTGAGTCAATGGTGATGGTGCCCTTTCCGTTGACTTTGAGGATAACTCCTTTAAAGTTTTCCGCCACTTCTGCCGAGCCAGGTTCACCACTCCCGACAAGGCTCATGTCCGTAACAGCCCCGATAACTATAGCATCATTGATCAACCCGCTGCCAGTCGAAGCCGGTAGATTATAATACACATTATCCACGGTATTGTTGGTCAAATCTTGCCCCTTCAGCGCCGCAATATCCACACGTTTCTCCTCCTCAATCGGCTGAATCTCGTCACCCAAATCTCCCTTGAAAGTCAGATTCAAATACGCGAATTTCGTAACCCAACCATCTAACATTTCCGCACGGACATGCGCCGTAGTCTTGCCATTAGGTCCAAAGGATTCATCATCATAACTTGACGCCTTCTCCCATGTCAGGTTTTCCGGGTCACACGCCAGTGAAATATCAAGGATATTCGAACTGTCATAGAATACCGTCCGTCCTATACTTTTCATGGACTTCCCGACATAAACAGTTAACAGTTTTTGACACCTCGACAGTGCAGAATGCCCTATGGAAGTCACCTTGTCTGGGATGCGAATCTCGGTGATGTCGCAGTTATAAAAAGCATTCATTCCTATCTCTAAAAGCGTGGAAGGAAGGTCAAGAGTGGCACGGTGAACGCCCTCGAAGGCTCGCGGACCTATGCACTTGGCATCCGTGGGAATCGTGCTCTTCTTTCCGCCGGCTATGACCGTCTTTGTCGCCACTTCATAGACACAATTCCCCTCACTACTGTAGGTCGGATTCCCTTTATCTACGTAGTAGCAATCCGTGAAATACATGCTGTTCAATGCACCGGTTTGTATCACAGAAACCTTCGGACCTATGTACACGTTTGTCGCACCATTCACGGCCTTAAATGCATTGGATTCTATCCGCAAAAGCCCCGAAGGAAGCACCAGGTCTCCACCGAAATAATCGTTGTAAAATGCAGACTGTCCTATCCGCTCAATCCCCGAAGGAAGGGCGGGAAATTCACAGTTCCACATCCGCGAAAAGGCATTATTTCCTACCGACTTCAGTCCGGAAGGCAGGTCAAGAACAGTTATGTTTTGGCGGTACGGAAGCCATGGAACCATGTTGTCACTTCCGCTCCATTCGTCATCGAAATCCCACATGTTTCCCGACCCGCTTATCGTGAGTTTCATGGCAGGAATCTGGGACATCATGTCCTCCGAAAGCGTCGTCTCTCCAGGAATATAACTCAGCTGATATGTGAGGTTGTCACCACACTTTCCCTGTGGCAGTTCCGGTGTCTCTTCACGCTTGACAATCGTGATACTATTGATGAAAATAGCACCTTCTCCATAGACGTGAACTGTAAACTGTCCATCCTCGATTTCCGGGCATTCCGCGAACTCAAATACATAGTCTCCGAAGTAGTCCGTCGGGTGTGCTTCGGTCGAAGAACTATAGGATTTCCCGGCCTTCTTGTCCTGGATTGTCACCTGCATTCCCTGAATGTTTCCCGCCGAATGTACCAAGACTTTCTTGACTGGGCCCTCGTACTTGAAGCGGCTCGTAAACCATATATTATACGGCTCATTTTGGTGGTAAGTCACGATGCAAGGAGTACTGTTTGTGCCATCAAATTCCACCGAAGAAAAGGTTATGCTTACTGCGGAATTCGTAACATTAATCCACCAGATGTTTCCCTCCTCAGTCAGTACATTTCCCCAACGGTTTACCCCCGGATTCACCTCCTGTTCATCGTAGCCTTTGAACGTAGAATACACCACATCTTCATTCTCTTCTTCCATGACAACGAAGATGCTTTGCAGTACGAAAGGTGTCTCGGAATACACGTGAAATTCGACCGGACCGTCGTACCTTTGCGGTTTAGGAAACACTATCTCATACTCCTGATAATCCCCGTCAGCATAGTACTCTTTCTCGATCCAAGTGCCATCAGGAAGCTGGCAGCGAAGCATGTGAATACCCCCAGCTCCAACGACCAGAATCTTACGGACAGTGCCATGCACAACGTAGTCGGATGTCAACAACAAATCCTTCCAACTGCTGGTGCCACTCCCGAGCCTGAAGTAAAGCGCCTGCTGATCCCAATATGAGTCACCAACATAACTAATCGTGCTGCCATCGTTATAGGCTAACGACAGCTTCCAGTTCTGGTTTCCGCCCGCAATCAGTATACCATTCTCAGCATCATATGCACGGAAAACCGACTCGATTCCCTGCGGAAGAGGCTCCGCATCATACACCAAATCCCCGACGAAAGTCACATTGTTGTTCAGGAATTTTTCCGCATAATATTCGGCATAAAACTCATGGACATGCCACCGTGTTCCTCGTTGTTTTTTAAACGAATAAATATCATAATAACTGCCTGTTTCCCAAGTCAGTTTGCGGGGATTCACGTAACAGTAAACATCCTCAACTTCCGTGCATCCTGCAAACGTAATGCTGCCGATGCTACGAATGGTTTCCGGTATGTAAATGGTCTTGACATGCGAGCATCCAAAGAATGCATGACCGCCAATTTTCTGTACCGTATACCACTGACCATCCACCTCGAAACCCTCGATAATCCTGAGCACTTCCCCTAACTTGTTATGATGCACATACGACTGAGGAAAGTAATCACTTTCATAACTTCCTCCGTGAGCGACCTCAGCATATCCTGTCCCTGGATGGTACTGATAAACTATCTGGTTCTCCTCGTCAAGATAGTACTCCAATGTTTGTGCCTTTGTTGCCAAAACCCCGGCAAACAAGGCCAAAACCGTTAAGATAAAATGTTTCATATTGTTTTAAGTATTAGTATTTCTCATTGAAAGAGGTTTAATGCTGCAAATTTAGGAAATAATTGTAAAACACAAAAATATTTCTCAAAAAAGGTTTAGCTTTGACTATAGTCACTTTAACTTTATCCAGATAATCTTCATGATTTATTCCCTATCTCCACGTAATGTGAATTTACGTGTATAATGCGGTGAGTTAACTCATGACATGTATCGAGTTAATTCATTACATGTATCGAGTTAAGTCCCCTGTTTTTGCCCCCATTTTTGGTGAATTGATTTTTGGAAAGAATTTTCGCTTCAATCACGTTATTCAATAACGATTTTCAGTTGCCAATTATTAATTATTCATTATCAATTGTCAATTGTCAATTATCAATTGTCAATTGTCATTAAGGTCTCCAAAAAGCTGGCTAGAGCCAAATAGGGCATTGGCTCTAGCCAAAAGGGGCAATGGCTCGAGCCATTTTGGGCATACCCTAAAAGGCACTAAAAATATCACTTGAGTTTGAAGCCTGAATTTTCTAGAGTAATAAACATCTTCCTTCTTCCCTCTTACATCTTACATCATCTTATTTAGGAGGAGAAAAATCAACTTGAAAAATATTTTATTTAAGCTATTTCTTGCTCGGAAACAACTTAAATAATTATCACAAATAAGCTGCAAAAATTGGCTTGCTCACCTTTCTTTCATTCAGATAATCCCCATGATCCATTTCCCCATCTCCACGAATCATTCAGAAAAGGGGAATGAAGCGAAGGACAATTCAGGTTTTATCACCATCGTCGGTTTCCTTCTGCATCAACGCTTTCACAGCTTTGTCAAAGTCGCTTTCCAACAAGCGCATTTCACGTTCGCGGTAAATTTCAAACTCGCGTTCCGCCTTTTCTATAGCCTCCTGATGTGAGATGCTACCATTACCCTCAAGGATATTTTTGCGCAGTCGCAAGATTTGATCGTCTAAAGCCTGAATCCAGTCCACCATTCTCATAGGATTCTGCTCAAGGGCCTGAAACTCTGCATAATCTAAGAACTGTGAGGTGAGTAAGTTCAAACGTTGTAACTCTATCTCCGTAAGGTAGTTCTTGGCAACTTTTACATCGTCGCGCGTCACATAATTCCCCTTAAAATTAGTCATACCCACAAAAGGCTTCTCGTTATCCACGCGTTGGTAAATCAACTCTGCTGCCGTATGTTCGTGAACAGCATAATGCATCTTGTTCTGAACGGTGGCAAAGAAGAGTTTTGTCATCTTGGAGCGAGGGTCATAATCAGTAGACGTAGCATAGATATCCGTTACCTGCTGATAGAAATTACGTTCACTACTACGGATGTCACGTATGCGCTGAAGCAATTCCTTAAAGTAGCGGTTTCCTCCTTGCTTAAGTCGTTCATCATCCATCACAAAGCCCTTTTGGATAAACTCATGAAGAATGCGAGTAGCCCAACGACGATAGCGTACAGCAATCTGTGACTGAACGCGATAGCCCAAGGCTATAACAACATCCAAATTATAGTGCAAAGTGGGATAATTTTTGCCGTCAGAAGCAGTTGTTCGGATTTTCCGAACAACTGAATCTTTGTCTAACTCTTTGTCTTTAAAGATGTTAGTCAGATGTTCGCTAACGTTGGATTTGCTGGATTGGTATATCTCCACCAACTGAGCCTGCGTCAACCACAGGTCCTCATCAGCATACACCACATTCATGCTAACCTGACCTTCAATATCTTTATATAGTATCAGTTTATTATCTTTCTGTGCCATATCTTTTGTTTTGGATATGCGAAGGTACAAATAAATTATGAGCCCACCAAAAGGTAAGCCCATTATGTTATGAAATAAAGCAAAGGTCAGATAGGTCACACCAAAAACATCTTACTTCTTCCCTCTTACATCTTACATCATCTTATTTAGGAGGAGAAAAATCAACTTAAAAAATTTTTTATTTAAGCTATTTCTTGCTCGAAATTAAGTTAGAAAACCATCATAAATAAATATCAACTCCAAAGTGGCTCCATCTCCCACCCCTTAGGAAAGCCAAGAGCATTGAGGTCAATCTCTGGAAAGTCCACAAAAAGCCACCGCAATTTAGCAAGCAAATCGTTATTGGGAGAAATAACATCCAAAAAATATTTGATAATGCAGATGTTGTAGTATATCTTACGCTTATCTGATGGAAGCGTTATCCAAGGACGCGTCATCCCCCTCATGTCGTTAGGGATAATCTTATTAACTTTATTCCATACCCGAGAATGGTGACAACAAGCATTTCTTGTTAGGGTAAGTACAGAAAGCCAAGACTCAAATACTGGCGCATGCAAATAAAAGCGTTTTGCAATATGTTTTTTCAATGTCTTGTCCTTAAGATTACGATAATATATATTGACACTACCCATCGGCAAAAGTTCACCAAGAATCCATGCTGGTGGGAATTGCTCTGTGTAGGTTTGTTTAAAATGTTCTATGAAATCCTCGGTTGAACGATCATATTCTTTCTTTAACAAGTTCATGCTATTGCCGTAAATAGTTTGGTCGTGAAAATGAACGGGATTTGTTAACCAAAACATATCTCCCGTTCTTTCTGCGGTCAAATTCATAACAGCCTCTCGCACAGCAACTTCAATTTTCTCAATTTCATTAAACAACAAGATACGCAGTTTTTTATCGAAACGATAAAGCATAATCACTTTGTCAAATGCTGTTCCATTTTTGAACAGATGATTGCTTTTGGGTATCTCAAGAAGCGGATACATATATGCAGACAAACGATAATAACCTATGCTTTCTATGTAACGCTCTGCTCTATTTTTGTCCATGATGTTTAGACCTCGAGACTGTAATAGCCTTACTAACTCATCTGGATTTTTGTATGTCTTATTAAAATGAACTTTTGCCATATCCTATAACATAAAAAAAGCCCAGCCTATTTAAGCATTGTAAAGAGGCTCGGCTGGAACTAACACTGCAAAGGTATGGAGTTTTCTTAAAAAGAACAAACTTTTCTAGAGAAAAATACAGTTGTATATGCATTTTTAGTAAAAATCTGTCCCGTACGCTCAAAGCCCAGACGTCAAATAGGGTTTATTCAGGAGGAGGAATAAACAACTTAGAAAAATTTTTATTTAAGCTACTTTTTCCTCGGAATTAAGTTGGATAATTATCACAAAAAAGTTGCAAATAGTTTGGAGCCTGAATACATGAATAATAATGGGAAGATCATATTGCATGAATAAAGGAACTGTATTTTTTCGATGTACAAAAAACGCCACAGCAATTCATCAACTGACTGCAATTCTTACATTGTAGCAGATTTGTTTTCTTCCATGTAGAAATAGACCTACAGGCATAGGGCCAAAGAATAACAGAAAGAAGGCAATGCGGAATGTTGAATACCTTTGCAGAGAAGTTACAGCATTCTAAATAACGAATAGCATCCGTTAGATATGGGTCAAACTCAATTGGTTCAACCCATACACGATGATAGTTTCTATCAGCACAGCCAGTAACCTCCAAACCCATAAACGACACCTGAGAGACAAACGGAAGATTCAATGTTATGTACTCAGCTATCTGTGGAAGCCTCTTATAGTTATCTTTCATTATTATCACACGCAGTTCAATCTCATAGCCAAGTATGCCCAAATTGTGAAGCCCTTTCATTGTCTCGAAAAATGAACCTTTTGCTCCAGCTATTCTTTCATGGTCAATGGGATTATCCGAATGAAGAGGTATGCCAAGGACGAAATGACTATCTGCCATCTTTGCAAAATGAATTGTATAATCATTGTCAGCAAATCGCCGTCCATTGGTCAACAGATGAATAGTTGCATCAGGCATTCTCTTTCTTATCGCTTGTATGTATAAGAATAGCTTTTCTTCAATAAGTGTAGGTTCACCCCCTGTTATACAGACATAATCTGTGTCAGTATTAGCAGTTTCTATCAATCGGAGATTTCGTTCCAACAACCTATCAGAGTCATCTACGTCTGTAGGCGGCTGACAGCACATGATGCAACGATTAGTACATGCAGAGGTGATGAACAATGTGTTATCGTTATCTCCTTTTTGGAATTTATCTGTCATAGGCCCAAGATAGAAATATTGGCAAAACATCATTGCCGTGTTCATCAATCATCGTAAACAAGTAATCAAATACTTCTTTATGGAAACGGCAAAATAGGCTTGTTGGCCTATGACCATACCAGTCTCCCTGCGTGGAATAGTTGCGAACAGGATCTGCTCCACAATATTGAAAGTATGCACAGTCAGAGCAACCAGCAATATACTCTGTTGCCCAAACTTCTGACAGTTGACGCGCTTTCTTGCCACAGAATAACTCTTGGTATGTGCTTTCAACACGCCCAAGTCGAAAAGTGTAATCCCCTGCCTCTGCCATCATACGGGATTCGTCTGAACAATAGACATATCCATCATAACCATAAACTATAACACTGTTGATGATACCAGCCGGTGACTGAAGATCAACAAAACCAATAGGAAATGGCGTGAGTATCTTCTTCATTAGCATCGCTGTAAAATCCTCTCTGAAATAATTTCCTTCTCGATTGAGTTTCAGAATATATCCCAAAGCCTCCTTATAGAATTTGATGAAGTGGTCATAGTATAAATCCCAGTTTTCATTGTCTTTAGCTCTGCCGTAAGGATTCAACGGACGAAGGAACATATTTCGAAATCCAAGTTCAAGATACGAATCAACTATTTCTCTTGGATAGTCCAATGAAAATTCAGACGTTGTCATCAAAGGGGAAACTCGACCTTGCCCCAACTCTTCACGAACAATTGCCAGATTCTGTTTAAAGCATTGATAACTACCCTTCACTCCCCGGTTATGGTCATGTATGAACTCTGGCCCGTCAAGAGAAGTGGATACGAATACGTGGTACTGCTTGCACAAATCTAACAGCTTTGGATTTAGGCTTATTAGATTCGTGCAAAGCACATATTTGACGTCCTTGCCAAGCGTTGCATTACGTTTTTCTGTTTCCATAATCGCATATTCCACCAATTCTGGCACCAATGACGATTCTCCACCTTGAAATTCCATCGTTACGCAAGGATTGGGGGATTGAAGCATCAAATCGATTGCGTGGCAAAGTGATTCCTTACTGATAGATTTCGTGCTTACACCTTCGTCCTGGCTTGAAGCTTGGCAATATATGCATTTTTGGTTGCAACGCAACGTAAGTATAAAGATATGAAGGGCTGTACCATTGAGAAACGATTTCTTAGTTCGTAGACGGGTCGCCAAAATATCTTGAAGCAATGGATTGTAATCTATGCAGATGATGTTTTTTCCCAACAAGTCTTTATAGAGTTCTGATTTGGGATTAATACTGCCGTCAATGATCCTTTTGACCGTACCATTTGGAGTCAGCACGAAATCACCCACTTCGCTCACCAACAGTTCCTTGTTCTTGAACCTTGTGAACTTGAAAGGTAAGAGCTTATACTTCCTCATTTGACAGCAACTCCTCAACATTAGCAAAAGCCTTGATATAAAGGATATTCTTGATGTCCTTTGTCTCTGCTGTTATCACCTCTCGCATTTGATAATCAGTCAGTAATTGTGACAAACGCTCCTTGACATCATCCCAATTCACCATATCGTGACTTTCAAGAGAGAGTGTCCAAACACTACTCTCTAAACTCTGCATAATGGTAAAGTCGCGACTAAGCCAATACACCACTTTGGCAACAACATCTTTGGAATAGATACCAGAATCTATCTCAACGATGACTCTATGGTCTGACTCTACTGTAAAAGTTTTCATTTCTGCTTATTGGGCAAAGAGTTTAACATTCTCAGCTTTTGTTCATCAATAAATGTTGTTTTTGGCAATTGATTGCGACGGAGGAAAGCATAATAAGCTTCAACTATCTTAGACTTCTCATTATCATTCATGATTTCATCGGCATCATAACTCTTCAAATATCCTTTCTCAACTAGTAGAATTGCTACAGCCAAAAGTGCATTACGGTCTTCCGTAATATCCAATGAATCTTTTGAAGCAGTATTAATCAATTTACTTCTAGTATCTTTCCACTGTTGAAGGTTTATGAGAAAGGACGTAGAAGCCTTGCCTGTTCGCTTTCGTCCCATGCGAGCTTGCATCCGTTTTACAGAACGCGTTACCTTACTGTTGTATTTGAAGTGTGACCATTTTCGAGAGAATGACCTATTTCCCAACACTTCATTCTGGACAAGTAAAACCGTCATGATGTCAACATCATTGCCAAATATGCCCTCCGAAAGGTCTCTGCTGGCGTAAGCATAAGGCCGATTTATCTCAGTCTTACGTGAGGCCACGTGCTTCTTATGAGTCTTTATAATATAATGTATAAGGTATGTCAATGCCGCTCCGCCAGCAAGAGCCCCCAAAGATGCTGCTGCTATCTTTGTGCCATTTCCACTTCCACCAGAACCACCGCCAGAACTAGAGGAACTGTGCGATGTGTGTGAAGAAGATGTATGAGAACTATGTGAACTATGTGAACCATGCGACGTGTGTGAACCATGCGATGTATGCATCATTACCTCACCAAATGAAGGATGACTCTCCAACACACCGCTCGATAGTGTCTCCGAAACTAACTCTGTGCCATCGTCCCCCTCACGTTCTTTCCGTGCAATAGCACCTGAAGTTCCCGATGCTTGCACAACAGGCATGCCTATTGTAGATATTGTATTGTACTGAATAAGTTGACAAAAATTGAGTTCAACTTATGAGTATGAATGTAAAGAAATCGAATGAAGAAAGTTTGGCGATACTCCGCGAGTATCTGACCAGTGACATGTCAAAAGGAGCCATATGTAGAAAATAT
>JAFXZY010000015.1 GCA_017541025.1 Bacteroidaceae bacterium | reverse complement strand
TGCACAGCGCGTTCCCACTCCTACAGGTTCTACCACTATCCTGGTTGCTGTAGTTAAGGGTAAGGATGTTACTAAGGAAGGCATCAACGCTGCTATGAAGGCTGCTCAGACCGAGTCTTACGGTTATACCGAGGACGAGATCGTATCAAGCGATATCATCGGTATGAAGTTCGGTTCTCTGTTCGATGCTACTCAGACAATGGTTAGCAAGATCGACGACGATACATATCAGGTACAGGTTGTTTCTTGGTATGACAACGAGAACAGCTACACTTCTCAGATGGTTCGTACTATCAAGTACTTCTCAGAGATCTAATCTCCAAAGGGTTACAAGATAACATAGCAAGAGGCACTTCTTTCCTTAGAGGTGCCTCTTTTTTTTTGTTTATGACGCCATTTGGGAGAGTGCGTTGTTGCCGACAACGTAGGCCTTTAACTGATTTTAAGAAATGCAAATTGATTTACTTCGCGCCTTAACATTAATTTTGTTGTTGTATTTGTGTAATTCAAGATTTTGTTGTATCTTTGTAGCAATTTTGGGAATACTTATATATAATATTAAGGTGAAGAAATTGAATAAAACAAAAATATAGATGGAAGATAAAGAAAGAATTATTCGAGTCGACATCGAGCAGGAAATGCGAAAAAGCTACATTGACTACTCCATGAGTGTGATTGTAGCTCGTGCCTTGCCCGATGTGAGAGACGGATTCAAGCCAGTTCATCGTCGTATCCTCTTCGGAATGAAGGAACTGGGTAATGTTCACAGTAAACCTTATAAGAAAAGCGCACGTATCGTTGGTGAGGTATTGGGTAAGTACCATCCCCACGGAGACAGCTCGGTGTACGGTGCATTAGTACGTATGGCCCAGGAATGGGCAATGCGCTACACGCTGGTTGACGGTCAGGGTAACTTTGGTTCTATTGACGGTGACAGCCCTGCAGCCATGCGTTATACCGAGGCACGTTTAAGCCTGATGGGTGAAGCTATGATGGACGACCTGGACAAGGAGACCGTTGATATGACCATGAACTTCGACGATACCTTGCCCGAACCCACTGTTATGCCCACCAAGATTCCTAACTTGCTGGTAAACGGTGCAACAGGTATTGCTGTTGGTATGGCAACTAATATTCCTACACATAACCTCAGCGAAGTAATTGATGCCTGCGTTGCATACATCGACAACGAGGATATGGACGTAGAAGCACTGATGCAGTATGTAAAGGGTCCTGACTTCCCTACAGGAGCTTATATTATGGGACTTCAGGGTATCAAGGATGCTTATGAAACCGGTCGGGGACGTGTTATTATGCGTGCCAAGGCTGATATCGAAAGCGGTGATACACACGATAAGATTATCATTACAGAGATTCCATACGGTGTAAACAAGCAACAGCTTATTGAGTATATTGCCCAACTGGTTTCTGACAAGAAACTGGATGGAATCAGCAACGTAAACGATGAGAGCGACCGAGAAGGTATGCGTATTGTTGTAGATGTAAAGCGCGATGCCAACACACGTGTTGTGCTGAACAAACTGTTTAAGATGACTCCCCTGCAGACAAGCTTCCCTGTTAACAGCATTGCTTTGGTTAAGGGGCGTCCTCAGCTGCTTACACTTAAGGACTTCATCAGCAACTTCGTAAAGCATCGTCACGAGGTTACGATCCGCAGAACCAAATACGACCTGCGCAAGGCAGAAGAGCGTGCCCACATTCTGAAGGGCCTCATCATTGCCAGCGATAATATCGATGAGGTTGTACAGATAATCAAGAAGAGTAAGACACCTGTTGATGCACAGCGTGCCCTGGAAGCCCGTTTCTCTCTTGACGAACTGCAGTCGAAGGCTATCGTAGATATGCGTCTGGCTCAGCTTACAGGTCTGAACCAGGAAAAACTGCATGCAGAATTCGACGAACTGATGGAGAAGATTAAGTATTATAACCAGATTCTTACAGATGACGAGCTTTGCCGCAAGGTGATGAAGGACGAACTTATCGAGATTAAGGATCAGTTCGGCGATGAGCGTCGTACAGAGATTCTCCCCAGCGCGGAAGAGTTCAATGCAGAGGACTTCTATGCTGACGATGAGGTTATCGTAACCATCTCTCATCTTGGATATGTAAAGCGTATTCCTCTGGCAGAGTTCAAGGCTCAGAATCGTGGCGGAATAGGTGTGAAAGCTACAGCTACCCGCGATAACGACTTTGTAGAGAAGATTTATCCTGCCACCATGCATAACACCATGATGTTCTTCACAGAACGTGGTCGTTGCTACTGGTTGAAGGTTTATGATATTCCTGAAGGCAGCAAGAACAACAAGGGTCGTGCTATCCAGAATATGCTGAACATAGATGCTGGTGACAGCGTAACCAACTGTCTGTGTATCCGCAAGCTGAACGATCCCGAATTCTGCAAGACTCACTATGTGATGTTTGCGACCAAGAACGGCTTCGTTAAGAAGACCTGTCTGACAGAGTACAGCCGTGTTCGTGCTAACGGTGTGAATGCTATCAACATCCTGGAGGACGACAGCGTAGTTTCTGTAGAATTGACAAACGGACACAACGAAATCATCGTAGCCAACGCTGGCGGTCGTGCCGTTAGATTCAACGAATCGGACGTTCGTCCTATGGGACGTGTAAGTACTGGTGTGAGAAGCATTGTACTGGATGACGATCCCAGAGACGGTGTTGTGGGCATGTGTGTAATAAATGATGTGGAGAACGAGAGCATCATGGTACTGAGCGAGAACGGCTTCGGTAAGAGAACCGATGTGGAGGAATACCGCAAGACTAGTCGCCACTGTAAGGGTGTTAAGACCATTGCCATCACAGAGAAGACGGGTTATCTGGTAGCCATTCTGGTAGTTAAGGATGAGGACGACCTGATGATTATCAACAAGAGCGGTACAACCATCCGCTTACATGCTGATGACATCAAGACAACAAAGAGTCGTGTAACACAGGGTGTTAAGGTTATTGAACTGAAGAAGCGTAATGACGTTATCAGTCACCTCAGTGTTGTACCTCGCGCTGACGAAGAAGAGGAAGAGGCTGCAACAGAGACTTCCGAAGAGACAGAACAAGAGAATCCAACAAATGAACAGTAAACGAATAATCAACCTTTTAACAATACTTTCATTATGAAAAAGATTATTATTTCACTTGCCTTACTTATAAGTGTTGGCAATATTATGGCTCAGACTCCTGAAGAGAAAGCTGCTCTGAAAGAAGCAAAGAAGGAGGCTAAGACTTTTCTGAGTGAGGCTCAGAAGATAAAGGATTATATTGAGCCAAAGATTAGTGATAAGAGTGCAGGTGATCCAGAAATCCTGGAGAAGTGTGGTAAGGGTATAGAACTCGTTCAGAAAGCTTTGAATACCAAAGCTGTTGAGGAGAAGAAATTAGGCGAGACATATAAGATGATTGCAGACTTTGCTCAGCCTATTAATAACGTTCTTATCGGCTATGCATCAAGCCAGAACCCTCTTGACACATTGCTTTTCTACAACAATCTTCAGAACTTGACCGATGGTATTCACAACGAGCTGAAGTACACAAAGGTTGTAAAGGGAGAAGGTGGCAACGAAGCTTATCTTAAAGCAAAGAAACTGAATTTGGCCAGCTGTGGTGTATATTACATCTATGCAGCTCAGTTCCTTGCTTCTTCACACAAGCCAGATTTGGCTTTGAAGGCATACGAGCAGTCTATGAATTATACAAAGACCTATCCAGAGGTTGCAGATCAGGTAAAACTGCCTATCGGCGAAGCTCAGATTGCCTATTATGCTTTCCATACTGCTCATGATGCCAAGATGTATGATGTTATGGATAAGTATTATGACAAGGCTATGGAGTTTGCTGACGGTGCCCAGGGAACAAAACAAATAAAGATTCTTTCTTATTTGGAAAAGGGAGATACTGCAGCATGGGCTAATTATGTACGTGAAGAAACCATTAAAGAACCGGCTAAGAATTCCGATTACGTTCAAATGTTGCTGGCATACTATCAGAAACAGGGTAAAGACAAGATGGTTGATTATGCTGATGCGGTTTTGGCCGTTGACCCGAACTTGTACATTGCTAACTACGGTAAAGCTTATGTGATGTTCTCTAATAACAAGTATGAAGAAGCTTTAGCCCTGTATAAGAAGTGTACTGAGATAAAGAGTGACTCTTATGACTCCTGGTATCAGTGTGGTCTTTGCAGGTATCGCGAAGCCTTGGAGCTGAACAACACCATCAGCTCTATAAAGAATCAGCAAAAGGCAAAGGAAACACTCGAGAAGACAAAGAAACTCTTCGCTGATGCAATTCCTTTCTTTGAAAAAGCCCGTGAATGTACTCCAGACGAACCGGACAAATGGGCTTATGAGTTAAAGCAGTGCTATACCGTAACAGGAAATGCTGCTAAGGCTTCTGAAATGTCGAAACTGATTGGTGATTAATTTCAAGTAATAGGTGAAAAGTATTATATGTTGGGAGTAAGCGTTTTACCACACTTACTCTCAACATTATTTGTTAAAAGTGAGCAAAATATTATTCAGATTAGCATGTTTAAGATAAAGAACTTTATCCTACTATTTGTTTTTCTTGGTTTCTTAGAAGTGCCTGTTTATTCTTCAACTAAGAAAAAAGATGCTCCCAAAGAGGTTAAGATGGGAACATTATATAAAGCTGCAAATCTGGCAATTAAGAATTCAAGTGGTCAAGACAATGCCAAGAATAATCTCCTTGGCGCATTAAATAGAGACAAATTATCTGTTAAGGAAAAGGCAAATATCTATTATACTTGTGCCCTTTTGGATGAATCTTCCAATAGCGTTCAGAACATGAAGGCCTATCTTAAACAAGCCACTGATACTGCGGTACTATTTAATACATTACTTAATATGTTTGGAAATTTGTACAAATGCGACAGTGTAGATGCCATCCCATTGCCAAATGGTATCATTAAGCTAAAGTACAAATCGAGAACAAACAACTTACGCTCAAAACACCTTGCCAACATATTGAATGGCGGAAAATTCTATCTTGCAAAGAATGATTTTGCAACGGCATACAACTTCTTTGATACTTATTCGTCCTATACGCAACCTTCGGATGATATGCTTTCTAAGGTTGCCTACTGGGCCACCTTCTCCAGCTATAAATTAGGTCAGTATACAAATACGCTGAAATATATCGATAAAGCCTTTGATGTAGTAGGAGAAAGTGATGGTGCCGTTCTTCAGGAATACAAGTGCCGTTCTCATCAAGCACTTAATGATGAAAAAGCCTACGAGGAAGATCTTTTGAAGGGTGTTCGCAAGTACCCTGACCATGATTATTTCTTCGTTAACTTAACTGATATTTATTGTGAGAAGCGATTGTTTAAAGAAGGCATAGCATTAGCAGATTCTTTAATAACCCTGGATCCAAAAGAGCCGTTATACTGGTATTCTAAATCAAAGATTAAACTTGCTGAGAACGATTACGAAAAGTCCATAGAGTATTCTGACAGCACAATACGCCGTGACAGTACCTTTACAGATGCTTATTATAATAAAGGTATTTCATTCCTGAACCTTGCTTTAATTCTTCAGGATGGTGCCTGTACGGATATTACAGACCCCAGATGTTTGGAGGACAAAAAGGCAATAGAAAGTTTGTACAGAAAAGCTCAGCCTTGCATGGAGATGGTAAGGAAGTTAGAGCCTGAAAATAAGGAAAGATGGGGAAGACACTTATATCGTATCTATTTGTTCCTGAATAGAGGGAAGGAGTTTGAAGAAATTGACAAACTCCTCCGCTCCAATTAATATTTAATATGCAAAGAGAGGATAATCTGCCATGATGGCATTAACCTCACTGCGTACTTGAGCAATTACATTCTCATCTTCAGGTGAATTAAGAACAGTCTCAATAAAGTCTGCAATCTTCACCATAAGATCTTCTTTAGCACCACGTGTTGTTATAGCTGGTGTTCCAAGGCGGATACCACTTGTCTGGAAAGCACTGCGTGTATCAAACGGAATCATATTCTTGTTGACGGTAATATCTGCTGCAACAAGAGCCTTTTCTGCAACCTTACCAGTCAAATCAGGATATTTGTTCCTTAGGTCAACCAGCATAGAATGATTGTCTGTTCCACCTGAGACGATGTTGAAACCACGCTTTATTAACTCATCTGCAAGAACGGCTGCATTCTTCTTAACCTGGACAGCCCACTCTTTGAATGCGGGAGATAACGCCTCGCTGAAGGCAACTGCCTTGGCAGCAATAACATGCTCGAGTGGACCACCTTGAATACCTGGGAATACAGCACTGTTAATCAAGGCAGACATCATCTTGATTTCTCCCTTAGGTGTCTTCTTTCCCCATGGATTCTCAAAATCCTTACCCATCAAAATAATACCACCACGAGGACCACGCAAGGTCTTGTGCGTTGTACTGGTTACAATGTGAGCATACTTTACGGGGTTATCAAGTAATCCGGCTGCGATAAGTCCTGCGGGGTGAGCCATATCTATCATAAGGATGGCACCGACAGCGTCAGCAATCTTACGCATACGGGCGTACTCCCATTCACGACTATAGGCTGAACCGCCACCTATAATCATTTTAGGTTTGTGTTCTAGAGCGAGGCGCTCCATTTCATCGTAATCTACCCTACCTGTTTCTTTATTAAGGTTATAACCAATAGGCTTGTAAATGATACCGCTGGTATTAACTAAAGAACCATGACTTAAATGACCACCATGATCCAGATTAAGTCCCATGAAAGTGTCACCGGGATTCAGGCAAGCTAAAAATACAGCAGCATTTGCCTGAGCACCTGAATGGGGCTGAACATTTGCATATTCTGCTCCAAAGAGCTCCTTTACACGGTCTATGGCAAGTTGTTCAACTTCATCAACAACCTGACATCCTCCGTAATAACGCTTTCCAGGATAGCCCTCTGCGTACTTGTTTGTCAGACATGAACCCATGGCTGCCATTACCTGATCACTAACAAAATTCTCTGATGCAATAAGCTCTATGCCACGCATCTGACGCTGATGTTCTTTCTCAATTAGTGAGAAGATAGTCGTGTCTTTTTCCATAAATGAAAATACCTGAGTTTATAATAAATCTTCTATCTTAGATTAATTTTACATCATTCAGTGTAACTTCTCTATTGCAATAACGGCATTGCAGAATTCCCTTCTCTTTGTCTAATACATGAAAATGTGTTTGCATGGGTTCGTTATTGGTAATACATTTGTGGTTGTCGCACTTAATGATGCCGACAAGTTCGTCTGGCATCTTAACTTGTTTTTTCTCAACCACTTCAAAGTCACGAATGATTGCCAAAGATACATTTGGCGTTACTACAGAGAGCTGGTTCAGCTCTTCGTCTGTGAAGAACCTGTCGGCTATCTTAAGAATGCTTTTATGTCCCATCTTCTTGCTTTTGAGATTAATGCCGATAGTAACAGAAGTACTAACTTTCTCAAGATGAAGCAGGTTGATGACTTCAAATATCTTTGATGATGGTATGTGATCTATTACAGTACCATTTTCAAGTGCTGCAACTTGTAATTCCTGACGTTTCATGAGATAATTGTTTTGTCGTTTTTAATGTCATCTAATGTTATTCCTAAAGCATCGCAGATTAATGCTTGTCTGGCATACAATCCGTTACGTGCCTGTTGGAAGTAATATGCATATGGCGTATTGTCTATACTGTATTCAATTTCATTGACACGAGGTAACGGATGTAGGATTTTCATGTTTGCGCGAGCACGGAAAAGCATATCTTTCTTCAGCAGATAACGGTCCTTCACTCTTTCATATTCTTCCAAATCAGTAAAACGTTCACGTTGTACTCTGGTCATGTAAAGAATGTCGGCATCAGCAATTGTGTGAGAGTCGAAATCCTGATGTTCAAAGAATTTGATGTTGTATTTTTTACAATACATTTTATAATAATCGGGCATAGCCAACTCATCAGGTGCTATGAAGTGAAAAGTAGGATTAAAATGACGCATAGCAGTAATTATGCTGTGAACGGTACGTCCATATTTCAAGTCACCTACCAAATAAATGTTCAGATCTTCAAGTGTACCTTGCGTTTTATATATAGAGTAAAGATCAAGCATAGTCTGACTAGGATGCTGATTGGCACCATCACCGGCATTAACTATGGGGACAGGAGATACCTCACTTGCGTATTGGGCTGCTCCTTCCAGATAATGTCTCATGACTATTATATCTGCGTAGTTCGAAACCATCATAATGGTATCTTTTAAGGTTTCGCCCTTTGTGCCGCTTGTGACTTTGGGTCTGCAAATCCTATAACTTTAGCCCCTAAACGATTTGCCGCTGTCTCAAAACTCAATCTGGTTCGAGTACTGGGTTCAAAAAACAATGTGGCGACTATTTTCCCATCCAAGATTTTCCTGTTGGGATGCATTTCAAACTCCTGAGCCATTTCAATGAGATACTGAAGTTTCTCTTTGGTATGTTTGGCAATAGTTACGAGACTTCTTGTTTCCATATTTATCCGAGAAATGTTATATGTTTATTTTCGGGTTTCAAAATTATACATTTTTTTTGTTACAAACAAATACATGCCATAGTAGATAAATAATGTGTGTTATTTTGTTCCAATTTGGGGATTTAATCAAATAATTGTTGTAACTTTGCCGCCAAATATTCGCTATTATGAGGAAACGATTCTTTCAGTATTTGTGGATTATATATATATTGCTGGTTCTTGCCCTCGGAGGCATCTTTTATTGTATATTTACTGGCTATATTGGTTATATGCCGGAAATCGAGGAATTGGAGAATCCAGTTAATAAGTTTGCATCACAGGTAGTATCATCTGATGGTAAATTAATAGGCACATGGAGTTATAGTAGGGCAAATAGGATATTTGTTGGCTATGACGATATTTCTCCCTCAGTAATCCAAGCGCTTATAGCTACGGAAGATGAGCGTTTTTATGAACATAGCGGTATAGACATAAAGGCACTCTTTAGAGCTATTGTCAAACGTGGGTTGTTCATGCAGAAAAGTGCAGGAGGTGGAAGTACGATAACACAACAGCTTGCCAAACAGTTATATTCTGAAAAAGCTGAAAACGTTAAGGAGAGAATGCTTCAGAAACCCATCGAATGGGTTATTGCTTTAAAACTGGAAAGATATTATACGAAGGAAGAAATTCTTACGATGTATCTTAACCATTTTGACTTCTTACATAACGCGGTCGGTATTAAGACTGCAGCAAAAACATATTTTGGTAAAGATCCAAAGGACTTAACCATTACTGAAAGTGCAACACTAATAGGAATGTGTAAGAATCCAAGTTATTTTAACCCGGTTAGAAATCCAGAAAGATGTGAGCAACGCAGGAATGTTGTTCTTTCTCAAATGGAAAAGGTAGGCTATCTTACATCCGATGAGGCCAGCCGGTTAAAACTTGAGCCATTGCTATTGAATTTCCATCGAGTTGATCATAAAGAAGGTACTGCAGCCTACTTGCGTGATTACCTCAGACAGATATTGATGGCAAAAAAACCTTCCAGAAGTGATTATGCAAGTTGGCAGAATCAAAAGTATTATGAAGATTCTCTGGCATGGGAAACAGATCCTGTATTTGGCTGGTGCAACAAAAATACTAAACGAGACGGTACACCTTATAATATATATACCGACGGACTGAAAGTTTATACAACAATAGACAGCAGGATGCAACGATACGCAGAGGAGGCTGTTCATAAACATGTTGTCGAAGAACTTCAGCCGCTTTTTGACAAAGAATTAAAGTCAAATAAAAATGCACCTTATGCCAGTGTCTTAAGTGCAGATGAAGTGGTGAAAAAATTCCAACGTGCCAAACATCAGTGTGCCAGATATATTCAGATGAAATCTGATGGTTATTCTGAATCTGAAATTGAAGATGCTTTCAATACACCAACAGAAATGACGGTATATTCTCCTCTTGGGGAAATTGATACTGTTATGACACCATCGGATAGCATTAAATACTACAAGAGATTCCTGAGAACAGGTTTTATGGTTATGGACAATGAAACCGGTTCAGTAAAAGCTTATGTTGGAGGAACGGACTTCTCGCATTTCCAATATGACATGTGCACCCAGGGTAGAAGACAAGTGGGCTCAACTATAAAACCGTATTTATATTCACTTGCGATGGAAAACGGTTGGAGTCCCTGTGATGAAGCTCCTAACATTCAGCAAACATATCAGGTTGGCAATAAGACATGGACTCCAAGAAACGGAAGTCGGGCAAGATATGGTGAGATGGTTACACTTAAATGGGGGTTGGCAACCAGTAACAACTGGATTTCGGCTTGGTTAATGAACCAGATGTCTCCTTCAGCACTTGTACGACTTATTCATGAATATGGAATCCTTAACAAAGATGTTGTACCCTCAATGTCTCTTTGTTTAGGACCTTGTGATATTTCTGTTTCTGAAATGGTAGGTGCGTATTCTGCATTTCCAATGAAAGGAGTCAGGAGAATACCAATGTACATCTCCAGAATTGAAGATGCTGAAGGTAATATTATTGCGGAATTTCTTCCTCGTGTTCATGAGGTCATTTCTGAGGAATCTTCTTATAAGATGATAACACTGATGCGTGGTGTAATGGATGGCGGAACGGGTGGCAGAATGCGTGGACGCTATAAAATACATGCACCTATGGGCGGTAAAACGGGTACGACGAATGACAACTCCGACGGTTGGTTTGTAGGATATACACCTTCGTTGACTTTCGGTGCTTGGGTTGGTGGAGAAGAGAGGGATATTCACTTTGCATCAATGGCTGTGGGTCAGGGCGCGAGTGCAGCATTACCTATTGCAGCTTATTTCCTGCAAAAAATATATGCTGACAGTAGCTTGCATTATTCATCTGCAGAAAACTTCAGTGTACCAGGTAATTTTAATCCTTGTGCTTCTTATGATGATGAGTTTGAGGATGGCGAGGAAATAGATGAGGTTATGCTAGACGATTTAACAAACTGATAATGTTTTACAAAATGTTTTTATATTAATCGTTCATTAATGAGGCATTTTATTTAAAAACACTTAAAGTTTATTTACAGATTTTGTCATATCATATCTTATATGTAAATTTGTCACAAAATAAATTTAGGATGGGTTCGAAAAGACTATATATACTAACAATTTTTACATTATTGTTTTCTCATATTTATTCTCAGCAAATAAAAATTGGGAATTATACCTTCTCTGCAGGTGGTGAGTATCAGGGCGAGATGATGAAAGGAAAACCTTATGGAAAGGGTACAACAACTTTCCCTAATGGTGATGTCCATACAGGTAATTATGTGAAAGGGAAAAGAGAAGGTCACGGGGTATATCAGTTTGCTGATGGAGAAAAGTATGATGGAGAGTGGTTCCAAGACCAACAGCATGGTTTAGGTACCTATTATTTTTCAAACAACAATAAATACGAGGGACTTTGGTTTCGTGATTTCCAGCAGGGTGAAGGTACTATGTACTACTATAATGGGGATGTTTACTCAGGAGACTGGATTCAAGATAAAAGAGAAGGGAAAGGCATTTATACTTATTCCAATGGTGCAACATACAATGGTCAGTGGAAAGCTGATATGAAGGATGGGTATGGAGTGTTTGATTGGAACGATGGAAATAAATACGAAGGCAACTGGAAGGAAAACAAGAAAAACGGGAGAGGAACATTTACTTACTCTTCCGGAGATACATACACAGGCGAATGGCAAAATGACAAACAACACGGCAAGGGAATATATACATTCGCCGATGGGTCAAAGTATGAAGGGCAGTATTCTCATGGCGAAAGAACAGGGGAAGGCATATTCATTTTTCCAAATGGTGACAAATATGTTGGTCATTTCTTAAATGGAGAACAAACAGGCTACGGCACCTTTACATGGAATTCCGGTGCTACGTATGTAGGTAACTGGAAGGCCAACAAACCTCATGGTGCAGGTAAGTACACGTGGGCAAACGGAGATATATACGATGGTAATTGGGCAAATGGCATGATGGATGGTAATGGCATATTACGCCAAGCTAACGGAGTAAAATTTAAAGGTAAATTCCAGAAGGGACTGAAGGAAGGATATGGTATTCAGGAAGATGCCGACGGAGTAAGGTCTGAGGGTGAATATCATCTGGATAAACGAAATGGAGAATTCATAGAAAAAGATAAGAGCGGTGCAATAACAAAAAGAGTAACCTATCTTAATGATATTCCTAAAATCACGTCAGAAGAAAATTAAATATAACCATACAACTATATCAGTGTAAATTATAAAACATTATATTATGGCTCGCACTAAAGCTACCACCAAGAAAACTGTAACATCAACAGGGAAAAAAGCTAAGGTATCTGCTGGAGTTACACAACATCAACTAAAGTTAATAAAAAGTGACGTTTACCTTGAACCATTTACAGAGGCGATAAATGGCAGATATCAGGCATATCTTGATAAAAAGGTACAATTAGTAGGCGAAAAAGGTTCTTTAAATGATTTTGCCTCAGGTTATCTTTACTTTGGTCTTCATAAAATAGATGATACTTGGGTTCTTAGAGAGTGGGCTCCCAATGCAATCGATATTTTTGTTGTTGGTGATTTCAATGATTGGAAGGAAAGTGCCAAATATGCCATGAAACGGTTGAAAGGTACAGGAAATTGGGAGTTAAAGATTAAGAACAAGAATTTTCGCCACGGAACACACTTCAAGTTAATTATTCATTGGGAAGGCGGTTGTGGAGAGCGTATACCAGCATGGGCTAACAGAGTTGTCCAAGACCCGGAGACACACCTATTTAGTGCTCAGGTTTGGGACCCAGAAGAAAAGTACGTGTGGGCTCATCCCAAGTTTAAGCCCGATACTGATCCTCTGTTGATTTATGAGTGTCACATAGGAATGGGACAAGATGCAGAGAGGGTAGGAACATATACCGAGTTTCGTGATAATGTTTTGCCTCGTGTAGCCAAGTTAGGTTACAATTGCATTCAGATTATGGCCATACAGGAACATCCCTATTATGGAAGTTTCGGGTATCATGTAAGCAGTTTCTTTGCAGCAAGCAGTAGATTTGGAACGCCCGAGGAATTGAAATCTTTAATTGACGCTGCCCATGCCAAGGGTATAGCAGTCATTATGGATATTGTTCATAGTCATGCAGTAAAGAACGAGAACGAGGGATTGGGAAACTTTGCCGGTGACCCCTACCAGTATTTCTATTCAGGAGATCTTCATGAACACCCAGCCTGGGACAGTTTGTGTTTCGATTATGGTAAAAATGAAGTCATACATTTCCTTCTTTCAAATTGCAAATACTGGCTTGAAGAGTTCCATTTTGATGGTTTCCGTTTTGATGGTGTTACTTCCATGTTATATTACAGCCATGGTCTTGGGGAAAGTTTTAACGGTTATCCCGACTACTATAATGGACACCAGGATGGCAATGCAATTACTTATCTGACCTTGGCAAATGATCTTATTCATCAGGTTAACAAGCATGCAATAACTATCGCAGAGGAGGTTAGTGGCATGCCAGGAATTGCAGCCCCAATAAAGGATGGCGGATATGGTTTTGATTACCGTATGGCTATGAATATTCCTGATTTCTGGATTAAAACCATAAAGGAGTTAAAAGATGAGGACTGGAAACCAAGTTCTATGCTGTGGGAATTAACAAACCGCAGAAAAGATGAAAAGACTATTTCGTATGCTGAGTGTCATGACCAGGCACTTGTAGGTGACAAAACCATTATCTTCCGCCTTATTGATGCCGATATGTATTGGCACTTTAAGAAAGGGGATCAGACGTCCACCGTTGAACGCGGAATAGCTTTACATAAGATGATTCGTCTGCTTACAGCAAGTACTATAAACGGAGGTTATCTAAACTTTATGGGTAATGAATTCGGACATCCAGAGTGGATTGATTTCCCAAGAGAGGGTAATGGTTGGAGTTATAAGTATGCACGCAGACAATGGAATCTTGTTGACGACAAGTCACTTTGTTATCATTATCTGAATGACTTTGATATAGCTATGTTGAAGTTAATCAAGAAACAGAAGCATTTCGAGAAGCAACCTGTTCAGGAGATTTGGCATAATGATGGAGATCAGGTATTTGCTTACCAAAGAGGAGAGCTTCTATTCTTCTTCAACTTCAGTCCTACAAGGTCATATTGCGGCTATGGTTTTATGGTAAAGCAAGGTTCGTATGAATATTTGCTTAATACTGATGATGTGGCATATGGTGGAAATGGATTTAATGATGACAAGATAACGCACTTAACCAATTATGATAATGTATTGGCACGCGATAACAAAGGATGGCTTCAGTTATATTTGCCTGCCCGTACAGCATGTGTACTTAAGAAAGTAAAAGAATAATAATCATTTTAAATCTGAAATTAGTTTAGTAGAATGCCAAAGATATCTGTACGTGGCTTTGAAATGCCCGAATCGCCAATTCGCAAACTTGCGCCATTGGCTTTCGCTGCAAAGGAACGTGGAGTTCATGTTTATCATCTTAACATTGGACAGCCTGATCTTCCTACGCCTAAAGCTGCTCTTGACGCAATTCATAATATTGATCGTAAAATACTTGAATACAGTCCCAGTCAGGGTTACCTCAGTTATCGCAAGAAACTGGTAGGTTATTATGCAAAGTACAACATTAACCTCACGGCTGATGATATTATTATTACAAGTGGTGGTTCAGAGGCGGTTCTGTTTTCTTTTTTGGCATGTCTAAACCCTGGTGATGAAATTATTGTCCCTGAACCAGCTTATGCTAACTACATGGCTTTTGCCATATCTGCAGGTGCTGTAATTAGAACAATTGCTACCACTATTGAAGAGGGATTCTCATTGCCCAAGGTTGAAAAGTTCGAAGAGCTTATCAATGAGAAGACACGTGCTATTCTGATTTGTAATCCAAATAATCCAACTGGTTATTTGTACACAAGGCGCGAAATGAATCAAATCAGGGATCTTGTAAAGAAATATGATCTTTACCTGTTTTCTGATGAAGTTTATCGTGAATTCATTTACACAGGAAGTCCGTATATCAGTGCCTGTCATCTCGAAGGCATTGAGAACAACGTTGTTTTAATTGACTCTGTTAGCAAACGATACAGTGAATGTGGAATCAGAATCGGAGCCCTCATTACCAAGAATATTGAGGTTAGGAAGGCTGTCATGAAATTCTGTCAGGCTCGTCTTAGTCCACCATTGATTGGTCAGATTGCAGCGGAAGCAAGCCTTGATGAACCAGAGGAATATGGTCGTGAGGTGTATGATGAGTACGTTGAACGCAGGAAATGTCTGATTGACGGACTGAACCGTATTCCTGGTGTTTATAGCCCAATTCCTATGGGAGCTTTCTATACAGTAGCCAGGCTGCCGGTTGACGATGCTGAAAAATTCTGTGCTTGGTGTCTTAGCGATTTTAATTACGAAGGTGAGACTATTATGATGGCCCCAGCGGCCGGCTTTTATACAACTCCAGGTTCTGGACGCGACGAAGTCAGACTTGCCTATGTTCTTAAGAAAGAAGATTTGACACGTGCTCTTTTTGTCTTGCGCAAAGCCCTTGAAGCTTATCCTGGCACAACACTTAAATAGTCAATATTAGCATTTAATTAAGAGATATGTTTACATGGTACGTTGCCCGTAGGCTGTTCCAACATACTGATGACGTAAAACGTGTCTCTAAACCAGCCATTCGTATTGCAACACTTGGCGTTGCAATAGGAGTGGCTACAATGTTAATTAGTACCAGTATCGTACTTGCTTTCCAGGATGAAATTCGGAATAAGGTTATAGGCTTTGGCTCTCATATTCAGATATTAAATTATGACAGCCAGAGTTCGGAACAATATGAACCTATAGTATTTAACGAGGAGACATTCTTTTTGTTGGATTCTATACCTGGTGCCAAATACATAGCACCCTTTTGCCTGAAACCTGGAATGCTTAAAACGGATGATGCATTTAGGGGCATAGTATTTAAGGGGGTCGGTTCGCGTTATGATTATAGTTTCTTTCGTAATCATCTGGTAGATGGTGAGATCACCCCTTTCCAAGATACTGTTTCAACAAACAAACTGATAATTTCGCAGTCTCTTTCTAAGCAGCTGAACCTCAGTCTTGGTTCTTCTGTATATGCCTATTTTTTCGAGGATAATATTAAGGCACGCAGGTTTACCGTTTCTGCCATATACTGTACCAATCTTACAGATTTCGACAATAAACTTGTCTTTACTGATGTTTCCACTGTTCAGAAGATACTTGGTTATGATCCCTACCAGTTTTCTGGCGCAGAAATAAAGCTTACAGATTTTAGTCGTTTAAACGAGGCTAACACATATATTATAAATAATATAAATAGAACACAGGATTCATATGGGGAATATTATACCAGTATGACTATTCTTGAGATGTATCCCCAAATCTTTGCCTGGCTTCAATTACTTAACTTGGATGTCTGGGTTATCTTGATCCTTATGGTATGTGTGGCAGGATTTACTATGATAAGCGGCTTGCTGATTATAATTCTTGAACGAACTACTTTTATCGGTGTGATGAAAGCACTTGGCGCAAATAATTCAAGTATGCGTCATATATTTTTGTATTTCAGCTCGTTTATTGTTTTGAGAGGATTAATAATAGGAAATCTTTTAGCCGCCGTTCTTATTTTTATCCAAAAACAATGGCAGGTGGTTCATCTCGATTCTGCTGTTTATTACGTGGATGCTGTTCCTGTTTGTGTGAATTGGTGGTATTTCTTTATTATTAATATTGCAACGCTTCTAATATGTATATTAGCTTTGATAGTTCCCAGCTATCTTATTTCCAATATACATCCAGCCAAGAGCATCCGTTTTGAATGATTTCTCCTGTTATTGTTTCTCCAACAGCAGCATGCACCAGTTCTCGTCCACGTCCTTCTTTGTTAATATAAGCCCCTCTTTACTGGCAGCCTCTATCAGTATTGGTGAATCTTCTGTATAAAATCCGCTGATTAATAAAAGACCTTTTTTGCCCAATTTGGAGCAAAAAGAATGTAAATCGTTTAGGAGAATATTTCTGTTAATGTTAGCTATCACCAGATCTGCGTTGTTAGTTTTATCCAGAACCGTAGCATCACCTAATACTACACGAACTTCATTGTGTATGCCGTTCAAAAGCAAGTTATCTTTTGTATTTTCTACGCTCCACTCATCTATGTCGTAAGCAAACACTTCAGAGGCCCCCTTCTTAATACACATTATGGATAAAATACCCGTTCCTGTTCCAGCATCAATAACTTTCCTGCTGTTAAGGTCAAGTTTTAACAGCTCACGTAAAATCATACGGGTGGTCTGATGGCAGCCTGTCCCAAAGGCTAACTTAGGAGAGATGACAATATCGTAGGGTAGGTTAGGTACATCTGAGTGTTTAACATCGTGGATTACAATCCTATCATCTATTATGATAGGGTGGAAACCCTCCTCTTCCCATACAGCATTCCAGTCTTCATATTCAGCTTCAACGGTTTCATGGTTTATTTGTATTCCCTGTATAGGGAAATCTTCTATGGTTTGAGACATCTTCCTTGCATCAAATATATTCTGTTGGATATAAGCTGTAAGACCTTTATCCGTTGGAATAAAACTCTCAAAACCTATTTCTGCCAGTAATGCGGAAAACACATCAGCGTAGTCCTCCAAGTATGGTTCTATTGTAAAGTTTACCTCGTAGTATCTCATAACAGTATGCAAAGATACGCATAAATGAGCGAAAAGTGAAAGAAAAGTCCATTTTATTTTCCGAACCGAAAAAACAGCGAGAGCAAAAGAGAGTTTATTATCTTTTTGCCGAGTCGTGAATTAGGATGACAAAGTCAACGAGAGTATCATCGGCGAAGCCAAATTTACATATATTTCCTAATTGGGGAAATTTCCTCATCAAATTAGGCAAAATCCTTTTGGCAGTTTCACGGATAAGAACTAACTTTGCACTGAAAACAATTAAAACTCGATGTTATGAAATGGTATTTATTTATTCTGCTCATGTTTTTGGGTGTTACAGTTACTGTTAATGCTCAGGACGTTGACGATGATGATATGTATTTTGTTTCTGGCAAGAAGAAGGCGGCTAAGAAGGCTACTTCTAAATCTGCTGCTCAGAATGTAGTACCTGTTAAGGTTGTCAGACCTGTTCAAGACAGTGAATCAGAAGCAGATTATCATACTGGTCAGCTTCGTGATGTTGATGACTATAACAGACGTGGTAACAATAACAGTCAGGTTGTTGCCAAACTTGTTAATGATACGTTGTACGTTACCAGTCTTGACAGTACCAATCAGGAACAGACATACGTCTATAGTAAGGAAAAGGACGGGAAGTACTACGAAGACGAGAATTTCTACGAGGACGACTATACTTACGCTTCACGTTTAGGTCGTTATCATAGAGTAGTTTTTGTTGATCCTTGGTATTGGGATTATTGTTACGGATGGTACGATCCCTGGTATGATCCCTGGTACGGATGGTATGCTCCCTATTACCGTCATGGCTATTATAGCTGGTACGACTGGGGTTGGGGTTGGCACTATCATCACACCTGGGTTCACCCTGGTTATTATCATGGATATTATCACTATCCTCGTTATTATGGTGGAGGCTATGTACATCATACGGTTAATCCTGCTTACAGAAATGGTGGACAACGAATGAACGGATATACCGGCAGAGGTACTTCTTCACGCTATGGTTACTCATCATCTTCTCGTCCTGGGAATGTTAGGGCAGATGGTCGAACTGCAACCTCAAGGGGAACTCGTAATTCTGTAACCAATCGCGAAGGATATACACCACGTTCTGAAAGAGGAAATTCTCGTTCAGAAACAACTACTAGGAGTTCAAATCAGACTTCCAGAAGTAATGGAACATATCGTTCTACACCATCCACTACTACTCGTAGTTCTTCATCAAGCAGCGGCTTTGGCGGTGGCTCACGTGGTGGCAGCTTTGGTGGTGGCGGCTTTGGCGGCGGTTCACGTGGTGGCGGCT
>JAFXZY010000076.1 GCA_017541025.1 Bacteroidaceae bacterium | reverse complement strand
GGCTTTCAGGTAGGCGATTACATTGGCGCGGAAGGTGAAATTCTCATACGTGCGGCTCTGGCTGAGACGCGAGAACTCCGCACATTCCTCATTCAGTTTCTTGGCAAGTTTAAATGCCTGCGGACAATCTATCTCACCACGGGCGGCGCAAAGACGTTCAATGTAAGGCTTCAACTCTTCATCGAAGCTGCTGTCGTATTCGCCATAGACGGGAATCTCAGCGCCTATTTCCCTTTCAGGAATCGTACAGAAATTGATACGCGATAGCGGGCCGTCCGTCAGCACACGGGCAAAATACTTCTGTCCCTTCTGAATGGTCGTCGTAGCGTTCCAGTTGAAGCGGATACATACGCGTTCTGTGACGCTCTGCGTGCCGATACGGGTCTGACCGTAGCGGTTGTTGGGGTCGAAGGCCAGACACATAATCCTGAACTGCTGACCGCCCGAACAATTGCCCTTTAAGGCATCGAACTGGTCTATCTCGTTCAGTTTCACATACAGGAAATGCTCGTCCGCCTCGGCCATACGCATCACGAAGGCAGGGTTTGTCATATCCGCGTCAATCTCTTGTATAACGAGCCCTTCGGGACGCTTCCGCTTATCCTTATTGGCACCCTTGGCGTTCACCTCGTCCTTCCATTCCTTCTCGCGTCTCATGTTCTCCGCGTCGTTTCTGCGAATGTCTGCCATAATATGGTCGATGGGTTCCGAGATACAATCCTTTCCCGCTCCCGTTCCCGCCATCAGCACATTCATCAGCGTAGCCTCGTGCAGCTTGTTGTCAATGTATCGGAACCGCGTCCGCCACAGGTGCGTAGCCAAAGCAGGGAATACCGCATGCGCCACCGCCGCCTTGTAGATGTCGGGTGTTTTAGAGACCAGAAGGTTAATCAACTTTGGTAATTTCTTCGGCATCTCAGGAGCCAAGCCCCCCTCCGACTCCCCCCGAGGAGGGAGAGATATTTCGTTGACGATTTGATCCATTAGTTTTGAACCTTTGGTTGGCTCCTTGCAGGCGGAATGAATGATGCACTTCATTTCTTGAACGGAAAGGCCGTATTGAGGTATCACCTCCAGCAGCCACTCCTCGTTATTATCACAGATGGCCCTCAGGTTGACAGCCAGTTGGTGCAATCGTTTGTTCCTCTCGCCCTCGTTGGGTTCGCCACCCGTTCTGTTCCAGTACTCTGCAATAATCTGAGAATAAGGAATACCCTTGAACTCCGTAGGGAATTTTGGCTCAGAGTTCGGTATCTTTGATTCTTCACTCTTCACTCTTCGTTCTTCACTTGCGAAGCATTCTTCACTCTTCACTTCATTTATCTCGAAAACTGCGTTGTCGAGATAAATGAGTTGCGCAGCAGTCGTTGTAAAGAACACCCTTGTAATGTCCTTTGCCCCTGCATCGTACTCCACCTCTAACAGCTCACTGGCCCATTTTAGGTTATCTTCTTGCGAGAATTCGGGGCGACGCTTAAAGACCAAGTGATAACCAGCACCGCGGGCACTCTCCTCCAGCATCAGCAAACCTAAGTCTCCTTTCTTGGCAAGAATGCGACTCCTGACTAATGACATATTTTCTTTAGGGATATGGTCGATGTCCATACCTACGGTAGTGCTTATGCGGGTGGAGCCTTTCAGCGTCCCGTCATCGTTGGGCAGGCAGCTGTAGTTCATTTGCACCAGTTTGTGCTTCAGTGCCTCTTCGCCCTCACGTATACGCTTAACGCGGTCGCGTTGTTCACCGCCATTACGGATGGCCAGATACTCTTCTTTCGTCAGGACGGGGTTCATCATCTTCACCCCATCCTTGTAATATATCATGTGTACACTCACTTCGTTCTTAAATTAAAAATTAAGAATTAATAATTATGAATTAGACGAGCCACCTTCTGTGCGATGGTGCTTGCCTGACGAACCAATTCACGGGGCAATTCTTCCACCAATTGTTCCGGCATTGTGAATACAAAGTAGTATTTCCCGTCGCGCCCCAATGATAGCGAGCAGTTATCTTCACGGAAAATGGGTCGGTTCTTGAATCGTTTGGGCAGTTGTGTGATGTAGATATTCCCGTCGCGCATAATCTGCACCTTGCAACGGCTGTTAAGGGGTTCTATCTCCAAGTCCTCCCAGCTGACGATGTTTGCTGTACGCAGACCGTTTTGTAACTCTCCAAGGGAAACAAGCCCCTCATAATTAATCTCCTTGCTCGTTTTCTTCTTAATATTTTTCTTCATAATGAGTTGATTTATGTGAGGCGAAGTTTGGAATTGCTGGCCAGCTTATTCACGTGAAGTTCCTCACTTCAACTCAGGTTAGGCCCCCTCTCCGCTCCCCCCTTTGGGGGAGTACTTTTATCAGAGGCGCTTAATTTGTTATCGTTTAAATAAAGTTATCGTTATCGTTAACGTTATCGTTAATTTCCAATCCCTTCAACAAGTCCCACTTTCTTCCACAGGCGTTTGAGGAGCGTGTTCGAAGGAACGGTGTAGCGATCCTCATCGACCATCTCTGCAAACAGCCGGAAGTGCCACTGCATGACTGGCTTGTCGAACCTTGTCTTACGTCCCGTCATCACGTACTGCAACATAGCGTAATACATCTCCAGTCGTTCGTTCCTATGGTAGAACCTTATTGTTAATGCCACCTTCTTCCGGGTTTCCTTCGAAATCCATTTCTCCAACAGCACACGCAATATGTTTTCTGCTTTGTCGCAGAGAGGCAGCAATGTTTGGTTATCCTTCCTGACCTCTTCCAGCTTCTGTCTGGTATGTTTAAGTTCTGTGCACGTGTTGGCAAGTGTAACCTTGGCGTCATACAGACACTCGATTTCTCTCTGCTCGTCTTTTCTGATTTTCAATGTTACCGACATTTCCTTTCTCAGTCTCTTTTTTGTCTTTCTCATAATGTAATACCTTTTTATAATTAGTAATGTTATTATCTCTGTCAAACGCGTTTTGTTTTGTTTGACGATGCAAAGGTAGATGAGCTGAAAAACCATGCAAATCTGAATTCAGATTCGATGTTAAAAAATGTAAACGAAAAATAACTCGCTGAAAATGAGAAAAATAAAAGCGGCTAAACCTCAAAAAAGATGTATTGAGATTTAGCCGCAAACAGGCTCAGATTACTTCAGATTATCTGAGATTATTCTGTAGTGGGATAGTATTTATCCAACAAGGGGAGTATCGACAGGAAATCGGGCAGCATGGCCCCTTTGCCGGGTCTACCCTTGTCTATATTGGTGTATCCATCTTCTGTGCCGAAAAACATTTTGTTGAGCGACGGAGAACCCTGATGATGGCAGAAGCTGCCTTTCTCGTCAAGGTAGCCAATCATGTTCTGCCACGTAATACGCAGCGCGTCTCCGCCTCTGCGATTCTCCAGTAGCGACCAAAGGCATTCCGAAAGCATTAAATCTGCTTCCGTCAAAAGCTCCCCGCCTTGATTCAGCACCTGAAGCATCATTGCTTTAATGTCCTCGTCTGTCAACGGCATGTGCCATTCGCCTTTCTCTGCCAAGGACAACAAATCATTCAGAAGCCTTTTGCGTTTAGCCGACAATGGCTGACGCTCATAGCGTTTCTCTTCTTTCGCAGGTCCTGCGGGTGCAGCTGCCGGATGCTGAGTAACCGTAGATCCGGGCATAGCAAACACGCATCCTGTAATCGGACCATTGAACACTTGGCAGTTTGAACCAGCCTCAAAGTGGTTTACCACTCCCTTATTTTTATTTTCCTCCTCCATAATTCCTATTGTAATTGTTTACCGAATTCACCAGATGTCAGTCCGTTGAATACTTGGCAGTTGCTGCCTGTTTTAAAGATGTTCTGGATCTCTGACCTTGGAATACCCAGTTTGTCATACATTTTAAAGAGCTGTTCGTCAAAGGCATGTTCGTATTTCATGTTCAGATTCCCCAGCGTCAGCAGAAGCCCCTTTATCTCATCGTTTGTGAGCGTTAGAGCAATCTCTATTATTTCGTCCAGGAACCCTCTCATATCTTCGATACAGATATTTTTTCCAGCTATGGCCTTGTAAACCTTGTCGCGTTTTTCTACTGCTTCGCAGAAGGCAATGCCCGAAATAAGACGCCACAATACCTTTCTTGGCACATGCAAATACAGCAGTTTGGCTGCGAAATGTCTGCGGTCTTCCTGCCATACCAGATACATTGCTTCGGGGAACTGCTCCAGTTCCAACCTAATCCGCTCCACATCATACTCCTTGCGGTGGACCAGAAGAGAACTCATCATTTCGGGGTCTGCGAAAACGCCCTGCCAGTAGTCCAGCACATCGCCGCCCAGCGACTCGCGTCCTGCCCGACCATAGGTCATTTTCAGTTCATCTGCCAGTGGCTGCAACGCACTGTCCTTCGTTGCAAGCAACCGCAGACATAGCCTGCGACGGTAATCGCACATCTCGCCGCTCAGGTCGTATTTCGATAATGTACAGAACTTTTGTGTAAGCATTACAAAGGCCTCGCGCTCTGTTTCGTCCCAGCTTTCATGCTCGTCTAACCGCTCACCTATCTCGTCCATCATATACTCCAGCGTCATCAACTCCTGTGTGGGAGCCATTTCAGGCCCGCTATACGACCACTCCAGAAGTGTGGACTCGGGGAACAGTTCTTCCACCTCGCCCATCGTTTCCACAT
Organism: Bacteroidaceae bacterium; assembly: GCA_017541025.1. Lineage (GTDB taxonomy): Bacteria > Bacteroidota > Bacteroidia > Bacteroidales > Bacteroidaceae > Physcousia. Next base: position 115,996 of record JAFXZY010000076.1, on the reverse strand, counting down.
GGCACTCGAAAACGACACACTTATGCGCTGCGTTTACTTCTGTTATGCGTCCTCTCAGCGAGCGGCGCCCACTGCCACGCAACATCTGCCACGCCTCCTGCTGGTCATGCACAGCCACATAGCCCGCCTTACGCCCTTGCCAGTCGTAGGCGCAGATGGCATTAGCATCCACCCTGTTCTTGGGCTCAGGTCGCAACGTCATGGCAAGTCCTGGCGCCTGGGCAAGAAACTCGTCCAGACACTCGCCAACCTCGTAATATGGAAGTGCAACTATGTGCAATCTTTTTACCGTCATTTTCGATAGGCCAATTTTTCGGCAAGCAAAGGTATAAAATAATAATGAGGTAGCCAACGCCTTGTCTTATTTGTTTGTAAAAAGGCCCCAACTTTTATGAAGTCGGAGCCTTTTAAAGTATCTGTTAACCTCTGATTAATGCATAATCAGCACTTTCTTGCCAAGTCTTCGTACATGTACGGAGTATTCCCTTTTTCTATTACTTCATATGTACTTTAACTGCTTTGTCACCTATCTTTACAATTACTATCTGGGGCACTTGGGATATTACTATCTTTGCTGTTTCATTTATCGCTTTTGTGGTGCCAAGCTGTCTGCCACCAGTGTCATAAACAAAAATATCTGCACCATCTGGGGCACCTGATATGTTCAATACTCCATTGTTGGCTTGTATCAAAACAGGCATTGCCTTTACTTCTTTAACATTGTCCTCTGCTTCCTTTGTTCCCTCAGCAAAGGGCTCGGCGTCAATCCAGCAAAGGGTGGCAGTAGCAGTATCGCTATTCTCATAGCCTTCTTTTGTGGCGTAAACGCTTATGTTATAGGTTGCGGTCAAATCTATGACGCTTGTAATGTAATCTTTTATGTCTGTGTCCGTGATAGAGGAATGGAATTCCACCCCTTCTGTTTCGCTCTGAAACGTTAATTTCCCGTTTGCATAGCCGATAGTTGGTGTGGCACATTTTTCGTCATGCGAAACGGGTTCATCATCCCAAATGTCATTTATATAGGGATAATCTCCGTCTTTTTGTTTCCATACAGGACCACCCATTTCCAGAATAGGATACACATTTAGTTCATCCAAAAATGCACTGCTCTTCATCTGTTCAGAAGTTAATGTTGTGCCATCATACATTCTATTCAACACAGCATTACCCTTAACATCCACCTCCACATCTGAATTACTGAAGCATGCGTTGACTGATTTTCCAGAACTAATTCCACCAAAAAAGAGGCGTGGGGCATAATTTGAGGTGCATACCATTTTTTTAACAGAAGAATAACAGTTTGTGGCGGAGGAACTTGTTATACCTCCAATATAGTATTTGTCTTCTGCAGCCCCGGAGCCAGTCCATCCACAAGCAATATCAATATCACCAATAATGCTGCAACAACATATTACGTTGCTTTCTCCTATTCCACATACAGTCCACTTTACGCCTAATACTCGCTTAGTTTTTGCAGATATTTTATAGATATATGATTCGCAATACTCAATACTATTAGAACTACCTGCAATACCTCCTATAATAAGATTAGATGTTGAAGCATCACATGTGAAATTCCCCATGAAGATACTATTGGAAATTTTGCCACCATAACCACAAATCCCACCGATATAAGCATTATTTCCTGAATATGAAGTCTTTTCATCCCTATCATAAAAAAAATCCATATCAACAGTACAGTTTTGGATAGTGCTTTGATTAGCATATCCTACCAATGCACCTAAATATGTATTACTATACTCGTATTTGACATCTGCAATGCCTTGTAAATTTATACTTTTTATGGTTGCATTAGTAATATTTTTCCAAAAACCAAATTTAGTCTGCTGATATTCGTCATTTCCTATATACACTCCAAATATAGTATGCCCCTGCCCATCAAATACACCCTTAAAGTCATTACACTGAACCCATTTCTTTCCACTGAGGTCTATGTTATTTGTCAGTTTGATAGTTTTTTCCTCAAATTTTGTGTATCCATTATTAATAAGATAGGCCATACCCGCCAATTCTTTATTTGTTGAAAGAGTAAACTCATCCTGATTCTTATTATACCATTTTATATCATAGTTACCACTCATTGACCAATCACCTTCTACTACATCTTCTCCAGTAACAGTAATACTGCAATAAGCTTTGGCATTCTTGGCTTGGTCAACCGCAGTACAGGTGATGGTGGCACTACCCGCTTTCAGAGCAGTTACAAGTCCATCGTCAGATACAGTAGCTACCCTCTCGTTGGAAGACGACCATGTAACTCTTTGTATTTCTGCATCTGACGGATTTACTTGGGCATTGAGCTGTAGGGTCTCACCAACATTCAAAGACTTTGATGTTTGGCTGAGCGTGATGCTTTCCACGTATATGGGAGGAGCTATATTCCAAATCAGTGTGGTATACCAAGGGGTTCCATACTGCCCGCCAAGATAATAGTGTAACGTACACCACACTTGTGCACTGCTGCTCAGTTTTTCTATATCAACATAGATGCCTTGTGTGGTGGATTTAGAATTTCCACCTTGTAAAGAAACACCTTTTCCGACAGCCTGCCAGCTGTACCCATCATATCCATTGTGCGAGTTGTAATACTCTTGCCATTTAGTAGGAACGGTCAGTGTTATTGACTGTCCTAATCGGCTAGCATGGGCGGTACCGACAACATATTCGTCATGGTATTGTGACCACAACTGCATAGGCATAAGCATTGTTGTTAAAACAAGTAAAGGTATGAATAATCCTTTCACACTTATAAATTGCTTGAAATTTGAAAACTTGAAATAGCGCAATACATTTTGGCCCTTATCCATAAGTTTTTTATAATAAAAGTTTGTTCCTACGACCTCAAATAAGAACGGTTCTTGATACTAGATAATGCTAACTACACAATAAAAGCGTGAGATCCGTACTTGTTACTTATCTCACTCTTCAGGCCGTCGAACTTGCCTAACTCTGAAAGATAAGCAACTTCGAAGCCCACGCCGATATGAATATAGTATTCCTCAAAGAGGGAACGCATATAAACACATCCCACGGACATCTACTGTTGCATAACTTCTACAGAGTTTCTTCAAGTGTTCGACGTTTGAAGAGTAGAAGACATGCGTTAAGTAAACGCCTTTCCAATATGTAGTGACTCTCATTTTGCCCCAACGTTCAGATGGGGTGATGCCTGACATTATGGTTCCATGAACACGTTCACATTACCAAAAGAGGTGCAATCATCAAGAGTCGAAAGCAAATATAGTTGTTTTTTCTAATACAAGTGCAACAATCAGCATGAAATATTAAAGAAAGTAATCAATTTTGCTGGATTCCCTTGCAAATGACATAAAAAAGGGTGCAGAAAGCGAAGTATTAATATGTCTTTTTACCGGAAGGCTTCTGCCAAACAGACTTCGGCGAATAGTTATTTTTGGGGTGTGGTATGACTGGCAATCTACTTGTCATTATAATGCCCCTCGGTTTCGATGACTAATACGACCAAAGTCTCGTCGTAAATGTCGTAGATGATACGGTCATGAGCCGCATTAACCTCGTACATACTACAGCGATTCAAAATATTTATCAATATCTTCGTGAGTTTTTAGGGACACACCTTTTCCTTCCTTATACTCCCTCCTGGCTTTCTCTATTTTAGCAGCCAATGCGGGGGTAATTGTCAGGTCATCATCTTCTATGGGGATGATAGCATACATCCTTTTGCTCCCTCTGTTGATGAACACATGTTCGCCAGCATCTACAAGGTCAAACGAACTGGCCATGTTCTTTCTGAAATCGGTAAATGTAAGTGAAGTCATAATCCTATATTCTTGTTGTTCTGCTGCAAAGTTATAGCTTTAATTCGAGACTTCCAAACAAACGTGTACTTTTTTATGTACATTTTCCAGCTGCACAGTATACAGTTATACAGTATACAGTTTTTTTTGAGAAACGGAATTAGTGCTTATTATATATTATAAATAATAATATAATAAGACTTTTGTCCATCATTTTTGGAAAACTGTATACTGTATACTGTATCAAGTTGGGGCCATAAAACGTGTGTCCTAAAAACGAAGTGCGAAAAACTGAGCACGAAAAATACGTTTTATCAGGCGAATGGTGCAAATTATTTGGACACCACCCTTTTTATGTCGTACCTTTGCAGTGTCAAAAACAAAGTGAGGAATTGCTCCGCTAACTAGGCGGCAAAAACTGCCTAACTAAACGGAATTTTCTCCCTAAGTGGCGACAAAGAACCGGTTCAAAGTGAGTATTAAAAATTTTATTTACAAAACAAACACAAAGCTATGTTGAAAGTAAAAGCAAACGAAACGAAAATCAAGATTGGCAAGTACGAAGGTACTTACCGCTATGTGATGGCACCCGAGTTGTATGCCACGCTGACCCAACAGAAGGTTATCAAGGAGGCTGCCCTACGCAGCGGAGTGAGCAAAGGCGTGATGCAGGCCTGCTGGGATGCAGCTGGCGAGGTAATCAAGGCTTGGGCCACCGAAGGCCACAGCGTAGCCATCCCCGGCTTGGGCAGTATGCGATTCGGCCTCCGTGCCAAGAGCGTTGCCAACGTGAACGAGGTAAAGACCTCCCTGATTCGCAGTCGCCGTATCATCTTCACGCCCGATGTTGACCTGAAGGACGAACTGGCAAACACTGCCATCCAAATCACTTGCTACGACCGCAACGGCGACGAAGTGAAGCGTGTAACCTCCAGCGACCCAGGAACGGTTGAAGACGAAGACAACAGCCTCACCCCTGACCCCTCTCCCAATGGCGAGGGGAACGAGAACGGAGGTGGAACCAACGTGAACCCTAACCAGGGCGGGGAGGATGAAGACTAGTGAAGAGCGGGCCTTCGGGCCCCTCTTTAGAGTTTAGAGTTGATAGTTTAGAGTTTAGAGAGTTTACAGTTTACGGTTTACAGTTTACGGTTTATAACTCTAACCTCTAACCTTTAACCGCTAACCTCTAACCAATAGAGAATTATTTCAGTAGTTAAGAATTCGGAAGTTAAGTAGTTAAGCCATTACCATTACACGTGTATAACTATCGGCTTTAACTTCTCAGGCCGCAAGGCCGATAACTCCTTTAACTTCTTTAACTTCTCAAGAAAAATCTATTAACCTATTAAACTACTAAGCTAAGATGAAAAAAGAAACTTGGAAATTTATTATTCAGACGATAGTAGCTATTCTGACGGCTATTCTGACCAGCCTGGGCGTTACCAGCTGTATGGGAGGACTCTAGACATTAGGCGTTATTCCTTAACAAAAGGGCGTTTGCGAAAGCAAGCGCCCTTTATCTGTGACCTGTCAACTATCACCTGTCAACTATCAAAGGAACATCATTTCTTTTCTGGTATCCATACGCGCATATTGCCTTTTCCTCTGTGACACCAGGAATAGTAGGGGATGAGTGTCAGACCTGTGTCCTTGGTGATAAGCGTGGTGACGGGTGTGCCGGCAATCTTTGTTTTGCCGGTCTTGAACTGCGTATCGGTGCTAATCTTTGCTTCCTTGATATTAATGGTATTATCCAGATGCTCGATGCAGTAAACCAGCGGACCGCGCTCCACGCACAGCATGCCACGGTCGGCTTCTACATTCTCGTTGGCACGGATGATACGGGGCTCCATATCGAAGTGGATCTTTATCACGTCGCCTTTCTTCCACTTACCACCCATCGCTATATATCCGTTTGCAGATTCTATATTAGAGGGGAAAAATTGATGTTGAAAGTCATTTACGCTGACGTTGAATTTGGGCTTCTTGCCATCTGCGTAGGTGTAGAGGTCTGAGGGGACGACTTGGTTATAGACCCAGCCAGGGAGGCGGATATTGAGCCAGAATTCGCCTGCCTTGTTCTCCTCGATTTTCAGCGTGATATCGCCGTTCCAAGGGTAATCTGTTGTCTGGCTCAGTCTGACCTTCTTGCCACCTACATTCAGCGTGGATGTGTTCGACAGGAAAAGGTTCACATAGACAGCAGGCGTATTATTGATCGCTTTTTCTTTAACGGCATAGACATAGCCTGGCAGCGACGGGATGAAGCGGCAGATATTGCTGGGGCAGCAGGCACAGCCGAACCAAGGCTGGCGCTCGTGCTGACCCTCAGACTCCAGCGGGTTGGGGTAGAAGAAACCGTTACCCTCTAATGAAACACCGCTGAGAAGTCCGTTGTAGAGCGTGCGCTCCAATACATCGTAATATTTAGACTCGCCGTGCAACAGGAACAGGCGGTGGTTGACATATACATTGCCGATAGCGGCACAAGTCTCGCAGTAGGCTGTCATGTTGGGCAGCTCGTAGTTCTTGCCAAAGGCCTCACCGTTGCCCGTAGCACCGATACCACCGGTGATGTACAGCTTCTTGGTGACGATATTGTCCCAGATGGCATCTATGGCACGGATGTAATCCTTGTCTCCCGTCAAGGCAGCCACATCGGCCATTCCTGCATACATATAAGCGGCGCGAACGGCATGACCTACCGCTTCATCCTGTTCCACAACGGGCTTGTGGCTTTGGGAATACTCTTGCTTTACTTTTGTCTTTCCGCGATAGTCAAGCAGGAACTTGGCTTCATCCAGATATTTCTTGTCACCCGTTGCCAGATAGAGTCTTGCCAAGGCCATCTCGGCAATCTGATGACCTGGTACTACACACGCCTGTCCTGGATTAGGTCCCACCTCCTTGCAGACCAAGTCGGCAAATCTGATGGCAATATCCAGGAATTTACGGCTCCCTGTAGCCTGATAATGCGCAACGGCACCCTCGACCATGTGGCCAAGATTGTATAACTCGTGGCTTCCCTGTTCCTCGCTGCTCCAGCGTGTCATTCCCGACCAGTCGTGCGGATGCTGAGGGTTCTGTGTCCGGGCTGTATACAGGTATCCGTCGGGTTCCTGGGCAGAGGCTATGACGTTCAGAACAGAGTCGATATAAGCGGCCAACTTCTTATCAGGATATGTCTGAAGAATATAGCTGGCACCCTCGATGGTCTTGTAGGGATCTGTATCATCGAAAGGGAAAGTCCCTTTCTTTATTTCAAAGACCTTGGAAGGGTCTTTAAGATGAATCGCAGCATTAGAGAAATTTGCATAACGCTTTGATTCTTCACACTTTGAGAATGCCAGAGGAATGGTTACGTTTCTGCTGGCCTCCAGTCTCTGCCCCCAGAATGTAGATGGAGTGACCTTCACAGAGGTAAAAGGAACGGGGTTAATTGGGTACCCTTGGTTTTGTTGAGCGTTAATGGCTAACAGGGGTAGAGATAAGGCTGCCAAAAGACTGAATATTGTTTTCATGTTCATAGTTTTGAGTAAAAATTTGTCAATAAATGTACATTTTTTTGCAAAGATAGTAATAATTATCGATTTTTCTGTATTTTTGCAGTTAAATATTACAAACTAATCAATGAAAACGAGAAAGTCCCTTTTATTCCTATATCTGCTGCCTGTAATTACAGCAGTAAATGCGAAGACTCTTACTGTTATAGTGAACGATACACGTTATCAGAAGGTTACGGGTTTCGGCGCAGCTTGCTGCGATGGTGCTATGTGCCCGTATGGTTCAGATACTCAGCCTGTTAAACTCCTTTATGGACCAACTTCTAAGATTGGACTGAATATTATGCGTATGGAGATATCACCTAACTTTGAGGGTGATATCATTGTTCCTGAGTGGGGCAATTATGATTCTCCATACGACTGGCAAGGTTCTGTCCCTTCGGCCAAGATTGTAAAACAGCGTGGTGGAATTGTTTTCGGCACGCCTTGGTCGCCTCCAGGCGAATACAAGACCAACGGTTCTGCTTCCGGCGGTAAGACTGATGATGTTTCAACAAGACAAGAAGGCCGCCTTCGCGAAGACTGCTACGATAAATTCTTCCCTTGGATCAATCAGTTTCTAACGTATATGAAGTCTAAGGGAGTGCTTGTTGATGCTGTGTCCATTCAGAACGAGCCCGACTGGTGGGTCAACTATTCAGGTTGTCTATATACACCCGAGCAACAGTTGAAACTGGTTAAGAATTATGCACACATGCTTGACAGGAAAAAATTCCCTAATGTCCGTCTTATCAGTGCCGAGCCTCTGGGTTTCGACCCCAAGTACTCCAATATGCTTCTGAATGATGCGACAGCACGTGAACAGATTGACATAATTGCCGGTCATCTTTACGGACATCCGCCCTTGGGAAACATGAAGTCTTCTTCTGCCCTGGCAGCCAAATATAATAAGGAAGTGTGGATGACAGAACATTCCTCGACAGACCATATTGATCATTTGCCTACCTGGCACGAGCAGTTGCTTTTTGCAGAGGAACTTAACGAGTGTATGCTGTCCGGATGTACAGGATATATATATTGGTATATGCGCGCACATTGGGCTTTCGTGGGCACAGGCGAGGCGGTAGAACTTGACGGAAAGAAATTTACCATTCCCGGTAATGTCAAGAACAAGTTGTTACCGCGTGCTTTCGTTATGTCCCATTTCTCGAAACATGTTACCGGTTCTACCCGTGTAGGGGTTAAGTCCACAGCCGGCGAAAGCACAGAAGCACCTATTGAGTATTCTGCCTATACCAAAGGTGATTCGATTATTGTTATGGCTATCGATACTACTACAACAGCCTACGACCTGAAAATCAAACTGCCTTTCAAGGTGCAGAGCGGAACGCATTTGCTGTCAACAGGTAATGAGACGGCCAACCTCTGTCAGAATATTCCGATCACTATCGATGAACCTACACAGGAACTTATCGTCAGCATGCCTGCCCGCAGCCTGAACACTTACATCTTTATGATGGCACCAACAGCGATAAGAAACCTCACCTCAACCCTCCCCAAAAGCGATGGAGCCATATATAACCTCTCTGGGCGTAAAATGGTAAATGGTAAATTACCCAAAGGTATTTACATCGAGAATGGCAAAAAAATATATATGAACAGATAAACATCATACACATGAAAAAGATTATTTCCTGTCTTACGCTCATGGCTTTGAGCACGAGCTTTGCTATGGCTCAGGATCCCATAGTTTCTACCAAGTACACAGCCGACCCTGCGCCGTATGTGCACGGCGATACTATCTATCTGTACACCACACATGACAAGGACGATGCAGAAGGGTTCAAGATGTTCGACTGGCTGCTTTATACTTCTACCGATATGGTCAACTGGACTGATCACGGTGCTGTGGCATCGCTGGATGACTTCAAGTGGTACGAGGGCAAGAACGGAGCATGGGCAGAAGAGGTCATCGAGCGCAACGGGAAATGGTATATGTATTGTCCCATTCATGGTCATGGCATAGGTGTGCTGGTCAGCGACAGTCCCTACGGACCCTTCCACGATCCCATTGGTCATCCACTGGTTTGGCAGCGTGAGCATTGGGAGGACATAGATCCCACCATCCTTATTGATGATGACGGTCAGGCTTATATGTTCTGGGGTAATCCACATTTGTATGTAGCTTTGCTGAACGAAGATATGATCTCGTTGAAGAGCGATGCCATGCGGATGCACGGAACACCTGAGCACTATCAGGAAGGACCTTGGGCATGGAAGAAGGACGGTAAGTATTACCTGGGCTTTGCTTCGACATGTTGCCCAGAAGGTCTGGGATATGCCATGAGCGAGAATCCATTGGGGCCTTATACATTCCGAGGTTATCTGATGGCACCGACAGACCGTACGCGCGGCAACCATCCCGGTATTATTCAGTATAAAGGTAAATGGTATGGTTTCGGTTTGAATTACGACCTGAAGAATATCACCATAAAAGAGCATAAGGAGCGCCGTAGTGTAGGAGCATTCAACATAACCTACCGTACAGACGGCACCATTCAGGAATCGCCTTATTTCAAGGATGTAAAGGTGGAACAAATCGAGAACTTCAATCCTTACCGTCCCCGTATCGAAGCCGAAACAATGGCTTGGGGTTTTGGGTTGAAGACTGTAAAGCGTGGTATAAAGGATATTTATGTTACTGATGTGGACAACGGAGAGTACATTCTCTTGCGTGGCGTGGATTTCGGAACACGTAAAATCAAAAGATTTTCTGCTAATTGCGCCGCTACTGTTGGTGGTAAAATTGAACTTCATATAGATAGTCCCGAAGGTAAATTGATCGGCTCTCTTAAAGTTTCTTCCACAGGCAATGCCGAGACCTTCCGTGATTTCACAGGCAACATCAGCAATCCTCAAGGGATACACGATCTTTACCTTGTATTCAAAGGCCCTGTAGGCAAGAATCTCTTTAACATAGATTTTTGGACCATCCCAACCGATAAATAGGAATCTACGCGCCAATCGCATATTTGAAATATGTTGAAGAAGACTCGCATATTGTTTCTGTTTTTTTTCCTGCTGACTGGCATAACAGTCTGTAAGGCACAACGCATTGACCGCGAGCACCTCAGCATAGGCGTAAGGGGAAGGTACAGCCACGTTCTGGATGGACACAATATTTATCGCGACCTAATTGACAGCCATAATTTCTGCACTTTTGATGCTACAATGGGCTTGTCCACACGACCAGAAGATGGTGGATGGTTTGAACGAGCGTTGAATTACCCCACATTTGGTTTAGGGTTGTCTTATGCCAGACTTGGCACGCTCGATTTTAAGGGTATTTCACAGTTAGGAGACATTGTGAATCTGTATGGATTCGCAGAGTTTAATCTGGTTCGCAAAAAGCATATTCGGTTTGGACCATTGTTGGAATTGGGTCTGGCTTTTTCTGGTCAGATTTATGATTATAATACTAATCCCAAGAACACCTTTATCGGGTCTAAGGTCTTTGCAGTATTAGGTATAGGATTGCATGCCGAATGGCTCTTCTCTCCGCGTTGGGAGTTGCAGGGAGGTGTATATCTGACTCATCATTCCAATGGCATGACACGTTCGCCGAACCTTGGTATCAATGAGATTTCTTTTGGGTTGGGTGTTCGTCATTATCTGGCACCGCATGCTAACAGCCCCAAGTTAGCTGAAGCTCCTGAGAAACCAGATTACAAGAAGGGATTGAACTGGAATGTATTTGCTGCTGCAGGCGTGCATAGTTGTCCTACTGAGTTGGACGGTATTCTCGTATCGGACAACCCTTCTCGTCTGGCTCCTGCACGTTTTTGTGGATTAATTGCTGCAGAAACAATATGGCGTTATCACCCCATTTTTGGAACCGGTTTAGGATTGGAAGTGGATTATAATGCCAATAATTACCGTCAGACAGACCTTCTGCTAACAGGCAATGAAGATCCCAGCGGCTACTCGCCAATTCGCTTTGGTGCATACTTGAAGCAAGAGTTCTGGTACAGGCGTATCTCTATCCATGTGGCTGCAGGCGTATATATCTTTAAACGCTGCGGACTGACAGAGGATGTGAGTACCACCTTTGAGAAGATAGGCATACGCTATCACTTTGGCAAGCAAAAAGGTCTTTTTGCAGGTTTAGACCTTCATGCACATCAGTTTGACCGTTCGTACGCTTTAGAATGGTCGTTGGGATATGGATTCTAACAAAAACTTTAAAAATATGAAAAATAGACTTTTCTTTTTATTTATTGCATTTCTGTCTGTATTCTTTAGTATTAAGGCTGAAACAATAATGACAAGCTTTTCTGATGGTTCCATAACAATAAAACCTGTGGCGAGAAATGCTGTACGTGTTCAGTATGCAGAAGGTAATGTGCAAAACACACTTCCTGAATGGATTTATGTCCGTAACGATGAGGTTGAGGACTGCAACCTGAAAGTAAGCGTTGAAAAAAAGCGACAATGTCTGAAGATAAAGGATGCCCGAGGAAAAGTGGTTTTTGTTGCAACACGGCATCAGATGCAAAACGGAAAGGCCACATTGGCTATCTCTTCACCCAAAGACGAATGCCTGTATGGCTTGGGACAATTCCAAGACGGATATAGCAATGTACGCGGTCTCTCCCGTAGGCTGACTCAGGTGAACACACAGATAAGTCTTCCCATGCTGCTCTCCAGCAAAGGATATGGTATATTGTGGAACAACTGTGGAATGACAGAATACAACCCATCTGACCAGTTCGTCAAACTGACGAAAGGGAATGACGGAGGTGTTCGTGAAGAGGTGGACGTAACCTCGACAGAAGGCGGAAAACGTGAGGTCCGTGAGCATAACTTCTTTGAAGCCACCCTTGATATTACAGAAACAGGAGACTATTCTCTATTACTGGATGTCGGGCAGAAAATGGCAAGGCGGCATAATCTTGTTATCGACGGGCAGACAGTCATCAATATGCAGAATATGTGGTTGCCGCCAACAGCCTCACAGATTGTTCACCTGGAAGCTGGTAAGCACAAATTAAGAGCCGAACTGACGCGCAATGATGCTCCAGTTGTCTATTACCACAAAGTAAAGGACGAGACAGTTTTCTCTTCGCCCGTAGCAACAAGTGTTGATTATACGGTTTTTGTCGGTTCTGCTGATGAGATTATCGCTTCCTACCGCCATCTTACTGGTGACAGCCCGCTTATTCCTTCATGGGCAATGGGCTATATTCATTGCCGGGAAAGATTCCACTCGTCGGACGAGATTCTACAGACAGCTAATCGCTTTCGCCAAGAAGGAATGCCACTCAGCATGATTGTGCAGGACTGGCAATATTGGGGTAAATATGGATGGAACGCTATGCAGTTCGATGAACAATTCTATCCCGATCCCAAAGCCCTTACCGATTCGTTGCACAAGATGGACGTCAGGCTGATGGTAAGTGTGTGGTCGAAAATAGACAAGAATTCCGAGGTTGGCCGTATGATGAAGGCATCGGATTATTATATTCCCGGAACCGACTGGATTGATTTCTTTAATCCCGATGCAGCAGCAGCCTACTGGAAACAATTCGGAGAACGCCTTGTTCCTTTAGGTATCGATGCCTGGTGGCAGGATGCTACAGAACCCGAAAACGATGATTTGGCAGGCAGACGTGTAAACAACGGGAAATGGGCAGGTGAACAGGTAAGGAATATCTATCCCTTACTAGTTAATAAGACAGTATATGAAGGGCTTATAGCAAGTGGATGCACAGAACCCTTTATACTAACTCGCTGTGGATTCCCAGGTATCCAACGCTATGGATCAGCCTTGTGGAGCGGTGATGTGGGGAATGATTGGGAAACATTAAGACGACAGATAACTGCTGGCCTTGGGGTTCAGGCTGCAGGTGTTCCCTGGTGGACATACGATGCGGGAGGATTCTTCCGTCCAGGCGACCAATATACCAATCAGGATTACATAGAGCGTATGCTTCGTTGGATAGAACTTTCTGTTTATCTGCCTTTGATGCGCGTTCATGGGTACATGAGTAATACCGAGCCTTGGAACTACGGCAATGAGGCTAAGGGCATCATTAAGGAGTGTCTGTTAGAACGTGAACGGCTACGTCCTTATTTGGAAGAATGTGCCCGTCGTGTCTCAACAGAAGGATACACCCTGATGCGCCCATTGGTATTTGATTTTGCTGACGATCCTGTTGCCTTGCAACAAAAGTACGAATATATGTTCGGTCCCCGATTGCTTATCTGTCCGGTTACCGAGCCTGGAGTTACCACTTGGAAATCATATCTTCCTAAGATAAAGGGACAATGGAAGAACCGTCGCACGGGAGAAAAATACAGGGGCGGCCAATATGTAACCACCCCCGTAGATAAGTCTTATATTCCCGTCTTCGAACTGGTAGAATGATGTTTGTAGCTTCTCGTTTGTTAGAAATGGAAACTTAAATCAAAACCACATTGGAAGGGGTTACCGCGCTGAGCCATAAAGACTTCGCGTCCTGTAGCCTTGCTTGAGAAGGCAAAGGTGTTGTACTTGCTGTCTGTGATGTTACGTGCCCACAGATTGAGTTTGCATAAACCAAAGTCGGCAACAAGGTGTGCACCCAGTACTGCATAAAACTTCTGGGCATAGGTGTTGGCTTCGTCCCACCATATTTTTCCTTGTCCGTTCATGTTGAGCCCGACGGTCAGGCTTTTCATGAATGAGAGGTTTGTATCGAAAGTATAGTCGGCCATTGCAGACAGCGTATGTGCCGGTACATAAGGTACTTTCTTTCCGCTATAGTCTATTTCTGCAGCATTCTTTGAAGCACGGTTCTTGTATTCTTTGAAGGCTGCATGTGTGTAACCGTAGCCCAACGACCATGCCAGATGATTGTCTATGGCACTTCCTCGCAAAGTCATTTCCAAGCCACAACTATAACTTTTTCCTGCATTCACCATCTTGCGTCCGTAGCCGTAGTCTTCGGTAAAGACTGACAATTGTTGGTTTCGTATTTGCATATAGAACACGCTCAAGTCTGCATGAATCAGGTTATTAAAGAGATTCACATGTGTACCCAACTCGTAGTTCCATGACTCTTCTGGTTTGAATTTGATACCTTCTTGAATGGGTGCACAATCTTCACCGTGGTGTTCAAGTACGACTTCAGTCATGGGCGTTCCGCCTTGCAGCATACCGATTGCTGTTTGCAGGTCGTTCTGGATAATGTCGCCAAACATCTGAATGTTAAAACCGCCAGCACGATAACCTTTTGTGACTGTTGCATAAATGTTGCTGCCATTGTCCGTTTTGTACGTCAGTCCAAACTTGGGCAGCAACTGACTGAAGTTGGCTTTATCTGCACCGATGTAATCAGTATATATCTTAGCAGGAGAGATGGTTGCACCCATGATGGAAAAAACAGGGTTATAGCTTATACCGCGTGCATCGAAGTCAATCTTTGAATGAGTGAAGTCGTAGCGTAAACCCACCGTCGCTGTCAGCCGGTCCGTCAAATCGTAGTTCGACTCGTGGAATACACCTAAGTTGAATTGTGGTGTGTGGAACAGACAAGGAATATTCATCGCCATATCTATGTTAATGCCGCCACGTGCTGCAATAGCTGCAGCCGCCTGTTCGTTAGTCATACCTCTGGCAGTCATACTCTTTATCATAGCACCCGAAATCTGCTGTTCAAGCATTTGTGGGAAATAACTGCCGAAGGTATTGGGTGCATCGGTTCTCAACCATTGGTAAGAACCAAACACACCTGTGGTCCAATGCCAACGACTATGGTGGTTGCTCTTGAAGGAAAACTCCTGTGTCAGCGCATTGCTCAACTGTGACTGATCCACGACAATAAAGTCGAGGGAAGAATAGTCGTTATCCATCAACAGGTTATCTTTCAGGTATTGGTAGCTGGTATTCGAATGAAAATCAAAACCTTGAGCTTTATATTTGATGGCAAGGCCTGTGTTGACCATATTACGCTTATATTTTCCCTGATGATTCTGATCGGGTTCTGTCAGTACTTTTCCGCTTTCGGGTTCCAAAATCCCATAGGGATAGGCATGCTGATTCACATACTGATAGTCGGCCATCAAGTCGAACGAGAGTCTGTCTGTTGGCTGATATATCAGACGCAGACGGCTACCAGCTTCGTCCATATTGTCGGCACGTTCGCCAGTTAAAGTATTCCTCCAAAAACCATTGGTTCCATTATAGAATGCACCTACCGAGAAAGCCAGTTTTTCATTAACCTTATTATAATGGCTAACCTCAGCATTACGATAAAGATGGGTACCTAAACTAAGGTTCACATCTGTACCCTGATAACGTAATGGATTCTTTGTGTATTGGCGTACCAGTCCACCTTCGGAATTTATACCATAAAGGGTACCCTGTGGGCCACGCAGAACATCAACACGGTCCAACTGCCATATATGACTGTTGAAGGCAGACTTGTTCATAAGGGGTATATCATCTATATAAATGCCCATTGAAGGACTGTTTACACGGGAACCGATGCCGCGTACATATATAGATGATGTAAATCGAGCTCCATAGTCAGGCATTACAAATGCCGGTACATAGCTGGAGATGTCACGGAGGTCACGCAATCCATGAGTACTTATTTCATTTCCTGTCATAACAGTTGAACTAATGGGCTGAAGGCGAAGGCTCAAGAATTCTTTGTTTCTTGGAGCCACAACGACTTCGTCCAGGTTATAAACGCGTGATGTGTCAGCCAGCGACTCGTTCTCTGCTTTTGCTACGAAAACGGCTATGGAAAAAAGCAATGTCGTGAGGATTATTCTTCTCATTATTGTTATTTTTGGTGTTTGTTATTCTGAATTAATGATTATGCTTGCAATGTTTGTCGCTTGGGTTATGCGATGTCCCATACCAATACCATCTTTTAGGTTTCCTCCTAAGATAAGGCCGGGGTATTGTTTCTCTATCGAAATAACGGCTTGAAGGCGATTTTCGCTATCTTCTTCGTATTGCGGTATAGCACGTAAATGACGAGATATGTTGATGAAGTCCGGTTTGGCTTCAATAGGAAATTTCAACATTGAATGCAGGGATTGTGTTACAATGGAACGAATTTCGTCATCATTTTTTTCCATTATTTCGGGATGTTTAATACCACCAAGAAAGAAAGAGAATAAAACTCCACCTTGAGGAGTACGTTGGGAAAAGCAGGCTGACGGAAACAGAATTCCCAAAACTTGTTTTTTTTCTTTTGTTGGTACCAGCCCGCCAAATGCGCAATAGTCACCACCAAATGTTTCAGACATGCCTACATTGACTTCAATAATAGGTGCGTATCTTAGTTTTGCAATGGCATTCATGCGTTCCGTATCAATAAATGGCAGCAACTGTGGCAGGTTGTATGCTCCGCATGTGGTTACCACCCAACGGCTTAGGAGATGCTGTTCATTGCCTTTTGAGTCATAGAATGTTGTTCTCCAACCATCACTTTCAACTGTTATACATACCTTGCTGACTCCCAAAGAGATATTATCTTCTCCGATATAGCTGGCTTCGGCTTCTGGTATATGGCTAAGACCACCCAACGCCGAGAATACTTTTTTTGTTGCTAAACGGTCGCGTTCTGTTTTTGGTTCTTTCTTTTTGGCAATACTTCCTCGTATAAAACTGCCATAAGTTTGTTCCAAGGCATAGAGTTTCGGCAACGCAAAGCGAACAACCAATTTCTCTGGGTCTCCTGCATAGACACCAGAAATGAAAGGATCAACAGCATAATCCAAGAAGGACTTCCCTAATCGGCGTGCCGTCAGGGAAGCAATAGTTTCATCAGGATTATTTCCACGTTTTCGCCAAGGCTCTCCGAGAATACGTATTTTGTCTGAAAAACGGAATAATGGCGTTGTGATAGCACTAAGCGGGCCAGATGGAAGATCATGAAAACGATTACCTTTCCATATCAGCCTGCGTTTGGCTGAATCAGGAGCCGTTTCCATCTGACAACGTCCTTCAGATGTTACAGCAAGGTCATTCATAAGTTCTGCCACCTCGGGGGTAGAAACGGCACCTGTAGATGGTCCTGTTTCAAAAGTATAATGTTGGAAATGCTGTGTCTGTATCTGTCCCCCTATGCGGTTGTCCGTCTCAACAACGTGTACATTTATTCCTCCCCGCTTCAGCCAGTAGGCTGTGCTCAGGCCAGTCAATCCCGCACCGACTACGGTAACCTCTGTATGTTCTATCCTTGGTTGGTTTGCCATTTCGGCTGCAAAGGTACCGCTTTCTGCTTATTCACGCAATCCTCATTTTTAGGGAAATTTGATTACCCTTATATAATCTTTCAGGTGATAGAATGATTTTCCTGCGCGATTTTGCGAGTCGCAAACCAACAGGATTGTTTGAGAGCCGTCCTCTGAAATCGGCCCTAAACACATTCCTTCGTAGTTGGCAAAGTTCTTCTTTCCGATTATGCGGGAACCTGTGCTGAAGGTACAAACCAGTTTCTTGGGTATGAATTCAGATGCATCTAGCTCGGAGAGTGGTTTGGATGTATCTGTTAATGGCTGTTGCCTTTCAGGGTTTACGCTATAGATGCGGATGTGGCACTTGGCACGATTGTAGTTTTGGGGAATGTTCAGTTCGCGCTCCATTACCAATAGGGTGGTGTCGTTTACCACCAGTATTTCTGAAACGCCAAAGGCATAATGTCTGCCTGACTTCTTTATTATAGGTGCATCTGTTTTATAGGCATACTGATGCAGCGGTTTCAGGTTGGCGTTATAGGATTGCAGACGAAGTAGGGTAGGTGTGCGGTTCTCTGGTGATGAAGGTGCAGAGACATCCGTTCTTAATCCTTGTTCTGTTGTCGTCCAGAATATTCCTTTTACCTTATTATAAGCAAGAGATTCAAACCCATAGTTGGGAAAGATATTATTCTTACTGAAACAAGCAGGAACTGCAAGGGTCCTGTTGGTTGGCTCGCCGTTGGGCGATAGTTCCAGGATCTGCTGACTGCTTTCTGCAGCTACGAAGAAATGTCCTTCCGGAACGTAGGCAATTCCTTCGCAATCCCGTGATTTGCTTAATGATTTCTTGCTTAGAATATTATCTGTAAAGAGGCCTTTCCCTATATCACCAGAAGGAAGAAAGCCGATGCTCACTTCTGTCCATCCGTCTTCATTCTGCTTGTCACTGACAAGTGCATAGCGTCCGTCTCCTATATTGGTTATGCCACTATAGTTTCCTGCCGGAATGCCCCATCGTTTCATGTTGTGCTGCTTAAAAAGCGTTGCTTCCTGCGCAGAGAGTACAACAGGGAACAATAGGGCAAAGAGAATATTCAGGATGGTTTTCTTTATCATTATTAATATCTATGCCTGGAATAGCATTTAATGTTTACTCGGTAACCCCTTCGACAGTATAGCCGTCTTGGCGAAGCAGGTTCAGAACACCTTTATCCCCAACCAGATGTCCCGCTCCAACAGCAAAGAGAGTCGGCTTCTGTGCCATAACGGCTGGCATCTTTGTTAACCAGTCGGCATTGCGGTTGTATACAAGTTGGGCTTCTTCTTCAGGGGTGGGGTCGCAACTGTTGTGCATTTTCGTGTCAAAAGCGTCCTTAACTGCAGCAAGGTCTTGATTGTAGAAAGCTTGGATAACGGCATCCGTCATAGTATCGTAAAAGTCGGCATTGTCCACTTGGCACATCAATTCTTCCTTCTGACGCTCTATCGACTTTCCTTGATATAACGTTTTAACCTGAAAGCCAATGGTTTCTAAACCACCGATATTCTTTCCTTGGGCAATTGCCTGCTTCTGGAAGTAGGTGTCAAACTGATTGTTGATATCAAAGTCTTTTTCTTTCTTGATAAAATTAGCCAAGCTCAATTGAACGCCAATAGCACCAGGAGTCATCTTCCCCATTTGTTCGGCTACCAGCGGATTTGTCATATCTGCACCTAATAAATCTTTCATATAGGCATTCAGGCGTGTCATCTCGTCTGCCGAGAGAACTTTGTCTAATGTCGTTCCTTCTGGCAAGAGCTGAGCTTTCTGAATGATGGCCAAACTGTCTGGAATAAACATATCCTGCATTCTTAACTCACAGTATGTCTGTTGGCACTCGTTCATCACCCTACGAATGCCAGGAATTGAGTCAACAAACGAGACTTTTGCTAAATGATAGGTGCCAATGACGTAAGAAGGCTCTTTCAGCCCATTACCAGAGATTTTGTACAAAAGTTGTGCTTGGCTCGTAAATGAGACGAGAGCCAGCATCGCGAAGATGAGAATCTTTTTCATTTTTCTTTTTTTGTAAAATGATGTTCTATAAACCTTTATTATAAGACATACAGATGGCATTGAAACCTACATCTCACATTGTGATTTTAAGAACTCTTAACATCTTGCATTTATTGTCTATTTACTTTGCGTATATCCCTCTGCTTTCAGGATTTCCAGCAAACGAGGGCGGTGATCGCCTTGGATGATTATCTCGCCGTCTTTGGCTGTTCCTCCGACGCCGCATTTCTGTTTCAGTAATTTGCAAAGGTCATTCATGTCCTTTTCCGACCCGACAAATCCTCTGATAACAGTAACGGTCTTACCACCTCTGCCAGCCCTTTCCATAGCCAGGCGCAACTTCTGCTGCTTCTTCGGCAACGTCTGTATAGTATCAGCGTCCTCCTCATAGATAGTTTCCGTAGCTTCCGGTACAGGAACTCCTGTTAAGGCGCTAAGTTTACTCTTCCAATCCTCCATATAAATTGTTTTTTATACCACAAAGTTACTATTAAGTGATTGAAATACAAAAGAAAAAAGCATAAAAAACTGTCACACCCATTAAGGATAGCAGATTTTGGGTTGGAAGTTACAAATAATTATGTTCATGATAATAATAATAGTTATAGTCATCGTCATCGTTTTGAATCTGTTAAACTCTAAATCTATTTATGATACTAAGAAAAGGGAGTCCCTCAATGACGAGGAGCCTCCCTTGGCATAATTATTTAGGTAAAAAGATTAGTACATGTTTACGATAGCTTCATAAAGCTCTTGCTTGCCGCTTGTCTGCTTGGGCTCGCCAATCTTCTTGCCGTAAGCATAAGCCTCCTCGAGTGTCATTTTTCTTTCCTCGAACTTCTTGCCTTCGCCTGCATCGAAACTTGCGTAACGCTCCTTCAACATGGTGGGCAAGGGAGACTTCTCAATAATCTCAGCTGCAGAGAGCAGGGCGTGAGCCATAGCATCCATTGCTGCGATGTGAGCAATGAAGATATCTTCAAGGTCGGTGCTGTTACGACGAGTTTTAGCATCGAAGTTGGTACCACCATCCTTGAAGCCGCCGCCTCGGATGATCTGCATCATGGCCTGAGTAAGTTCGTAATGATCGATGGGGAACTGGTCAGTATCCCAACCGTTCTGATAGTCGCCACGGTTGGCATCAATGCTGCCCAGCATACCTGCATCAACAGCGCATGCTAACTCATGCTCGAATGTGTGACCAGCCAGAGTAGCGTGGTTCACTTCGATATTCACCTTGAAGTCCTTGTCCAGATTATGTGCCTTCAGGAAGCCGATAACAGTCTCTGTGTCTACATCATATTGGTGCTTGCTAGGTTCCATAGGCTTGGGCTCGATGAGGAAGGTCCCCTTGAAGCCCTTGCTGCGAGCATAGTCGCGAGCCATCGTCAGCATGATAGCCATGTGCTCCTTCTCGCGCTTCATATCAGTGTTGAGGAGGCTCATATAACCTTCACGACCGCCCCAGAATACGTAGTTGGTACCACCCAGCTCGATGGTTGCATCGATGGCGTTCTTAATCTGAACAATAGCACGGGCTACAACGTCGAAGTCAGGGTTGGTGCTGGCACCGTTCATGTAACGTTTGTTGCTGAATACGTTGGCTGTACCCCAAAGGAGTTTGATTCCTGTCTCGGCTTGCTTCTGCTTCAGGTATGCAACCACTTCCTTCAGGTTCTTCTCATACTCCTCTACAGTGGCTGCCTCTGCTACGAGGTCAACATCGTGGAAGCAATAGTACTCGATGCCCAGTTTCTGCATAATCTCGAAACCTGCGTCAGCCTTCTCCTTTGCAGCCTGAACGGGATCAGCAGCAGTGTTCCATGGGAACGACTTGGTACCACCACCAAACTGATCGGAACCTTCTGCACACAATGTATGCCACCAGGCCATAGCAAACTTGAACCACTCACTCATTTTCTTGCCCATAACTACGCGGTCCTTATCGTAATAACGGTAAGCCAATGGATTTTTGCTCTCTACGCCCTCAAACTTGATGGCGGAAATTTCCGGAAAATACTGTTTCATAAAATTATAAATTATTGGTTTCTAATATGGTCTTATTAGTCTTATAGGTATTATGGGAGGAATGTAAGCCAATGCTCATAGGCTTCGTGATAAGCTGCCTGATCTTTAGCTATGGGCTCTATTACTTCCAGTTTCTTCAGGGCAGCGAAGGCTTCTTTATGGTTAGCATAAATGCCTGCACCTATACCTGCTCCACGGGCTGCACCTACGCTGCCATCAGTATCGCAGAGTTCGATAGTGGCGCCCGTTACGCCAGCTAATGTGTTGCGGAAGATAGGACTCAGGAACATATTGGCTTTGCCTGCACGGATGGTCTTCAGACTCATACCCATCTCTTGCATGACTTTCATACCATAGGCAAAACTGAATACGATGCCTTCCTGTGCAGCACGTAGCAGATGAGCCTGCGTATGGGTATTGAAGTTGATGCCGTGAATGCTGGCACCAACTTCCTTGTTGCAGAGCACGCGTTCGGCACCATTGCCGAAGGGTAGGATGGATAGACCTGCGGCACCAATGGGAGCCCGAGCTGCCAAGTCGTTCATCTCGGCATAAGATCCCTCTACATTCCCTCCGAGGGGGGATGCAACGATACGACGCATCCAAGAATTCAAAATTCCTGTACCATTGATACACAAGAGAACGCCCAGTCTTGTTGTTTCTCTCCTCGGGGAGGTTGGGAGGGGGTTATGATTAACGTGGGCAAAGGTATTGACACGACTCAGTGGGTCGTAAGCTACATTGCCCAGCACGCCATATACTACGCCAGAGGTACCGGCTGTGGTTGCAGCTTCGCCAGGCTCAAAGACATCCAGTGAAAGGGCATTGTTGGGTTGGTCGCCAGCACGATAGGTGATGGGTGTGCCCTCAGCAAGACCTAACTCCGCTGCTGCAGCTGCATTAACCTCACCCTGAATGCCGAAGGTCGGAACGATATCTGACAACATAGAAACAGGGATGCCGTAGAAGTCCAGCAAGAACTGCGCAGGACGGTTTTCTTTGAAGTCCCACATCATACCCTCGGATAGTCCGCTTACTGTAGTAGAAGGTGTTCCGGATAGCCTGCAGGCAATATAATCGCCTGGTAGCATTACCTTATATATCTTATTGAAGGTTTCGGGCTCATTTTCATGTACCCAGGCCAGTTTAGCGGCTGTGAAGTTACCTGGGGAGTTTAGAAGACGGCTTAGACATTGCTCGCTACCCAAAGTGTCAAATGCTTTCTGACCATAGGGAACAGCACGTGAGTCGCACCAGATGATGGCATCTCGCAAGGGCTTTAGGTCCTTATCTACGCATACCAAGCCATGCATCTGATAAGAGATGCCAATGGCCTTAACCTCGTCTTTAACTGCATTGCTCTGTGTTAGCACATCAGCTGTGGCGGATTTCAGATACTCCCACCATGCATTAGGGTCTTGCTCTGCCCAACCGGCACGAACAGCCTTTATGGGGGCTTCAGTCTTAGGATAGAAGGCTGATGCTACGCAGGCTCCGCTCTCTACATCTACCAAAGATGCTTTCACACTGGAGCTACCCACATCGTAGCCAAGTAAATAATTCTTTTTCATTGAATATTATTTTTAAACGCTAACGTTAACGTCAACGATAACTTTTTTATCGAGAATTTAATTCTTCACTTTTCATCTTCATTCTTCACTTTCTCTGTCTCCACAGCGCTGTCATTTCTTCCAAAGTCTTGCGCTTGGTCTCTGGTACAAGTCGCCATACAAAGAGAGCTGCTAGCAGGCAAAGGATACCATACAGACCATAGGTGAACCAATGTCCGAAGTCGTCACCTTCTGTCAGGTGCATATTAAACATCGGTACGAACGAACTGGAGACAATGAAATTGCTAATCCACTGTGCTGCAACAGCGATGGCAACTGCTTTACTTCGGATGGTTTTGGGGAATATCTCGGCAATGAGCACCCAGCAAATAGGACCCCACGAGAACATAAAGCATGCGGCATAAAGCATAAGGCTTATGCATGTTATTATCTCGAGTCCTTCGTGACCGAATGTGGCAGCAACGCCAAAAGCACCAATTGCCATACCAAGAGAACCTGTGATGAGGAGCGGCTTGCGGCCCCATTTCTCAACAGTAAAGATAGCCACCAGGGTGAACATGATATTGATGAATCCCATAATTACGGTTATCATCATGGGGTCTTGCATACCCATATCGCCGAAGGTTCTCGGTGCGTAGTAGAGTACGGCATTGATACCGACAGCCTGTTGGAACACGCTGAGCATAATGCCGATGAAGAGACACATAGAGCCGTAGGTGAGTAACTTCTCGGTCTTAACCGTCATCGACTCCTTGATTTCCGGAAGGATTATCGCGGCCTTCTCGCTACTGCAGTTAATCTTGGCGAGAACATCGAAGGCCTCTTTGTCTTTGCCTATGGAAACAAGATAACGTGGTGTCTCGGGCACGAAACAGATAAGCAGGGCAAATAGTCCGGCAGGTATTGCTTCGCTTCCGAACATATAACGCCAACCTGTTGTAACTGTCCACTGAGCATCAGGATGGATAGCTGCTATTCCTTTACCCATCTCCTCCACCATAGGCTGGATATGGTCACCAAGGATGAAGAAATTCACGAAGTAAACTACCAACTGACCGAAAATGATGGCAAACTGATTCCAGCTCACAAGCATACCTCTGATTTTATAAGGAGCAATTTCTCCGATATACATCGGGCAAATGGCTGAAGCCAGACCTACACCGATACCTCCGATAATACGATAGATATTGAAAGTAAGAAGCAATGTAAAGAGCGGTTCACCGTGCTTGAAGAAAAGGAACTCTGGTTCCATGCTTCCCAATGCGGAGACAAAGAATAACAGACCGGCAATGACAAGCGACTTCTTACGGCCCAGATTCGTGGCAAGGAAACCGGAAAGCGCAGATCCGAGGATACAGCCTATCAATGCCGAGGAAGAAGTAAATCCGTGCCAGTGATCAGTGTAGTCAAAATCCTTGGCTTCCATAAAGAAAGCCTGCAGGCCCTTTTCTGCACCTGAAATTACGGCTGTGTCATAACCAAAGAGTAATCCGCCTAAAACGGCTACGAGAACAATGGAAAACAAATAGGCTTTGCTGCCAGATTGCTGTGGCTGATTCATGTTAGTTTAAGTTATATATTGAAGATTTCTCCGCAAAGGTAGTATAATATTTGCAAACTGCAAAAGAAAACTTGACTTTTTTTGATTATTATCTCTTCATTATTCGCATGGTGATTCCTATGGCATCTGTGGGTCAGACATGGCGTTTGTTTATGATTCAGCTACAAAGATACATATTTATATTTATTTACAAAGAAGAAACGGGGAAAATATGTGTTTTTAGACAAATTTTATTTTGTTCTTCTCTCACTTAATTGTATCTTTGACGCTCAGCATCTAAGATACTCTTGTTCGGAAGAAAAAATAAATGCCTTTATTTTGTTCTTCTCTCACTTAATTGTATCTTTGCAGAAAAATTGTAAAGGGAATGATTAGGAACAGAAAACTGTTAATAACGATATTTCTGCTGACATTGGCCGAAACATTTTGGGCACAAGGACCCAACAATTCTGGTACATATTATATAAATGCAGACGGGAAAAAAGGTGCAGAACTGAAAACCGCACTCAGCGGTATCATCTACAACCGTGATGAAGGTGGTAATCTCAATTCAGCTTACAAGGCGCTGTGGACTCATTTCCAAAGCACCGATTCCCGACCAAATGGAAAGGTTTGGGACATGTACTCAAATCTGCGCGAAATGTCTTTTGGCATAGATCAGGACACGGGCAGCGGAAGCAAAGAGGGTCAGTTCTACAACCGCGAACACTCAATGCCAAATAGTTGGTTTGGTGCTAAGGTAATGCCGATGTACACAGACCTTCACCACATGTATCCAACAGATAAGGTTGTTAACAACAAACGCTCGAACCATCCCTTTGGCGAAACTAACGGCGAGAGTTATAAGTCGGCAAACAATTTCAGCAAACTGGGCAAGTGTACCTATCCGGGCTATAACGGCATCGTTTTCGAACCCAATGACGAGTACAAAGGCGATTTTGCACGTACATATTTTTATATGGTTACATGTTACGAAGAGAAATTGCCTGACTGGTATATGTATTACGGCGTCAGTGGTTCCGGTGAAACAAAAAACGCAGTTTTAGCTACCCTCGACGGCAATACCTATCCAGGTCTTAGCCCTTGGCAACTGGAAATGCTGATGAAATGGGCAAAGAATGACCCTGTAAGCGAGAAAGAGATTAATCGCAATAATGCCGTCTATCTGATTCAGAGGAACCGTAACCCGTTTATCGATTACCCCGGTCTGGAAGATTACATTTGGGGCGAGAAGAAGGATATTCCTTTTAGTTATGATAATGGTGTCACCAAAATAAAGAATATTTTGACTAATAGCGTTCAGGATGACAAGCAGAATATCAAGACATACGGTACAGATGGACGGGTTCGTAAACTTAACCAGCCTGGCGTGAGTATCATTAAACAAAAAAACGGAAGAATGCGCAAGGTTGTTAAGAAGTGAAAGATATTTAATTTCTTACACTCGACAAATAAATTTTTTTTAATCTGTTCTTGCGTAATCGAAATTTTCGTAACTTTGCGGCCATAATAAACATACGTGTGATTTGATAATGAAAATTATGAGATTATTTTTGTTGATCTGTTTGCTTGTTGGTTCACTGGCTTCCTATGCTCAGGAGGAGGTTAATATTTATAATGCAGAAAGTATTCAGAAGTACCTGAAGGAACGTATTTCCGAGACTAAGGCAAGGCAAAAAGAAGCTAGAGATGCGCTGAAATCTGTAGATAAGGAAATGCGCACCTTGCAACGTGACCTTGAGAAGTCACGTGCGCAAGCTATCAAGGACCGTCAGCGCCTGAAGGCTGCCCAGAAGAGCGGAAAGTTCTATCAACCAAAACCCTACGTTCCGGCTGAGCTGAAGAACCAGAATGTGGAGAACGCACAGCCTAATATGAGCAAGGAAGAACGCGCTAAATTGGAAGCAGAGCAAAAGCAGAAAGTTCAGGCTGCCAAAACTGAAGCTAAGCAGAAAGCAGAGAAAGCTAAGATTATGAGCAAGACGGGCGGTGCCAGAGAGAGGGCAGAACTGCGTGCATCAGCCAAACAACAAAAACAACGCCGAAAAGAAAAAGCTGCAGAGGATAAACTAAAGGCTAAAGCTGCAAAAACTGACGCCAAGAAAACAGAGGCAGAAGAGGTGAAAACTGAAGCCGCGGAGGCGAAAGAGGAAGTAAAGACTCCTGCTGATAAAACTGAAGATCCCAAGGCAGGAACTCCGAAGGCTGAGAAAAAAGAGGCAGAGACTCCTAAGACAGAAACTCCGAAGGAAGAAAAAGTTATCGAGAAAGTTGAGAAAGAAGACAAAGTAGAGAAGGCAGAGAAAATAGAAAAGACTGCTGAGAAGGCTGAAGCAAAGGTGGAGAAAAAAGTGGAAAAGGTAGACAAGACTGTTGACAAGGCTTCTGAAAAAGTTGAAGCAAAGGCAGATAAAGAGATTGCCAACGCAAAAAAGGTTAAGGAAGAAAAGCCAAAAGTAGAGAAGCTAAAACAGACTCCAGAACAGGCAGCCGAAGATAAAGCCAAGCAAAAGGATCTTAAGCTGCAGGAGAAAGAGTCGAAAAAGAAATATAGCATTCGTGATCAGCGCGCCAAAGCTGTTGCTGAACAGAAAGCTAAAGAAAAAGCAGAGAAAGAAGGGGAATAATGAAATTTATCAGAATAGCTTTAATTGTATTCCTTGCCGAATGGCAGGTTGAAGGATTGGCTCAGGTTGCTTTCTTAGAGAACATCCATTGGAAGGATGAGTGGTTACTTTCTGGCGACAACAAACTTATTGGTACCGTCAATGCTACAGCTCCTTTAGATGTGAAGATGAAATGTGAAAAAGAACTGGTTAGTGAAAATACGTGGGAGATTACCTGGACATTCACAGCTAAACGCGATATTCCCAATGTACGTCTTACAGCCAGTTTTGAACATGTGTCAAAGCCCGAGTGGTGGATGATTCCTGCTGTTTCTTATAATGGAAATCACCTTAGTCGTGGTTTGGAACCTAAAGGGGAGAAGCGCGATAGACAATGGTATACTTTCTCGTATAAGCGCACTCCCATCCCTGGTGCTATCTATAGCGAAGGCGAGGATTTTGCCATTGCAACCTTTGGTAATGTTCCTGAGAATCCAGAAGACGATTACTCCTGTGGCATACAGCCTGAGCCCAACATCATTACTCATCAGTTGCTTTGGCCGGAAGAGGAAATGCCTGTTACGTATTGCGCTCAAGACCAGTATGCTCCGGGATGGCAGCGCGTGCATAATATGAAGCAAGGCGAGACTCGCAAACTTAGCATGTACCTGATTGTAGCTCGAAAAGAAACTAACCATAATGCATACCGTCACATGCTGGACATGGCTTGGCTGATGGCTGAACCTGAGAAATTGCCTGAACCCGATGGAGAAAAACTTTGGCAGCAGAGTATAGAGTTTTGTCATCATTCCCTATGGATAGAGAATGACGACTACATGGGCTACCTACTGGGCCTGAACTTAAATGAGAAAGGCGAATGGCAGCAAATTACCCGTAACTGTTATGAAGCAGGCTGGTTGGGACAGAATATTAGTCTGGCTGTTAGCGTTCTGCATGATTTCAATAAGACTGGTAATCATGTTGACATAGACCAAGGTATTGCCACGCTGGATACCTGGGCAGACAACTGCCAGTTGCCCAATGGCCTTTTCATAACCCAATATGATGCTGTTATTAGAAAAAGCAACTGCATAATGGATGCCTGCAATTTAGGTACGGCTGCATTGCAGTTCTTCGAGGCAGATCGCATAATAAAACAATTGCGTTTAGTACGAACTGCCTATCTTGGAGCTGCGTGGGGTATCTGTAACTTTATGTTGACTGACCAGCAGCGTAATGGTTGTTATGGAAGAGGATGGACAACTGATGGACGCTGCGTAGAGCGTGAAGGTGGGGTAGGTGCTTATCTTATTACACCCATGCTGAAAGCATACGAATTCTACAACGATAGAAAGTATCTTGAGAGTGCTCAACGTGCGTACATATATTATATTAGCAGTTTCAAGAAGAACGGCTTTAGTACGGATGGCACACTTGATACACGTTGTATCGACAGGGAATCAGCTTACCCCTTGCTGACTGCAGCTATAGCACTCTACAAAATAACGAAGGATGATTCATACCTGAATGATGCCGTTGATGTATCTTATTATCTGAGTACTTGGCTTTGGCATTATAATGTTAACTATGCTGTAGGCGATGTGTTCCAGCAATATGGATACAAAACCTTGGGTGCAACCAGTGTAAGTACTCAACGCCATTATTTTGATACGTTTGCATGCCGTTGGGTAAATGACTGGCGTGAGTTAGCAAAACTTACGGACGATTCACAATGGAGTGAGAAAGCAGAGGCTATCTGGCGTAACTGTTGCCAATTGGTGGGTGATGGTACCCTGAAAGTGAATGGGCACATTCTTCCCGTTGGTTCACAGAATGATGCTTATTATAGCTCTACGTGGTTCTCTCGTGCTCTGAATGAGGTAGTTCCGCCTGTTGTGCTAAAGAATCGTTTTAGCGACCGCCTAATAGCATGGCCATGTGCTTTAAGGTTGGAAACTTTGCGTAGACAGATGGAATAACGGCATTGTTCGTTTAAAATTTGTTAAATGTGGCTTACTTTTAGATAAATAATTTGGATAAACATTTAATTCTAAATATTTTTGCACTGTTTATAATTTATTATTTGTAAAACAGAATAACTAATAGGATTAACCATGGCAAATAAGAAGAAAGCAGAAAAAAGGAAGTTGTTGACTCCCAAAGAGCATGAGATTATGCTAAAATTATGGACTCTTGAAGAGTCTGGTGCTAAACAATCAAAGGTTCGCGATATCTTGGAACTCTTTAAAGAAGATGGCTCAAGCATGGCTTATACTACACTGGCTACTTTCATAAAGATTTTGGTCGCTAAAAAATATGCTGCTTCTACTAAGAATGGCGTAATAATCTTCATTAAGTCTAAGATTTCTCGTCAGGCTTATGCCGAGCTTGCTATGAAGTATGCATTAGCAGACTACTTTGCAGGTGATAAAGATAAGATGATTGAAACCATAAAGAATTTATAAAATCCTATCATTCTTTGCATATAAAGCCAAATATGAGTAAAAAACTAAAGGGACGGTGTAAAACACTGTCCCTTTTCTGTTTCTTTTGTGTTGTTTGTAAATTACTTAGCAGCAGCAAGACTTGCCTTACGGAATGCCTTCATTGCCTTCTCAATCTCAAGAGAAGCCTTACGTGCACGAGTACCTGCAGCCTTGTTACCATTCTCTGCCTGAGCAGCAGCGTCCTTTGCGAATGCGCCGTATGCGGCAGCAATCTGATTGAGTAAATCTTTCATATACCTTTTACTTTAAGTTTGTAAACAGCGCAAAGGTACAAATATTAATAATACAACACAACATTTGTATAAAAAAAATGAAGAAAAATGGGAAAATCGTGGTTTTAGACTATCCAGAGACACTTTTTGTGCTGTTTTATAGCATAATTATTCATCGACAATTAGGACAAAGACCTTTAACAACATATTCTGCTTCTTCCATATAATAGCCTTCTGGAAGAGATACTACTGGAATAATATATTCTTCCAAGCAGTAAGTACGACCGCATTTCTTGCATGAGAAATGTATATGATTAAGATGTTGTTCGCCTTCACATCGGCAGACGCAATATTTTTGGAAACCTGTTCCATCATCTATCTCGTGTAAAAGATGATGCTCGGCAAAAAGCCTAAGTGTACGGAAAATGCTTGAACGGTCCATCTGTGGCATACGCTCCTCCATATCCTGTAATGTGAAGGCTTTATGAGATTTACTACATTCCTTCCAGACAAGGATTCGGACTGATGTGGGTTTAACGCCATGTTCCTGTAGATGTTCTATCAGATTGGTTTCCATTTTTTTTCTTCAAAGGTATATCATTTCTTCGAGACCACAAAAATTTTCTGATTTTTCTTTATCTTCTTTTCATTAAAGAGTTTACATTTGGAAATAAATTGCTATCTTTGTGCCGCTGATTGAATTAGAAACTTATGAGGTGCTTCCTGCAGTTATTGCTGATTTATTCGCTGAATATTGTATTCTGTTATGCCTCCGAACTTACAAATCTTAAGGTTAACAGAATGCTGGAACCTCGTGGTATTGTTCGCACAGGGCAATTCAGTTGGCAGGTAATAACGGAAGGAAACGAGGTACGTCAGTTGGCATATCATATTAAGGTAGCCAGCACCCCCGAAGGACTGAAGGGCGGACCTGCTCTAATGTGGGACAGCGAAAGGCGCGAGAGTCCCGACATGGTACAAATTTTTTACCAGGGACGCAGATTCCCGTATGACAGCACAATTTATTGGCAACTGGAAGTCTGGCTGAGCAACGACGAGCATTTGCAGAGTCCTGTCCAAAAAATCGAGACGGGCAAAAGAGGTTCAGATTGGAATGACTCTCCGGTTACAAAGGCAGATGTTCAGCATGACTATTTCTATTATCTGCGTTGGCTGCATACATTACAGATGACACAGGCTGACAGCGGTGAACTCTTCCAGCCGGTTCCTGACGACACGTTGGCACTTCCCGTTGATAGTGTTGCTGCAGTACTATACAGCCTATACAAAGACGAAGGCGATCTGAAGGCAGTCTATGATTATTACAGTATGGTCAGACGGTGGATGAAATACCAATACGACAGTCATAGCTCAGTAAGCACAGGACTAATAAGCATAATGACGGAGCTGGCACAAAAGCAAAACCTACAAGCCGATGTGTTAGAATACAGTCGTCTTCAGGGAGATTCCACAACGTATGAGCCATATTGGCTCTATACTAACGAACCATCATGGTGCAGAGGAGTTATTAGGCAAACTTCTTCCAGCATTGCATACAATAGGATAGAGATTTCCATTCCTTCTTTTGTCGGCAAAGACAAGGATACAGTATCTCACGAGAGTCCTTATGGGACCATCCGAAGTGAGTGGAACAGGGACGAGAACGGAGTTATCTCATGGGAGATACAGATTCCCGTAGGTGTTCAGGCCCATGTCGAATATCCCAAAGGCTATGCTGAT
This sequence comes from Bacteroidaceae bacterium, assembly GCA_017541025.1. Lineage (GTDB taxonomy): Bacteria > Bacteroidota > Bacteroidia > Bacteroidales > Bacteroidaceae > Physcousia. Next base: position 84,170 of record JAFXZY010000076.1, on the reverse strand, counting down.
GATGAAGGAGGACGTAATCTTTTCTTAGGAAACGGAGGATGGATACTGAGGCTTCTGCCTGTTGCAGAAAACGAGAAATTATAACAAATTAAGTAAACTATGATACAGAATGATTTACAGAGACTACGCTGGCAATTCTTAGATGAAGCGCTGCGCGACCCTGTTTTGGAGTTTTTTATGGGTGAGCGAACTGCCACCAATGAAACGGGTAATACCCGAAGTCTTATTTATTATGTAAATAAACGACTAAAGGAAGTAAACCGCGACTGGAGTTGTAGTAAACGTATGCTCCAGAACGATGTCGTTTTCTTCAAAAAGAAAGGTGCCCGTCTGATGCCCAGCTTCCGTCGCGGGCACAAGCGTATTCTTCGTTACATTAACCTGGAATGGAAAAACCCATTGTTACGTACTTCACTTGGATTGGATGTGGCCCGCGACTCGGAAGACTCCTTTGTTTTGCCGCCTCTTGCAGACGGACCTGTTACATCCATAAATGTACGTATTTCCACCAACTTAGAGGCAGCCTTTCTGACTCGTCTGCAGAATCCCGAGGTAAAACAGCGACAAACCAACACTCAGGATGGGAATGTAACCATACAGGTTAAAGTTCCTATGAGCGATGATATTGAGCGTATAGTCTTATCTTATGGCACCGAGATAGAGGTTTTAGGTCCTGTGTCTTTCCGTAGTAAGATTCGTCGTACCATTAACGAGTTGCAGAAAATATATAAAAAAGAAACAGCAGCCGAAACTGCTAAGCCTGTGCAAGGCGACCTTTTTGGGGAAATGTTTTGACCTTTGACAGAAATAATCAGTAAACAACAACATTATGAAAAAGTTTTTCCTTTTAATTGCATTATGCCTTTCCGGTATTATAGGCATAAAGGCTGATACGCCTCGTAATGAATATCCGCGTCCTCAGTTCGAGCGCGCACAGTGGCAGAACCTAAACGGGACATGGACTTACACCTTCGACTTTGGTAAGTCTGGCGTTAACCGTAATTTCCGAAACAGCAAGGGGTTTGACGGGAAGATCCTGGTTCCTTTCTGCCCCGAGAGTAAACTCAGTGGAGTTCAGAACACAGATTTCATCAATTGCATGTGGTACCAACGTACCATTAGCGTACCCCAGGAATGGGAAGGCAGTCAAGTCCTGTTACACTTTGGTGCCGTAGATTACGAAGCTACCATTTACATAGACGGTAAGGAAGTTATGCAACACTTCGGAACAGGAAGCAGTTTCGAGATGGACATCACCAAATTTGTTCCTGCAGGCAAAAGTGCCAACCTGGTTGTTCGTGTAATGGACAACTTGCGTAGCGGTATGCAGCCTGGTGGAAAACAATGCTGGAACTACTTCTCAGGTGGTTGCGACTATACCCGTACCACCGGTATATGGCAGACTGTATGGATGGAGCCCGTTAGTTCACAGGGATTAAAGAATGTATTTGTTATTCCCGATATCGACCAGCAGCAGTTGGTTGTCCGTCCGGAATTCTATACAGAGGCAAACGGCAACACGCTAACCGTCCAGGTATTTGATGGCAAGAAAGTGGTTTCTGCAAAAACTGCCAATGCGGTTAATGGCGCAAATATTGTTCTGCCCATCAAGAATCCTAAATTATGGAGCCCCGAGAATCCTAATCTTTACGATGTAAAGTACATTGTGAAAGATGCTGCAGGAAAAGTAATAGACGAGGTTAGTTCTTATGCAGGAATGCGTAAGATTCATTGTGCCAACGGATATTTCTACCTTAATAATCAGCCTTACTTCCAGCGCCTTGTTTTGGACCAGGGATTCTATCCCGACGGCATTTGGACAGCTCCCTCCGACGCAGATCTCAAGCACGACATAGAGATGAGTAAGGCTGTCGGATTTAACGGAGCCCGTCTGCATCAGAAAGCATTCGAGGAGCGTTACTACTATTGGGCCGACAAGTTGGGTTATATCTGCTGGGGCGAGCAGGCATCTTGGGGAACGAACGTCAATAATCAGGAAGCAACAGGAAACTTCTTACGCGAATGGACAGAACTTGTGGTACGCGATCGTAATCATCCCTGTATTGTTACCTGGACTCCTCTGAACGAAACTTGGGGAGCACAGGCTGGCACCTATGTGCGTTTCGTTCAGGATTTATATAACCTTACAAAGGCTATCGACCCAACCCGTCCCGTTAATGATGCCAGTGGTGACGGTCATGTGAAAACTGATATTTGGAGCGTACACGATTATAGTCGCGAGTATGAAAGACTGGTAGAGAACCACACTTTCAAGGATGGTCTTCCGCACTACCGTAATATGTCAGGGAAAGACTTCCTGGCAGACTATGAGGGCCAACCCTATATGATTGATGAATTTGGCGGTTTAGGCTGGATTCCTAAGGACCAGCGCAGTAATTCATGGGGCTATGGTGCACAGATAGAGACAGAAGACGAGTTCTTCCAGATTCTCGAGAAAGAAGTGGATGCAATCAAGGCATGCAAGAACGTAGTAGGTTTCTGCTATACTCAGATTACTGATGTAGAGCAAGAGAAGAATGGCGTTTACTATTATGACCGTCGTCCCAAGTTCGATGTTGCCAAATGGAAGGCAATATTCGAGAAGATTCCAAGCATTATCAGCATCGAAAAATAATCATTGACCTTTTAGACTATGAAACACATAAAAAAACTACATACTCCCTGTCTCAGCCTAATAAGGCTGGGATGGGGTATACTGTTTCTCCTGTCTCTGCCTGCAATAGCACAGGAGCAGTCAAGGGATACTGTAACCTTTGCCGTATATGGTAATTCCATCAGCACGTACCACGACTTCCTGCCCTCGGGCTATGCTGTTTATTACTCTGCAGACAGAGAGTTAGAGGTTGGTATGCAATTGGGAGACACATATTGGATGCAGTTAAGCCGGAACACGGGAATGACGTTCCTCGTTAACTCCTCATGGAGCGGCTCGCGTGTCAGTTCTGATAACGGAGAGGCCGTTTCGCCCTTTCTGAGTACACATCGTGTAACCTCAATCGGCAGATTCGGTAAGCCTGATGTGATTCTTATTGCCGGCGGTACCAATGACTGGGGTTGGGCTCGTTGCAAACTTGGCAATTACAGCACGGGGCCGCTTTATAAGGACTCTGTTACTTTCCGTGGCGGATATGCCCTGATGCTTTTCCGTCTCCAACAGAAGTATCCTGATGCTAAGATAGTTTGTCTAAGCATCTTTCCCCGTTCACAGGGATTCTCCGCAACTAATTCCCAAGGTTGGACTATGGCACAAGGTAATGTCAGCATCAAGAAGATAGCAGAGGATTTTGGATGTTACTATATAGATTGCACCAATGTGGCATGGAGTTCAGACTGGGGTAAGTACACCATAGACCAACTGCATCCTCGCCCCGCTGGTTGTACACTACTTGCAGATTGTATTCGGAAGGGATTGTTAAAAGCCGGTGTGATAACATCAGACCTCCTTCGGTCCAACGAGGTAGAAGAGGCGCAACCGTTGCTCGATCTTTCTTTCGATGCCGAGGGTATTGTCAATAAAGGAACATACGAGACCAAGATTGGCGCACATGGCAAAGCAACAACACTATATGATTCCGAACACGATACGTGGTTAGGTTGTACACGTGCCATCGCGTCAGATTACTTTTACGTTAACTACGACAGCGATACAGAGCTTACAGATGCTTTAAACAATAGTGTAACATGGGAGGCGTTAGTCCGCCTGGAGTCACTTGCTGATGTACAGGGTGCATGCGACCGTACTTGCTACTTCAGTACCGATCAGGAAGGCGGTTGGTCGTTCCATAATTCTCGTTATGCCAATACCTTTACATATACTCACACGACAAAATACCAGAGTAGTGCCAAGAACCTCACAGGCGACTCTATTATGATTCCTGGAAAGTTCTATCATGTAGTAATGACAATGGACCGTACCAGTCATGTTATGCGTTATTTTATTAATGGCACTTTAGTACACACCAGTACCCGTTGCGGCTCAGACATACTTATGCCTAAGCGCGGCTCATCGGCTGGTAAACGTGGTCTGTGGATTTGTCTGGGCGGTGATTGTACGGTTAATAGCAGTATCAGCAATTGCGAGAACAGTTCTGCTTGCACCTTCGTCTTCGCCCGAATCTATGACGGAGCACTTACGGATAAAGCAGCCAGAGCACTATATACACCCTATGTAAAACAGTTCACGGAACCTGTTCCGGCATTGTCAGACGATTTGGTTATGGACTGTGGATTCACCTCAGACGGAGCCGTAAACTATGCTTTAAACTTCCGCGATACACCCATCGAAATGGTGGGTAATGTACCCCTTCAGTGGAACGAGGATATCCATTCGTTCGAAGCTGTGTTTCAGGGAGATAAGTCAAATTTCTTCAAGTATTTCCTCGGCAACAGCCCTGCAGCAATGAACCTCATGAGCGATGCCTACACCGTCGAGGTTTTCTGCCAGGCAGAAAGTGCAAAACCCAAGGCACAGATACGACCGGTAGGTAGTCCCAATAATTACGGTACAGGTTTGCAGATGATGCTGAATGGCGAGGTAGGTTATTCCACAGCAACTGCCGGTTATAATAGTACAGGAAATGTAACCAAGAAAATATGGCATAAGACCAAGACAGGAACGCTTACAGACGAATATACCCATTATCTTATTGTGTATGATCGCAAGAAGAATTTCTCGCGGCTATATATAGATGGTCAGCTTGCCTTAAATAATGTCATTAACAATAAGGAAGCAATACACTTCGACTGGGCGCCTGCAGAATGGTTAGCCATAGGCGGAGATGCTAACGGACTCTACAGTTCTTCAACCTCGACAGGCTCATATCCCTTCTCTGGGAAGATTGCCGCCGTTCGTGTTTACGGAAGGTCTGTTTCGGACAAAGATGCACTTGTACTTTCCCAGGCAATGCATCACCCTTCACTTTCCTTCACAACCAATGCTAAAGGTTTTGCAGCCGTCTGTGTTCCTTTTGCTACTGTTGTGCCTGAGGGATATACCGCATATATAGTACGCGATATTTCCGCATCGTCCGTTCTGCTGTTACCCGTAGCAGAGGGTGGGGAAGTGCTGCCTCATGGAGCGGCTGTTGTCCTTCAGGGTCCGGCAGCCAAAGCAGAATTCGCCCTCACACCGGCAGCTCCCGAACTTGTCAGTCGTGCTGTATCTGTTACGGATAATCTCTTGGCAGGCTCCTATGCATCCAAGGAATTGAATGCAGGACAGGGATATTGTCTGCAGAACAATAGTTTCTATCGTGCATCCACAGCCCGAACGCTTGCTCCTTTCTCATGCTGGCTTCCCCTCGACAGTAAGAGAAGTTCATTCTCTTTAGACACGGCTACGCCCATTCGCCCGATTATACAGAATGTTTCCCTGAATCCATTTGCAAAAAGTTACAGTATTTCGGGCCAGCATGTCGGAAAAGGTTATAAAGGAATAATAATTAGGAACAATCGGAAAACTTTAAAGTAAAAAAAAGAACGGAAATAGGTAGAAAAGTAAAATTACAATGCAAATAATTTGTATATATAATATATAAGGTGTATTTTTGCCCCAAAGATAACCAAAAACAGTTATACTATAAAAACAATTATTAACCCAATTAAATCATTATTATGAGAAAAATCAAACTTCTCTTTACCGCTCTGCTGTCAATGTTAGCATGGACGGGTGTAATGGCGCAGTCGGGCACGGGTGCTCAGAATGACCCGTTCGTAGTGAAAACGGCTGACGACCTAAACAACTTACGTAACCTGCTTGTTCCTGAAAGTATGAACTACGTGGTTTTGGAAAACGATGTCGATATGGCTGGCATCAAGGACTGGTTTCCTCTTTTCAACAATGTGAATCCTTATCCTCAAATTGACTTCGATGGTAAGGGCCATGTCATTAGCAACCTCACTTCCAAAACGGATGGACAGTATGACTACTGTGGCCTTTTCGGTGTGCTTTGCGGCAATGTGCGCAACTTGGGCGTGAAGAATGCCGACGTTACATGTACTGGTGGCACAGGCATTATAGCCGGATATCTGGGCCATAGCCAATATGGTCAGACCTGCTATGTCGAGAACGTCTGGGTAACAGGTAAGTTAAGTGCAAGCGGCTACTGTGGTGGTATGTTTGGTAATATTGCCAACGAGAGCCACATCACCAACTGCTATGCCAACGTAGAGGTAACAGGTGAGAGCAATATCACTGGTGGTATCATCGGTCGTGTTCGTGAAAAGGTTATTATGACCAATGTTTATGCAGCCGGTAGCATCAACCAAGGTGGTGGTATCATAGGCGGCGGCTTCAAGGATGAAACAGCATTGGGCACCTACAAGAATGTAGCTGTGTGGAACAATACCGAGAAGAACTTCGGTCCCGCTCGTGAAGGTGAGACTCTGGACGGAATCATCAACTATGACGGAACCAACTTTGCTGATATGCAGAAGCAGGTTGTAGCATGGGATTCCAAAGCATGGTACTGCGATATGAAGGAAGGCAGCTATCCCGTACTGGTGGACTTCCTCGATCCTGAGACAAAATCGAATGTACAATATGAAGCAGCATTGGCTTCTATAACAGAAGGTGGCGTATACCGCATCAAGACTGATGTGAAAGGCACTGTTTATTATGTTACCTTAACCGGTGGTCTGACAAGCGTTAAAGACAATGCCGGAGTCTTTACTCTTACAAAGACTGAAGGAGGAGCATTTAAACCAGTCGGCGTTAGAATCGACACAGGAACAGAAAGATTCACTAATCCTCCTTTGAGCAACAATGTTGCTAATCTGAACCCAGGCAGTTTTTCACGTTCTAATAATAACGACCGCGCTGATTGGGAAAGGCAAGTATTCTTCTTGAACGAAGAAGGCAAGTATGCTATCCGTTCTTGCAACACACAGCCAGCCACCAGCAGTTGGGGTGATGCAGGTAGAACCTTCTGGACCTATTCAATAGGAGAAGTGGCAACTCCTTGCTATACCTACGATGCAACTTACGTTTGGGAACTGGATGGCCCAATCACATCTGTTAATGTTACATACAAACTCTATGAGTCTGACGGAACCACACAAGTTGGCAATGCCGTAACAGTAAAGCAAGAGTCTAACAGTGCAGCTAATGTTCCTGCAAGCATGCTCAACAACTACGTGTATGACTATGACGTTACTGGCACCATTGGTAATACAGATAGCGAAATCAAAGTTGTACGTACCTTCAAGGCTGGTGTTGCTCATGCTTTGGCCGACCTTAGCAATTCTAAGGCTTATACCATCGGATGTGATCGTGGTGCATTCCTCACCAAGAACGGATATCTGGCATCAACAGCACACAGTTCTCTTACTGATGCCGATCCTTCTAACTTTGCTGTCATCAACTACGAAGATAACTATTATCTGTACAGCATACCTGATAAAAAGTTTGTCACAAACAATGGTTCTTTGTCAGCTCTGCTTGTTAATGGTACAGGTGATGCTATTAAGTTGGATGCAAAGACAGATCCTTATTTCCTTGGTTACTTTGTAATTAATGGCACAAACAATGGTCTGAACACCAATGGCAATGATCCTTATGGATATGTCATCAATACTTGGATGAATGCTGATCCTGGCAACCTGTATTATATGGTTGAGGCTGGTGACTTTGATGCAACAGAAGCTATTGGTGCACTGAATGATTTCTTCCATCCCACATACTTTATCACGTACGTAGTTAAGGATGCTGCTGGCAATGAAATCTTCAAGAGTGATGCTGTTCCGACAAGAAAGGGTGCCGTTATTTCTTCATTACCCGAAGTATATCGTCGTCCATTCTGTTCATATAATGATGTAAATCTAATTATTACCGAAGAGCAGACAACTGTTGAGTTTACCGCTACATGGGATGGTCCTTTCCAGCTCTCAACAAGCGATGAGGATGCTAAGTGGTACAATATGACTATCCGTTCAGACTATAATGTATTCGTAGCAGAAGAAGAACCTTATTATCCCAAGACAGCTACCACCTTCCAGAAGGCAGATTATGAGTATCAGTGGGCATTTGCCGGTAACGCCTATACAGGTATCAAGGTCTTCAGTAGGGCAAGGGGATTTGGCTATACACTTACAAAGGACGGTGATGCTGCTGTAATGCGCGAAGGTCAATATACATGGACAATTGGCAAGAATGCCGACGGTTTCACATTGAAGGAAACAGGTACCGACTATAACTGCATCAATCAAAGTGGTGGTGCCTCTGGTCCGCTGAAGTTCTGGAACAGCGCTAATTCACCCACCGACAACGGTTCAACCTTCCGTATCTCTGCGGTTCCCACTTCATTCGAGTGGACAATCGGCGATACCGGCTATGCTACTATGTATGTTCCTGTTCCCGCATTTGTCGATGCTCCCAACGCAATTCCCGAACCTGTTGGCGCTTGGACATTTGATAATGCAGACGACCTGTTGGCTGGTAAGGGTATTGCCACATTGCAGCCTGCAATAGAATATCCGCTTTTAGACACAAAGAAGACCATTACTGATGTAGAGTCTCTTGCAGATGCTAATATCACAGCTGCTGAAGGATATGCTGCCGGAGACGGTGCAATCTTCATTCCCAAGGGTGCCAGCCTGAAGATGACGCACAATCTTAACACAACCGAACTCCGCACATTTACCTTCATGGTGGATATTAAGTTGGCAGATGTAACAAGTTATACATCTATCTTCCAGACAAACGTTGACAACTACAACGACGGAGAACTCTTTGTAAATAAGGGTAAGGTCGGTGTCAATTATAATGGTGTTGGCTATGCTGGTGAAGTCGTAGCTAACAATTGGCATCGTGTTGTATTCGTAGTCGAAGATGCACTTCCAACAGTTTATCTTGATGGCGAGCAAGTTGCTATGGCTACAAAAGCTGACCTTAGATGGGCTATGGATCCAATTGCATACTTCTTTGCCGACGAGGATGGAGAGGAAACAGATGTTATAGCATCCGAAATCTGTGTATGGGACAAGGCACTTACCACTTCGCAGGTTTTTGCTCTTGGAACAGCTGGTACAAAGGCTCCTGAATCAACTGGCGTGGAAGCCTTCGCAGGTATTGTTCAAGACGACGTTCTGAAACTGAACAAGCTGAATAGTTTAGTTCCGGCTAAAACTCCTGTTGTACTGAAGGGCGCTCCAGGCACTTATGCATTTACCATTGCTAATGACGTAGTGGGTCTTCCACTTATTGAGAATGATCTTAAGGGTACTGCCGAAGAAATTGAGGCAGCTGGCAACTATGTTCTGGCTCAGCCCGAGGGCAAACCCGTAGGCTTCTATCTGGCAGAGACTGGTAAAATCAAGGCAGGCAAGGCTTACTTGGAGGGTAATTCCAATACTGGTCCACTGGTTAAGGCTTTCTACTTCAACGAGGAAGCAGAAACTGCCATTGAAAACGTCAACGCTAACGTTAACGTCAACGAGGGAGTTGTTTATGACCTTAACGGTCGCCGTGTAAGCAAAGCTCAGAAGGGCATCTATATTATTAATGGAAAAAAAGTTCTTAAATAATATGAATAAATTGTATATCACTCCTGCCCTCCGGGTAGAAGAGGCCGAGGTTGTCAACATGTTGGCAGAGAGCCTGGTAATTGATGGTACCACCACAGTAGATGGTGGCGAGGCACTGACAAAAGAAAGTAATTGGGAAATCTGGTCTGACGACAAGGAGTAACCATACCTTTTTGGTTAGATATTTGTGAACATTAATCCCCGGCACGAGTTCCGTGTTCGGGGATTAATATAATCTTTTTCATCACTTCACTTTTTGTCTTCTGAAACTGTTATGATAGTGAAATGAGTAGATAAAGGATTAACTAACAACAGTGAGTTGACCAGAAAATGGTTGGCTTACTGTTTTTTGTCTTATCGTTTGGTGGTCTGCACATTTATCTCTATATTTGCAGCAAAATCCTAACATTATATAGTAATGAAGACAAGAAATGGTGTTGCTATTGCACTGATGACTATGTTGATTGGCGCAGCGCAAGATGTGATGGCTAATGAGGCAATCACACCGCTTTGGTTGAGAGATGTTATGTTGAGCCCTGATGGTTCGCAAGTTCTTTTTTGCTACAAGGGTGATATCTATAAAGTATCGGCAGAAGGCGGAACGGCTGTTCAGCTGACAACGCAGGACAGCTATGAATGTTCACCGATATGGAGTGCCGACGGCAAGCAGATTGCCTTCTCGAGCGATAGGCACGGCAATATGGATGTTTTCGTGATGTCTGCTGAAGGCGGTTCAGCAACCCGTCTTACCTATAACAGTACGGCAGAGGTTCCTCAGGCTTTTACGCCAGACGGGAAATTTGTGATTTTTGGTGCTAATATCCAAGATCCTGCAGAGAGTGTGATGTTCCCCTCAAGTCGTTTGCCTGAGTTGTATAAGGTGTCTGTAAAGGGAGGAAGAACGTTACAGATATTGGCTTCGCCTGCCGAAATGATAAGTCTTGCCTCCGACGGAAAGAGTTTCTATTATCAGGACCGTAAGGGTTACGAAGATGAATGGCGCAAGCATCATACCTCATCTATTACTCGAGATATTTGGTTCTACGATGCTGCCAGTCAGCAGCACACCAATTTAACAGAACATGCAGGCGAAGACCGTAATCCTGTATTAAGTGTCGACGGCAAGACGCTTTATTTCTTAAGCGAGCGCAATGGCGGCAGTATGAATGTGTACAGTTGTGCTGCCCAGTCAGGAGCCACCAAAGCTAAAGACCCTCAGGCTGTTACCAACTTTAAGACACATCCGGTTCGTTTCCTCAGTTCTGCCAAGAACGGCTTACTCTGCTATACCTTTAATGGAGAAATCTATACGCAGAAAGGGAGCGAGAAGCCCAGGAAACTGAATATCACCCTTACTCGCGACGATGAACCTGTAATTTCTGATCTGACTTTCTCGAGTGGTGCCCGTCAGTCAGTTGTAAGTAAGGATGGTAAGCAAATCGCCTTTATCGTAAGAGGCGAGGTGTTTGTTACCAGCGTAGAATATGCAACTACCAGAAGAATCTCTCAGACCGCTGGCGCTGAAGCAGATGTGGATTTTGCACCCGATGGTCGTACCATTGTTTATGCTTCAGAACGAAATGGCAACTGGCAACTCTATACAGCCAGCATCGTAAGAGACGAAGACCTGAACTTTGCCAATGCTACATTGATTAAGGAGGAAAGCGTTTTCCCTGAACTGCCCGAACTGAAGTTGGATGGTAAGCCCGACTTCTCTCAGGTGGAGCGTCAAAGTCCCAAATACAGTCCTGACGGCAAGAAGCTGGCCTTCATCGAAGATCGTATCAAACTGAAGGTGGTTGATCTGAAGACCAAGAAGATTACGCAAGTAACAGACGGTAGTAAATGGTATCGTCAGGACGGTGGGTTCGATTTTGAATGGAGCCCAGACGGTAAGTGGTTCGTCCTTAGTTTTATCGCCAATAAGCGTGACCCATATACCGACCAGGGAATCGTTAGTGCCGAAGGTGGTGAGATTCATCCTATTACGCAGAGTGGTTATATGAGTGGAAGACCCCGTTGGGTTATGGACGGCAAGGCAATCCTCTTCGAGAGCGAACGCTATGGTATGCGTAGTCACGCATCGTGGGGCAGTCAGATGGATGTGTTTCTGGCTTTCCTAACGCAGGATGCTTACGACCGCTATCGTCTTTCTGCAGAAGACTATGCTCTTTTGAAGGAATTGGAAAAGAAAAATGAGAAGAAGAACGATAACGGTAACGATAACGGGAAGAAGAAGAACGATAACGATAGCAAGAAGGAAGAGAAGAAAGACAATAAAAAAGAGAATGCCGATTCTGCCAAGGTCCTGGCAATAGAGTTTGAGAACATAGAGGACCGCATTGTCCGACTGACACCAAACAGTAGCCGTTTGGGTGATGCCATTGTGAGCAAGGACGGGGAGAATCTGTATTACTTTTCGGCCTTTGAAGGTTCGCCCGACCTGTGGAAGATGGATTTGCGCAAACACGAAACCAAGTTGCTCAGTAAAGGCGGAAGCGGTGTGCTACAGATGGATAAGGACGGCAATCTGTACTCGTTGGGCAGCAGCATGAAGAAGATCGAGAAGGGCGATAAGACAACAGCCATTACCTATAGTGCCCAGATGAAACTGGACCTTGCTGCCGAGCGCGAATATATGTTGCGCCACATAGCCAAGCAGATAAACAAGAAGATTTTCCGTACCGATTATAACGGTTGCGATTGGGATATGATGGTTCAGAACTATGCTCGCTTCTTGCCTCATATTGCCAACAACTACGACTATGCCGAAATGCTGAGCGAACTTTTGGGTGAACTGAACGTAAGTCATACTGGTGGAAGGTATAGTCACCCAGCCAAGGGCGATGCTACAGCCAGCTTGGGCTTGCTGTATGACTTATCTGAAGCAACAGAAGGTATAAAGATTACTGCCGTGTTGGAAGAGGGACCGTTCTTTAAGGCCAAAAGCAAGGTTAAGGCAGGCGATATGATAACTGCTATCAACGGACAGCCTATAACCAAGGACACAGATCTGTCCCAACTCTTGAACCAATGCAAAGGTAAGAAGACGCTGGTAAGCCTGAAGGGTAGTGCCGGCACATGGGATGAAGTGGTACTTCCCGTCAGTCGTTCCGAAGAATCAGACCTGTTGTACAAACGTTGGATAAAGAGCAGAGCAGCTGAGGTGGAACGCCTCTCCAACGGCCGTTTGGGTTATGTACACATCGAAGGTATGGACGATGCCAGTTTCCGCGATGTTTATTCAGACATCTTAGGTAAGTACAATCTGAAGGAGGGCATTGTCATCGATACCCGCTATAACGGAGGCGGTCGTCTCCATGAGGATATAGAGATCCTGTTCTCGGGAAAAAAGTATTTTACGCAAGTAATTCGCGGCAGAGAAGTTTGCGATATGCCTAGCAGACGTTACAACCATCCCAGCATTATGTTGCAATGCGAGAGCAACTACAGCAATGCGCACGGGACACCCTGGGTGTATAGCCATCAGAAGTTAGGTAAACTGGTTGGTGCTCCTGTTCCCGGTACCATGAGTTCTGTGAACTGGGAAACATTGCAAGATCCTTCATTGGTATTCGGTGTACCTGTTATTGGCTATCAGTTGCCCGACGGTTCTTATCTGGAGAATACGCAGTTGGAGCCTGATGTTTACATCCTAAACCGACCCGAGACAGTTGTCAAGGGAACCGACCTTCAGTTGGAGGCCGCCGTACGTGAGCTATTGAAGGAACTTTAACGAAGAATTCTACCGTCGCGGAAAACGGTCGGAGAGCATCCCTTCCGGCTCTTAAAGAACTTGGCAAAGGCAATCTGGGTCGTGAATCCCAACTGATTGGAAATCTGTTGTATCGTAAGCGAGGTAGTGGAGAGTAATTGCTCGCACTCCTGAATCAGGTAATCATCTATTACTTGCTTGGGCGACCGACCACAGACAACGTTGGTAATCTGGGACAAGTATCGCGTAGAAATTGAAAGCTGCGCAGCATAGAAGGAAACATCGTGCGCTGTTGCATAATGCTGTGAAAGTAACGTCATAAATCGATTGTACAGATTGTGTGGCTGTAACGACCTGGGTTGTGCCGAGGCATAAACCACTTGGCTGTGCATGTAGTTGTGGGCATTGGTTATTGCTGTGGGCACATCGTCTTCCTGTGCCAGACGGGCGGCAATAGCGGTAGAAAGAGTACCTCCAACGCCATGACGCTGCCATCCTTCTATATTTACCGAAGAAAAATACTTTTGGCTATCGGGCCCTGAAAGTAATGCATTGATGCGTCCTTTGGCGAATGTACCACCACGAAGCAGTACCCACTCAGGCCCCATATCGTGCAGAAGATTTGCTGCTTCTGACATATCGGCATCCGTACTGATGCGCTGGCCCAACAGAATTTCAGCATCCGTACATTTTATAATTAGTACTCGGCAGATAGGGAAGAGGTGTTGGCGGTATGCCTGCAGCGAATCGTTGGACATCAGCAAGCCTCCGTGAGAAGCTAATATCACAGGCGAGCAGATAATATTGGAGCAACCGACAATCTCCTTGGCTATAGAACTGATGGTTGTGGCATTGTCCATCATTCCTACCTTTATGGCTTGAGGTAGCATTTCCTCGTAAACAGCTCTCAGCTGACCCAATACCAGATTGGTGGGCAATTGGTGTACGCTGGTAATGCCCATAGAGTTCTGAATGGTTACAGCCGTAACGACTGTTACCGCGTAGCCTCCCAAGTCCTTGATGGTTCTCACGTCTGCCTGAATGCCCGCGTGTCCCATACTGTCTGAACCATTTATGCAAAGTACCGCCTTCATATTTCTTTCTTTCCCGATGCAAAGGTAATGTAAATGCCTCGTTTACCCAAATAAGTATTCCGTTTTCTACAATATTTCTTCTTTATGAGGAAAGTTTGGCCGTATAGGAAGAGATTATTTATGGCATAGACACTTGGGTGTACCTTTGTCGCAGAAAACTCAAAAATTAAAAAAAATGGAAGATAGAACGCAATTGAACCGCAACCTGGCACAGATGCTGAAGGGCGGAGTGATAATGGATGTAACAACCCCAGAGCAAGCAAAGATAGCCGAAGCTGCCGGAGCCTGTGCTGTAATGGCATTGGAACGAATACCTGCCGACATACGTGCAGCAGGTGGTGTTAGTCGCATGAGCGATCCTAAAATGATTAAAGGAATACAGGAGGCTGTAACCATTCCTGTGATGGCAAAATGTCGTATTGGCCATTTCGCAGAGGCGCAGATACTAGAGGCTATCGAAATTGATTACATAGATGAGAGCGAGGTGCTTTCTCCTGCCGATGATGTCTATCACATTGATAAGCGTAAGTTCAAGGTTCCCTTTGTCTGCGGAGCAAAAGATTTAGGCGAGGCATTGCGTCGTATCAACGAGGGTGCAACGATGATTCGTACAAAAGGCGAACCCGGTACAGGTGATATCATTCAGGCGGTACGACACATGCGTATGATGCAGAGCGAGATCCGTAGGTTGGTAAGTATGAGCGAGGATGAACTCTATGAGGCTGCCAAGCAACTGCGCGTTCCATACGAATTGGCGCAGTTTGTTCACGAGAACGGCAAGTTGCCCGTTGTGAATTTTGCTGCAGGAGGTGTGGCAACGCCTGCCGATGCTGCCCTGATGATGCAGTTGGGTGCCGAAGGCGTATTCGTAGGAAGCGGCATTTTTAAGAGTGGCAATCCTGCCAAACGTGCACAAGCTATCGTGAAGGCTGTCACCAACTACAACAACCCGGAGATTCTGGCCGAATTGAGTGAAGATTTAGGTGAAGCAATGGTCGGCATCAACGAGCAGGAGATAGAGTTGCTGATGGCAGAGAGAGGGAAATGAAAACGAAGATAGCAATATTAGCCCTGCAGGGAGCATTTGAGGAACATTGTCAGGTATTGGAGCGGTTGTGTGTGGAGAGTGTTTTAATACGCAATCTGAGCGACTGGCAGCAGCCTTTTGACGGTCTTATTCTTCCAGGTGGTGAGAGTACGGCTATGATGAAGGTGATGAAGGATGAATCACTCTTCGAACCAATCCAAAAGGTCATCAGAAACGGACTTCCAGTCTTTGGCACTTGCGCTGGAATGATTCTTTTGGACGATCAGCATCTTGGCTGTATGGATATAACGGTAAAACGTAATGCCTACGGCAGGCAGTTGGGGAGTTTCCAGATTTTTCATAATATAAAAGGTATAGGTGAAGTGCCTATGGTCTTTATCCGTGCGCCTTATGTAGAGCGCGTAGGTGGTAGGGTAGAGATTCTTTCAACGTTGGATAATCATGTAGTGGCTGTGCGGCAAGACAATATGTTGGCTTGCTCTTTCCATCCTGAACTAACCGAAGATACGAGGGTACACCGGTATTGGCTTGAAACTATTGTAAACGGGAAGCATTGAAAGCAGCTCCCAAGTGGGCGATAATATCAGACGGAAGCAGCGATTCCATACTGTTTCCATCGGCAAGAGCCAGGTCGGCCGATAAGGCGTGAATCCATACACCCATAACGGCTGCTTGCTCTGCTGTATAATGCTGTGCCATCAAAGCCAGAATGATACCCGTTAGCACATCGCCTGAGCCACCTACGGCCATCCCTGCGTTTCCGTGCAGTGTGTTCTCGTAAACCAGAACCTCACCATCTTTTGGCACATAGATATGAGTATGATGCCCCTTCAGCACCACAACTACACCGTACTTTTCTGCCATTTCCTGAGGCTCTAAACCCAGTCGCTCCATCTCGCCAGGATGGGGGGTGAGGATGCTTCCTTTGGGAATCTGTGGATACCAGTGCTGGTTATACGCCAAGATATTCAGTGCATCGGCATCGAAAACCATCGGGACCTTGGGGTAATTTAGCATCAGGCTGTGCAAAGCCCAATGGGTCTGTATGTGCTGATTAATGCCAGGACCTATCCCTATCACGTCTGTATATAGGGGAATCTCTATGATAGTATGGTGTGTGTAATGTTCGTCGGCAATACATTTTGCCTCGGGAACACTTTGCTGGATAATGCTGTATCCGCATTCTGGGACATGTACGGTGAGCAAGCCAACGCCGCTTCGCATACAGGCACGGGCAGACAGAATGGCAGCACCGACCATTCCAACACTCCCGGCAACGAGAGAAGCACGGCCATAATCACCCTTATGGCTGAAAGGGTCTCGAGTTTTCAACCATCTCGAAATAAGGTTTTCTGTTATAGGTAGCATTCTCGTCATTGTTTCTTTTGAACACAAAAGTATGTTTTTTTTGTAAAATATACAAGATAACGTACAATAAGTTTGGCTGTTTAGTATAAAATACTTACTTTTGTGTATCTCAAATTAACAACGTTGTGAAAAAGCTGATTGCCATTTTAATAGCAATATTATTGACCCAGACAGGATTGTCAGGGCAAGTGCTTTTTCCATGTACACAAACATTACAGAACCCTTATGGGGTCTGTACACATCTTACAAGGAAGGGTTGGGACTATGAAATTCGTGATCGCGAGCTGGATATGCTTCATGAGGCTGGAGTTGGATGGTTTCGTTCTGATTTGGACTTCGGTACAGTATTTTCTAGTAGCCCGTATAATTTTTTCCCGAAAGTCTTTGATAATGTATTGAAATGTGGTGAGGAAAGAGAACTTCAACTGCTGGGAATCCTGACTTGTCTTGGGAAATATCCGTGGGATGACCCTAACTATACAACTTATATTGATACTTTGGCATTTCATTATAATGGAAGAATCAGATATTGGGAGATGCTCAATGAAGTTAATTTGATGCGTGGAATAAAGAATTTACCCGAGCAATATGTGAAGAGTCTTCAGCAGGTTTATGATCGTCTTAAAGATCGTAGTCCTCAGAATCAAATAGTGCTTAGCGGACTGGCAGAGATGCAAAGCAACTTCTTTGAGGAGTTGTGTAAGCTGAATGCGCATGACTACTATGATGTAATGAATTTTCATTCATACTTCAGTCCTGAGGAATTAATTCCATGTTTTGAAAAAATAGCTAGGCTGATGGAACATTACGACTTCAGAAAGCCAGTATGGCTGACAGAATGCGGTATGAGTACTAGCGAGGAGAAAGAGACGTCAGAGGGTTTTTATACAGATTTCCTGCCAGCTGCTCTGAGACGTCTTGGCATCTATGAACAACAGATTACTGTAGGGTATTTGCGAGACAGAACGACAGGCTACAGGACCCTGAATGATGCGCAGGTGGAAACCTATCTAAAGCCTAAAGCAAGGAATGTAGTTGCCGTTGATTTTCTACATCTTCGAGGTCTTAATCCTTCACATATTCCTGTATTGATAGCCACTACCGACGAATACTTCCCACTTGACTATTTCCCTTTACTAGTAGATTATGTGAAACGAGGTGGAACTATAGTGTTGGCACAAGGTATGCCCTTTTATTATAATTCTTCTTTGCCCTCAAAAGCGTGGTTTGAATTGCATGTTCTTCACACTAAGTTATACCCTATACTTCACATGTCGCCATTGAATAAACGTTACGACCCCATTACAAATGAGTCGTTAGGTGACGTGCCAGCTTTTGTGGACCGCTGTGCCGATGCTGATTTTGAATACGTATTTCCTATAACAGCCGCACATCCGGGTCGTTATCTCAGCGATGAAGCTTTGCATCCTGGCGATTCATTAATAACCTTAATATCCGCAGGTACAGAACGCATAAAAGGCGCCGTAGCTGGAATTTATAAATTAAACTCCGACGACCTGTCCGGCAACATTGTTTTCCAGACCAGAATGTATGCACATCCCATTCCTGACAAGGAAGAAGAACAAGCACGAAGGGTAGCGCGCATTTTCCTGCTGTCCTTTGCCTATGGTATAGATAGGGTGTTCTGGTACAATTTTCGCTCAAGGGAGACAAATATGAGCGAGAAAGAGGACTGTTTTGGATTTATTCATGCCGATTTTTCTGACAAGCCGTCTATGCAAGCTTTCCGTACGCTCACTAAGTTCTGTCCTGATGGAAGTACACGGCCTACTCTCAAGAGTAATGACAATATTTTTCGTGTACAATGGGTGACTCCTGACAAGCATGTAGTACGTGCTATTTGGTCGCCTTATCAAAATACTAGTTATACTTACAAAAAATCATCCAAAGCAATAGTTTATGATTATATGGGCAACGTTATAGAGTGCCCTGATAATAAGCTTAAGCTTTCTGATGCTGTTCTTTATATTGTTGATTAAAGGTCATCCTTACGTACCTGAGAATGATAACTTATGTTATTTTTTGAAATTTAGCCTGCTAAAATAGTTGGTAATCCGATAAATTGTTGTACCTTTGCACACGATTTAGAAAGAACGTGATTTTCGGATATTTTAATGTAGGGTTATAATGGGTGAAATTACAGTTGTCAAAGTTGTAAATTCCAGGCAGATGAAAGATTTTGTTCAGTTGCCCGAAAGAATTTATGCGGGCAACCCATATTATGTCCCCGATTTGGATAGCGATATCCAAGATATGTTTAATCCTAAGAAAAATACTGCACTCAAGTATGCTGAAATCCAAGCCTTCTTAGCTTACCGTGAGGGAAAGGTTGTCGGTCGTATTGCTGGAATCATCAACAGAAATGCCAATGAACGTTGGAAGCAGAGTTGTGTACGCTTCGGGCTTATAGAGTTTGAGGACGATATAGCTATTTCCAAAGCTCTTCTGAAGGCTGTTGAACAATGGGGCGCCGAACGTGGAATGACGCAGATTCAGGGACCTATGGGTATTATCGACTTTGACAAGGAAGGTATGCTGGTAGAGGATTTCGACCTCATGGGTAGCATGATAGATATCTACAACCCTCCCTATTACCCTCAGCACATGGAACAGTTAGGCTATGAGAAAGAAGTCGACTGGTTGCAGGTTCGCGTAGAGATACCCAAGGAAGTTCCTGCAAAATATGCCAGAGTAGCTAACTTGTCGAAGGAAATGTTTGGCTTGAAGGTAAGGAAATTGAACCGCAAGGAAATTCTGGGCGAATATGGTCAGCGTGTCTTCCGCCTGATGAACGAAGCTTATGCTCCGATTTTCGGGTATAGTGACCTGACGGAAGAGATGGTGACAGATTTGATTAAGAAATATATCCCTATCCTTGACCCAGATCTCATTACGACAGTCGAAAATGAAAAAGGAGAGATGGTATGTGCTGCCGTAACAACGGGAAGCCTTTCGCATACACTTCGCAAATCAAATGGTAAGTTGTTTCCCTTTGGTTGGGTGCATTTCGTGAAGACCCTTTTCTTCAAGAACGAGGATACTGCCAATATGATGCTTATTGCTGTACGACCCGATATGCAAGGCCTGGGTGTGAATGCTTTGGTGTTTGACGACCTGATTCCTATTTACAACCGGAAAGGGTACAAGTATGCTGAGACAGGTCCCCAGTTGGAGGACAACGTGAAGGAATTGTCGCAGTGGAAACCTTTAAATCCCAAGATTCAAAAACGTAGAAGATGTTGGATTAAGACTATAGAACTATAATAAACAGAAGAATAAATTTTAGTTATGAATAGAGTAGTAATAACAGGTATGGGTATTTGGTCCTGTCTGGGACAGACATTGGACGATGTACGTGATGCACTCTACCAAGGAAAGAGTGGTATCATCTTTAGCCAGGAGAGAAAGGATGCAGGATTCCGTTCTGCATTGTGCGCAGATGTACCCGCTGTTGAAATTAAGAAACTTTTATCGCGTAATGTCCGTCAGTTTATGCCTGAGGAAGCTCAGTATGCATACGTCGCAACATTACAGGCATTGGAGAACGCAAAGATTGATCAGGATTTTCTGGATGCTCACGAGGTAGGTATTATCTATGGTAATGACTCTGTTGCCGAGAGTACCATGATAGCTTTGGATAAGTTCCGTGAGTTCAAGGACACCTCTGCCTGCGGTAGCGGTGCCATCTTCCAGAGTATGAACAGTACCGTAACCATGAATTTGGCTTGTCTGTTCAAGCTGCGTGGTATCAACCTGACATCATCTGCTGCCTGTGCTTCCAGCTCTCTGGCTATTGGTAATGCTTATTTGCTTATCAAGGAAGGTTTGCAGGATTGTGTTATCTGTGGTGGTGCTCAGGAGGCAAATATGTACTGCGTTGCTAGCTTCGATGGTATTCAGGCTTTCTCGACACGTGAGGATGAGCCTACTAAGGCTTGTCGTCCTTTCGACCGCGACCGTGACGGTTTAGTTCCTGGTGGTGGTGCTGCAACTCTGATTCTGGAAAGCTACGAGCATGCTGTTAAGCGTGGCGCTCCCATCATTGCAGAGATAGTAGGGTGGGGATTCAGTGGTAACGGTGACCATATTTCTACTCCTAACGTAGCCGGACCTGCCCGTTCTTTGGAGCTGGCTCTCAAGAATGGTGGTATAGATCCCCGTATGATTGGTTATGTAAATGCTCACGCTACTAGTACACATGCTGGTGACGGTAGAGAGGCAATGGCTATTGCTCAGTGCTTTGGCGACTACAAGGTCCCTGTTACAAGTACCAAGAGCCAGACAGGACATGAGATGTGGATGGCCGGTGCCAGCGAGTGCATCTATTCTGTATTGATGATGAAGAATGGCTTCATTGCTGGTAGCTTGAACTTTGAAATTCCCGATGAGGAGACAGCCTGCGTGAATGTCATTCCCCAGACCATCGAAACAGGCTTTGATATGTTCCTTAGCAACAGCTTTGGCTTTGGTGGAACAAACAGTACACTTATTGTAAAAGACTTTAAATAATAAATAATAGAGAGTATAATTTTTTTATTTCATTTTTACAAATAACTATTTAAGATCATGACAAGAGAAGAAATCATTGAGAAGACAATCGAGACTTTGACAGACGAGTTTGACGTAAACGAGGAAGAAATCGTCGAGGACGCCCCCATTTATCAAACCCTGCATCTCGACAGCCTGAGTCTTGTTGACCTGGTAGCTGTTGTACAGTACACTTTTAAGGTTAAGATACCCGCAGAGGATCTGCCAAATGTGAAGACCTTTGGTAATCTTTACGATTACATTGAGAGCCATATGGCTTAATCAAACCGCATGACAGATATCAAAAATCTCATACCTCAGCGCTCGCCAATCATGATGGTTGACGAGTTGCTAGAGGCTCATGATGATATTGCTCGCACCAGCCTTAACATTAGGGATGATAATTTCTTCCTTGAATCAGACGGTGCTATAGCTGAACCGGGTGTAATAGAACATATTGCACAGTCGGCATCTGCTTTTGCCGGCTATAATGCTATGCAAGCCGGAGCAACAGAACCGCCTGTCGGATATATTGGTGAAGTGAAGCGTTTCAGACTGAACCGTAGGCCAGTTAAAGGCGAAACATTAGTTACTACCATTACAATGGGGCCCACCGTTAACGGTGTTACTATTATTACAGGCGAGACCGTCTCTGGGGAGGAGACTATTGCTACCACACAAATGAAGATTTATGTTGCTGGAGAATAAATATTACAAGGTTTTGCGCGCGCGCAAGGATAGCGAAGAAAAAGCAGTTTACCATATAGCCATCTTGCCCGATTGTAGCGTTTACGAGGGACACTTCCCAGGTAATCCTGTCTGTCCAGGAGTTTGTAATATCCAGACTATCAAGGAGTGTACTTCATTGTTGGTTGGTAAAGAGCTACGTATTTTGTCAATCAAACAATGCTTACTCACAGCAATTGCAACCCCAATGGTTTGTCCAGAGGTAGATGTAGAAGTTGAGGTGAGTGAATCAGGAGGAAAGTATTCTATTATTGCCATCATCTCTGACGAGAAACGGCAGTATATGACCTTCAAAGGTGAAGGTGTATGACGTTATTATCATAGGAAGCGGTCTGGGTGGGTTGGTTTGTGCCAATTTGCTCAGCAAGAAAGGGATGAAGGTGCTCGTTCTGGAGCGCCAGCATCAGCCTGGAGGCTGTTTACAAAGCTATCGACGAGGCGGTATGATGTACGATACTGGTCTTCACTATGTAGGTGGCTTGGCAGAAGGACAGCCTTTGCATGATATTTTTAAAGAGTTGGATCTTTTGTCACTGCCTTGGCAGAAGTTGGATACCAATGGTTTTGACCGTATTATGATTGGCGACCGTGAGTATCGCTTTGCAGAAGGTTACGACAATTTTCTGGAAACATTGGCCAAGGATTTTCCCGAAGACCGAGAGAGTTTACAGCGCTACATCCTGTTGATGCAATGTACAGATGAAGTGTGGATGCAGCAGACAAATGCCTATGAATATTTGAGTAGTATCATTTCTAATCCCTTGCTTCTGAGTGTATTAAGCGGTGCATGTTTAAAGATGGAGTTAAAACGTGACACGCTGCCCCTCTTTACTTACGTACATGGGAATGCACCTTTTATAGAAAGCAGTTGGCGACTTAGAGGAGACGGCAACATGATTGTACATAAACTCACAGAAAACTATACCCGTCATGGTGGAGTACTTATCTGTGATGCTGAGGTAGAGGAATTGGTGGAAGAAAATGGTGCTATTTGTAAAGCTGTTTGTAAGAATGGCCAGATTTATGAGGCACGATATTTCATAAGCGACGCTCATCCTTCTGTAACATTATCTTTGGTAAAAGAGAGTCAGTTGCTAAAAAAGGTGTATCGTCGTAGAATTGACAGTTTAGTAAATACAAATGGAATGTTTACGGCTCAGTTGTTGCTGAAGCCGGATAAGGTTCCATATTTTAATTATAATGAGTTCCTGTATGATGGACTCGAAGCGTGGGACGGACTCGGTTATATGGTAAGTTGTCGTGTTCCTGAAGATGGCTCCGCATATGCCCGTCAGATTGACATTCTCACGCCAATGAATATAAGCGAATGCGCAGCTTGGACAAATAGCTTGCCCATGCATCGCGGAGAGGAATACATGCGATTCAAGGCGCAGAAAGCGCAACGATGCATAGCCGTAGCTGAACGGTTTCTGCCTAATCTGCATGAATATGTGCAGGAGATTCATACCAGCACACCGTTAACGTATCGAGATTACAATTTGTCTCCCGAGGGCAGTGCTTATGGAATACGCAAGGATGCAGCAGCTCCGCTTTTGACGGTTCTCTCGCCCCGCACCAGTATTCCCAACTTATTACTAACCGGTCAAAGCCTTATGTTGCATGGACTTCACGGTGTTACAATGACCGCAATGTATACAACAAAAGAAATTATAGAATAAAAGATTGAAGGATATATGAAACGTCAGATAATACTCTTTATGCTTCTTTTAGGATTGGCTGTCCCATCCTATGCTCAGATGGTTTATGGAAGAATCTTTGATTCATTAGATGACGAACCACTTGAAGGAGCACAGGTATGGTATAAAGACCGCCCTACTGGGAAGATAGTTGCCAACGAGAATGGTTATTACAAAATACGTTTTCGTCCTGGCACTTTGGTGTTTCACTATTTTGGCTATAAGGATGTAGAAGTAGTTGTTAAGAAAGCACGCTCACTTGACATAAAACTTTCTATGAACGCCAGTGATATGGGGACCGTTACAGTCAAGGCAGAGAAAAAGAAGTATGTCCGCAAGGGTAATCCTGCCGTAGAACTGATGCAGAAGGTGATAGATGCCCGTAAGAGTGCCGATATCCACGATGCCGAATATGCCAGTTTCGATAGATACGTTAGCACCACAATGGCTATTAACGATGTGGATACTACCACGCTTGACGATGAGAATTATAAGAAGGCGAATCTCTCTGCCGAGTATGCCGAATATTGTCCCGCAACGGGTAAGATGATTCTTCCTATCAGCTTCGAGGAACGTATTACCAAGGAGTATTATCGTAAGTCTGGCGACCGACGCAAGAGCATTGTCTTGGGCGAAAATAAAGAGAGCTTGCTTGACCTCTTGTCGGCAACAGACTTTGTAGAAAGCAAGATAAAAGACAATCTGGTGGATGTTGATATCTATAAAGACCAGACCGTTATTTTCCAACATAACTTCATCAGTCCTATCGGAGGTGCAGCTGCTCTTCGTTTTTACCACTATGCCATTGCCGATACGGTAGATTGCGACGGCGACTCGTGCATCATTGTTAACTTTCAGCCCGCCAATAAGCAGGATTTTGGTTGGAATGGTGACCTCTACGTCATGAACGACAGCACCTACCGCATTAAGCGAGCCCGTATGGGTATGCCCATGGGCAACAGTGTGAACTTTGTCCGACACCTTTCGTTGGATCAGGAGTTCCAGAGTCTGCCTGGCGGACAGCAGTTCTGCACCAGTAACCGTATGATTATGCAGATGGTGCTTACCGATAAGATTAACAAGTTGCACGTTGATCATTTTGCACGTTACACCAATATCAGCAACGAGCCTTTCCCAGATGAATATGTCAGTTTCGCTGGCGACGAGAAGGTTGAGAAGGGAGCAAAGCATCGCGACAAAGTCTTCTGGGCTCAATATCGTCCCGATACGCTCTCGCACGGTCAGCAGCATATTGCCGAGTTGAAACGTCGGTTCACGGACCAGCCTATTGTTCGTGGCGTGCTGTATGCAGCTAAGGTATTCCTCGACAACTACCTCGAGACTAGCGTCGACCCCAACCGGCCAAGTAAGGTGGACATCGGTCCCTTCTTCTCTACTTTCGGTAGTAACTGGGTAGAAGGTTTCCGTCTGCGTTTGGGTGCTCAGACCACCGGGGCTTTCAACAAGCACTGGTTCCTCGGCGGATGGATAAAATACGGATTCAAGGACCATAAGGTAAAAGGTGAGACCCGGATTGCCTATTCGTTCAACGAGAAGGAGAAAGACCTCATAGCCTATCCCCGTAAGGATATCTCCTTCAGCTATACCCGCGATATCCAAAGTCCCTCAGATAAGTTCCTGCAGTACGATAAGGATAATACTTTCATGTCTTTTGCCTGGCACAAGACCCGCTTGCAGAGTTACTTCGAGCGTTATCGTGTAGAGGCCGTCTTTGAGTATGAGTATGGTCTGGCTTTGAATGCGCGTTTCAACCGCGAGTGGAACACAGGAGCCGGCGACCTCTATTTCCTTACCAACAAGGAATGGAATAATATTGAAAATTCTATCCAGAACGACCGTCTAATGCCTACTGATGTAGAATCCAATACCGTCACTTATACCGAGTTCAGCTTCGGTGCTTCATATCAACCCGGTCTTAAGGTGCTGAATACACGTACCAAGCGTTACCTTTCTAACCTCGAAGCTCCCAAGATTGCTTTTCAGCACACCGTAGGTATCAAGGGCTTCTTAGGTGGCGATTATAACTATAACATGACCGAGTTCATGTTCAGCAAACGTTTCTGGTTGAATTCATGGGGTAGTATCGACGGCAACATCCACGCTTCCTTCCAGTGGAACCGGGTTCCATTTCCTCTGCTTGTGATTCCCGAGGCTAACCTCAGTTACATCCGTAGCCGTAACACCTTTAACCTTGTGGGCAATATGGAGTTCCTTCATGACCGTGCCGTAACCACCATGTGGCGCTGGGACCTTAACGGAAAGCTCTTCAACCGCATTCCTCTGTTCAGGAAACTCAAGTGGCGCGAGTCTTTGGCGCTTAATTGCATGTGGGGATACCTCACCGATAAGAACAACCCCTTGATTGAAGCCAATCGTAACGATGATTTCCTCTACCGTTTCCCCGGCGAGTGGAAGCATCACTACGAGGGTTCTGTTTTGCGTAACCAATACGTAAACTACACTGAGCCAATGAACAGCTGGAAGCCATATATCGAGGCAGCCGTAGGTATTCACAACATCCTTAAATTCCTCTCCTTCGAGTACACCCATCGTTTCACCTATATCAAAGACGACACCCAGAAGTGGGGCTTCCGCTTCTACTTCGAAGCAAGCTTCTAAATAAATGAAGAGTGAAGAATGAGATTTACAAAAACCTAAAATAAAACTTGTGTGCCCGACAATTCTGTCATCGGGATAAAGTAAACAATAAACGGTAAACAGTAAACAAAAAAATATGAAGTACGCATTAGTAACAGGAGCAAGTCGCGGTTTGGGTCGCGCCATTGCTGTCCGCTTAGCCCAGATGGGTTATAATATTCTTATCAATTACGCTGGTAATACCGCTGCAGCCGAGGAGACGCTGCGCCTCGTTCGCGAGGCAGGTACCGATGGTGAGTTGTGGTGCTTCGATGTGGCTGACCGTGAAAAGGCAACTGCTACTATTCAGGCTTGGCAAGATGCTCATCAAGACAATGATGAGTACATTGAGGTCTGCGTTAACAATGCCGGCATTCGACGTGATGGTGTTATGGCCCTCATGCCTTTCGAGGACTACACTCGCGTTATAGATATCACCCTGCAGGGCTTCTTTAACGTTACCCAGCCCCTGCTGCCCGCTATGCAGTTCCACAAGTTTGGTCGTATCATCAATATGGCCAGCGTAAGCGGTATAAAGGGTTTGCCCGGTCAGACCAACTACTCAGCTGCCAAGGGTGGAATCATTGCAGCCACCAAGGCTTTGGCTCAGGAAGTTGCCAAGAAGAACGTCACTGTTAATGCCCTGGCTCCTGGCTTTATTAAGACCGATATGGTAGAGGGCTTAGACGAAGCCACACTCAAGAAGACCATTCCTGCTGGTCGTTTCGGCCAACCCGAAGAGGTTGCCGAAGCCGTAGCCTTCCTGGTATCTCCCATGGCAGGATATGTTACGGGTAACGTTATCTCCATTAACGGAGGACTTTATACTTGACAAGGGTTAAAGGTAAAAAGGTTAAAAAGTTGCAAATGCTCATTAACTTAAAAACATGAAAAGGGGATTAATATTTTTCATTCTTTCATTTTTCATTCTTTCATATTCTTGTACTGCAGAAAGGCTGTTTGTTTTCGAGCGCAGCACCAACAAGAACTATATCTGCTACGATATAAATCTTAAGGATGGAAAGCTGGACCTCAAGAACCCTGTGCATGCCTATTGGATAAGGGCCGAAGAGGGTGGGGAGAAGAAGGAGCTCTCTTACCTGCAGTTCACCTTTGCCTTCGGCTATAAGGTCGATAGTAAGAAGGACAACGAGGTTACCATTCACCTCACTCCCTACAAGAACCTGCCCATACGAATCTGCAAGCGCGCCGGTAAGTGGATAGCCCTTGTCACCATGGAGGGGCAAGAGATGGTGGTTACAAAGTTCTTTGCACAGATGAAGGGCGATACACTTACCTGTCTTTACGTAGATGTAACGGGCGTTTCCAACGGCAAGACCGTAACCAAGCGCATCAATAATAAGAAATGAAGAAAGAATTAACTGATATTTGCCAGATTCGCGTTAAGTTTAGTGAGATGGATGCCATGTTGCGCGTATGGCACGGAAACTACGTCAAGTATTTCGAGGACGGCCGTGAATCTTTCGGTCGTCATTACCCTGGTATAGGTTACGAGGTTATGCTGGCCGCCAACATTCCTGCTCCAGTATACGATGTGCATGTGCGCCATTTAGCCCCCATGGGTATGAATGATGTAGCCGAGATACACACCACCTACGTCCGCAAACCTGGTGCCCGTTTGGATTTCAAATACCAGATATTTCGTCAGTCCGATGGTATCCTCTGCTGCGAAGGCACCACCACCCAGCTTTTTATAGATCCACAAGGACAACTCATGATAGAAGAACCCCAGTATTTCACTGATTGGAAGAAGAAATACCTCTGATATATAACGCAAATTTATCCTTTTGTTGAGGAGAGTTTAGAAATGCTATTTGCCGAAAAGGTTATTTGCAGTTCCCTGTAGGTGCTGACGGTTCGTCAAATACTTGATGGATGAGTTGCTCGAACTCTTTGTATGCAAAAGTGTCGTGTAACTCGCTAAGAGATTCTGCCAATCCTCGGTAGTGCCACTCGTGATCTTTGCGCTCTTTAGAGTGAAAAAGGTTCCAGAGATTATCACCCTGCATGGTATAGTCGCGTGCAATAGCTCGCATGTTGGAAAGCTTGTCACCTAAAGCAACAATCTTTGTATCGTGAGAGGCTGTGGCTAGACGATCAATAGCAGCCTGCTTCCGAGCTCGCCAGTTTTCAATATCATCTTTGCTCTCATGGGGATTGTCGCTCTCTGCAGCAACAATAGACGCAATGCGGTCACCGAACTCATTGCGAATCTGTTCCACGGTAA
This sequence comes from Bacteroidaceae bacterium, assembly GCA_017541025.1. Taxonomy (GTDB): domain Bacteria; phylum Bacteroidota; class Bacteroidia; order Bacteroidales; family Bacteroidaceae; genus Physcousia. Next base: position 55,504 of record JAFXZY010000076.1, on the reverse strand, counting down.
CGTCGGTATCTTCTACTGTGTCATGCAGGATAGCGGCGGACAGCAATTCCTGATCGGACGTCATTGTGGCTACAATTTCTACGGCTTCCATGGGATGAACGATGTAGGGGAACCCCTTTTTGCGACGCTCAGTTCCCGAATGGGCGTGAAGAGCAAACATAATGGCGCGGTCTAATAGTTCTGTATTTAAAGGATTATTTGCCATTGTCTGTCGGATTAAAAATTTTGTTGCATAAAGGGTAATGTTTTTGCTTGTCCAAGCATGAGGTCGGCGAGGAGGCCGTTGGAATCAGATTCACCATTTATAGTGTCGTATATGGCTTTCAGACCATCTCGGCCACCTCCATTTTTCAATACATATACTAGACATAGATATTGTAGAGCGGCGCTGGAAGAGAGAATGTCAATGTCGGTTATGGCCAACTGTGAGAGAGCCAATTGGTGTGCATCATCGCTATTTTCATCAACGAAACGCTGTACATCTCCAAGGGTCTCCATTCCAAAAGATTCGAGTACAGGAAGGAATGGCATCATAGAAACGGGATATATCTCGGCCTGATTGACAGCAGCAATACGACGGTTTAGATGGTCGAATGGAAGAAGTCCCAGGAAGCTGCGAAACGTATCGGCTGACAAGGGCACTTCGTCTAAGTGTCCATTCTTTACCAATGCCTGAATCTGGCGTCGGTAGTCGTTGAGTACCATACGAAGACGGCTGAATTCGTCATCAATGAGTTCCAGCATACCAGCCAGTCGGCTAAATTGTCGCATGTACTCTCGAGGAATTACTATATTGCTCTTATAGCCTGTGTCATGCTCAATGGTCGACCATACATGTTGTAGTGCTGTACGCATCTGTAGTTCGAAACGCATGCCACCTGTCTTAAGCCGACAGATATAGTGTAATGAGTTGTAACCAAAGGAATCCAAATCGTGCGATTTGCGTTTATCCACGCTTTCTTGCCAGTCAACGTCGAAGATCCGTTTTGCTATAACCGCAACCTTATCCACCTCATCGGTGTAGAAGGTAATGACACGCAGTCCCACAAGGTCGGTCACATCATCAATGCTCTTGTATTTAGCACCTTTCAGTTCCAGTTTCCCTGCCAGTGAATGTTCTGTTTTTACACGTTGCTCAATAGCTGTAACGTATATGCCTTGCTCTTTGATGGCTCGGTGTAATTGTTCATAGGCCTCTTGGGCCAATTCTTCAATCGTGGGACGCAACTCGTGGTACTGACGTAGCAGCGTTTCACCATGTGAGTCTAGTTTCACTTGGTTATCCATACTTGCTTTAGATTACTTGAACTCAAAGAGGTTGACGAAACCCGTCATAGCAAATACGGCGCGGATATCGTTGGAAATCCCTCTTATGTAAACGTGGTCACCCTTGGGTTTGGCACTCTTCAAGATGCTAAGGAATATGCGCAAACCTGCCGATGAGATATATTCTAACTTTGAACAATCGAGTATTATATCGTGACCGGAACTTTCCTTCAGGGGTGCAACGTCGGCCTCCACCCTTGGTGCTGAAGCCGTATCAAGGCGCCCCTCAAAATACATCACTAAATCATTGTTTTCTTCTTTTAATACAGTATTCATACTATTTAAATTTGATTGTTTATTTTGTTTTAATTAATTTTCTTTAAACTTTACCTTATTATAAATACAATGGATAAATAATGTTTACTACAATTAATGCAATGGTAAGAAGCACAATGTGCATACAGATGCCAAGGCGAGCAAAGTCGGTAAACCGGAACGAGCCAGGGCCGTAGATAAGCATGTGTGTACCGCTTCCTATGGGTGAGGCAAAACTAATAGACACACTAAGCATAAGCGAAATAACAAATGGCACAGGGTTGCATCCCAGCATCTCAGCTTGCTGATACATAATTGGAAAGAAGATTGCCGTAGCACCCATGTCACTGACCAACTCACTTACCAAAGAAGCCAACAAGCACATCACGGTCATAACAACATAAGGATTGCTTCCGCAGAGATGGAGTACATTGCCAGCAATGCTATCAGCAATACCCGTCTTGGTGATGGCAGTCGAGAAAACAACAGTAACACCCAGCACAATAAGTAACTCCCACTCAATGTACTTGGCAACACCTGTCATACGGCAGCAGCCAAAAAGAATCATCAATCCAGCAGCCAGCATGGTAGCAGCCATAAGTGGTATTAGATGGAATGATGAAACAACGAACATCATTACAAAGATAATGGTAGAGGTAATTGTCTTTGGTCCCAGTTGAGGAACAAAATGGCTGTCGAAGAATGTGAGCGAACGACGGTTGTCTCGCTCAAACTGCTCTTCGCCTTTGGGTGGACATTCTAATAGCAATGTATCACCAGCTTCTAAAAGTATTTCTCGAGGCTGTCCTTTTACACGGCTTCCCTGACGAGCTACAGCAATGAGAGCTACATTATTTTTTTCTTCAAAATCGCTATTTGCCATAGAACTTCCAATAAGGTCGCTACCGAATGTAACATAGGCCGTTCGCATACGGCGTTTAGTATCTATATCATTAATGCTCCACACATGGTGGTCGGCAGCAGCCAGCCCGTGGGTTCTCTTCAATTCAAGAATCTCATTTATCTGTCCAGCATAAATAAGGCGGTCGCCGCCAAGAATCCACTCGTCTTTAGGTACGGGCGAAATAATTTCTCGGTCAAAACGCACTATCTCTACCAGAGAGCCACCCTTTACGTCGTACAGTCCTGCATCGGCAACAGTCTCTCCGACAGCAGGATTGTCAGTGGGTACCAGCAGTTCCACGGTGTAGTCGCTTGTAGTCTCAAACGTCTGATCAGCAGACTCACGTGGGGGTATGAAGTGTTGCAGCATCATAACCATTAATATACCCACTACAGTAAGGATTAAACCAGGTATCAACGGTTCAAACAAGTTTAGTTGTTGACCTGTTTCATTAAAATAGAGGCCTGCAATAATTAGGTTCGAGGAGTCGCCCAGCAACGTACACATACCACCCAAAGTTGCACCATAGCTCAATGGGAGGAGGAGCTTAGAGGGAGCGATATTTAGCTTACGGGCCCAGATCTTTACAATATCAATAAACATGACCACCACGTTAGTGGAGTTCAAGAAGGCTGCCAAAAGGCTGGTTGGAATCATCAAGCGTAGCAAAGCATGTTTATAGTTCTTTGGGTCGCCAAGCACTTTCTTAGAGAGTAAGTAAAGTACCCCAGTATGCAGGAGTCCTGCAATAATCACAAAGTAGGCAGCATGTATCACTACAGGTTCGCTGCCAAATCCTGCCAAGCCTTCCTCCTCAGTAACCACGCCTGTAATCAGCATCAAAGTAAGGGCACTCAAGAAAGCAACCTCGACGGGTACCCTCGACCGAGCCAATACAATAAAGATGCCAATGATTGTCAAGATTGTAATCCAGGCATGAACATTAAACCCAAATATGATTTGATCATAAAACATAGTTATATTCTTTTTAGGAGTGTTAGGACGTTTCGACCATCAATATGCTCATAGTTAATGCTGTCCATAATCTGGCGTATTAGGTGAATGCCCAGACCGCCTATGCCACGCTCCTCAGCCGATAGGGTGGTATCTACCTCTTCCTTGGCTGTGGGGTCAAAGGGCGTGCCATTGTCGCTGATGACAAATTTCAGCCCCTTGTCATTAATGGTAGCATCAATGTTCACCATTCCCTTGACACCCTTGGGGTATGCATAGTTCATTACGTTTACAACAGCCTCCTCAATAGCAAGGTTCATTCGCATGCACTCGCTTATATCAAAGCCTGCTGCCTCACATACGTTATCTACAAACTCGTTCAATAACTGGATTGTCTGTACATCGTTGGGCAGGGTTAAACTACGTTGATAGCGAACGTGTGGTTGTTGGCGTTTGTATTGCAACGCCAGCATAGTCAAATCATCGCTCTGTTCTGCATTACCCACAAACTGATGTACGGCTTGAGTCATGGCTAAAATTATCTGCTGAGGTTCATTCGGTGCTTGCTGAATCACATCTATGATACGTTTCTCCTGAAACTGAGCATGATTTATATCCTCTGCCTCTGTTAGTCCGTCGGTATAAAGGAAAATTGTTGTCAATGGGTCAATAGTCGTTTCCTGAAGTGTATACACCCAATCTTGCATGACGCCAACGGGAATGTTAGAGTCGCAGGGCAACATGCCAATGCCACTCCCTATTAAAATAGGTACGTCATGACCTGCATTACAGTAGCGCATACGTCCTGACAACAAGTCTAATACACCTATAAACATGGTAACAAACATGTCTGATTCATTATTTGTAGACAAAGTCTCGTTCATGTTGTTGATTATACGATCAGGCATAGACTCGTGAGCGGCAACTGCTCGGAATAGGGCACGGGTAACGGCCATGACCAATGCTGCAGGAACACCTTTGCCTGATACATCGCCAATGCAGAAGAACAACTTTTCGTCGCGGATGAAAAAATCAAAAAGGTCACCACCTACTTCCTTCGCAGAGACAAGCTTTCCGTAGATGTCTATGTCATCTCGTTCCGGATATGGTGGAAAGATTTTTGGGAGCATAGCCATCTGTATGCCACTTGCTATGCGAAGGTCACTTTCAATTGATGCTTTCTGGGCAGTCGTATCTTTCAGTTCCTCAATGTATTTCACTAATGAATGCTGCATGCCGGAAAACGAGTTGCTGAGCTGGCCTATCTCATCGATTCGTTGCAGTTCAGGAAGTTTGGTTTCGAAATGTCCCGAGGCTATGGTCTCGGCTTCCTCGGCAAGACGTCGCAAGGGTTTCAATTCGGTAGTGATAATACGGATAAAGAAAAAGAGCATCAGCAGAAGTCCCACCAACACGATGGCCCTGACGCTATTACGCAGATGGTCAAAGCCGCCAAATATGTCACTTTCCGGACAGACAATAGCCATGCTACAGCCCGTCTTACCAAGGGGTTTGTAGAACACATAGCATTTTTGCCCGTTCATATGCATCTGCTTCATGCCTTCCTCACCATGCTGCATGGCGTGCCCTAAGGCGGTAAGGGCAGTGTCAGGTTCTTCAAAAGTTTGGGTGAAAATAGTTTGTCGTGTAATCTTCGTGCTATCAGGATGAACAAAGTAGGTGCCACCACGACCAATCATGATGCTATATGAATTGGGATAAGGCTTCACGGCTGATATGGTCTGCGAGAGCCAGTTGATAGATAGGCTGGTATTGATAACACCTATTATCTTGCCATTATCATCCTTAATAGCTCGGCAGAAGCTGGTTACCATTTCGCTGGTGTTGGTAGGCGCATCTATGTCCATATAGGGCTCCGTCCAGCAAGGCTGGTCAAGCAATGTGGGCATAAGATACCAGTCTGTATAAAAATACTGATACAGGTCGCTGCCACCTTGTATGGTGCGGACACTGTCGCCCATGTGTTTGGAATAAGCAGAGAAATAAAGGCCCTTATCTTTAAAATAATATGGTTCAAAGGCAATAGAACAGTTGTAGAAATCAGGATTGTTCAATAACATGCCGCGACTATAAACGAACATCGAATCAGCTACATCGGGATGTCTCTTGACTAGCCATTCAGTCATGTTAGTAGCCACCTCTACACGGTTTAAAATACCCTCAACACGCAGCGAAGTCTTTTCAAGCGTTTGCATGGCGCGGTTGATGGCTTCCTGGCGCACCGCTGAGCGAGCTTGATAGAAGAAGAATCCGAGGGCTATATTAAAGATGATGGCTGCAAAAAGAACCACCCACAGACTAACCCTTATGGATAGCTTACGCTGAATTAATTTTATGATTTCTTTCATCATTTACTCTTCGCCTCTCACTCTTTACATACTAGTTCTCCATATGAGATTTCTCTACTCAGCATCTTGTTCTCAACCATCAGATGGCAAGCCTGCTGCACCATGTCTGGACGCAGGCGAAACTCACGTATCTTTGATTCACGGTCCACCTGTAGACGCAACACCTCAGCGAGCATCAGTCGCTGCATGATGCGATTGGTAGCTATGTAATCCTTATTCACGTACTGCATTACAATTTCCAGTGTCTCCTCAGGATGCATGGCTGCCCACTCCCAACCTTTCCTACTTGCTTCAGCAAAACGTATAGCCTGTGCATGGTGTTTCTCGTAGTAGCTGCGTGGCATATACAAACCATCTTCCTGCACGTTGTAGCCGTGATCGCAGAAACGATAGACGCTTTTGTCTGTCATCTCTACGCCCGCTTGTATCAGTTGATAGTATTCATTGTAACTCATTGCTAGGGTGGCATCAAGGGCACCCACAACAAATAGGTTGACGTTTTGGGCAAAGCGAACCCACTGATAGTCCAAGTGCTCCATTAAGCTCATGCACATTGCCAGTTGACCAAAGCCTCCGCTCCAAATCCCCACACGAGCCCCCTTCTGTTTCAACGGGTTCTTGCCACGAGCCGAGACAATGACCATGGCGTTGTTCATCGATGTTTGCAGAATATTTACTAAGGGAATGCCGTCATCAATAATTTCTAAGGCCTGACAAAGTTGCAGCGTTGTCGCCTGGCACTTGTTCTGGTAAAGTCGGCTTATGGCTGGCTGGGTGGATGTGGGATGCTCAATGCGTACCTTCAAACCTGCATCGCGATAGAAGCCCTTCTCGTAGGCTACATAGTAGCCAGCAAACTGTGCCTGTGCCGTCCATTGGGGCGTGAAGACGATGGTATCATCGTTTGTTGCAGACTTTGCCTGAGCCATACTGCCGCAGAAGATGAGGATAGCGGCATACATCCATTTTATTATCTTTCTCATTCCTCTTGTCTTTTCGTCTAATACCAACGGTTTAGTTCCTATTCTTGAATATTCTTTCTAACATAAAATGGATATAACTTATCAGTGGGTCAACCACCTTCTCAGGCTGTAATCCAGTTACATCGAGTGTTAAGTTATAGTTACGAGCATCGTGACGAGATGAGCCGGAAACGTTTTTTACAAAGGTATCACGTGCTTCATCCACATTGTCCGCCATTTTGGCTGCCTCTTCAGTAGTCAGATTCTGTTTTTTGGATAATCGGTCTATACGGGCTTCTCGTTTAGCAATAATAAGCAGATGTAATGCATTGGGATAGTCACGGAAGATATAGAAACCTGCACGTCCGATTATAATACAACTTTCTTTCTCTGCCAAATTGCGCAATAACTCCGCTTCGGCATTGTAGAGTTTAATTGGTGTAACCTTAGACTCATCGTTTGGGGTATGACTGAAGGCACCAAACTGTTTGTAAAACTGGCAAAAATCGCTCCACCAGTTGGTCTTCTGTGCTTTCACACGCTCGATATGTTCTATTGTCATATCAAACTGCTCCGCAATGCTGTCCAGCATCGAACGGTCATAGACTTTTACTCCGAGTTTTTCCCCCAACAGTCGTGCAATTTTGCCACCTCCCGAACCACACTCTCGGTTAATTGTTATAATAAACTTCTTGTCAGTTAAATCGTTCATATTGCTATTAATCTTTTGTTAAAGTTCTTTGTTCTTATTGTATTTAATTAATATACGCAAATAGGTCTGCTATGGCTTATCAATAATTTGCCGTGCAAATTTACAATTTTTTTATGAGTTATGGAACATAGAAGGTTTTTTTTTATCATAGTTGGGGTGTTTAAGAGTGTTTTGCCTTAAAATTCGCATGTATATTGTAAAGTATACAGCTATTTTTACATTTGCGAATACGATATTTAAGAAAAAGTGTTACCTTTGCAGTTAAAATGACAGATAAAATATCCATAGCTGTTATTGGAGCTGGCGCAGCGGGTTGTTTCTGCTCCATTAACCTAAAGCGAATGCTACCCAATGCTGATATCCACCTATTTGAGAGTAAAGGCAAAGCGTTGGCTAAGGTGGCCATAACAGGTGGTGGACGCTGTAACCTTACCAACACTTTCAGAGGCGTTAAGAACCTACAGGAAGTTTATCCCAGGGGCGAGAAACTGATGCGTCGAGCCCTTTCAGTTTTTAGTGTAGAAGATACCTGTGCGTGGTTCGAGAAAGAGGGAATTCGACTGGTAGTTCAGGAGGATGAATGCATTTTCCCACAATCGCAGGATGCCATGCAGATTGTAAAAACCTTTCTATATGACTTAAATAATCTTGGTGTCCAACTACATCTAAACGAATCGGTTACGAACATCGACCTAAACAAATGGAGTAGAGTAGTGGTCGCAATAGGCGGACATGCTACGCTCCAAAGGCTAAGCTTGTTTGATGGGTTAGACATTCCGATAGAATTGCCTGTCCCTTCGCTATTTACATTTAACATTCAGGGCAACTGGCACCAGCTGCTTATGGGTACGGTGGTGGAAGATGTACAAACCTTTATACCCAGTACAAAGTTTCGTAGCCACGGTGCCCTGTTGCTCACACATTGGGGAATGAGTGGCCCTGCCATTTTGAAAATTTCATCGTACGCAGCCCGTTATCTTGCCGAGCAGGAATATAAGAGCCCACTTTGCATTAACTGGATGGGCAATATTAACGAGCAGAAGTTACGCACAATGCTGCAAGATATGATGCAACAACATGCGCAAAAATTGATTACCAGTTCTTACCCGCATCGCTTTAGCAGTAAACTTTGGAATATGCTGCTAACACGAATGTGTATTCCAACAACACAACGATGGGGTGCTCTTAATGCCAAGCAAGTTAACAAGATGCTTTCCACGCTTACAGCTGATACCTATCAGATAACTGGGAGATGCCCCTTTAAGGAGGAATTTGTAACGTGCGGAGGCGTTTCATTGAAGGCCATCAACATTAATACGCTGCAAAGCAAGAAGCATCCAACGCTCTATTTTGCTGGCGAGGTGCTTGATGTAGATGCCATAACGGGTGGATTTAACCTACAGGCAGCGTGGAGCATGGGTTACATGGTAGCAAAACACATATTCACAACATACCAAGATAATAACCAAAAAACATGAGAATCATATATATTATAATGTTTGCTTTTTCTGTCACCTTAACCGGAATGGCAGATACTAAAACAACTTCACAAGTGAAGGCGAGGGAGTTGTTCGACAAAGTCTTTAATATGGTCTTTGGCCCTGAAGGTTCTTCGTTATCATACTCAGTAAACATTATAGGCCTGTATAAAACACAAGGCCATGTGGTATACAAGGACAAGAAGATATGCTACGAGGAGAAGCGTTTCTGTGCCTATGAGGATGGTAAGGTGGCGTATATGGTAGATAAGGAAAAGAAGAAGGTGGACATTCACGACTACGACGATGAAAGCAAGGATAAGTATCTGTCGATGTTCAAATATGACGTAGACAATTTTGCCTATAGCTACAAAGACAAGGGGGAACACTACGAACTGACAGCCAAAGTCAAGAACTCTAAGTTCTTTGGCATCAGGTCTGTTACGGCGCTTATCCGTAAGAGTAACCTGCATCCTGTCAGCCTTTCCATTAAGCTGGCCTTTATTACCACAACAGTACAGATATCAAACTTCCAAAGTGGCAACATAGATGAAAGTGTGTTTATCTTTCCTAAAGGTCGGTTTACTGATTATAAGTATGTGGATCATAGAGGAGAGAAAAATTGAAAAATGAAAGAGTGAAAATAAAATAGTAAATATTGTATATATAATGGGAAAAATTCAATTTCAGTGCGACTATAACGAGGGATGTGCCCCTCAGATTATGCAGCGGTTGGTGGAGACCAACCTGGAACAGAACATTGGTTACGGCGAAGACCCTCATTGTGAACATGCCAGAGAACTGATACGTAAGGTTTGTCAGGTGCCCGAAGCCGATGTACACTTTTTGGTGGGCGGAACACAAGCTAACGCAACCATAATAAGCAGTATTTTGCGTCCTTATCAGGGTGTGATAGCGTCTACAACTGGGCATATTGCTGTGCATGAAACGGGTGCCATAGAACATAGTGGGCACAAGGTGCTGACGTTGCCAGCAACAAACGGCAAGATAACGGCGGAACAGATAGAAAAGTGCTTGTTTGACCATTATCATGAGGATGGACCTGAACACGCTGTTCAGCCAGCTATGGTCTATATCAGCTATCCCACCGAATATGGCACGCTGTACACCAAACAAGAACTAACAGATATACATAAGGTTTGTCGGGAATATCAGATTCCTCTCTTTGTAGATGGTGCCCGTCTCGGTTATGGATTAGCCAGCAAGGAGAGTGATATCACCTTGCCAGAGCTGTCTAAGTTGGCAGACGTATTCTATCTTGGAGGAACCAAGCAAGGAGCACTCTTTGGTGAGGCGGTAGTCATTACAAATTCTGCTTTGAAGAGAGACTTCCGTTACTTTATAAAGCAGGGTGGGGGTATGTTAGCTAAAGGCAGACTCTTGGGAATCCAATACGAGGAGTTGATGCAGAACGACTTATATCTCACTCTTGCACGTCACGCTAACAAACAGGCAGATCGTATCCGTGAGGCGCTCTTGAAAAAGGGTTATAAGATGGCTGTGCCCAGTCCAACTAATCAGCAATTCTTCGTATTGCCTAATGACCACCTGAAGAAACTGGAGGAAAAGTACGTACTCGGCATTTGGGGCGTTGCTGATGCCAATCATACCATAGTCCGTTTCTGTACCAGTTGGGCAACTAAAGAGGAGAATATAGATAAATTGATTAAGGATATTCAGGAATTACAAGAAGTAAAACAATAATATTTCATGAAACAGAACTCTTTGAAAATATGGTTGTTAGCAGCGCGACCGAAAACTCTTACTGGAGCAATAATTCCAGTCATCTTAGGTGGTGCCTTAGCTTACCATGACGGTGTTTTTAACTGGCCTCTGGTTATTTGTTGTGTGCTCTTTGCCTGCTTTATGCAGGTTGCTGCCAATATGATAAACGACTTGTACGACTTTGAGAAAGGAACTGACCGTGAAGACCGACTCGGACCCGAACGAGCTTGTGCACAGGGTTGGATTACGCCTAAAGCTATGCGTTACGGCATAGGAGTAATATTATGTTTTGCATCTATTGCTGGCCTTGTAACATTATCACTCTGTTGGAAGAATTTGCCTTATCACGGCATCGAATTATTTGCGACGGGCGTCGTTTGCATTATCTTTGCCTTCCTGTACACCTATGTTCTTTCATACATGGGATTGGGAGATTTGTTGGTATTGGTATTCTTCGGTTTGGTTCCCGTATGTGGTACCTATTATATTCAGGCGCATGAAATTACTACACCAGCTATTCTCTTAGGGCTTATCGCTGGTATCAGTATAGATGCATTATTAGTCATCAACAACTTCAGGGACAGAGAACAGGATCGAATTTCAGGAAAAAAAACACTTGTTGTACTTTTGGGTGAACGTTTCGGATTATTTCATTATATGGCCATCTCCATAATCTCTTGTTGGTTGGCTATCTTGTTGTGTTATTTTATTGGCGGCAGACTGCTTTTTTTTCAGCTTGTGTGTTTAGTGTATCTATCACTTCACATCTATGCTTGGGTAAAGATACGAGAAATCCGCAGCGGTAAAGCACTGAATTATATTCTTGGCCTTACCAGTAGAAACATGTTAATTTTTGCATTACTTTTGGCTTGTGCCATTGCAATCTAACAATATGAGCATTGTTTATTCTAAACATAACATCTGTTAGCGAAACAATGAAAGTGTTGGGTTTTATAAAAAAGAATTCCTTATTCCTGTCCATGGCAACAGGAGCACTGGTTTACGAATTGTTCTCACATAATTCATGTCTTGATTCAATAAGTTATACAATAGGGCCACTGCTTCTCGAATGGCTTCCTATAGGATTATTCCTGTTACTATACTCCACATTTTGCAAGATAAAGATTTCCGAGATGAAACCCCGTACCTGGCATTTCGTCATTCAGTTGATACGCACATCCTTGGCGGCCTTTATGGTTTTGTTAATTTATCTTTTTAGCAACTATGCAGATGTGAAGCTTGTCCTTGAAGGTATTTTTATCTGTATAATCTGTCCTACGGCAGCAGCTGTTGTGGTAGTAACGGAGAAATTAGGCGGCAGCATTGGGTCGTTGACCATGTTCACCATTATAGCCAATATGGTAACAATGATTATTATTCCGCTCTTTTTCCCAATTGTTGAACGAGGTGCCGACATCACCTTCCTATCTGCCATGTTGATGATTCTGCGCAAAGTAACAATGGTCTTGGTGGTTCCATTGTTTCTAGCATTGCTCTCTCGACGTTATATACCCAATTTTGTTTGCCAACTTAACAAACACAAGGATATAGGCTTTTATATTTGGTGTTTTAATCTGAGTATTGTAACGGGAATTACCCTGCATAATATCCACCAGAGCAGCATCAGCGGTTGGGTGATGTGGCCTTTGCTTACTGCTCCTTTACTGGTATGTCTTATTCAGTTCAGCTTAGGAAAATGGGTAGGAAGTTTCTGGAACGACAGCATTAGTGCCGGTCAGGCCTTAGGACAGAAAAATACCATCGTAGGCATCTGGCTTACCCTAACCTTCCTGAACCCTTTAGCAGCCATAGCACCTGGAGCTTATGTTTTATGGCAGAATCTTGTGAACGTATGGCAGATATGGTATAAGGAAAAACATGGCTATGTTAAATGGTAAATCCATCCCCGATAAGAGATGGATTTATCATTTAAAAGACTCTAAGTCCTAAAGTATCAACCCTCAACTTATTTCTTGAAATAGCGGTTAAACAGACCTTGGAAACCAGCACCATGGCGAGCCTCGTCCTTAGCCATTTCATGAACAGAATCGTGGATTGCATCCAAATTCAGCTGCTTGGCTACCTTGGCAATCTCCATCTTACCCTTGCAGGCACCTTCCTCAGCCATCATACGTTTCTCCACATTTGTCTTGGTATCCCAGACAACCTCGCCTAACATTTCTGCAAAGCGTGAAGCATGATCGGCTTCTTCGTAAGCATAACGCTTGAAAGCCTCTGCTATTTCAGGATAGCCCTCACGGTCGGCCTGACGGCTCATGGCCAGATACATACCGACTTCGGTACACTCGCCCATGAAGTGGTCTTTCAACCCCTGACGTACGAAATCGCCTTCTGCACCGGCTGGAATAGCATCAGCAATTCCTAACTCGTGCTCTGTTACAAACTGAAGGGCTGTACCTTCTTCAACTTTCTTAAACTTTTCTCCAGGAACTTTACACTGGGGGCATCTCTCGGGAGCGGTATCACCTTCGTGAACATAACCGCATACAGGGCATATCCATTTTGCCATAATTTGATTAATTTTATATGGTTAAACACTTGTTTCTTTGCAAATGTAAGCAAAAATAGTTATACCCGCAAAATATTATACCCATTTTTTGGTATTTCCATTATTTCTTTATTTTTCTTTAACTATTTTAATATAAAGTAAAGTGGCAAAAACTACTGTTACTTTATTGTCATTAAGAAAACCAATGTATATTTAAATCAAAAATACATCGCAAAAATACAAAATAAATTAAATGTTTCAGCGAATTTGCCCAAATTCCAGCAGTAATTCTTAACTTTGCCAAACAAAAGTAGATATTATGAGACAACAACAGTATGCCACTATAGTGCTCTTTACGCTAATCATTGCATCCAGCCTGACAAGTTTTGGTTGCTACAGTTGTATGAGCAGACGTGTGAATGAGGATATGACCCGCGCCCTTACACTTACCATGCAAGAGCAGCAGAGCGATGTTATCTGCCAAGATACCATACGCACATTCAACAGTCACTTGCAAATTGCCTACCTGAGAGGTAAGGCAACGCTGGCCGTTGAGACACGCGGCAAACATTTCAAGGCATATGCACACTGTTCTGAGGCAACGATTTTCAGACTATCAGACCAAAGACCAGCCATGTTATTATGGACCCTTTCATTTATGTGGGCACTATTTATGTGGCATAAACGCAATCGGGATAAAACTGACACACAATTATTAAGTATAAAAAAGGAAGGATTTGGAGGTCTTACTTATTCTGAAGAAGAAGACCGATTCTATACTGAAGACGGACAGACAGTCAACCTGACTCCTATGCAACATCAGCTCATGGGAATGTTTTTCCGGTCACCATCATACTCACTGACCAAGAATGAGATTTGCGATGCTCTATGGCCGAAGAAACCAGATGCAAATGACACGCTCTATACCCTTATCCGTAGGTTAAAACCTGTAATAGAACAACATTCTAACCTGAAAATCGAATCCGACAGGGGAAAAGCATATAAGTTGAGAATCAATTAGATAGGTTTTTGTCGGACAAATGTCAGACAAATGTCAGACAGTATTTTCTTCACATAAAAGATTTTGTTCATAGCTTTGCGTCGTGATTTTAAACGCAAAGCATGATGCAACAAAAAACATTTCAGAGAATTAACACTTGGATGGCATGGCTGATGTTTGCCATTGCCGCTGTTGTCTATGGACTGACCGTTGAGCCCACGGCTAGCCTATGGGATTGTCCCGAGTTTATTGCGTGCGGCTACAAATTAGAGATCGGTCACCCGCCTGGGGCACCGGTCTTTATGCTGGTAGCCAATCTTTTTGCTCAGTTCGCCAAAGATCCGTCACAGGTGGCGTTGATGGTGAACCTTCTCTCGGCATTCTTAAGCGCAGGATGCATTTTCTTCCTTTATCTTACGATTACACATTTTGCAAGAAAATTAGTCTGCCCGTCATTTCAGAATTTAAGTCTTTCTAAAGTGATTAGCATAGAAGCCTGCGGCGTGGTGGGAGCCTTGTCTTATACGTTTAGCGATACGTTCTGGTTCTCGGCAGTTGAGGCGGAGGTCTATGCCTTCTCCAGTTTCCTCACCGCGCTAATGTTCTGGCTGATTCTGAAATGGGAGGACGAGGCTGATGAAACTGACAGCGATAAGTGGATTATCCTTATTGCTTATATTACCGGGCTTTCCATTGGTGTGCACCTGCTTTGTCTGCTTTGCCTTCCTGCCATGTCGTATGTGGTTTATTTCCGCAAGGCAAAACGAATTACAAGGCTGGGTATGCTAAAGACACTGGTAGCTGGTGCCTTGCTTGTGGCAATCATCCTATACGGTCTGATACCCGGTGTGGTAAAGATTGGCGGATGGGCGGAACTGCTGTTTACCAATGTGTTGCACTGCCCGTACAACACTGGACTCATCTGTTATATAACAGTACTAACGTGTGGACTCATTTATTTATATTATAAGGTGAAGCGCAGATTGGCGAAACTTTCATTAGCTTGTGTTCTGATGATCTTGGCAGGCTACAGCAGCTACGGTGTTATCTTCATCCGTGCAAATGCAAACACACCGATGTGTGAGAATGCGCCCGGTAATATTTTCTCGTTAGGCAGTTATCTGAATCGTGAACAGTACGGAGAGACACCTCTACTCTATGGACCTGCTTATTGCAGCGAACTTGATTATGAGCAGAAAGGTGATTATCTGGTGCCGAAACAGAAAGAGGGGAAAGCCATCTACCGCCCTTCTGCAGATTCTACCAAGGAAGAATACGAGGTTATCCGTCACAACATTAAATATATCTATAAGGATAATATGCTGTTCCCTCGCATGCATTCCAGTCGGCACGATAAAGCATACGAGCAATGGATGGGCGGTGTTAAGAAAAAAGGGAACTTACCTACAACGTTGGAGAACCTTCGTTTCTTCCTCTCTTATCAGGTAAACTTTATGTACTGGCGTTACTTCCTATGGAACTTTGTTGGCAGGCAGAACAATATCCAGGGGAATGGTGAGGTGGAACATGGAAACTGGATGACTGGAATCTCTTGGATAGATAATCTCCTGTTAGGGTGTGATACCTCTAAACTTCCGTCTGATCTGAAGGAGAATAAGGGCCGTAATGTTTTCTATGGTTTGCCGCTTTTGCTGGGTCTGGTTGGTTTGTTCTGGCAATACAACAGAGGTAGCGAGGGCAAGCGTCAGTTCCTGATGGTGCTGTTGTTGTTTGTAATGACAGGATTAGCCATTGTTGTTTACCTGAACCAGACGCCTATGCAGCCGCGTGAACGCGACTATGCCTATGCGGGTTCTTTCTATGCCTTTGCCATTTGGATTGGGTTGGGTGTAGCAGCATTAAGCGAAGAGATAAGAGTGAAAAGTGAAAAACACAAAGTAGTTTTGTCTGTTGTCGGACTTGTCGGACTGGCGATCCCCATCCAAATGGCTTCACAGACATGGGACGATCACGACAGATCGGGCCGTTATACTTGTCGTGATTTTGGTGCTAACTATATGGAGAGTACACAACATGAGGGCAATCCCATCATTCTCTCAAACGGCGATAACGACACATTCCCCCTGTGGTATAACCACGAGGTGGAGGGATTCCGTACCGATACACGTACCTGCAACATGGAATACTTGCAGACCGACTGGTACATAGACCAGATGAAACGTCCTGCTTACCAATCCCCTGCCCTACCCATCAGCTGGCAGCACAAAGATTATCAGGAGGGTAAGATGGAGTATGTACCCGTCAACATAGACAGTATCAATATTGGCAATATGGTTGTCTCGCTGAAAGACAAGAAAGGTTTGTACAAGAGCGAGCTGATAGTGCTGGAGATGCTCATGCAAGCAGACTGGAAACGGCCTGTATACCTGTCCATCAGTGTTGGCCCAAGTGTGCTTCCCTTCCTTCGTGACCACTTGGTCTTAGAAGGTCTTGCATATCGTATCAGTCCGACAGCAACAGGAAAGCAGGTTGATGTGGAAAAGCTTTATGAAAACATAATGCACCGTTTCCGATACGGCGGGCTCAACCATAAGGGTGTTTATGTGGATGAAGACACAAAGCGACTGGCCAATACCCATCAACTGATTATGAGTGTGCTCATCGATTCTCTTCTTCAGCAAGCAGATTTCAAACGGGCATTAGAAGTCTGCCGGAAATGGCAAAAGGAGTTACCGAATGTGAATGTACCCTATACTGAGTATGCTCTTTCTATGGCCCGCTGTTATTACCTGACAAACCATACTGAAGAAGCAGACGAAATTGTAAACAATCTGTTACGTCGTTCTATTGAATGGCTGACATGGATTGAGACTATTAACCGGCATAGGATTGGAGGCACGTTACACTCTCGTTATGAATGGATGCAAACAATGTTGTTAACATTCTCTTTAGCAGATCAATTTGACAGAAAAGAAATTATGAACAAATACAGATACCAATATGAAAATCTTATTAAAAAAGAAACTGACTAGCAGAAAAATCATGATGATTGCTTGCATTTTAATACTAGCAGGTTATGTTCTGATGTCAGGACCTGGAAGTACAGAGAAGGCTTTCAATCCCGATATTTTCTCCGTACGCAGAATAGTTATTGCTCCTCTCCTCTGTCTATCAGGCTATATACTCATTATTGTCGGAATTCTTAAATATAAATCAATATCTGATAATACGTAGTGCTTTGATATTAACCTGTGGAGCAGGGTTGAGCAAGCGGAAAGTTACGGTATGATCACCCATTGCTAAGTCGTAGTTCCAATACAGGCAGTCGGCAGTTCTACGAAGGAAGGTTGCGGGAAGGTTCATTACACATTGTACTTTCCCGTCAACACTTACCTCTAATTCGGCTTCATAATTAGAATCATTACATTCCACATATCCGTATGTAACAAAACCTTTACCGTTGAAAGTGAACCCGTTCTGTGTAGCACTATCGGTTCCTAAATACTGTATATTTTCGGCCAGTATCTCGGGGTGTAATCCGACAAATCCCTGTTCCAAACGAACAGCATGCGGTTTTTGCCGACGGATGCAGACACCTTCATCAGTTACACTCCCACCATAGCGCTTTATTTGCTGCAAGGCCAGGCGATAGCAGACATCGTATGTGTCCTGTAATGACATTGTAGTATAGGCAAAGGGGCGTTTTTCTATCTCGCGTAGATTAGGCATCCATTGTTCTGGAATATGACTGTATCCGAGAATCGTAGCAAGTATACCGCCAGCAGTAGAGGGATTGCAGTCGGAATCCTGACCGCAGCGTGTAGCAATTTCGATAGTACGGCCAAAATCGCCATGACCGAAAAGCAAGCCCATAACTACATAGGCTGAATTCATGGTGGCATCAATATTGCCAGGTGCCAGGATAAGTTCTGGGCAACCGACATCCTCTGAGTAGGTGTCGTTATAAAGTTGCCATGTACGCCGCCAATCTGTCGGGTCTTCACGATACCACTGTACGACTCGACTTATACACTGATAGAACTTGCTACGTTTGGGAATCGTACGCAGTGCCTTCGTAACAATTGTCTCAATATCTGATTCCACAAATGCCAAGGAATACATAGCACCGACAAAGACACCACCATACCAGCCATCACCATAATTCATGATATGTCCTATACGATCACTTATGGCAGATGCAGCATTAGGCATTCCAGGTGACATAAGACCTGCATAGTCAGCCTCTATCTGATAGTCAATACAGTCGGCATGCGGATTATTTTTCCAAAATCCGGATGCAGGGGGCATCAGACCATGTTGAATGTTATACCGTCCTGCCTGATTGGCATGCCATAGCGGATATGGAGCATAGGCGAAAGCAGTCGCAAAGGAATCCGTGGGTGCATCGAGTCCCAGACGGTTAAAGACATCTAAGAAAGTCAAGTCCATGTAGATATCATCAAAGAGCCCGGGAGATCTGTCGAAGAAATTCCGAAGATGATGCTCCGGGTAATCTATAGGTGTACTCTCCGGAATAGTTACATCGCGATAGCAGAACTCTGTTGGTCCGCCGTATGCACAGCCGATAGTCTGTCCTGCCCATCCCCCTTTAATCTTATCCATAAGTTCTGCGTGACTAAGAGTCTCTTTACGGTTTGGATTATATACGGCAACACTGACATGCGAATCAGCACAGCCATAATATAGATACCACTTACCTTTAAACGGTACTAGTCCTTCAATAAAAACAGTACCTGCCGGGTATTGTCCGCTTTTTTCAAAGTCGGCTTCAGGGATGAAGAAGGGCTGATCCAGACGGTCCAGTAGTTTGGTGGGGTCTTTAAGCGAAAAAAGAGCTTGACCTGCACAATAGGCATTGGCAGTAAAGCGCATATCGCCATCCTGCCCACCTTTATTCTTGCCGTTGTAAAAAAGCATAATACCCTTTTTTGTCTTGATGGCTGGAGGACCACATTCTACAAGACTACTATCAAAGTATCCGTCTCTGGTGTCCATAACATGAAGCAGGTTGCCATCCTTATCGAGCATAGGTTCCCAATGTATCAGGTCAGTACTGGTGGCGATATTTACAAAGTTCTCACCCCAATACATCATATATTTCCCATCAATCTTGGCTATAATCTGACGGCCTTTTTTCATTTCAGTAACGATTGATCCTGATTTCGAGAAACCTTTACTGGTCTGATTAACAAAGGCTTTCTGGAATGCATAACCGTGTTTGGTCCAATGAACCAAATCGCGACTGGTAGCAATGCTCAGACAAGCTGTCTTATGGTTCCAGCTGGTGTAGGTCATGACATAAAGCCCGTCTTCTGTCATACATACCCGAGGATCCTCGCATCCGCCTGGTGCGTCCAATGCAGACCATTCATCGTCCCCCGGATAGAGCACTGGCGCTCCGTGATGTTGAAAGTGAAGGCCGTCCTCACTGAATGCATAGCCAATACGCGAGGTTCGCGAGCCAATACCTTGGGCAATGTTATCTTCAGCCCGATAAAGAAGAGCAATACCTCCATTGAAGCATGTGGCGGCGGGATTGAAGGTGTCGCTGTTCTCCCAAGGGATAACAGCCTTTGTCATAGGACAATAAAAATGACTGGTGGTATCAGGGCTGACAATAGGATTCAAGCCCTCTGGGCGTTCAAAACCCAGCCAAGCCCACTTTTTTTCTGTATTAACGACTTTTTGAGCCTGCATAACAATTACAACAAGTCCCATAAGGACAAGAACGATAAAGCGGATTCGTTTCATTAGGATGTATAATTAATTTTGGCAAAGGTACAGGTAAGTAAGCACTTTTCCAAATTTCATAATAAAAAATCAAAAGATTTTATTTGGAACGACAGGAAGTAACATACAAAAGCAGAAAAAAACAGAGGCAACCTTTCGGCTGCCCCTGACACATGCGTATGAAAGATTCACTTTAGTAGCTCAATGCTGAGATGAGAGCACCTAATGCTACTGCACCTACGGCACCTGCTACTGCTGCTGCGGGAGAAATGTGGCAGTGGTGGAAGTGTGCTACGGGATGACCATAGTAATAGTCAGGCTCGTAGTATCTGTCGTACCAGTACCAGTCGTGACCGCGGAGGTAACCCCAGCGTCCGCGCTCGTAACGGATACGGCCTTCCCAACGAGGATCGAAGTAACGTCCACCAATGTAAATATGACGAGCAGGACGATGCTCAACCACTACGTGAGGACGGGCTGCTACATGAACAGGACGCATGTCGTAATGACGAGCATCGTGATGGCGTCCCATATCGTGATGGTGAGCTGGACCATTCATCTCAATGCGGTATCCGCTATGCCCCTCACCTCTTCTGCCACGTGCGTTTGCGTTAACACTTGCCATGCACATCATGGCTACCATTATCATCATTATGTAAAAGTTATTGCGCTTCATAATCGTATAGTTTAAATTGTTTGTATATGCTTTGTTTATCTCTTTCGATATTGCAAAGGTACGCACTATACGACAGGCCCCAAACTGATTATTCCTAAACATATGGAGGAATTTCCCTAAAGCGGAAAGGGGAGTCCCTTAATAGACATTAGGCTGCAGAATGAATTGAAAAAGGAGAGAAAGCGTTATTTTCTGTAAAATTCTTGTAAAATACAGGATTTCTTCCGAAATTTGCAATGAAATTACACTCATAAGCATAATGATTGTACATAATATATTATAAAGATATGGGAAACTTTATTAAAAAAAGCCTTGAGAATGGCGAAGAGGTAAAGTACAACGGCAGACTACACTGGAGCAGCATCTGGAAATATATCTTCTGGAGCTGGCTGATGGTAATAGGCGGTTTGGCAGCAGCTGGTGCATGCTATTATTACAAGCAGCAGGATGTGTACGTTTACTTGGGAATTGTAGTTGCTGCCTTAGGCCTTATAATAGGAATAATAGGTAGGATAGTACGCACACGTTCTGAGTTTGCCATTACCAGTACTCGCTTTATACAGAAGGACGGCATTTTTAACATCAAAATGACGGAAATCCCCCTTCAGCGTATAGAGACGGTAAATTACTACCAAACCATTTGGCAGCGTATGTTAGGAACGGGTTGCGTGGAATTGGTCGGTAGTGGCGGCACCAGCCATCAGGTACACTGTATAGAACACCCCATGCAGGTGAGAAAGATGGTGCTGAGTGCTATCAATGCAAATACCGTTAAGTCGGTACTGCACCCCACCCCTACTCCAGAACCACAAGAACCAGCACCAACCCCTGCTCCCGAAGCACCTGCTGCAACAGAATAATTGGGACAGGATAATCTTCTCCCTAATGCCAAAGGTCAGAATATACATTATTATATTAATATTGTTCCCGGCCTTATTTTGTTGGGCTGAGAACAATGAGCCCAATATCCATAAGCTCAGGGGAAACGTTATAGGAACGGCTCTATCTGTAGATTATGATAACAGCAGTCAGGCCAGCACTACCAAGAACACCATAGCGGATGCCTTTGACGGTAACCTGAATACATACTTTGCCAGTTGGGAGAGAAGTAAAACTTGGGCAGGGATTGACCTTGGCATACCGCATGTAATAACTCGTGTAGGATGGAGCCCTAGAAACGGAAGCGTAGGACCTCAGCGTGTGGTATTGGGACTATTTGAAGGTTCAAACGACCCGAACTTCCTGAACTCCTATCCTTTATACCTTATTGATAAAGAAGGAACCATCGGAAAGATTGACTATGCTGATGTGAACATTAGCAAAGGCTTCCGTTATGTGCGCTATGTTGGTCCTAACGAAGCCCGTTGCAATATAGCGGAACTGGAATTCTACGGCTACGAATCGGAAGGTGACGACAGCCAGTTCTATCAGCTTACCAACCTGCCAACAGTGGTTATCAACACAAAAGACAATGTAGACCCTTACGACAAGGTAAATGAAATAACCAGTTCATTTACAATCATTTATGCCAACGGAAAAATGGTGCAAGAGGAGACGGGAACAACTCGTCTGCGTGGCAATGCAAGCATGTCCTTCCCTAAAAAACCCTATCGTATAAAACTGGATAGCAAGAAGCACATGTTTAAGAACAGCGACATAAAGTCGCCCTCCAAATCCAGAAAGTGGACACTTATCAACAACTACGGGGATAAATCCCTTATGCGTAATTTGGTCAGTTTTGAAGTATCACGCAGGATGAAAATGCCCTACACACCTTGGAGTAAACCTGTAGATGTAATAGTAAATGGAGAATACAAGGGCTGTTACCAGTTGACCGACCAGATAAACATCGATGAAGATCGCGTGAACATCACAGAGATGACACCCGAAGATATAGAAGGCGAAGCCTTAACTGGCGGTTACCTTCTGGAATTAGACGGCTATGCCAACCAGGAAACATCTTGGTTTAAAACACGGTTCGGGTCGCCCGTAACCATAAAATCACCAGATGAGAACAGCATCACAACTGAGCAGCATAAATATATAGAGGATTTCTACAACCAGATGGAAATGCGGATCATGAGCAAAAGCTTCAAAGACCCGAAAAAAGGCTACCGCTCGATGCTAGACGAGAAGAGCCTTCAGCGCTACTGGCTGGTAGAAGAACTTACAGGTAACCCTGATGCTTTTCATAGTTGTTACATCAGTAAGGACAGAGGAGCTGACAGATTGCGAGTGGAGACAGTATGGGATTTTGACTTAGCTTTCGATAATGACAGCCGTTACTACCCTAATAGGAACTACGGTGACTACCTCTCGCTGGCTCGAGGCGGTGCAGGCAATTCCCGTGCGCTGCTTAGGCGTATCTTCTCGGACGAAGCCTTCTGCGACTCGCTGCGTGTTATGTGGGAAACAGCACGAAAGGACTGGGACATTACAGAAGAAAGCCTTTTCGCATACATCGACTCCACAGCCCGCGAACTGGACGAAAGCCAGCGGCTGAACTTCATAAGATGGCCCATACTTAACTCGGTACAACACCTGAATCCGCGTGTGGCCGGTACGTATGAGGGAGAGGTGGAATACCTGCGCGAATACCTGCGCGAACGCATTCCGTTCCTGGACGATCGGACAAAGAACCATCAAGGAGAAGAGGAACACTACTACATAGCCTCGGCAAAGGATCTGAAAAACTTTGCCGATATGGTGAACAGCGGTAAAGCTTCTATCTCGGCCACCCTACAGGCAGACATTGATTTTACTGCCTATGAGAACGAAATGATTGGAAAAGGCGTACGATTCAAGGGTACCTTTAACGGCAATCACCACAGCATAACAATCAAGATGAATGCCTCGCAAGAGTATGTTGCGCTATTCCGTTACCTGGACGGATGCGTAAAAGACCTGACTGTAAAAGGTACCATCCGCACAAGCAACAAATTTGCTGCCGGAATTGCCGGGGGGACGGAAGGAGCACGCATAGAACGGTGTACCGCCGATGTACAAATAATAAGTACGGTAAACGGTGACGGAACACACGGAGGCATTGTGGGCGTCAGTAACGATAATACATACATCGAAGATTGCCTGATTAGCGGAAGCATGAGCGGCTCCAATACAGACTGTTGCGGAGGCGTTGTAGGATGGGCCTCGTCTTCCACCACCATTAAGAACTGCCTGATAAGTTCCAACATAACAGTATCTAAGAACGGAAGCGACATCATAGCAAGAAACGCAGGTAACGTCGCTTCTGTCAACAACTTTACTTATGACACGTGGGGAGCTGCCAACGGTTGCGGCAACCTGACCTATTTTACATTAGACCAAATATGCATGGGTGACGCATGTTTCCGGATGAATACAAACCGGAAAGAACCGCTATGGTTCCAGCGTTTGGGTGTGGACGACATGCCCTCGATGGATTCTTCCAGAGGAGAGGTGTATTCCGTTTCCCGCGTCCATTGCGACGGATCGCCCTACTCTCCCGGCATGGGCTATTCCAACAATAAGGTTTTCGACCAAAGGGATGCACATGTGATAAGAGACGGCATCTGTATTGTTTGCGGACTATGCGACGACAGTACTATGCCCAAAGATGTAAGAGGATACTTCGTTCTGAAAACAGCGCAACAACTTGAATGGTTTGCCAAGTACGTTTCCAGCGAAGATAATACAGCCAGTGCCGTGTTGGATGCCGACATAGATTTCAGTGGCTACAACACAATGATAGGAATGGGGTCATCATTTGCAGGAAACTTTGACGGAGCCGGGCACTCTATTGCGATAAGTATACAACGTAATGCCGACTACGCAGGTCTTTTCCACAATGTTAGTGGAGTTATACAGGATCTTATTGTATTTGGAACCGTTAAGACAAGTGCTAAATTTGCCGGAGGCATTGTCAGTAATTTGCTAGGTGGTCAGTTAATAAGATGTCAGAGCTACACAGATATCATCAGCACAGTAAACGGTGATGGTACTCATGGTGGTATCATAGGACTTAACAGTGAGAGCACAGAGATATCAGAGGTAATCGACTGTTTTTTTGGCGGAACAATCAATGGAGAGAAAACTGACTGCTGCGGAGGTGTGGCAGGTTGGGCATCATCACCTATCATGATAGCCAACACGTTGGTAATGGGTAGCTTTAACGTCAGTACAAACGGTAGCGATGTGATTTGCAGGAACAACAGCCTATTGCTGCAAGACAACTGCTATTATTATACCGACTGGGATGCTGGTGTACCAACAGGTGTAAAGAAAACAAGTTCTGAGGAGTTCAAAAACGGTGCACTCTGCTATCAGTTGAACGGCTCACGCAAAGATGGTGATATGGTGTGGTATCAGACATTGGGAACAGACCCCTTCCCTATCCCTGATGCAAGCCACAAACCTGTATATTTATGGACAGACGGCAGCTATCATAATGATGAGGAGGACGGCATTGTAGTAGTGAATGAGCCCAATGAGTCTTATGGGTCTGAGGCTAATGGGATTTATGGCACATATGACCTCAGCGGCCGCAAAATGGTAAATGGTAAATGGCTAAATGGTAAATTACCCAAGGGCATTTACATTTATAATGGGAAGAAGATTGTGAGGTAATAACCCCATCTCATAAAAAAAAGAAAAAAAATCTTCATTAATGCAATGCCATTTGTTGAAAATGAATTACCTTTGCAGCAGTTTTCAAATAAGATAGAAAGATAACAAGCATATATTATATATGGGAGGTTTTTTCGGGACAGTATCCATGGAGCCCTGTAGGGCAGACCTTTTTTACGGAACGGATTATCAGTCACACATGGGAACCAAACGTGGCGGTATGGTTACCTTGAGTGAAGAAGGTGAGTTTTTCCGTAGTATTCACAACTTGGAGAGTACATATTTCAGAACTCGTTTTGAAGATGAACTGGAGAAGTTCAAAGGCAAATCGGGAATAGGCGTAATCAGTGACACAGATGCACAACCCATGCTGATGAATAGTCACCTGGGCCGTTTTGCTCTTGTTACGGTTGCCAAGATAAACAATCAGGAGGATCTCTGCCAAAAACTGCTTTACGAAGGTCAGCATTTTAGTGAGTTCTCTTCGGGAAAGATCAATCCGACAGAACTTGTTGCCCTGCTTATTATTAAAGGTAAGGATTTTGTATCTGGTATAGAAAATGTCTTTAATCATATTAAGGGTTCTTGCTCTATGCTCCTGCTTACGGAGAACGGCATCATTGCAGCCCGCGATTCTTGGGGACGCACTCCGATTGTAGTCGGGAAAAAAAAAGGTGCCATGGCCGTTGCCAGCGAAAACACAGCTTTCCCAAATCTAGACTATGAAACGACCTATTATTTGGGTCCTGGTGAAATTATTCGTATCTCTGCCGACAAGATGGAACAGATACGCAAACCTAACAGGCGTATGCAAATCTGCTCCTTCCTATGGGTTTACTATGGATTCCCAACAAGTTGCTATGAAGGAAGAAACGTAGAATGGGTTCGTAATGAGTGCGGCCGTAGAATGGGCGAAGAAGATACCACACAGGTAGACTGTGCCTGTGGTATCCCCGACAGCGGTATAGGTATGGCTGTTGGTTATGCAGAAGGTCATAAGTGCCCATATATGAGAGCTATCAACAAATACACTCCAACGTGGCCACGTAGCTTCACCCCCAGCAATCAAGACATGCGTAACCTTGTGGCCAAAATGAAGATTATACCCAACAGCGACATACTGCGCAACAAACGTGTTCTTTTCTGTGATGACAGTATTGTACGTGGTACACAACTCCATGATAATACCAAGATATTACATGAACTGGGTGCCAAGGAGGTACACATGCGTATTGCCTGCCCACCATTGGTATATGGCTGTAAGTTTATTAACTTTAGTGCCAGCAAGAGCGACCTTGAACTTATCACCCGCAGAATCATTAAAGATTTTGAAGGTGATGAGAACAAAAATCTGGAAGCCTATACACGAACAGACAGTCCTGAATATAAAAGAATGGTTGCAGAGATTGCCAAGCGCCTGAATCTGGATTCACTTCAGTTTAGCAAACTGGAGACACTTATTGAAGCCATTGGTCTTCCCAAGGAACAGATTTGTACACACTGTTTCGACGGTTCTTCGGCATTCACGCTTGAAGAAATCAACTCACAAGATTCACTATTCTAAATTACAACACACTTGCTATTGCTTGCTTCACCTTATCAGCCAGTTGCTGGTAAGTAACATCAGCTGTAGGTATTACTGGCGGCAAGTAGTGGACTTCTATATGACGAGGATAGATAAACCTACGATGTCTTGGTAAAGCATCATAAGCACCTCTAATACAGACGGGTAAAATTGGAATATTCAATTCTTTACTTAAGATAGCAAACGATAGTTTGAAGTCACCCAATTCACCATCATGCGTACGGCTGCCTTCTGGGAAAATAACAATATTCTTTCCACTCTTTAGCACCAGTGCCAATTTCTGTATGCTCTCCTTCAGGTGCGCTTGTTCCATGATGATGGTATTGTTCTTGTCTGCCAATGCACGACGGAACTTACCCTTTACATGTTCTTCGGTAGCATAGAAATAACAAGTCTGAATCTGGCGCCATGTAAGTCCGCTCAGCACAACAGGCGCATCTACATAGCTCTGATGGTTGGGAGCTAAAATATAGGGGCCTTTAGCAGGAATCTGAATACGGCCGTGGATACGCAATGAATTATAGATTCTAAAGAACAGCTTCAAAATCTTATTCACAAAGGGAAACAAACATGAAGCTTGTGGAATCCGAAGATTTGGAACCTGCTCGTTGAGTAAGCTGTGCCAGTCTACCTCATCCACCATCACTTTTGTTTTGCGTGAAGACACATACTCAGCCATTGCCTTTATATTGGGGAATGCTGTCATCTGTTCTACCAAAAGTCTTAATCCAAAGGTATGCTCTACAAAACCTTGCAGTCCGACTTTGTCGAGCGAATCCATAGCCAAGTCTGTTTCCACGTGAGAAGAGGGCATAACGGGAACCTTATTTTCCTGTTCAATATATTTCTTTATAATGTGATACTCCTCCATGTCGGGTTCGGGCTCTTCTTTTCTGTCAGGCTGCGAAGAACGACAAGCCTCAAGTAGAGACTGCAGTTTGAAACGCTGCAGTTTATCCAACTTCGTTCTGGGAAGCTCGCCTCGATAAACCGTCAAAGCCATAACCTTCTTATAATTAGCAACAGAACGGTTATAAGGTTCTATGACTTCATGTTTTAGCGCCACTTCTACCTGTGTATCGTTAAGCAGAGAAGCCCATGTACTTTGTGGCACTACAATGGCACGCAAGAGGTCATTATCCTGCATAACTGCCACCTCTTTCACATATTGTTCATACTGCTCTAACTTGTATTCTATCTCGCTGGGTTCTATGTTCTTGCCATTACTCAGCACAATTATCTCCTTGGTTCTTCCGGTAATGATTACACGGCCTTTCTTGTCAATGGTTGCCAAATCACCCGTATGGATATATCCGTCACTGTCTATAACTGCCGATGTCTCTTCGGGTCGGTTATAATAGCCCAACATCACATTAGGACCTTTAGCACATAGCTCGCCATTTACCAGTTTACATTCGATTCCTGGCAAGGGAAGTCCTACACAACCGGGACGAATATCCGTTGGACGGGTAAAGCAGATGATGGGAGCCGTTTCCGTCATGCCATAGCCCTCAAGTACATCCAAGCCGAGTGTCTTCAATCCTTCTCCTATCTCTTTGCTGAGGGCAGCACCGCCGCTCACAAAATAATCGATGTGTCCACCCATTTTCCGGCGAATACTACTGAAGATAAGTCGTGAAAGCGTTCTGCTACGGAAGAATGCACACATACGGAAGAGGAAAGCCGTAATGGCATTGGAGTCTATCTTCTTCTTTATACCACTATACAGCATCTGCCATAATCGGGGTACACCAATTACAATAGCTACCTTGCCTCTATAGAGCGTATCCATTAGATCGGAAGCTGTTAGGCTGGGACAGATGGCAACACCGCCACCTGTCCAGAACGGTGCCACCACACTACCCATAAGCGGCAGTACATGATGCAAAGGCAAGAGAATCATAGTACGCCTATAGTGTGTATAGATTCTTACATCCTGCGAAACGCCCTTGATGTTTGACATGAGATTCTGATAGCTGAGCATAACACCCTTGGGACTTCCTGTTGTACCGGATGTATAGATGATCAAAGCTACTTTCTGATTATAGGGAACATCCAGTTCAGCCCATGGAAGACTTTCAGGCAACGGACGGCTTTCGTCGGGTTGTTCCTTCATCTTTTCTTCTATGATATAGAAGGGGACATCCATACCCGTCTCCGCGAGAGCTTGCTCCACTACAGGTAAATTATGCTGGGAAGTCCATATACCGTGAGGAGAACAATCGCGCAGAATATATGAAAAATCAGAGACCGTGCTACTTGCATCTACAGGGATAGCCACACCACCCTGCTGCCAAATGCTGAAAAAAGCATATATCCATCCTTCACTATTTTCGCTGAAGACGATAATACGTTTCTGTTCAGAAGAAGGGATTTGCTGGGCAAACATATCAATATACCGCAAAGCCTGGGCAAAAGACACATTTCGCTCCCCTGCTATAATGGCAGTTTTTTCTAAGTTTGTTGTGTTCGCTCTTTTCTGCATAGTATTTTCCAGCTGTTTAATATTAATAGAAGACAAAATTACAACAAAAACGTCAACACGCAAGAAAATCAACCCTTAAAGTGGATATTTTGTCAAATTTGCTAAAAAAAAGCTTATATTAAATATGTATTAAATTAAAAATATGTACTTTTGTGTTATGAAAACAAAACCTTTTATTCATTGTATGAAGAAAATATTCTATTTATCAATTGTTTGTTTGATGATGGTAGCTTGTGAAAACAAAAAGGAGAAATCTGACAACGCAGATGATCCCGAGAAGAAAGTGCTTGTTTTATACTATTCACAGACTGGAGCAACAGCATCAGTAGCCAATCAGATAAAATCATGTCTGAACGCAGATATTGAAGAAATTGTTTGCGAGGAACCTTATGACGGAGACTTTGGTGCTACTATAGAGCGTGGTAAGAACGAACTTGAGAAGGGAGAAAAGCCTGCTATTAAACCCATCGTGTCAGACGTACAGAAATATGACATCATCTTCCTGGGTTATCCCATATGGTTTGGCACTTATGCCTTGCCCGTATCTACCTTGATTGACACAGTCAATTTTGAGGGTAAGACCATTGTTCCCTTCTGCACTTTCGGAAGCGGAGGATTAGAAAGCAGCACAGATGATCTGAAATCCCATCTGCCAAAGTCAGATTTTAAAGAAGGATTCGGCATACGCAACGCACGTCTGAAATATATGCAGGATGAACTTGACGATTTCCTCAAGCGTAACGGATATATGGAAGGTGAAATAGAGGAACTACCAGAATTCACTGCTCAGGAAGAGTTGACAGACGAGGACAAGAATGTCTTCCATGAAGCATGCGATGACTATCCTTTCCCCATGGGAACACCCGTTTCTGTTGCTAAGCGTTCTACCAGCAAGGGAACAGAGTTTCGTTTCATAACAAGCAGTGTGGACGGTTCCCAGTCCACTGTTCTTGTTGAACTTAGGAGCGAAGACGGTGCTAAAGCCGAATTTACCAAAGTCATTAGATAATTTCTATAATAGTCAGATAACTTATTTTAAGGTAATAAGATGAAGTACGGATTTGACAACGAGAAATACATTCGAATACAAAGCGAGAAAATTAAGGAGCGTATAGCGCAGTTCAAGGGTAAACTGTATTTGGAATTGGGTGGCAAGCTTTTCGACGATCACCATGCCAGCCGTGTGTTGCCCGGCTTTCAGCCCGACTCCAAGTTACGCATGTTGCAGAAACTGGCAGACTCTGCAGAAATCGTTATTGTAATCAGTGCCATCGACATCGAGAAGAACAAGATTAGACAGGACTTGGGTATTACCTATGATGAAGATGTGCTACGTCTGAGAAACGAGTTCCAGAACCGCGGATTCCTGGTAAACAATGTGGTCATTACACATTACAACGGACAGAGTTCTGCCGACCAGTATCGCCATCGCCTTGAGAGTCTGGGCATAAACGCCTATTACCATTATACGATTGAAGGCTATCCCCACAATGTGGAGCTTATTGACAGCGACGAAGGATTCGGAAAGGACGATTATGTAAAAACCACCCAGCCGTTAGTCATTGTTACGGCCCCCGGACCTGGTAGCGGCAAGATGGCCGTATGTCTTTCCCAACTATACAACGAACACAAGCGTGGCGTAGAGGCAGGATATGCAAAGTTCGAGACTTTCCCCGTTTGGAATATACCCCTAAAACACCCTATTAACATTGCATACGAAGCTGCTACGGCTGACCTAAACGATGTAAACATGATTGACCCCTTCCACATGGAAGCATACGAGAAGGTGGCCATTAACTATAACCGCGACGTAGAAATCTTCCCCGTGCTGAATGCAATCTTCGAGGGTATCTACGGCAAATGCCCCTATAAGAGCCCTACGGATATGGGTGTTAACATGGTGGGGTTCTGTATCTCGGACGATGAGATTTGTAAGGAAGCATCCCTGCAGGAGATTGTTCGCAGATACTATACTGCCCTCAGCAAATTAGCGCTCGGTGCTTGCAACGAGAGCGAAGTTACCAAGTTGAAACTTCTCTTCAAGCAGGCTAAAATAGATACCGACTATCGTAAGTGTACGGTGGCAGCTAAGGCCCGTCAAGAAGAAACCGGTGTTCCATGTAGTGCGATAGAACTGGAAGACGGTCACATTATCACAGCCAGCAGTTCACCTCTTTTGGGAACGTGTGCCTCATTGTTGCTCAATGCTACAAAACACTTGGCTGGCATCGATCACAGTATCAAGCTTATCTCTCAGGAACTGATAGAACCCATCCAGAAAACCAAGACAGAATATCTGGGTGGTCACAACCCACGTTTGCATACCGACGAGGTGCTGGTAGCACTTTCCGTCCTCAGTCAGAATGACGCCAACTGCCGTCGTGCATTGGCTATGCTGCCATTGCTGAAAGGATGTCAGGCACATTCAACTGTCATGATTAGCGAGGTGGACCAAAAGATATTCAAGAAATTGGGTATTGGCCTGACAAGTGACCCCGTACAAAAAGAGACGCTTTAGGCGGTTCAGATTATTCAGATTATTTTTAAAATTATAATTAAACAATGAAGAAGTTTTTGATTTTACTCCTTCCTTTTCTGATGGGAGAGAGTTTGTTTGCACAGTGTGTTATCAAGGCCGAACTGAAAGATGTTATAGGTGATACAGCTTTTATCCAAATTTTTAAACCCGACTTTTCGGGTTATGAGAAAACAGATACGCTAAAGGTAAAAAAAGGTAAGTTTACCATTAAGAAGAATGACAGCAAGATGCGTTTAGCCATTTGCAGAGTTAAGACGGCTGAAGGCGAAAAACGCCTAAGTATGTATCTTGTTCCTGGAGAAAACGGTACCGTTAAGGGTACAACAGAGAAGAATGTCTGGACTGGCTCACAGTTCTATAAGGATTATCAGGCATTAGATGATGCTACAGACCCCATTCAGGAGAAAATGTATGAGGTAGGCTATTCATATCATAGCCAAGTGGAGAAAGGTGCCAATGCAGATTCTCTCCAGAAAATTATAGATCCCATTTATGACGGGCTTAAGGAGCAATTGCATGAAGCTCAGATGAATTTCATAAATACTCACCCTAACAGCGGTGCTTGTGTTACCTTACTCATGGGGATGAAAGATGCAGAGAAGGCATTAAATATCATGAGTACTGTAGTAGCAGACAGCAAATACGCATATTTCATTGATTTTGCCAAAGCAGATATTGAGCGCAGAAAGATACGTGAAGCCGCCCAAAAGTATGTTGAAGAAGGCAAGATGGCTCCCGATTTCACACTTAAAAGCATCGACGGGACCGACCTTTCTCTCTCCTCTTTACGTGGCAAATATGTGATTCTCGACTTCTGGGGGTCATGGTGCATCTGGTGTATAAAAGGATTCCCCGAGATGAAGACATACTACGAGAAATATTCCGATCGCATGGAGATTTTGGGTGTGGATTGCAGCGATACAGAAGAGAAGTGGAAAGCTGCAGTAGCGAAGCACGAACTCAAGTGGAAACATGTATATAACCCCAAAGACTCCAAAATTCCCGAAATGTATGCCATTACCGGGTTCCCCACAAAGATTGTTATCGACCCGGAGGGTAAAATCGTAAAGACAGTCGTAGGTGAGGACCCCGCCTTCTATACCTTCCTTGACGAACTTTTCAAGTAAACTCATAAATTATTTATAATGTATAAAACACTATTGACTGTTACCATCACGTTGTTTTATTTTGCTCTACGGGCAGAAGATTACAACGTTTTTTCGCCTGACAGACATTTAAAGGCAACCGTTCGCTTGGTTGACGGGAAACTCAGTTACTCGGTAAGCAGAGACGGCAGAACAATCGTAAATGAATCGCCTTTAGGGTTGAAATTCTCCAATACTGATTTTACCGAGGATATCGAATTGGAGAGCGTTGACTCCTCTCTCATAGACGATGCCTACACTCTACCCGTCGGCAAACGCAGTCAATACAGAGACTATTGTCATACATTATCTGTTACTACCTTAAAGAAAACCTGGAAGCAGACTGTGGTATTCCGGGTTTACAACGACGGCTTTGCCTTTCGTTACATCATTCCCAAACACAATGGGCATACATCTGGAATCTTCACGGACGAAGCCAGCCTTATCCGCGTGAACAAATTTACCAATTGTCATGCCTGCAGGTTCTTGGGTAATGCCGGCGGTAACGACCCAAACTATCCGTACGAGGGTTTATATACCAAGTACACGTCTTGGTCCACATTGGTTAGCACAGCCGATGGCCGATACAACTCCCCCACCCTTGTTTACAATGGTAAAGACTATCTTCTAATCTCTGAAGCCGACAATCGTGGCATCTTCTGTACCTCGCTTACAAAGGCAGAACCGGAGGTAGGTGCTTTTTCGTTCAGTTGGACAGGTCAAACCAAGGATTATGCCGAGGAGAAAGCACAAAAGATTACCTGCTCTCTACCCGTCTATACACCTTGGCGAATGGTTGTATGTGGCGATTTAAAGACCATCTTCGAAACCACCATGACCGAAAACCTCTGTCCACCTACTACCATTAAGGATCTCAGTTGGATAAAGCCTGGTGTTGCTGCATGGTATTGGGGAGGTTCCGATGGCGGTAAAGGAGAAATAAAGAACGCTTACGGAGGTCTAAGAGAAGGAGAACAGGCACATTGCGACTTGTCAGTCGAAATGGGTTGGCCCTATTACCTTATAGATGCGGGATGGAGTTCTTCCTGGTTCCCCGGCTTTGTCAAGAACGCCAATAATAATGGTGTTGACTGTCTTCTTTGGGGAGATTCAAGACTTATCTACAGCAAGGATTTCAGTAACGAGAATATGGATGCTACACTCAAGACTTGGAGAAGCTGGGGTATCAAAGGTATCAAGGTTGATTTCTGGGAAGATGATTCCAAGGAAAGTATGACCCGCATAGAGAACCTGTACAAGACTGCGGCCAAATATAGGATGATGGTCAATATACATGGATGCACCCGTCCTTCAGGCCTGCGTCGCACCTATCCCCATATTATGACACAGGAAGGCATTCACGGAGGCGAACAGAACTTCTGGGCACCTAATCGGAATACGGCACAACATCATCTGAATGTAATCTTCACCCGCAATGTAGTAGGCGCTATGGATTATACACCCGGAGACTTTGCTACTTGGCGAGGTAGCATCCTAACCCAGCGAAGCATGGGACATCACATGGCACTCCTCACAGCCTTCGAAAGCAGCATTGTGCATATTGCAGAAAGTCCTGAGAACCTGAAGTATTTCCTCGGTCGCGATATTATGAAGCGCTTACCCGCTGCATGGGACGAGAGTTTGCTGCTGGAAGGCACCCCGACAGAATACGCCACAATAGCACGCAGGAAAGGTGCCGACTGGTGGGTGTCGGGTATCAATACCAACGAAAGAACCTGCAAGGTTAAGTTCGACTTCTTGGAAGAAGGTCGTACCTATACAGCATATATTTACCGAGACGGTTCCTGCCGGTCCGATCTTAAGTTCGAGAAAAAAGAAGTAAAGAAGGGTAGCACCCTCAGCATTAAGGAACTTAGCGAAGGTGGTTTCCTGATGCAGGTGTCACCGGATGGGTATTTGGATGTACCTCAGGAACGCATCACCTATGAGGCTGAAGCCAGTGCTAACACACTTTCGGGTCGTGCTAACCGTAAAACCTATTCATCCCTCCATGCCTCAAACGGAGGTTTTGTCGGTGACCTTGGTTTAGGTAGTAAACTGCAATTCAACCGTATCAAGGCCGATCGCACCGGTGAGTATCTTCTAACCATATACTTCATTTCCAAAGATACACGCACCGCCAAGCTCTTCGTCAATGGCGAGCAGATAGGCGATACTATTATCTTTAAGAGCAATGGTGACTGTACTGATACCTGGGACCCCAATGGCATGAGTTGGAAGATGATTCCAATCAAACTGGAGAAGGGTTCCAACAATACTGTCACTATTCAGTCTTTCGACAACGAATGGTCGCCCAACTTCGACCGCATTACCATTCATCCCATCCTTTCGGAAGATGAAGTAACAAGACTTGAAAGCCTCTCCCCTAACCCATCTCCAGTGGGCGAAGGGAACACCTATACCTTAGATGGTCTTAGAATAAATGGCCATCCAACAGAGGGAATATACATAAAAAATGGGAAGAAGCACTTCGCTTCCTCCCATTAGTTTTTTTTCAGTGTATTCTCTCAACACTCAACTCTAAACTTTTATTTCGTCCTTCCCGTATATTCGTTGTCCAGATTCAGTGTTTCTGAGAAGAATTTCTCAGCAGCCTTATCTACATCCTTACTCCAAGGCTGACTGCCATTAACCTGAACAACCCAGAGTTTCAGCTGTTTCTTATGCCAGTTAACCATACAGTTAGTACCCCAGGCACCACCATGTCCGAACCATTCATTCTCTCCATCCTTCTTAGGAGCACTAAGACCTAACGAGTAACCACCCAGATTGTCAGGACGGGTTGTCTGAGCCAAGATGCTCTTAACAGTTTCCTCCTTCAGGATACGAACGCCATTGTCACCCATACCCAGATTCATCAGCATCTTATAGAACTTCAACTGATCCTGAGCTGTTGTCCACAAGCCGGCACCGGCAGAGGCAAATACATGTCCGTCGTTATAGGGACGCTGTTCCCAACCATTTTCCAGACGGTACTTAGCAGGTTCGCCAGCCTTTACATCGTACATCTCGATTTGCGTCTTCAACTGCTTATCGGTAGGCCAGAACCAAGTGCTCTTCATACCCAAGGGATCCAAGACTTCCTTCTTCAGGTAATTTTCCCATTTCATACCTGTAACAACCTCTACTATAGCAGCACCTATGTCTATGCCCGTATTGGAATACAAATCCCGGGTACCGGGCTCAAACATGATAGGAGAACCAGCTGCAATGCTAGCAACTTGGCGCAGGGGAGCACCGCCCGACCATCCGCCACCACGCACATCACTTCTCTTAGCACTGCACTCAAAGGGGAAGCCTCCCGTGTGGTTAAGCACCATACGCACCGTAAGCACGTTCTTGGCCTTATGAAGGGTCTTTATGCCATCCTTATCGCTGTCCTGCACCCACAGTTCACGGAACTCTGGCAAGTATTTTGAAACAGGATCATCCAAGGAGATTTTACCTTCTTCCACCAACTTGGCAATCGTTACACCGCAGAAACCCTTTGTCTGGGAGCACTGCATAAAAACGTTGTTTAATTTGATAGGACGCTTCTTTGCCACATCTGCATATCCTATGCAGCATGTTTCCTGTACACCATTGTTGTAGAAGATACTAATAGCACCAGGCAACTCACCACGGTCTAAGTAAGGCTGCAAAACCTCACGTGCATAAGTAGTCTTTGATTCCTTAACTCCTGTCTTTGCAGAACCACAAAGGCAGAAAGCAACTGCCAAAAATAGAAATAGTTGTCTCATAGTGATTGATATTATTATTGTTTTTTGTTTTTTTCCTGCACAAAGATATACATTTTTTTTATAACTTTGCAATTGTCAAGAAAGAAATCATATGATAACAAACGAAGAAAAGCAGGAGATCCTGAATCTTTTGCACAAGCAAGTGGTACCAGCTATTGGTTGTACAGAGCCTATGGCAGTTGCTTTATGTGTAGCAAAAGCTGTCGAGGTATTGAGAAACAAATTAGGTAAGGAACGCAATTATTTGCCCCAAAAGATAACCTTGCACCTGAGTGCTAACATACTAAAGAATGCCATGGGTGTCGGAATCCCCGGAACAGGCGGTATGATAGGTCTGCCCATTGCTATTGGCCTGGGTGCTGTAGGGGGAAAATCATGTTTGGAATTAGAAGTGTTGCGCGACTGTACAGAGGAAGACCTGGTCGCTGCAAAACAATATATAAAGGAAAAGCGTATCGAGATTAACTTAGAGGAGAACGATCCCGACAAGCTATTCATCCACGTCTGCGCAGAAGCAGAAGGCGAAAAGTCCGAGGCCACCATCAAAGGCAGCCACACACACTTTGCAGAGAAGGGAGAAGAGACAAAGCAAAACGAGGAAGAGAATCACGAAGGTAATCTAACCCTTCACAAGGTATATGAGTTTGCCACAACCATGCCGCTTGATGACATCCGCTTTATTCTTGAGGCCAAGCGCCTGAACGAAGAAGCTGCACAAGAGGGTTTGCGTGAAAACTATGGACATCAGTTGGGAAAGACCATGTGCAGTCCTCTGGGGCGTGGCATTATGGGCGACAATATCTTTGCCAAGGTGCTCTCTGTAACATCCTGTGCATGCGATGCACGTATGGCTGGAGCCAAGATTCCCGTCATGAGCAACAGCGGCAGCGGCAATCAGGGTATTTGTGCCACAATGCCGGTTGTGGTTTTTGCTCGTGAGAATCATAATACAGAGGAAGAACTTATCCGTGCCCTCATTCTTTCACATCTTACGGCCATCTACATTAAGCAATCCCTCGGTCGTCTTTCGGCCCTGTGCGGATGCGTGGTTGCCAGCACAGGCAGCAGTGTTGGCATCACTTATCTGATGGGCGGCAACTTCGAGCAGATAAGTTTCTCTGTAAAGAATATGATAGCCAACCTCACCGGTATGATTTGCGACGGAGCCAAGCCCTCCTGTGCGCTGAAGCTGACAACAGGAGTCAGTACCGCAGTCCTAAGCGCTATGCTGGCCATCCAAAACAATCATGTAACCTCGGCAGAAGGCATCATTGACGACGATGTGGACCGTAGCATTCATAACCTGACAAGCATTGGTTCAAAGGGAATGGACGAGACGGACCGCTTCGTTCTGGATATTATGACACACAAATAATGGAACAGCGAACATTCATTGCCATCGACCTGAAGTCGTTCTACGCCTCAGTGGAGTGTGTGGACAGAGGGCTTGACCCACTGACCACCAACCTTGTGGTGGCAGATGAGAGTCGCACAGCAAAAACTATCTGTCTGGCAGTTACGCCTTCACTGAAGGAGTACGGCATTGGAGGAAGAGCCCGTCTGTTCGAAGTGTACCAGAAAGCACCTGGTGTGGACTTCATCATTGCCAAGCCACGAATGGCAAAATACATCGAGGTCAGCTCCAAGATCTACAGCATTTACTTGAAATACATTGCACCGGAGGACATACATGTTTACAGCATAGACGAGGTCTTCATGGATGTAACGGCTTATCTGGGCACGTATAAGATAACTCCCCACGAACTAGCCATAAAGATGATTCGCGACGTGCTTGCACAGACAGGAATCACTGCAACGGCAGGCATCGGAACAAATATGTACCTTTGCAAGGTGGCAATGGATATTGTAGCAAAAAAAATGCCAGCCGACAAAGACGGCGTGCGTGTCGCTGAGTTGGACGAGATGTCGTACCGTCGCCAGCTGTGGGATTACCGTCCCATCACCAAGTTTTGGCGCGTAGGCAGCGGCATAGCGCAGAAGTTGGCTGTCTATGGCATAGACACCATGGGAAAGTTAGCCCGAATGTCTATACAGAACGAAGAACTGTTATACAATCTGTTTGGTATAAATGCAGAGCTGCTGATAGATCATGCCTGGGGCTGGGAACCATGTACTATGGAGGCCGTGAAAGCTTACCGACCAGAAACCAACTCATTCAGTAGCGGACAGGTGTTGCAGGAACCATATACATTCCGGAAAGCCCGTGTGGTAATAAAGGAGATGGCTGAGGGAATGGCACTGAATCTGGTGCAGAAGCGCTTGGTTACCGACCAATTGGTGTTGACTGTCAGCTATGATACCGAGAGCTTGACAAGGCCGGAGATACGCGCCAAGTATCATGGCGAGATAACATTAAACTATTACGGTAAACCTGTTCCCAAGCATGCGCACGGCACATTCAACTTCAAGAAACCTACGTCATCATCCCGACTTATCATGAATGGTGCAACAGAAATCTTTGACCGCCATGTAAACCCCGACTTGCTAATCCGGCGCCTGAACCTGACCACCAATCATGTGAAGGACGAGGTAATGTTAAACGCCAATCTTTCCACAGAAAAATATGAGCAGCTCGACCTCTTCACTGACTACGAAGCATTAGATAAACTTAAACGGGAAGAGAAAAAAAACTTAGAAAAAGAGCGTCGTATGCAGGAAGCACAACTGAAGATAAAGATGCGATTCGGCAAGAATGCCATCCTTCGTGGCCTGAACTTCGAAGAAGGTGCCACCGCCAAAGACCGCAACAAACAAATAGGAGGACACAAAGCTTAATTGACAATCTTTCAACCTTTTAACTCTTTAACATTTTAACCCTTTAACATTTTAACTCTTTATGGAAGATTACTCTGATATTATAAACCTGCCCCACCACGTTTCCGATAAGCATCCTCAGATGTCCATGTGGAGTCGTGCCGCCCAATTTGCACCCTTCGCCGCCCTTTCTGGCCATGACGAAGCCATAAAAGAGACGGCGAAGGAGAATGAAATCATTTTCACAGAGAAAGAGGAACCACAAGTTTAAATGTTACATTTCGCCCCATATTATAAACACCACGGCGACCAGTAACGTTATTCACGTCTGCATATTTCAGTCTGCTCAGATGATTCTGATAGGCTGTATTCAGCACATTATCGGCAGTAATATAGAGCTCTGCAAACTTCTTACCTTTCCATTGCACATCTGTACCAACAGAGAAACTCAACAGCATATAGGCAGGGGTTTCCGTCTCTGTCTCATCCTGTCTATAGATATGTGATTGTCTCAGATAGCAATCAAGGCCAGCTGCAATGTATAGATTGTTAAAGAGAGACTTATGCTTTACGTTTGGTTCATGATGGTGGGCTACAGTGGCATGGGAGTGATGTAAAAGTTCCCACTTCAGTTCCGAAGTCCAACGAGGAGCTGGCGTAAATGGAAGGTACTTACTCTCTGCCGGCTGATTCAGCAACTGAGCATTAACATATGAGAAGTTGTTGGCAAAGTGAAGTGAATGTATAGGATGAAAATCAATGCCTAACTCAAAACCGAGCAGTCGGGCATCACCCTGAGTATAGGCATAAGTAAGGTATCCGTCTTCTTTTATCTCTGATAACCTATGCATAAAGATGTAATTGTTAATCTTATTGGCAAAGAGCGCAATCTGGGCAGATATATAACGCGAGGTAAAGTCCATGCCCAGGTCGGCCTGCAAACTATACTCAGCCTTAAGGTCCTGTGAGCCCAACTCATAACGTAAGGAGCCTTCATGAACACCATTGGATGCCAACTCACTCATGTTAGGTGTCCTGAAGCCACGAGCCAGATTCATGCGTACATTAAAATGGTCATTTATGTTGAAAACCGCACCCAAACTGCCCGTAACACCGTTAAAACAACGGGTAAAATCGGTAAAGCGCAGTTGACCGTCCTCCATCAGTTCGTCACCATGCATATGCCTGTGATCATAACGAACGCCCCCGTTCAGCGTCCAACGTTCGCCAATATTCTTTATGGCAGTTGCATACAGGCCAAAATCAAAGAGCTTATAATCCGGAATCAGGAATTCCTCGCCTAAATTTGATGACTGTTGGTACATTCCGCCTACACCCGTTGATAGTTTCCAACCGTTAAACTCCTGTGTCACGTAACGTGCATCGTATGTCATTGTATGAAGTTTAAAGTAGAGCGAATAATCATCAGTGCTCTCCTCAAACTCCTGGCGTCGGTTTTGCTGATATGCCAAGATAACCTTCAGATACCCCTTAGGCAGATTAATGAAGTTATCCCATACAGCCTTATAGTGATTTACATGTTGGAACGGAAGGGCCTTGCTATAGGTCTTTATGTTTTCTGTGTTGCATAGCAAATCACCTGTTACTGAATCTCTTTCGCCTTCTATAATACTGGGTGTCAGATGATAAATAGATGCTGTCAGATGCGTATAGCCCCAATATTTATTCAAGCCTAACATCAGTCGTCCTGATCGTTCGCCAAACTGTGAACCAGATACATAGCCGTCGAACTTGTTTTTATAGGCATGAGCCATCTTTTGGCTGTAGTTCCCGTCCCAGACAAATCCCTTTTTATTACCAGCCATGGAGAGATTAAAGCCAAAGAGGCCATTATTTGTCTGATACTCAGTACTGAACATGGCATGAATATCACCTTCGGCCAATGTAGGATTAGGATGCAGGATAACAACACCTGCCATAGCATCAGAACCGTACATCAGGGATGCAGGCCCCTTCAGGATTTCTACGGAGCCAACGCTGCTTCCATCTACTTCTATTCCATGTTCATCACCCCATTGTTGTCCTTCCTGACGAACCCCGTCACTTAGTACCACAACGCGATTATAGCCTAAACCACGTATGATAGGTTTAGAAATGCTGCTTCCGGTAGTAAGCTGACTAATACCCGGCTGGTGACTGATAGCATCAATGATATTAGTAGACGCTGTGGAACGTAACACTTTAGAAGTTACCAGATTAACGGGAGTTGTAGAGTGCTTAAGTTTCGTATCGCCCGTTACACCAGTTACAATTACTTCATTCAATTGAAGATGGCGGAAGAATATATCGGTAGAGTCCTCCGCATGAATATGTGTATGATTATTTTGTGCTGCCATTGTCATGCACACACACAACATTGGCAGAATGATATATCTTGTTCTCATTCTGTTACCTGTTAAAATATTAAATTATATTAGTAAAATTAAAGATTGAGGATTAAACGATAAACGCTGGCGGTCCTCTGGTAACAATAAAGCAGTATCTCTCAGGTAAATAAACCCAGAGAGGTTTTACAAACTGATTTGAAAATACAAAAGATAAGAATACCACAGAACCGACAGCACCTGCCACAAATGACAGTGTAAGGAACTGGCACAGTACACAATGGTGCAAAGAGTCAGAAAGTTGCGATAAATGACCATGACACTGGTGCTGAACGCAGGCTGTGCAGGAAGTCTCATCTTCTGATACATGATGAATATGTAGAGACGAAAGCAACAATGCTGGCAGGAAGACTGTCA
The DNA here is from genome assembly GCA_017541025.1 of Bacteroidaceae bacterium. GTDB lineage: Bacteria > Bacteroidota > Bacteroidia > Bacteroidales > Bacteroidaceae > Physcousia. The sequence continues at coordinate 13,244 of JAFXZY010000076.1, read as the reverse complement.
ACAAGACCCATGATGCAATATATCTCCTTTTGTTCACATTCATCGATGCAAAATTAGAAAGGATGTTCGATAAATCAAAATTTTGCTCTAATTTCTGTGTTCTATTTGCAATTTCTCAGCCTTTCGTTTCCATTATTTCCTCAATTTTTCTATATTATAAGGGATATAATATGAAGAATTCTTAATATCTGAAACATATTCTCCGTTGATGAAAAGAGTTCTCCAGGGAAAGATTTCCATCAGCTTTTCTTTCATTTCCTTTGCCAAACCATCTATTTCTATAACCTTCCTCTCGTCACCTTCCTTCCGAGATATAGTAGCCTTGACTTTGCAGTCAAGAAGTTGCCCCAATGAATTCAGCTGAAGCTTTCCTACAGAAAATTTAACAATCTTCACATCAGCCAATTCCGGATAGTTTTCAAAATGAAGGGGGAATTCTAAGGCTATTGGCTCTGAGCTCTCGTCATACAAGCTCTTCTTAAAGGAAAAGCCATTAACCGCCACCCTATTATGATATGACTTACAGTCGGTTATCATACCTTTCTTGATGGTAAATATCTGCTCATATTCATGGTTTCTTTCATAGCCCATATGCTCGTAGTACACTATAGGCCCCTTTGCTGCTCTGATGTTGTTATCCACCCATGAGGCCAAAATGTTTTTCTTCTTATAATAATCTTTAAAAACACGTTGCATATCGGCCGTAGGAATCCGTACCGTATAGTCTTTCTTTGCTACTTCGCTATAACATTCCACCAATATGCTGTCAAGAAAGAGCTGTTTATTGTATATACTCCAGTATGCAGTATAACCGGACCAGTTAGAAGTTACCTCATCTCGATTTTCAGGCAGAATGGAATCCACACCGCATCTTAGTATCGAGTTCGAACCTATGGGTTTTCCTAAAAGAAACCACTTCTCTCCATTGATATAAATCACATCGCCTTCTTGTCCTGTTGCAAAAGAAACAACAGAGAGTGTTAAAGAACAAAGTAGAATAATAAACTTTTTCATTGTCCTGTGTGTTGTAATTGTTGGTTCATAAGGCAAAGGTAGGATTTATTTAAGGAATAACAAAAAGTTTTTATAAAGAATCCCTTTCTTTTTAATTTTTTAACGATTCCGCAACCTTTTCGTTTAGCAAATCGCATAGTTGCTGGGCTTTCATTTTAACACCATCTATAGGTATGTATTCATGTGGGCCGCTAAAGATTTTACTGGCTATACGTCCTCGAATGGTGGGGCTGAACACTTTCTTTTCAACTTTATAATAGACGGCCAGTTGCTTCGTAAATGGACTAAAAACACTAAAAGGAACGCGCTCAAAGCGTTCCACTTCAGCAAAGTTTATAATCCAGTCTTTTTGTGGTATTCTACTTATAAAGAGGCGCTTCTCTGTGATGACCAGATACGGTTTACGAAACTCCCTTCTTGCAGTATCAAGCGTAATCACACCGCCAAAACCACAAAGCAACAATGAAACCCACCATCCTAACTCGCCAGCTTTACCATGAAAAAGTGCAAAAACACAAACACCACAACACAACAAACAGAGTATGCCTCCTAAAATACGATTGCAATCAGTACGATATATTGTTATTTCTTCCATTACTTTATAAAAACTTTTTTCTTTTTTGCTAAGTTACAAAAACAAACAGGGAGCAACGGTCACCCATCTGCTCCCTGTCTGTTATAATGTATCCTTCACTCGATAAAAATCGGTAGAGGCAAGCACGTAGGGAGCCTATACCAGATAGTTGTAGAGCAACAGGCAAATGATTGCGCCAACAACTGAGATGATAAAGGAGCCAATGAAGTTGTCGCTCTTAATGCCAAACAAACCGGCTACGAACCCGCCGACTACACTACTACGATACCGATAATAATGTTCCAGTACCATGCATGACTTGAACCCAGCAGCCAGGAAGCACATGCACCTGAAGCCAGACCGTAAAGAATCCATAAAAGAAATCCCATAGCAGTAAATTTTTTGAATTAGAACATATGTTCGATGCAAATATACATCTATTTTTTATAACCAGGAATTCTCAACTCTTTTTTTTCATGTCTTCATGAAAATAATAATGTTCAACGAATTAAACGGTTAGCGTTCCAAAACGGTTATAGGTTATTAGTTAGCGGTTATAGAAGCCAACAGCCACTTAAACCAAATTAAAAAGGGGCGCATGCTTTCGCAAACGCCCTTTAATTCTTCATTCTTTCATTCTTTGACCTGCGGTCAAGCCTGCTCACGCTCGGGATAGACTAAGCAAGCTTATCTCTCCTCTCACTCAATCGCAGCCTTCATTTTTACAGAAGGTAGTACTGATTCACCATCCTCACGTATGCGGCGAGAGCCTGCTCCATTGTGCTGTGTTCTGTTTTGAACACTTGCCAATGTGACACTTTCTTGTCCATAGTGTCGAAGATATACAAACAAAACTCAAAGTACTCATCATACTCAAACGCGTCAATGGCGCATGTGTAGTTACTGCCGTACTTCACTATGTTGCGGAAATACCGCATCGCATCTTTGGTCAATCCCATAACGTTAACTGTTTAACCTTTTAACGTTTTAACTTTTTAACCTCCTTCGCCGCCATTTCGTACCCTTGATCTAAGGCTTCCAGCCACTCCTTCTTGTTGATGGGGTCGTACTGAAGGCCGTTCTCCACTTGGCACATAGCTCTGCCTATTTGCAGCATAGTGAACTTGTTGCCAAATTCAATCTCTTGGTTCGGGTCTAAGACAGCCAGATAACTCACATGGTTGGTGTAAGCCGCCGTATTATTCTCGTTTGGCGGCGCCCAACGGTAGATTATCTTGCGTATGGTAGTAAGCTTATACTTGCTCATATAGGTGTGGAGCAGCAAAAACGCTGCTCTCCACCCATACGCCATTGTTTCAAACTGGCAGAAGGTCTTGTCCTTCTGCACACATCTTAATCCCTTCCATCTGTCCGCACTCTTGCGGATATTCAATGGATTGTTATTCCTAATTCCACGAGGTTCCATATAATAATGTTAAAATGTTAAAACGTTAAAATGTTAAATGGTTTTTGTTTTCGGTTTTTGTACGAAGTCACTTTTTCTTTTTTTGAAAACTGTGATCTGTGATCTGTGATACATATCTCCTATTCTTCCATGCAGCTATCATATGAGCGGCACCACTTATAGGAAGCCCTTGCAACCTTCTAACGCGCTTAGCATCTTCAATGGTAAAGGTATCAGGTAACAGCTCCAGCAGATTCCTTGGGCCGCGTGTTCCTGTGCGTTCAGCCGCGTTGTTGGCCTGTTCTATGGCATCACCAAAGAACTGCATCTTGCACCACAGATCGTAGTTCAGACTCCAGCGGATGAAATCCTCGCACGTCTCGTCCCACTTGTAATCGTTGGCCACAAAGAGCACACAGGCTTTCAGATAGGCAATCACATTGGCGCGGAACGTAAAGTTCTCATACGTACGGCTCTGACTCAGGCGACTGAATTCCGCACATTCCTCGTTCAGCTTCTTCGCCAAGTTGAAAGCCTGCGGACAACCAATCTCACCACGGGCAGCGCAGAGACGTTCAATGTAAGGCTTCAGTTCCTCGTCGAACTTCTCATCGTAATCACCATAGACGGGAATCTCGCTACCAATCTCACGCTCGGGAATGGTACAGAAATTGATACGGCTCAACGGACCGTCCGTCAATACTCGCGCAAAATACTTCTGTCCCTTCTGAATGGTGGTCGTAGCATTCCAGTTGAAGCGGATACACACACGCTCCGTTACGCTTTGTGTGCCGATACGAGTCTGACCGTAGCGGTTGTTAGGGTCGAAGGCCAGACACATGATACGGAACTGCTGACCGCCGCTTCCGTTGCCTTTCAGTGCATCAAACTGATCTATCTCGTTCAGCTTTACATAAAGGAAATGTTCATCCGCTTCTGCCATACGCATCACGAAGGCCGGGTTCGTCATATCCGCGTCAATCTCCTGAATGACAAGACCCTCAGGCCGTTTCTTCTTATCCTTATTCGCACCCTTCGCGTTGATCTCGTCCTTCCATTCCTTTTCCCGCTTCATGTTCTCCGCATCACTCTTGCGGATGTCAGCCATGATGTGGTCTATAGGCTCCGATATACAGTCCTTACCGGCTCCCGTTCCCGCCATCAGGCAGTTCATCAAAGTGGCCTCGTGCAGCTTATTGTCGATGTAGCGGAACCGCGTTCGCCACAGGTGCGTTGCCAGCGCAGGAAACACCGCATGCGCCACAGCAGGCTTGTAGATATCTGGCGTACGGCTCACCAGCAGATTAATCAATGCAGGCAGTTTCTTAGGCATCTCTGGGGGAATCTGTTCCCCCTCGCCCACGGGAGAGGGGTCAGGGGTGAGGCTGATTTCCTGGCTTTTAGCGAAGACGCGACGTAGGAACTGAGTCATTTTCTGATGCGGGTCTGTGTACTTTGTGTAGAAGTCGTTCACCAAGTCCTGAATGTTCTTGTCGTTCCAATTATCAGGCATCATTTCACTCAGTGCCCCATTGAATTCTTCTTTCTTCAGCAACTGAGCCGCTCCAACGCTAAGAATGCTCTTTACCGCTTCATGTCGGGCTCCTTCCACTACGAGCACCTTAGGCTTCAACTCACATTCCTTCATACAAGCATTAAAGATGTAACGCGTACGAGGCGTAGCTTCACTTACCTGAGGACTTCCATCCGCTTTACAGCACTCCCCTAAAGGGGGAGCGGGGAGGGGGCCGAGTCTTCTCCCATCTTGGTCCATCCCTCTCTCCAAATACGCTTCCTTGCGCTCTGCTAATTCCTCTTCGCTTAATGGTTCCATCCATTGGGGACTTCGGTAGATTTCCTCATCAATGCCTGTAACGTAGATGAAGCGCTCTGGTGTAATACAACTCTCGTCGTAAGGGATATCCGTTTCCTTACAGAAAGCCTGCTGTGCCTCCTCAATGGTCATTCCCTTGGGAATACGGATGTAGATGTGCAGCTTCTTACGAGCAGAATACTCCATGCGCAGGACTTGATTCTGCCAGTCGGAATACTCATCTTGGTTAACCGCCAATGCATTTTTGATGGCTTTATCCACCAGTTCCTTTTCATCCACATCCACGCAAGTCATGTAGGTAAACGCCTCTGGGATGATGTCTGCTTGCGCACGATGATTGTTCTGGAACTTGCTGTAATGTGGACAGATAAAGGGCAGCTTGTCCTTCTTTTTCTCATCGCCATTACGGATTTCCGTTACCATTTCCTTCAACCAAGGCTCAGCCAGAACCTTATCCACCTGTTCCTTGGTCATTGTCACCGCGTAGCCCTTATGGTCGTGCCCGCGGAATCCCGTGTGTTGTGTGTTAAATGCTATATTCATCATAGTCGTTCAGGTTTAGTTATACATTCTTTCGTTCAGATACTTTACTGCCAGATTGGTATCTTTCAGCAGCAGTCGGGCAAGGTCTTCCCGCTGGTCGCTGGGCAGACGGAAACCTATATAGTCATAACCGTCCTGGCAGTCCAACGACATATACATTCTGGGTGTTCTGAAATCGGGTGTGTTTCGGAGGCGCTTACGCTTAGGCTTCTCCTTTAGGAATATGCTCCCATCCTGCTGACCCTTAGCATTAAAGCCGCCAAGGAATCTCTCTATTAATACATCTTCGCAGGGCAGAATATCTATTTTGTGCTGCCCATCCTTATTTACCTTAAGGTCAATCAATGCCTCATAGGTTACATTCTTGCTGTAAGTATTTTTCTTAGCCATAATCGATTCGAATTTATGAGCATTGGAAAAGCGATGGTTTTTAGTTTGAGCTCAATTGGTGTCCGGACGACATTTCCCAATCGCTCATTCCTCCGACTCAGATTATTGTTAAAATGTTAAAACGTTAAAATGTTAAATGGTTTTTGTTTTTGTTCTTTGGCTAAGGTCTAAGGTCTAAAGTCTATAACCTATAACCTTTATCTCAATTTTAATCAATCACCACCTCCGTAAGTTTCTTTACCACACCCCAGCTACGACCAGCATAGCAGACGCTATTCATTTCCCACTGCGGACATCTGTAATTTGCCGGTACCCTGTGTCTTCTGTCCTTTGTGCATACGCGGTTCCCCTTGTAGTCTATCCTCTTGAACAGGCAGCTTGCGCAGCATTTCTTAACCTTCACATGGTATTCGTTCATAACGAAGACCGTTCTCATAACTGTTTTCTTTTCCATCTTAATTTCAATTTTAGTTTACTGTTTACCGTTTACTAAAGTCTATAACCTATAACCAATAACCTATAACCTTTATAAACTGTCTTTTAACTCTTAATTCGGAAGACATCAATGTTATTGAATATCCTTCCTTCGTACTCTCTTGTGCGAACGCTGTAGAAAACTTCCACATGCTTTCCCACTTCCAGTGGTTGCTCTGGTATCTTGTCGTTCCAGATGTCCAGCACCATCTCGTCAGGATAAGCCGCATTAGGGTCATCATCCGTAACCACGATGGTCTGACGTTTCCACTCACTACCCTTCTCAGACGTTCCAGTCACCAAGGGCATCACTTTTGTAATTTTTCCTGTAAATCTCATAATTTAATAATGTTAAAATGTTAAACAATTTGTTATCGTTATCGTTAACGTTATCGTACGAAGTTATTTTTGTTTTGTTTGTCCAAAATTTCAAAGATCGCTGCCAACTCGTCAACTTGTCAACATGTTTACTCGTCAACTTGTTTTTGTTTGACGATGCAAAATTACGGCATAAAAAAAGGTGCATGAAACAACGTCATGCACCTCTACGGGAATTTCTAACACTTCTAACACTAATTCTACGCTTTCTTTTTACATAGCTCTGCCAAACCCACTTGTTGCTGGAATTCATCTCTTAATTTTATGACTCGTTCCATAACATTACTCCCATCCCACTTATCTACATTTAGTTTCATGAATGGGTTTCGGCTTATAGTAGTGTTTATTGTTCCAGAAGGAAAATCAATACCTTGCTGCTGCATCTGCCTTTCAAAATAACTTGCGTTATCTTGCCATCCACACATATCCCTACATACACAGAAAGCTACAGCATAAGCGGCATTGCCCCAAACAAAAGAAGCACACTTCTTTAATGCTTTGCCTATAATGTCTGCTTTTACTTCTTCCTGCTTAGGTTCAGTTGTTGTTTCTTCCAGTTTAGGCTCAGGTTCCACCTCCTTATATACAATCTTAGAACCTTCTTCGGCAAACATAATCATTTGTTCAATTTTGCTGCCTTTGAGAACTTCTGCCATGCTTTGCAACAGTTCTTTCTTTTCTTCTAAACTCATTTCTGATTCTTATCTGTTATTGTGTGACAAACTTTTACCCCATTCTCAACATTCCCCACCAGCATATCAACGTGGGAAATAACCATTACAGGCTTACGTATTGTAATCCCATGTAGCAGACCATGAAGATAAGCGATGTTATATAGAACCCTATACTTTCTTTTATGCAATTTGCGCCCATTCGAACGCTTCATTAGCTTTTCAGCAAATCCAATACCTAACATATTTCTATTTTATGTTTTAAAGTTTGTTTAATGAGTATTATTTTCAAATTGGCACAGAAAAAATAGGGCCGAAATGCCTTCCGGCTGCCACTTATCCCGAAGCACAAAGCCCAAACTCTGTGTCTTTTTCCTCACTCACTTACTTTTATTAGTTATTTTACTTCGATTAATCGCTTCCGCGGATGTGGATGTGTAATGTCTGTTCCATTGTGGTTGTTAATTTTGGTTTGTAATGTTTGTTATCTCTGATTACATTTCTCGAGAAAGAGCGTGGGACAATGATAGAAACATAACACTCCAAGGTAAACCACTACCTGTCGAATTATTGTAACTACCAAAGCCCACGCCTATTTGGTGTGAGCTTAGGTAGCCTTCGTATTCGACATTTTCTCTTTCGAGAGTGGTTTTTTGGAGTGTATCGAAGCCTAAGGCTCTTTTTCCCTAAAAATGTACTGCGAAATTACACAAAAAATGTGAGTCTCACAAATGCTATTTTCAAAAAGTTTTCAAAAAATAATATTTCAGATGATTTTATTATATTTTCTTGTAAGTTTCATTTCAAAATGTTATATTATGTGCACACGAAACAACTCAGACATCATACATCAGACTTCAGACATCTTCCATCTTTTTGTTATATTATGTGGCGCATATTTATGCATCGAGTTGAATAATTGGGTTTTCAAGAAAGCAGCAGACATCAATAGTCTATTCTGGGCAATCATTAACCATAATGGCCATCATACATCTTTAATACTAATGACTCTTAATCGATCTGATGTTTGTAACAAACGGCAGATACCTCACTTTGCCCTTTTGTTGAACTTTCAAGATGTCAAACACACCCATCTTTGCAGGACTTGATGGGTCATATTCCAACAACAAGAATCGTTGAGTGTCCTTTTTCATGCAAAGCATGTAACCATTAGGAATATTCTGCTTATCCACGATTCGAGGAGTCTTGACTAACTTATATGGTGTGGCCTTCTCGTTGCTCCAATAGTGGAACATAATGTAACCAATATCGCTGACAAGGATGTTATCAAGACCACTATCCTTGATGCCGATAGCCAGTTTTCCAACAGGTTCTGCCTTTGAACGCAATGACGGTCCTACGGCATACATATAAACCAATTTCTTCTCAGCATTGAGGTGCAGATTATTCACCTCAGAGACAATATTGAAAGGCAGGTCATAGAACGGCTCAGGCTCACGACAGCTAAAGATGTCGGCTTGTGTGTCCTCAGCCTTCATGATATCCTGAATCTTCCTACGGTATTTTGCATAATTCTCTATGCGCTCTATTTCTTCACGACGAGCCTTGCTCATGAAAGCAAACTCAACCTCACGCTCGATGCCAAGAAATTGTCTACCAAGAAGGTTGGAAGCTATACCTGTTGTACTGCTGCCAGCGAACGGGTCGAGAATCCAAGCACCAGGCTTTGTGGAAGCCATAATGATACGACACAACAAGTTCAAAGGCTTCTGCGTTGGGTGCTTGCCACACGACTTTTCCCATGGGGAAATAGCTGGCAAACGCCATACATCAGTCATCTGTGTGTTGCCGTTAATACGCTTCATCAGTTCGTAGTTGTAGTAGTGTGGCACCTTTTCACACTTACGAGCCCAAATAATAAACTCCGTAGAATAGGTGAAATAGCGACAAGAAATATTTGGTGGCGGGTTTGTTTTGGCCCACGTTATAACATTCAGAATCTTGTAACCTAATTGAGTTAAACAATTGGCAACACTAAATATATTATGGTATGTACCAGAAATCCAGATTGTACCATTGTCCTTCAGTTTCTCTCTGCATAGAGATAACCATTTCAGATTGAAGGCATTGATATCATCTTGTGGCATACTTTTATCCCAGTCGCCTTTATCCACGCAGACCACCTTGCCGCTCTGCACGCTAATACCACCACTTGACAGGAAATAAGGCGGGTCGGCAAATATCATGTCGAACTTGAAATTGAACTGCGGCAGCAAATCAAAAGTATCGCCACAAATCAAGTTGAAGTCGTGGTTGGGAGATTTGTAATAGGGTATAATCATTGTTCTGGAACAGGTAAACCTAATTTCTGTAAGGGAATATAATCAAAGTAGTATTGACAGTTTACACTTATTATGTAATCGAGGACGTCTTTATATCTCGGACTCTTAAACCATTTACTTAGAATATAAACATACTCAACCTCAATGTTCAATTGAGAAAGCAATTTAATATATTGTTTTCTTTTGAAGTCACATGTTTGCAACTTTTCATCAACACTCCCACCAACGTTTTGATTCTTAACTTCAATAATGAAAAGAGTATTGTTTACAATTACGTAAATGCAATTATCAGGTAACAATTGGCTTGATATAATTTGTTTCCAATTCACTCCATTTGTTTCCAAAAACTTATAGAATGCATGCTTCTTAAAGACATAAGCGACAACATCCCCCTCATAATAGACCTCTGAGCCTTTAACTTCATAGTTTTTTTGCTGAGATAGATAGGTAGCAAGATCTACCTTACCTTCATATATTAAACCTGTGATAGTGTTGCCACCACCTACGCCACCTTTAATCATGTTTTCTATTTAACAACGTTTATGAATTTTGTAATATCAGTTAAGTTATAGATGCTTGGAATAATAGAATATGCTTCCTGAAGTTTGTTTTTGGCGCTGTTCCATCCGATGCCATCCGTAATCCAGACGAATTCAAAACCAGGAACGGAGTTAATCTTTGGAGCAATATCTGAATAAGAACGTGCAACCTCATTTAGCTTGCTACCACCTCCACTATAGAAATTAACTTCTATCAGGTAGATTTTATCTTTGGCCTCAATGACAAAGTCAAAGCGCTTCTCATCGTCACCAAGAACTTTTGTAATCTCAGTCCATTCGCTTGAATAAACCTCTTGACGATAACTGATACAGTTTTTGTCAAGGATACGTGCCACCATACCTTCCATCACATGTCCGCTCCGATTTTTACGAGCATTCGTGTCCAGTCCTGTCTCTATACCAAATACATAATCAACAAGATCGTTTATTTTCTTTGATTGGAATATCTCTGTTAATCCTGTATTGTCGAGAAATTCCATTACGCCATCAACTGACTCGAAAAGAGAGTCAAGGACAACACAATTCCCCAGGCTATCAAGGATTTTTTTCTTGCCCTCGCTACGAACTGCGATAAGGATGTCCATAACATTGAAAGCGGACTTGTCGCGTTTCCATATTGTTTCTACTGACTTTCGCATGTCTGAAGAACCAATAAGGCTGTTCAGCATACAAAGGCTGAGCTTAATATCCTCAACATTCTGTGAAATCTTATCGAAATCACAGAAGAAATCTAATGTTTGGTTCGTCTCTTGAAGTTGAGACATAAACTTGTTGAAATCTTTAGCCATAGTTCTTTATTGTATCGAATTCGGTATATTTAACTCACAGCATAATCCACAGCCTCTTCTGCCGCATACATTGGTTCCAATTCTGGTACAATATATTCAACGCGTGGATGAGCTTTTGTTTCTACATAGTTGTGCACAAGAATCTCCGTCAGTTTGCCTCGCTTACTTGGATTTGAATTAATACTACGCGAAGCCCATACTCTTTCTATGTTATACGCCCCATAAAGCACGTCAAAGAAGTTGTCCTTCTCATTCTTGCCCTTGCAATCCGAGTTGCTGAGCATGAAATGGAAGCCAGCCTCGTTGATTCGGTCGCAGTATTCTTTTAGGCGAATCTGTGCATCATCGTTGAAAGCTTCTTTTGCATAATCATTGAAACTGGAAGTATCGCTAAGAGGACGATAAGGCGGGTCGAAATAGAATAGCGTATTACCTTGAGCATAGTCGAAAGTCGCTTCAAAGTCGGCAGTCATAATCTCCACATGTTGAAGCAGTTTGCTATCATTTCGGATGGTCCTTGGGTCACAAATCTGCGGATTGGTGTATTTACCAAACGGGACATTGAACAGACCCTTCTTGTTCACACGATAAAGGCCGTTGAAGCAGGTGCGATTGAGGAAGAAGAACTTGGTGGTATTCTCCAGTGGGCCAAGATTCTTCTCGTTGTAGCGGTCGCGAACTGCGAGGAAAAAGTCCTTGCGACCTTCTTCTGTTTCAAGCTCGTTGTAAGCATTCTGAATTTCCATCAGGGAAGTTATCAATTGCTCAGGCTTGTCCTTTACTGTACGATAACAGGTAATTAAATCTGGATTCACGTCGTTGATAACAGCATGACGGATATTAGGGTATCGCTGCAACATATAAAAGAGCATAGCTCCTCCTCCCACAAAAGGCTCAATGTATGTCACATCTTCCCAATTATCAAAGTCAGCTGGTAATTGTGCATCCAGTTGTTCAAGGAGTTGACCTTTACCGCCAACCCACTTGATAAATGGTTTTGCTTTTGCCATGATTATGCAACTTGTAAGGTTACTGATGGATTGGATACTGGAGTGTAGTAGATTTCGCCATCATCCTCTACGTCAATCATGAAATCCTCAATGGCATTACCTTTGGCATCTAAGGTAGTACAGGAGTCTTTACTCCACACCACGCTAATTGCATACTCTTTTTCTGTAAGGCATCTTTCAACCTTTTCTATTGTTTCTTTTGATAACGTTTTCATTTCTTTTTGATTTAGTCAGCTGGTGTTACCCAGTTGTTCGTTAATAATATTGTTATACAACTCATATTCTTTGATGTCCTAATTACCTTTTTGGGTAGTTCACTTGTTCTTTAGGGTAGTCTTTACACCCTTTTGGGGTAGTAGAAATCAGATCTTCGTTGGTCTTTTGGGTAGTAAATTCATCCTTTTGGGTAGTGATTCACTCTCACCGAGTTTACACAATTGAACAAGTTCTTTGTCTGTCATCTTGAATTTCTGTTTATTGTTAATAAGCTCGTCTAAGACATGCAAAAGTACGAAGAAAAGTTGAAAAACAAAAGGGCATAGTTGAACATTTTTCTGAACTATTGAAAAAAAGTGCCAGACGCCTATCTTCGAGACGAAGTTCCCATGATACATCTTTTATTTTTCATAGCCAAATAACAATGGGTGAAAAACGAAACAAAAAACCCTCTTCGGTAATCCGGAGAGGGGTTTTCGTATTAGTTTAGATTAAAACCATTCAAATTAATCTAATGAAAAATTTATTAACCATATCCACATTGTGCTTCACAGCACGGTGCAAAGGTAAGACAATAAATGAAGAATGAAGAGTGAAGAATGTAGAATTTTTATTCAGCATCTAATTCTCTTGTATTCCCTTGGATAATTGAAAAATAAATTGTAAGGGGGCAAAGATGCCCATCACCTTGCGGTGACAGGCATCTTTTAATGTCTAAGGTCAATAACCTATAACCTATAAAATTTACAAAGCAGACTTCTTACATCACTTAATCACCCGTTTGACCCCATTCTGAATGTAAATGCCCTTCTTTTTTAATTGAGAATTGAAAGTTGAGAATTGAGAATTAAGAGAATTGACTTTGCGGCCGCTGAGGTCGTAGATGGCTCCTCTCTCTCTCTGAGAGGGGTTAGGGGTGAGGCTTTTTTCACTGATAGATGTGGTTTGCTCAATTAAATCGGCTTTTGATACCATATAGACATCCGACTGTGAGTATATCAGTAGTTTGTCGCGGTATTGCTTCATGTCAAATATAAATTCATCGGGAGTTGTTTTTATCGGCTCCAAATATGGCCTGTTCCAT
>JAFXZY010000014.1 GCA_017541025.1 Bacteroidaceae bacterium | reverse complement strand
TTTCACGCACCGCGAGATGCTGAGGTTCTTGAAGCGTAGCGGAGAGGTTCTCTGCACCTCAAGGTGCGGAATAATTCTCAGATTTGACGCTTCTTTAATTGACTTTTGGTATTTTCGAATGCAAACATAGTAACTTTGGCTAACACCGAAAGTACTTTCGCTCGGATATGAAAAGAAAATCCTGGTTTTCTTTTGCATTTCCCTCGCTTATTCGTACCTTTGGGCGAATTATTAGACATTAGTTAATTATGGATTTTTGGAAGAAGCTGACCAGCCCCATTGTTTACTGGAACCTGATTATGCTGGTAGTGGTAAGCATAGTCTTACTGATTGTGGTATGGTTTTGGATGAAGGACTTCTCTCATCATGGCGAGAGTGTGGAGGTACCTCAGATTAAAGGCATGCTGCTGCCCGATGCGGAATACGAGTTGGAAAAGCAAGGTCTGGTGGTGGTCATCTCCGATTCCTCATACAACCGTAACATGCCTGCCGGAACGGTTTTGGAATTAACGCCCGCTCCCGGTAGCAAGGTAAAGACAGGCAGGAACATATACCTTACTATAAATACGCGTAGCGTTCCTACCCTACCCATCCCTGATATTGCCGATAACTGCTCGCTGCGCGAGGCAGAAGCCCGCCTGAAATCGTTAGGATTCAAGTTGGGTCCCATAGAATATGCACCAGGCGACAAGGACTGGGTACTCTCTGTTAAATGCAAGGGACGCACCGTTGTGGCTGGCGACCGTGTGGAGATTGACTGCCCCATCACCTTAGTGGTAGGTAACAACAACGATGGTATAGGAGACGAGTTTGAGGATGATGAATGGGATGACTTCAGTGATGACGAAGTAGACTCTCAAATGAAGATGGATGATGTTTGATGGATGAGGGCTGAGAAGATGTTTGATGTTTGATGGATGATGGATGATGGAAGATGTTTGATGGATGATGGAAGAAGGAAGAGGGAAGAATTTGCTACCGCAATGCTCAATGTTCAATGTTCAATAATAAACAGTAAACGGTAAACTACAATAATGGCAGAATTTGACGAGGATTTACTAAACGAGGAAGAAGATGACATCCTCTCTGTAGCCCCAGAGGAACACGAGCATTGGCGCATAGAGGTCGATAAAGGCCAAAACGCTGTGCGCATCGACAAGTTCCTGATGGATCACATGGGTGATACCAGCAGGAACCGCATCCAGAAGGCTGCCGAGGCAGGATGTATCCGCGTAAATGACAAGCCCGTCAAAAGTAACTACAAGGTCAAGCCATACGATATTATCACGTTGGTACTGGACCGTCCCAAGCGCGACTGGGAGATTGTCCCCGAAGAGATTCCCCTGAACATTGTCTATGAAGACGACCAGTTGCTGGTCATCAACAAACCTGCCGGAATGGTTGTCCATCCGGGCTGTGGCAATTATAGCGGAACGTTGGTGAATGCGCTGGCCTGGCACATGAGGGACAATCACGACTTCGACCCCAACGACCCGACGGTAGGATTGGTGCATCGCATCGACAAAGACACCAGCGGCTTGTTGGTTATAGCCAAGACCGCCGAAGCAAAGACACATCTGTGCAAGCAGTTCTTCTACCATACGACCAAACGCCAATACAATGCGCTGGTGTGGGGGCCGTTCAAGGAGGACGACGGCACCATAGAGGGTAACATCGGGCGACATCCGAAGGACCGCCTGCAGATGGCTGTCTATCCCACGGACAGTGAGATTGGCAAACCTGCCATTACGCACTATCACGTACTGGAGCGCTTTGGTGCCGTTACCTTGGTGGAATGCAGACTGGAAACAGGCCGTACCCATCAGATACGTGCCCACATGCGGCATCTGGGCCATCCGCTCTTTGCCGACGAGCGATACGGGGGTGATCAGATTCTGCGTGGCGAACTTACGGCCTCGTACAAGGCATTCATTCACAACTGTATGACCGTCTGCCCCCGCCAGGCACTCCATGCCAAGACACTGGGATTCGTTCATCCCACCACAGGAAAGGAAATGTTTTTCGATTCAGAACTGCCCGAGGACATGACAGCCCTGCTGGAGAAATGGAGGAAGAAAATGGCCCCTCTCCCCAGCCCTCCCCCAAATGGGAGGAAGAAAATGGCCCCTCTCCCCAGCCCTCCCCAAGGGAAGGGGGCATAAGACATAAAGAAAGCAGGAAAATTTCTCCTGCTTTCTTTATATAAGTAAATCATTGTCTTAGATACTCCGACTCGTCACCTCCACGAAGAAATACGCCCATATTATATCCATTTCTATAAGCACTGTCAGAAGACATACTACCAAAGGAGCCACATGACTGAAGTGCGAGAATCAACATAGTAAACATTATTAAGGCAATTATTTTTTTTTATAGCTATTACAATTTATTGGTGTCCGCTAAAACTTTTTAGTGACACCAATAATTACAATTAAATTCATCAATTGTTATTTTTCACCAAAATAATTACATACGGAATCATAAGTTATATCGGGACAAAAAATAACACATTCCCATAATAATAACAAACAAATCGCACTTTTTCTTCACGGAAAGATTTGTTCATTTCAGGAAAAAGTGGTAATTTTGCAACATATTAACGTGGTTTTATCATGATAAAACAACAATAAGTCGTATGTATAACAGAATTATCAACATAGATAACGAATATAGGGACAGCGCTTTCCTTTGGGGGGCACGCCAGGTAGGAAAAACCACCTGGCTTCAGGCCAGATACCCTGACGCCAGGATATATGACCTATTGCGCCCGTCGGAATTTGCGCGTTTACTGAGACACCCGGAACTTTTGTCTGAGGAACTTGCAGACTTCGGGGAGAATGATACCGTTATCATTGACGAGATACAGAAACTTCCCATTCTGCTGGATGAGATTCATTCACTTATCCAACGGAAGAACATCAGGTTTATCCTAAGCGGCTCTAGCGCCAGAAAGTTAAGGCGGCTGGGGACGAACCTTCTGGGCGGAAGGGCGACACGTGAGGTGATGTTCCCCCTGGTGAGTGCCGAGATTCCGGATTTTGACCTAATCCGTGCCGTTAACAATGGAATGATTCCCCGTCATTACATGGTACAGAACCCGTGGGAAAGGCTGCGAGGCTACATTGGAGTTTATCTGAATGAGGAAATCCGGGAAGAAGCCCTGATACGTAATCTGAAATCATTCTCGCACTTTCTGGAAATAGCGGCCCAGTGCGATGGGGAGATGCTGGTGTATAAGAACATTGCCCAAGACTGTGGCATTGATTACCGGACGGTGAAGGAGTACTTTGCCATTCTGGAAGATACGCTGGTGGGCTATCTTATCCCCGGATTCACGGCAACGCCAAAACGGAAGGCTGTTGCGGCTCCTAAGTTCTACCTCTTCGATGTGGGCATAGCCAACTATCTGACCAAACGGAGGGACATGGAGCCCGTCTCTGACAGTTTCGGGCATGCCTTTGAACACTTTATCATACAGGAAATCATTGCCTACCTGGGTTACCATCATAGTGACGAGCAACTGACCTATTGGCGAACTGCAAGCGGATATGAGGTGGATGCCGTCATCGGGAATGGCAGGATTGCCATAGAGATTAAATCATCCGAAGAAATCAAATCCAGGCATACCAAGGGGCTGAAAGCCTTCAGCGAGGATTATCCCGATGCCCGGCTGATTACTGTTTCGCTGGACAAATACAAGCGTACGATGAACGGAGTAGAGATTTTTCCTGCAAATGACTTCCTGAAAGCACTTTGGGCCGGTAACATCGTATAGAATGATTTTTCTTCATAAAGGAAGTCTGTTATTTGGGTTTTTATTTGTAACTTTACATTAAAATCAGAAATATAGGAAACAATGAACAATAAAAAGACAATAGCAATTGTTTGTGGAGGTGATTCCTCCGAACATGATGTAAGTATGCGCAGCGCTGCAGGAATAGCATCGTTCCTGGACAAAGAGCGCTATATTATATATAAGGTAGAGGTGCATGCCATGAAATGGGAGGCGCTCATTGGTGAAGATGAGAAGCGTACGCCTGTTGACAAAAATGATTTTTCGTTCCTTAACGAGAAAGGCGAACGCATCCGTCCCGACTACTGCTACATCACCATACACGGTGCTCCGGGCGAGAACGGTATTTTCCAGGGCTACCTGGACCTGATAGGAATGCCCTATAGCACATGTAATGTACTCATCGAGGCAATGACCTACGATAAGTTCGTGCTGAACAACTATATGCGCGGCATGGGCGTATCGGTAGCCGACAGTCTGGTGGTGAAGATGGGACATGACCATGAGGTGAGCGACCAGGACATCATAGACCGTATAGGTCTGCCTTGTTTCGTAAAACCTGTTCGCGGCGGTTCATCATTCGGAACAACCAAGGTGAAAACCCCTGAAGCCCTGCGCCCTGCCATCGACCTGGCGCTGAAGGAGGGCGAGGATGTGATGGTTGAGGCCTTCATGCAGGGAACAGAGATCACCTGTGGTTGCTACAAGACCAAGAAGAACAGTGTGGTATTCCCCATCACAGAGGTTGTTTCCAAGAACGAGTTTTTCGATTATGCAGCAAAGTACAACAACGAAAGCGATGAAATAACTCCCGCTCGCATCAGTCAGCATCTGACAGAAAGAGTGCAGAAGCTTACCTCACTCATCTATGATATCTTAGGTTGCCACGGCATCATTCGCGTAGATTACATCATCACAGCCGGCGACAAGATAAACATGCTGGAAATCAACACCACCCCTGGTATGACTGCTACCAGCTTCATCCCCCAGCAGGTGCGTGCTGCTGGCTTGGACATTAAAGATGTACTAACTGATATAATTGAGAATTGACATAAATGGTAAGTGATTTTGATGCGATACGTCCGTATAACGACGATGAGATTCCTGGCGTAGTAAACGAACTACTCCACGACAGGCTGATGAATGCCCAGTTGAAAGCATTGCTCCCCTGGTTACCCAAATGGCTTAGGAACGGTGTAATCCGACTGGCTTTCATAGGTGTACACAGCACTTTGGACTTTCAGCTGCGCTTCATGAAACCCATTGTCAGGTATATTCTTCGCAAATGCAGCAATGGTGCCACCTTCGAGCACAGCAAGATAACAGCTGGCGAAGAGCGCTACACCTTTATGAGCAATCATCGCGATATTGTCTTGGATAGCGCCATTCTGGATTATCTGCTTCACATACATAAGTTTCCCACCACATGCGAGATTGCCATTGGCGACAACCTGCTTATCTATCCTTGGATAGAGAAAGTAGTAAAGCTGAACAAGGCCTTTACGGTTCGCAGGGGCCTGGGGGCCAAAGATTTGCTGAAGAGCAGTATGCTGATGAGTCAGTATATACATTATGCTGTGAACGAAAAGCATGAGAATATCTGGATTGCCCAACGCGAGGGACGTGCCAAGGACAGTAGCGATACCACCCAGGAGAGCGTACTGAAGATGCTGGCTATGGGCTCGGAAGACGAGAATCCTGTGGAGCAACTGCGCGACCTGAACATCGTTCCCCTGACCATCAGCTACGAATACGACCCTTGCGACTATCTGAAGGCTACAGAGTTCCAACTGAAACGCGATAACCCTGCCTACAAGAAGAGCAAGGCTGATGACGAGAAGAATATGCGCGAGGGTATCTGGGGCTTTAAGGGAGGCATCCATTATGAAGCAGCCCCGTGCATCAATACTTGGTTGGACGAGTTGAAAGACCTTCCCAAGAACGAGTTCTTTACCGAGGTGGCTCACAGAATAGACTTGCAGATACACGCCGGCTACAAACTCTTCCCCGGTAACTATGTGGCAGCCGACATGCTGAATGGTACGACAGCGTTCGCGGACAAGTACACAGAGAAGCAAAAGCAGCAGTTCCTGAATTACCTGCAGCAGCGACTGGATAAAATCGGGATCGAGAATAAAGACGAAGCCTTCCTGCGTGAACGACTGCTTACCATGTATGCCAACCCCGTCTTCAACAAGCAAAAAGCCCTGCAATCATGAAACGCTCATACCTGCTTATATTGGGCCTCATCTGCCTTGCATCCTGTAGCAACAACGAGGATGACACCTACCCCAGCATCATAACAGAGATGGCTGACTTATACACAGACGGGGAAGGGGTAATGGAGAAGTTCACTACCGATGCCGGTGTTACCTATCAGATTATAAACGGCCAGGGCGACCTGCAGCCCAAGGCCCTCTATAGGATCCTCTGCGGCTATGTTCCTTCAGGAAACAGCGCTACCCTCTATCAGGTTCAGGGCGTTAATTATCTGAGAGACAGCACAAAGATTGCCAAGACCGATCCAATAGGTGTGAAGAGCGCCTGGCGAGCAGGCAAGTATATCAACATGTACCTGAGTCCACTCACACAAGGCGGAACACAGTACTGGGGATTCATCACAGACAGCATAAAAAACGGGCACGCATGGGTAAGTCTGCACCATAATCAGAATGCCGACCCGCTCTCATATACCCAACCCACATACGCCAGCCTGCCCGTCGATAGCATCAAGGGTATTCAGGAAGGCGACAATATTACCTTGTGTATTAACACCTTTAACGGCCTTCAGACATGGAACTTCAAGAAATAAAAGGCTCCGTTGCCGTACTGATATCGGGAGGTGTGGACAGCGCCGTAGTGGTACACCAACTCTGCGAGGCTGGCTTGAAACCCGACCTTCACTATATTAAAATAGGTATGGAGGGCGAGGATTCTTCCTGCTCTGCCGAAGAGGATATTGAACTCTCGCAGGCTACCGCCCAGAAGTACGGGCTGAAGTTGGAGGTCACCGACTTGCAAAAGGAATACTGGGAACAGGTAGTAGGCTACGCCATAGAGCGTGTAAAGAAAGGTCTGACGCCCAACCCCGATGTGATGTGCAACCGACTGATTAAGTTCGGGGCCTTCGAAGAGCGCATAGGACATCAGTACGACTATATCGCTACAGGACATTACGCTACGAACGTTGAGAAGGATGGCCTGATGTGGTTGGGAACAGCTAAAGACCCGATAAAGGACCAGACCGATTTCCTGGCTCAGCTTTCTTACGAGCAGTTGCGCCACACCATCTTCCCCATAGGACACCTGATGAAGGAGGAAGTACGCCAGATAGCCTTGGATGCCAAATTGCCCAGTGCCAGGAGAAAGGACAGTCAGGGTATCTGCTTCCTGGGCAAGATAAACTACAACGATTTCCTGCGCAAGTTTATGGGCGAGCAGGAAGGAAAGGTGATAGACATAGAAACAGGCAAGGTGGTAGGTCATCACCGTGGCTTCTGGTTCCACACCATCGGTCAGCGCAAAGGCTTAGGCTTAGGTGGCGGCCCTTGGTTCGTAGTCAAGAAGAACATCAAGAAGAATATCATCTTTGTGGCTCACGGATGGGACACCCAGTTGCAGTACGGACATGATTTCCGTCTGGCCGACATGCATTTCATCACCCGCAATCCCTGGGATGAGATACCCATAAATCTGCCCATCCAATTTAAGATCCGGCATGTGGACCATTTTCTGCCGGGCTTCATTTCCCTTGACGAAGAAGGGTATCACATACATTCCGACGAACCCATACAAGGCATCGCCCCCGGTCAGTTCGGCTGCATTTACGATGCCGATGCCAAAATTTGCTACGGCAGCGGCGAGATAAGTATCTATAAGGATAGAGATTAGTTGTGCCTATCTATACGTCTGGTAAACCATATAATATCCATCGGCATCAATGGAGAACGCATCAGCAAGTGCTTCATTGAGCGTCCCCTGCCACCATTGTTCGTAAGCATAGGAGTTCCACCGCAGTCCTTCTGACTGGATGCGGGTACAACCGAAATTAAAGATACTCACTTGCTGACCGGCAAAGGAACGGAAGGTTTGAGGGCCGCAGACAGGCATAAAGAAACCATAGTCGGTAAACATCATGCCGTGAACACCGAATTCGCGGAAATAGCGCATCAGCAAAGAGATATTACCCAGCGTATGGTCCTCACGTAAACCCGTAGCACCGACATAGGCTATATCATGCCAGCCCTGTTGCAGGCAGTAACGCGTAGCCTTTGTCAGGTCGTTGTCTTCCTGTTCATCTATGCGGATAAGCCGGTCGTGGTATTCGGCAGGGACGCTATCACCGTCACCCACTACAGCCTCAGCATGAGGGACATGACTGATGGCCCCATCACATGCAATGATATGGGAAGCCTGATCTAACACACCAAGAGGAACCTGGTGAGCAGGAAACTGACCGTTCGCCACAATAACGGCATCAAACTGTACCTTCTTCATGCTTCTTCTTTTTTACTTTCAACATCGTTTTCCACTTGAAATATCCTGCTATGGCAATGATAACATAAAGAGCAAAGAGGCCGGCCCTGAAAGGAATACCTTTCTGCACATAGAGTGTACAGCCTACTGCATCCACCACTATCCAGAAGAGCCACTGCTCGATGAACTTACGCGCCAAAGCCCACAGTCCTATGAACGAAAGGGCATTGGTAAACGAATCTAACACGGGAACCGTTGAGTTGGTCCACGTTACCAATATATAATAGGTAATTCCCCAGGATACAAAGAAACAGATGGTAACAGGCAAATACTTGCTGCGCGGCATGTGGATAATCGGAAGCGGTTCACGTTTCTTGCGCGTCTTCTTGAACTTCCAGATACAAAGGCCATAAATAGCAGCCAACGTATAGTAGCACGACATACCGGCATCGCCATAGAGTCCGTGCTGCAGGAATAGAACCACCTCAAGAGCCGGCATGATAATTCCGACTATCCATAGGAAAATACTGGCACGATACTCCAGCCAGATATAAATCAGACCCAGTATCGTTGTCAGTATGTCAAGCCAATGTAATGTCAGGAACTCCATAAGTTTTTTTATTATAGATTAGGGATTAGGGGTTAGGGGTTAGGGGTT
>JAFXZY010000075.1 GCA_017541025.1 Bacteroidaceae bacterium | reverse complement strand
TATAATAATAATATAATAATAATAAATAGCCATAATCAATAAGAGCAATTGTCTGATTATGTTTTGTTTTCGGAAACTGTCAACTGAAGAAACTGAAGACGAAAAGTGCTTCGGAAAAACTGTATTCTGTATTCTGTATCCCGAATTCCTGAATTTGCTAAACAGAAACTGTATACTGTATACTGTATACCGATTCTTAAACTGTAATACCGTAAGAACTGTAAGATGATAAGGAAAAGTCTTGACAAACCGGAAACTGCTAAACGGAGAGAAAGAGGCTCGAGTGTTGAAGGATTTTTACTGCCACACGTGGCGGCAAAAATTTCCCAGTTAGGCAGCAAGTTTTCCCTAACTGGGCAGTAAAAACAAGGAAAAGACAGGGGTTGGGAAAATATTTTACATCACATCTTTTTTGCGTATCATTGACCATAAATTTTCCTGATGAAAAATTAGCATTTCTCTGGGAAATGAATCACCATCCCATGGGGTGGGGGCGGGGAGAGGGCTGCTTTATTCTTCATTCTTCATTCTTATGTTCCTCGGATGATGCTCCAAGATTTCCTGACGAAGGTGAGAGCGGTCGATGTGCATGTAAATTTCGGTAGTGGAGATATCCTCGTGCCCCAGCATAGCCTGAATGGCACGCAGGTTGGCGCCGCCCTCTAAGAGGTGAGTAGCAAAGCTGTGCCGGAAGGTATGTGGGCTGATATTCTTCTGGATGCCTGCCCGTTCGGCATAATCCTTTATATATACAAAGAGGGTGATTCGGCTCAGCTTGGTTCCCCGCTTGGTGCTAATGAACACATAATCCTCGTGCCCTGGTTTGGCCTTTACCGTAACTCTTACAACAAACCACAGGCGGAGCTTCTCTATGGCCTGTTCACCAATAGGAACCAGTCGTTCTTTTCGACCTTTGCCGTGAACGCGGATATAACCTTCTTCTAAGAATAACTCGCTCATCTTCAGGTTACACAATTCGCTGATACGCAAGCCGCAACTGTACAACATCTCTATAATAGCCTTGTCACGCACCCCTTGCGGTTTGCTATTGTCTATGGCAGCCTCTATGGCATCTATTTCCTGGATGCTCAGCACCTCGGGCAAGTGTTTACCTATCTGCGGATTCTCTAACAGTTCGGTGGGGTCGGTCTCCAGTTCCTTTTCTAAAACCAGGAAACGATAGAACGAACGCACACCACTCAAGATGCGAGCCACACTGCGCGGCTGAACACCCAAATCCTGCAAGGTGCCGGAGAAGTGGTCCAGCTGTTCAAGGGTCACATGGCGAAAGTCGATACCCACATCTGCATAGTAATTCAGCAGCTTCTGCAGGTCTCGTACATACGCATCTAAAGTGTTGCCCGTATATGAGCGCTCCAGACGGAGATATTGCATGTAACGCCTCAGAATCTGAGGAGATATAGCACCTGTATTCGTGAACTGATAAGCCAAAATCTTGTCCCTTTAGATTAAATTTGCAAAATTATGTACGCTTGTTTAGCTATTTTTTCTATCTTTGTAGCGACAAAAGTACATAATATTTATGAGAATACAAATTATCAACGGCCCTAACTTGAATTTATTGGGCATTCGCGAACCAGAAATTTACGGAAAACGCGCCTGGGCGGATTATCTGAAGGATTTACGCACTCGCTTTCCCCAAGTACGCATAGACTATTACCAGAGTAACCTGGAGGGTGAGATTATAAATAAGATTCAGGAGGTTGGATTCGACCGTGATGGCATCGTGCTGAATGCCGGTGCCTATACTCATACCAGCGTAGCCATCCTGGATGCTCTTAAGAGTGTGAGCACACCAGCCGTCGAGGTTCATATTACCAATGTTCACCAGCGGGAGGATTTCCGCCGTAAGAGCCTCATTAGCCCAGGTTGCATGGGTGTTATCATGGGCTTTGGCCTTGACAGCTACCGTTTGGCTATTGAGGCATTGATAGACAAGGCTTCGTCATCCGAAGAATAAAGTTTACGGTTTACTGTTTAGAGATTAGGGATAAATAAACTTTAAACTCTAAACTCTAAACTTTAAAATAATGGATTTAGACGATTACATACTGCAGCACATAGATGCTGAGGGAGAATATCTGCATGAGCTGTGGCGTGATACACAGCTCAGGCTGTCTTATGGCCAGATGGCCAGTGGGCATCTGCAAGGTCGTCTGCTGAAAATGTTGGTGCAGATGATTCGCCCCCGTATGGTGCTGGAACTGGGAACCTTCAGCGGCTACAGTGCCCTCAGCATGGCCGAGGGGCTGGAGGAAGGAGCCCAGCTGCACACCTTCGAGATCTTTGACGAGCAGGAGGATTTTATCCGCGAATGGTTCGATGGCAGCCCTTATGCCAACAAGCTTCATTTGCACATAGGCGATGCCTTAGAGCTTGTGCCTCAGATGAACATCACTTGGGACCTGGCCTTCATTGATGCCGACAAACGCCAATACGTGGATTATTACCAGATGATTCTGCCCCTTATGCGCAAGGGCGGCTTCATTATTGCCGACAATACTCTATGGTACGGTCACGTGTTAGAAGACGAACCCCGCGAGAGTGATCTCCAGACTCGCGGCGTTCAATCCTTTAATGACCTTGTGGCCAAAGACTCCCGGGTAGAAAAGGTTATACTTCCCCTTCGCGATGGCCTCACCCTTATCAGGGTTAAGGACAAACAATAGAAAAGTACATGGGATAAAAGAATTGTTGCCAATTTTTGCTTTCAAGTGAAAAAAAAACAATATCTTTGCAGTCTAATGAAAATACTTTGAAGACATGTTAGAAGAACTTAAAGAGAAAGTATTCCAGGCAAACCTGGATTTGGTGAAACATAATTTGGTGATTTTCACTTGGGGTAATGTCTCCGGCATTGACCGCGAGAAAGGACTGGTGGTGATTAAACCATCGGGAGTAAGCTATGCTAATATGAAAGCTGCCGATATGGTGGTTGTGGACCTTGCCACAGGTAAGGTGGTAGAAGGCGACCTGAATCCTTCCTCCGATACCCCGACTCACCTTGTGTTATATAGGGAGTTCCCTGATATTGGCGGTGTGGTTCATACCCACAGCACATATGCTACAGCCTGGGCCCAGGCAGGAAGGGACATTCCAAACATTGGAACTACGCATGCCGACTATTTCCACGACAACATTCCTTGTACGCGAAACATGAAGAAGGCTGAGGTCTTCGGCGAATACGAGAAAGAGACAGGTAATGTTATTGTGGAACGCTTTAAGGATATGAACCCCAACGATACACCTGCAGTATTGGTTCGTAATCACGGCCCCTTTACCTGGGGCACAGATGCTGACAATGCAGTACACAATGCTGTTGTGCTGGAAGAGGTTGCCAAGATGGCCTTCATCTCTTCCACCTTACACCTTAACACACTGGACATTGTAGATCATGTTCCTTCTATGAACAAGCTCCTCATAGAAAAGCATTATAGCCGTAAGCATGGCCCAAATGCTTATTATGGTCAGAAGAAAAAGTAAAACATATTAATCAAGATAAAACTTAAACTTATGAAAACATTTGAAAATTTAGAGATTTGGTGGGTAACTGGTGCACAGTTGCTCTATGGAGGCGACGCTGTGGTTGCCGTTGACGGACACAGTAAGGAAATGGTTGAGGGTTTGAACGCCAGTGGTAACATTCCCGTGAAGATTGTATATAAAGGTACTGCCAACAGTTCGAAAGAAGTTGAAACTGTTATGCTGGCAGCCAACAACGATGAGAAGTGCGCAGGTATCATTACCTGGATGCATACCTTCTCGCCTGCAAAGATGTGGATCAAGGGTTTGCAGCAGCTGAAGAAGCCTCTGCTCCACTTCCACACTCAGTACAATGCCGAGATACCTTGGAGCGAGATAGATATGGACTTCATGAACCTGAACCAGAGTGCTCACGGTGATATCGAGTTCGGACATATCTGCACCCGTATGCGTGTGGCCCGTAAGGTGGTTTGCGGTTATTGGAAAGACGAGAAGGCTCAGAAGCAGATTGCTGTCTGGGCTCGTGTAGCTGCCGGTGTTGCCGACGCTCACAATGTTCGCTGCCTGATGTTCGGTATGAACATGAATAATGTGGCCGTTACCGATGGCGATCGCGTGGAGTTCGAGCAGCGCTTGGGCTATCACGTTGACTACTACCCCGTTTCCAGCCTGATGGAGTACTTCAAGAAGGTAACAGATGCTGAGGCAGATGCTTTGGTCGAGGAGTACAAGAAACTCTATACCATCAAGATTGACGAGAGCGGCGAGCAGGTTTACTGGGAGAAGGTAAAGAACTCCGCTAAGGCCGAGATTGCTCTTCGCCGCGTTCTGAAGGACGAGGGCGCTACCGCCTTTACCACCAATTTCGACGATCTGGGCGATGCCAACATCGATGATCCGAATTTCTGCGGTTTCGACCAGATTCCCGGCCTGGCCAGTCAGCGCCTGATGCAGGAAGGATATGGCTTCGGTGCCGAGGGTGACTGGAAGACAGCTTGTCTCTTCCGTACCCTTTGGGTTATCCAGCAGGGAATGCCCACGGGATGCTCGTTCCTGGAGGACTATACGCTCAACTTTGCCGGCGACCGCAGCTCTTGCCTGCAGAGCCACATGCTGGAGATTTGTCCGCTCATTGCCACAGACAAGCCCAAGCTGGAGGTTCACTTCCTGGGTATCGGTATCCGTAAGCAGCAGACAGCCCGCCTCGTCTTCACCTCTAAGACCGGCAAGGGTATCAAGGCTACCGTCGTTGACCTTGGCAACCGCTTCCGTCTGATCAGTCAGGAAGTCGAGTGCATCGAGCCTAAGCCCATGCCTAAGCTGCCTGTGGCTTCTGCCCTGTGGATTCCCCAGCCCACCTTCGAGATTGGTGCTGCAGCATGGATTCTGGCAGGCGGTACACATCACAGCGCCTTCTCCTACGATATCAACGAGGAGTACTGGGAGGACTTTGCAGAAATGACCGGCATAGAGTATGTAAAGATCAACAAGCAGACCAACATTGCCGACTTCAAGCAGACCCTTCGCAATAACGAGGTGTATTATATGTTGAATAAAGCGCTGAAGTAATATGACGGCAAAACAGACAATAGAAGCAGGTAAAGCCATACTCGGTATCGAGTTTGGCTCTACCCGTATTAAGGCAGTCCTCATCGACGAGAATAACAAGCCTATTGCACAAGGTGACCACGAGTGGGAAAACCAACTTGTTGACGGACTCTGGACCTATTCCATCGAGATGATTTGGAAAGGTCTTCAAGACTGCTATGCCGACTTGCGCAAAGCCGTTCAGAACCAATATTCCTGCGACATAGAGATGCTTGCCGGTATCGGATTCTCCGCCATGATGCACGGCTATATGGCCTTCAACGAGAAGCAGGAGATTCTGGTACCTTTCCGTACTTGGCGCAATACCAATACCGGTAAGGCTGCTGCTGAGTTGAGCAAGCTCTTCAACTACAATATCCCCTTGCGCTGGAGCATAAGCCATCTGTATCAGTGCATCCTGGAGAACAACGAGCACGTGAAGGATATTAAGTACCTAACCACCCTCGCCGGTTATGTTCATTGGCAGATGACTGGTCAGTTCGTACTGGGTGTAGGCGATGCGTCAGGTATGATTCCCGTTGACCCCGTTACTAAGACCTATGACGCCGGGATGGTGAAGAAGTTCGATGAACTGATTGCACCAAAGGGCTACTCATGGAAGTTGCTCGACATCCTGCCTAAGGCGCTTGTTGCAGGTGAGAATGCAGGGTCGCTGACTGCCGAAGGCGCCAAGATGCTTGATGTCAGCGGTCACCTGAAGGCTGGCATTCCTGTTTGTCCTCCTGAAGGCGATGCCGGTACGGGTATGGTAGCTACTAATGCCGTTAAGCAGCGCACAGGGAATGTCAGCGCAGGAACATCCAGTTTCTCTATGATTGTATTGGAGAAGCCGTTGAGCAAACCCTATGAAGCCATCGACCTTGTCACCACGCCCGACGGCTCCTTGGTGGCTATGGTACATTGCAATAACTGCACCAGCGACATCAATGCTTGGGTGGGAATCTTCAAGGAGTACCAGCAACTGCTAGGCGTACCCGTGGATATGGGCGACATATACACAAAACTCTTTAATAAAGCATTGGAGGGCGATTCCGACTGTGGAGGCCTGATGACTTATAACTACGTCAGCGGAGAGCCTATCACGGGTTTGGCCGAGGGACGTCCCCTCTTTGTCCGCTCGGCAACCGATAAGTTCAATCTGGCCAACCTGATGCGTGCCCAGCTCTATGGAGCCATCGGTGTGCTCAAGATTGGTAACGATATCTTGCTGAAGGAGGAAAAGGTTAAGGTGGATCGCCTTACGGGTCATGGCGGCTACTTCAAGACATTAGGTGTGGGACAGCGTATGTTGGCTGCCGCCCTCAACACACCCATCTCTGTGATGGAAACAGCGGGTGAAGGTGGAGCTTGGGGAATAGCCCTATTAGCCGGATATATGCTCAACTCGCAGATCTCCCTGGCGGATTATCTCGAGGATGTGGTCTTTGGCGGTAACACAGGAGTTTCTGTTAGTCCTACCCCAGAGGATGTTGCAGGCTTTGAGAAGTACATCCAGAACTACAAGCATTGTCTGCCCATCGAGCAACGTGCCGTAGAAGTAAAAGCATAAAACGTTTGGCAAGTTTGGAGCCTGAATTCGAGGGGTTTGAAGCCTGAATACTCCTCGGATTCAGGCTCTCGCTTAATCGTAACATTGAGACTGCGTCTCGAAGTTACTCACGCTCGGATAAAAAAATAAATTTTGATTTATTTTGTTTATCTCTCGCTTAATCGTAACATTGAGACTGCGTCTCGAAGT
>JAFXZY010000074.1 GCA_017541025.1 Bacteroidaceae bacterium | reverse complement strand
CTGATGCAAAGATTTTTATAAAGTTTTTCCGAAAAAGTTTTGTATATTCGAAAATTCTGATTACCTTTGCACCCGCTAAACGACAAAAAGACAATTCTGGTGCGTTAGTTCAGTAGGTTAGAATGCCTGCCTGTCACGCAGGAGGTCACGAGTTCGAGTCTCGTACGCACCGCTCAATTTAGAGATAAATTGAATGTAAATTGTAAATGGTCAAATAGTAAATATTCTGGTGCGTTAGTTCAGTAGGTTAGAATGCCTGCCTGTCACGCAGGAGGTCACGAGTTCGAGTCTCGTACGCACCGCCAAAGAAATGAATGCTCACTGAATCACATGGTTCAGTGAGTTTTTCGTTGATGGAACTTGTAAAAAATCAGCAGGTAATATGGTTAATTGAGAATTAATTCGTAACTTTGCCGAAAATTTTATAAAAGCCAAAAGAGAAAATGAAACAGACAATTCTTGTAACGGGTGGTACAGGGTTTATCGGAAGCCACACCACCGTGGAACTTCAGAACGCAGGCTACGAGGTAGTCATTGTAGACAATCTCTCCAATTCAAACGAAAAGGTACTTGACGGTATTGAGAAGATTACCGGCATACGTCCTGCTTTTGAAAAGGTAGACTGCTGTGATTATGACGGTATGGAACGTGTGTTCAAGAAATATCCCGGTATTCAGGGTATCATCCACTTTGCTGCCAGCAAGGCTGTCGGAGAGAGTGTGGAGAAGCCACTGATGTATTACCGTAACAACCTGACTTCACTGATTAACTTGTTGGAACTGATGCCTATCTATCAGGTAAAGGGTATCATCTTCTCCAGCAGTTGTACGGTATATGGTCAGCCTTCTATCGAAAACCTTCCTGTTACAGAGGATGCTCCTATCCAGAAAGCCATGTCACCTTATGGCAATACCAAGCAGATTAATGAGGAGATTATCCAGGACTACATCCACTCCGGTGCTCCTGTCAAGTCTATTATCCTGCGTTATTTCAACCCGATTGGTGCACATCCCTCTGCCTTGATTGGTGAGTTGCCCAATGGTGTGCCCATGAACCTCATACCTTTTGTGACACAGACAGCGATGGGTATTCGTGAGCAGTTGAAGATTTTCGGTAACGACTACGATACTCCCGACCATACCTGTATCCGTGACTACATCTATGTTGTGGACCTTGCCAAGGCTCATGTAAAGGCGATGGAGCGTGTGCTTGACCATCCTGAAACGGAGGCGGTAGAGGTGTTTAATATCGGTACAGGTCGCGGTCTTTCCACCCTTGAGGTTGTGGAAGGCTTTGAGAAGGCTACTGGTGTGAAGGTAAACTGGACATACGCTCCCCGTCGTGAGGGCGATATTGAGAAGGTTTGGGGTAATGTTGACAAAGCCAACAAAGTGTTGGGATGGAAGGCAGACACACCAACCGATGAAGTGTTGAGAAGTGCCTGGAAATGGCAACAGAAACTACGCGAAGACGGAATACAATAAATTATGCATAAAAAGGTAATCAGATTTATTTTCAGTATAACAGCGGCATCTATGATGGCGATCCCTGTCTGTGGACAGTCCGCACATAAAAAAGTGCGTATGGACATAGACAAGGCAAAGACCTATATCAAGAGTGGTAAGGACTTTGATAAGGCAGAAACGTTAATGACGGATTTGTTGAAAGACTCTGCCAATCACGACAATATAAAGATATATGCCACCTGGTTTGATGCTGTTCTCAACCAGTATAATGCTGCTAACGAGAAACTTTATTTGAAACAGAAGTATGATACGGCTGCCTTCTACAACCTGACACGTCGCTTGCAGGAGGTAGCCGTCAAATTGGATGCTCTCGACACGCGTCCAGACAATAAAGGCAGGGTGCGCCCTTCCTATCGGTCTGAGAATGCCGAGTTGCTCAATGCTCTGCGCATTAATATATATTATGGTGGAACATGGTGGGTTCGCAAGGGCGATTATGAGAAGGGCTATACCTATTTTAATGACTATCTGGAAGCAGCCAGCCTGCCCATGTTTGAAGCCTATCACTATCAGCGTAATGATTCACTGCTGCCTACAGCAGCCTATTGGGCTACATTGTGCGGCTTCAGGATGCAGGATGCGGAACGTACATTGAAATATAGTCGGTTGGCGCTGAAGGATAGCGCAAAGGCCACTTTTACCTTGCAGTATATGTGTGAGGCCTATCAGTGGCAGAAAAATGACAGTGCTTATATTCAAGCACTGGCGGAAGGTTATGAGCGTTATCCGGAATATCCTTATTTCTTCCCCCGTTTGGCCGACCATTATTCAGCACAGGGAAAGTATGATAAGGTATTGGCATTGGCAAGCAGAGGGCTGGACATCACTCCTGATAATCCATTGTTCTTAGTGGCTAAGTCTGTTGCACAGCTTAATCTGGAGCAATATGACGAGTGCATAGAAACCAGTAGAATGCTGATGGAGTTGAATGATTCAATGCCCGAACCGTATTTCAATATCGCCACCTGCTATCTGAATCAGGCGTTGACGATAGAGGAAGAACGAGAGCCTCGCAAGAACCGATTGCGCTTGCAGAAGCTATACTATCAAGCCCGTCCTTTCATGGAAGATTATCGGAGATTGGCACCCGATGACAAACAACGGTGGGCACCTGCCTTATATCGCATTTATCTCAATCTGAACTTGGGAAAACAGTTCGAAGAGATAGACAAATTGATGCGGAAGTAATATAAAATGTTAAAAAATAGGGTAAAGATACTGATTTTGCAAGATAAATCAGTATCTTTGCGTATTGGTTATTCACTAAATCTAAAACAT
>JAFXZY010000073.1 GCA_017541025.1 Bacteroidaceae bacterium | reverse complement strand
TTCAAATGTGTCGTATTTCTCACCCTTGGTAAGATTCATATTATTAACGCGGATATTACCTACTGGAATATAGTTAGTACCGCTGGCAAGGCAGAAGTTCTTCAGCAAGAAATTTGCAGTACCGTCACCATTATCCTGATACAATACAGTAACGTCAGGAATCATTACGCTCTGCCCATCAACAGTAAGCAGCAGATTGTCTGTATAACTCTTTTCTTGCGCATTAACGGCAAGAGTTGCGAAACAACAAAATAATACGAGTAAAAGTTTTTTCATAAAATTATCGTTATATTAATATCTGTAAGCTAATCCAAATGTTGCATAAACAGGGTACATCTTGAAGGCAACAGCATCAAAATCCTTCTCCCAAATATTGGTCAAACCCCAATCGACCTTTGCAAAAACATTCATGTGTTTGCAAGCCTTCCAGTCGAAGCCAAACTCAATACCAGCATTCCATGTACGCATATTATCCGTAAAATCGTATGTGGCGGCGTTAGTCCTATCCATATAAATCTTCTCACCTGTAGGATCATCAACACGAAGGTATCCAACACCTTTATCATTATCATACCCCAAACCGCTGAAATTACGCTTGAAATACGTACTGAAATAAGGGCCGAAACTGAAATTCCAACGTGGAGACATTCTTAAAGTCGCTAAGATGGGGATGGTCATTCCCCACATATCAGTATTGGTGACATCGGTTCCCGTAAAATAGCCCGACATGGTGTTGCCGTCCATCGTCAGAGACATCTTGTAATTCTTTACATCAGCACTTGTATGGAAACCCTCGTAAAAGAAATGCCAACCCATACTGGCACCCCAGCGCTTACCAAACATCTTATATATATCAACACCAATGGTAGCACCTCCCTTCGGAGAGAACTCATTGATGGCTCGAATCTCGTTTGGCAAAGGCAATGGAGTAGTACCGCCAAAAGTATAACCTGCGCGAACTAACACGCCAGCCCCCTTCATGCCCCGTGTAGGGCCCCACTTGTCCCAGCTGTCCTGAGCCTGGGAAACGGCTGAGCACAATAGGACAACCGTAGCAAAAAGATATTTCAATTTATAAGTCACTATCATTTTCATCATTAATTCTAAACTTTATCGTTATCGTTGACGTTCCCGTTATCAATACTCGTCCTTGTCACAATAAAGTGAAACATTATGTATAAACAACTTATTTCCGATAGCTCCCATGAACTTACCTCCTTGCCAACTGCTTGCAAAACTCATGGCAAGACTGTAACCTTTATTGGCAAGAATGGTCTGATCCACCTCCTTATAATAAACCAGCGGAATCTCAACGAGTTGCCATTCGGAAGTCAAGCCGTGAATAGGAGTATCGCAAAGCTTATCCGATCCGTCTTCGTTAAGGTTATGGGGAAGACGGCCTAAAGCGACAATATGCGGATTGGTAAACATGTCGTTACCGTCAATCATTACCTCATTTCCTGCCTCATCCTGATTACGATAGAATACCACGTAAACATCGGGCTCATCCACGATACCCTCCATAGGGTTTCCCTTTCTGTCCTGGAATACCGGTCCTGGCTCAAACTTGAGCCAAACAGTCATCTTAACAGGCTTATGACTGAAAGGTGCACCAAAACGGGTAGCCTTAAGTGCATCCTTGAGGGCATTACTTACATCAAAGACACCATTAAACATACTGCCACTGGCCAGTTTCATGTTTACCATATTACCAAAAGCTCCGGTATCTTTGGTCTCCAACTTCACACAGGTAGTTCCGCCAGGTCCCCCATTGGCAAGGGGTACAGATGGATACTCCATAGGCTTGGCTGATGATTTACTCAACTTAAAACCAGGATTACCGTTTTTCCACTTCCCGTCAGGAAAAGCATTTGCAGCATTTACATCCGAAATAGTCCACTCATAAAACTTGCCTGTGGGATCAAGCGCATAGTTCTCAAAGCCGACAGTGAAATCGCCCTCAGTGGGAACATCGTGTTTGAACATAAGTGAATAGGTCCTGTTCCACTGCTTATCCTGGGAAACAATTCGGAACACCTGGAGCCTTTCGTCTGCAAAGTCAACAAGACTACCGTTCTTGAACGCAACAAAAGCACCGCTTGCATCCTTAATGAATGCAGTAGCACCTGATGTAATCTCCAAGGTCAAAGGTAAATGGGAAACATTAGACTGTGAGCGGATGATAAATTCCACCTTATCTGAGGAAGAATCAACAATCTTTAGCGTATCATACAAATGGTGAAAAATGTCATTTGGACTATCCACATGTACTGACGCCGTTTCAATGTCACACTCAGAATTCAACGGCTCCTCACCAAAACAAGAACAGAGAACAATGGGTCCTAAAAACAAGATTTGAGAAATAAATTTTCGCATTATGATATTCGTTTATTTAAATTTGGCTGCAAAATTACCCCAAATAAATTCTACTGACATATAAATATGGTAGCATTTGTTAACAAATATCGGTAAAGGGTGCAAAAAATTCGGTAGAGCATATTAAATTTCGGTATAGATTTAAAACGAAAACATTAACGTCAAGTTCTAAAGATTAAGAAAACGAGCGGTGAAATGGGAAATTTTACTAATTTGAAAGAGAAATTGTAAATATTGAAAGAAGGAAAATGAAAGGAGTTAAAGAAGTTAAAGAAGTTAAAGGAGTTAAAGGAGTTATCGCTTCGCTCGTCCATTCGGACAGAAGGCTGCGATTAAGCGAGAGCAATGATAAGCTTGCTTAAGCAATGCCGAGCGGTAGCAGGCTCGACCGTTAGGTCAAGTTAAAGACGATAGTTATACACGGGCTCTCTTATATAAATAAGTCCGTCAGGGACGGACACAGAGTCCGTACGGGACGGACTAAAAGTTCGCAAGCGACGGACTAAAACAGGGAACAGTTATTTCTTCTTGTTCTTGCTATATTGCTCTATAGCCATTTTTTGGATAACAACATCCTCCAATGGTCGGTCATTCTTATCTGTAGCAACAGCCTGAATCTGCTTTACCACATCCATT
The DNA here is from genome assembly GCA_017541025.1 of Bacteroidaceae bacterium. Lineage (GTDB taxonomy): Bacteria > Bacteroidota > Bacteroidia > Bacteroidales > Bacteroidaceae > Physcousia. The sequence goes on along the minus strand of JAFXZY010000073.1, from coordinate 7,756 downwards.
CCTTCTATCACCTCACCAAAGACGGTATACTGGCCATCCAAATGAGGCGTTCCGCCACGCATCTGGTAATCATCAGACATTTGAGGTGTAAGTTGGATATCCTTCTCGTCCAGCATAGCACGAACCTTCTTGATATCACCAGGCGCCTGCTTTTTTCCATAAACGATATAGAACTGGCATCCGCTACTGTTTTGTTCAGGATTTACGTCATCAGGTTCACGGGCAGCAGCCAGGGCTCCACGCCAATGATATATATAAGGTAGGCAAAATTCAGCCGGAATGGTATAACCTGTATCGCCTTCGCCAAGAAGTTGGCCCTTCTTGGCTGTTCTCGACTCAGGGTCACCTCCCTGAATCATAAAATCCTTAATACAACGATGGAAAAGTGTGCCATCATAGAAGCCCTCAGAAGCCAGTTTAAGAAAATTGTTACGATGCAGAGGTGTCTCGTCGAACAAAGCTACACGGATTACTCCACAAGATGTCTCAATCCGGACAACGGCACGTTTTTCCTTTTTTCTTGCCGCTACAGAAGAAACAAATGCAAAAAGGAATAAAACAAGAACGAGATAAAAGTATTTTTTCAGCATATTTTGGATGTTTTGTGCAAAAGTACGGAAAAATTCCCCACCAAACAACAAAAATCTGAAAAAAAAATTCAACAAGTGAAAATAAGGGTAAAAATACACGAAATTTACCATTTCATCGGAAAAATAAAACACAAAAAGCCGAATATTCAGAAAAGGAGAAATCATAATCAAAAGATTTGTTGAAAAAAAATATTGAAAATGTGTGGGGAATTGTGGGGAATTTTATTATCTTTGCACCAAAATTCAATATTAATAGGTACACGCAATGAGATTTACCGGCAACATTGATGCCAAAGTAGACGAAAAGGGACGCGTTTTTGTTCCCAGCAGTTTCCGCAAGATTCTTCAGAAAGAAGAGGAGCAGGGGCTGATTTTGCGTCGTGACATCTTCCAGCACTGCCTGATTCTGTTCCCCCAGAAAGTATGGGACGAACAGGTGAATGCCATTACTGCCAAAACCAACATGTTTGACAGAAAGGGGCACCATGCACTCCGACAGTTTGTGGCTGGAGCTGAAGCCGTAACTATGGACAGCGGAGGACGTATACTTATACCCAAACGCTATCTGGAAGAGGCCAACATTAAAAACGACGTTCGCTTCATTGGTGTGGACAACACCATCGAAGTCTGGAACAAGCAAGACGCAGAGGCATTGCTCAGTCAGCCAGAGGCATTGGCAGACTGCCTGGAAGAGATGATGAACGCACCAGAAGAGTGCAAGTAAGAAAAACCAACTATGATGAACGAGGTTTATCATATTCCTGTGCTGTTGAAAGAAACAGTGGATGGGCTTAACATCAAGCCCAACGGGACTTATGTTGACCTCACCTTTGGCGGAGGCGGGCATAGCAGAGAGATTCTGAGCAGATTAGGGAAAGGCGGACATCTGTACAGTTTCGACCAGGATCTGGATGCCCAGAAGAACGCTCAGCCACTGGAAGAAGCATACGGAAAGGCTTCTTTTACGTTTATCAGAAGCAACTTCCGATTCCTAAAGAACTGGATGCAATACTTTAGCGTAGAGCAGGTTGACGGCATTCTGGCCGACTTAGGCGTAAGCAGTCATCATCTGGACGACGGAGAACGGGGATTCAGTTTCCGCTACGATGCCAAGTTGGATATGAGAATGAACCAGACAGCGAAATTGAGAGCAAGCGACGTACTGAAGAATTATTCAGAAGAGCAGTTAGCTGACGTATTCTACCTATACGGCGAACTGAAAAATAGCAGGAAACTGGCATCCACCATCGTAAAGGCAAGAGCCACAACGGAGATGGGAACAACAGGACAGTTGGCTGAGATTCTTAAACCCTGCCTGGGTTACGACAGAGAGAAAAAGGATCTGGCCCGTGTATTTCAGGCTTTACGAATAGAGGTAAACGGTGAAATGTCTGCCCTCAGGCAAATGATGGCAGCAGCCGTAGAGATACTAAGCCCAGGTGGCAGAATTTCCATTCTGACCTATCACTCGCTGGAAGACAGAATGGTAAAGAACATCATCAAGTCGGGAAATGTGGAAGGAAAGACGGAGACTGACTTGTTCGGACAAAGCAATGCGCCACTGAAGGCTGTGAACAGAAACGTGATTACAGCATCGGCAGAGGAGGTACAGCAGAATCCTCGCAGCCGGTCGGCAAAACTAAGAATTGGAGAAAAATGGAAAAGATGATCGATAACATAGAGGAACTGGAGAAGAAAGAGATGCTCGTGCCTGAAGATGAGGAGCAAATCAGCAAAAAAAAGATCTACAATGCCCTAGTCAACGAGGAGGATGATTGCGAGAAGAAGGACATGGAGCATCTGAAAGATGTGCTGCAGGCGTTGAGTATCAACGGGTTGTGGTTCAAGCGTCAACTGGGTGTACTGGCATTAATCCTATTGGGCATCATCATCTACATCACAAACCGCTATCAAGCACAGAACGAGATGATTGAAGAGGACAAGCTACATGAGGAATTACAGGACTGGAAATACAAAAGCATGACAAGGAACAGTGAATTAACACTACGCTGCCGTCAAAGTCAGTTGGAAGAACAGTTGAAAGCAATGGGAGACAGTACGCTATGCTCCACCAACGATCCTGTTTACGAACTTACAAACGATTAAAAGAAACGAATGAAGTCAGCTAAAAACGATAATTCAATAGGTCGCTTTCGCATCATCCTGGCGGTGATTGCGATAGTAGCCGTATATATTCTTGGCACAGCCCTTCATACCATGTTGCCCCCTCAGAGCAACTATTGGGAGCAGGTGGACAAGCGCTTCACCACAGAGAATATTGCCATACCAGCCAACAGAGGTAACATCCTTTCGGCTGACGGTCAGGTGCTGTCCGGCTCTATCCCCGTATATCGTTTGTACTTGGACTTCAAGGTTTACGACCCCGACTCTGTAAGCAAGAAGAAAATAGAACACTGGAGAGATTCTGCCTTCAAAGCTGATTTGGACAGCATATCAGAAGGGTTGGCCAGAATCTTCCAGAATCACGATGCTGCATGGTTTAAGGACCACCTGCTGAAGGGAAAGCAGCGTGGCAGATTTGCCTGGAACATCTGCCCGGGGAAACTTGCCACGTACATTCAGTACAGAGAATGCAAGAAACTGCCCATGTTCAAGGAAAGTTCCAACAAAAGCGGATTCCATGCTGAGGAGATTATGCAGCGCAAGAAACCATACGGTATGCTGGCATCCAGAACCTTGGGCGACTTGTATGCCGACTCCAGCGCCAAGGCAAAATGCGGACTTGAGTTGAGTTTCGACAGCATATTACGAGGGAAACCAGGTACCTCTCATTCCTCAAAGGTCCTGAACAAACGTATCAGATTCGTAGATATGCCACCCGAAAACGGTAACGACCTGCTGACAACACTAGACATCAACATTCAGGATATGGCTGACAGGGCCTTGCGTAACAAGTTGAAAGAGGTGAACGGCGAAATAGGAATAGCTGTGGTGATGGAAGTAAAGACAGGTGACGTAAAAGCTATTGTGAACCTGACAAGAATGTCCGACGGGTATTACGAGTGTAAGAACAATGCTGTGAGCGACCTTATGGAGCCAGGTTCTACCTTTAAGACAGCCAGCATTATGGTTGCCCTTGACGATGGTAAAATAAATAAGAACACGCGCGTAGAGACAGGAAGCGGTATTTACCAGATGCATGGACGTTGGATGAAAGACCATAACTGGCGTAAAGGCGGTTACGGCAACCTGTCAGTTCCAGAAGTGCTGATGTACAGCTCGAACATCGGAGTGAGCAGGCTGATAGACGACGCTTACAAGGACGACCCAGACAGATATGTTCGCGGCCTGAACAAATTGGGCGTAGGACTTCCGCTTAACCTTCCCTTCGTAGGAAAAGGCGAGCCCCGTGTCCGTCATCCCAAGAAACAAGGCAGATTCTGGTTGAACTGGAGCAATACGGCCCTTCCGTGGATGAGTATCGGATATGAGACCATGCTGCCTCCTATCGCCACACTGACTTTCTACAACGGAATTGCCAACGGAGGAAAAATGGTTAAGCCACGATTCGTGACAGCCGAACTGAAAGACGGGCAAGTGGTTCGTGAATTCCCCACTGAGGTTATCAAGGAAAGCATGTGCAAACCCAGCACCTTGGCAGATATACAGGAAATTCTGGAACTGGTGGTCAGCAAAGGCTTAGGAAAGAAAGCCGGCAATAACGGCAGGTACTTCAAGGTTAGCGGAAAGACAGGAACAGCCCAGATTGCAGCAGCCGGAGGAGGCGGATATCATAGCGGTACCACCAGGTATATGGTCAGCTTCTGTGGATACTTCCCCAGCGAAGCGCCTAAATACAGTTGTATCGTATGTATCGTAAAGTCTGGTCTGCCAGCTTCCGGAGGTGGCCAGTGTGGTCCTGTGTTCAGCGAAATCTCGCAGTACATCATGTCGAAAGGCAACAGCCACGATGTCAAGGAAGTAAGCGATTCCAACTCTGTATATATTCCGACTTCCGTACGAGGCCAGGAGAAGAAATCGAATCTTGTAATGGAGGAACTGGGCATCAGGGAGCTGCTTGAGAGCAAGATTGATTCCATTCCTGAAGACAGGATTCCCGACGTAACAGGCATGGGAGCAAGAGATGCTGTTTACGAATTGCAGAAACGGGGACTGAAGGTGAATCTGCATGGTAAAGGACAAGTAAAGAGCCAAAGTATTCCTGCAGGCAGTATTGTCCAGAAAGGAAAGACGATAACAATACAATTAGAACAAATCTCGAAATAACATACAATTATGAAATTAACAGAATTAATAAATGTATGCCATCCCGCAAAAGTTGTAGGTGACACAGAAATAGAAGTAACTGGGATTGAGATAGACTCACGCTTGATAAAAAGCGGGAACATGTTCGTAGCTATGCGGGGAACGCAGGTTGACGGACACACATATATAGCCAAAGCCATAGAGCTTGGTGCCAAAAGCATCGTCTGCGAGGAATTGCCTGCCGATATTCAGGATGATGTAACATATATACAATACGAAAAAACCGATGATGCGGTAGGTCCCTTAGCAACAACTTTCTTTGGCAACCCTACCAGAAAAATGAAGCTGATAGGTGTAACGGGCACAAATGGCAAAACCACCATCGCTACTGTATTATATAATATGTTTAGGAGAATGGGGTATAAATGTGGCCTGTGCAGTACCGTCTGCAACTACATTGACGGAGAAGCAGTTCCCACAGAATGCACGACACCCGACCCCATCACATTAAACCGACTGCTGGGCCAAATGGCCGATGCAGGTTGCGAATATGCATTTATGGAAGTCAGCAGCCATAGCGTGACACAGAAGAGAATTGGCGGTTTGAAGTTTGCGGGAGGCATCTTCACCAACCTGACCCGCGACCATCTGGACTACCACAAGACCTTCGAGAACTACAGAGATGCCAAAAAAGCATTCTTTGACGCTTTGCCTAAGGGAGCTTTCGCCATCACAAATGCTGATGACAAAAACGGCTTTATCATGGTACAAAACACAAAAGCAACAGTCAAGACATACTCTACACGTACGGCAGCCGATTTCAAGGCTAAGATTCTGGAAGAAAGCTTCGAGGGAATGAACTTGGAGATTAACGGCCAGGAGGTTTGCGTACAGTTTGTGGGCCGTTTTAACGTAAGCAACCTGCTGGCTATCTACGGAGCCGCCGTCACGATGGGTATGGACCCAAGGGAAACGTTGATTCATCTGAGTGCATTGAAACCGGTTAACGGAAGATTTGAAACCATCCGTTCCAAGAGTGGCGTAACAGCTATCGTTGACTATGCCCACACACCCGATGCGCTGAAGAATGTCCTGGACACCATCAACGAGGTACTGAAACATCGCGGTCAATGCTGGACCGTATGCGGTGCCGGTGGTAACAGGGACAAGGGAAAGCGACCCCTGATGGCACAGGAGGCTGTTAAGAATAGCGACCGCGTAATTATCACCAGCGACAATCCCAGATTTGAGGATCCTCAGGAAATTATCAACGATATGCTGGCAGGACTGACTGAGAAACAGCGCCAAGGAGTGCTGAGCATTGTTGACCGAAGGGAAGCCATCCGTACCGCATGCATACTGGCACAGCCAGGTGATGTTGTTCTGGTTGCCGGAAAGGGACATGAGGATTATCAGATTGTCCAAGGTGTAAAGCATCACTTTGACGATCACGAAATCATACAGGAAGCATTTGGACTGGTGCAAAACATTACTAAGCTTAATATATAGTTGAAAATTAACGAAAACGAAAACCAAAACGAAAACGATAACTTTCAATTCTCAATTTTCAATTCTCAATTGGCGCACAGCGCCCTCAACGGTAAACGGTAAACAGTAAACTAAAATATGTTATATTACTTATTCAGATACTTAGGCGAATATGGAGTGAGCGGTGCTCACCTCTGGTCATATATCTCATTCCGCGCGCTCTTAACATTGGTGCTTTCTTTAATCATATCAGTTTGGTTTGGAGAGTATTTCATCAAATGGATGAAGAGGCACGGAATCAATGAGGCCCAGCGCAGCGCAAACATCGACCCATACGGAGTAGAGAAAAGGGGCGTTCCTACTATGGGTGGTTTGATTATCATCATCGCAACAGTGGTACCCTGTCTATTATTGGGCAGATTACGTAACATATACATGCTGCTGATGATTTTAACAACTGTATGGTTAGGAGCAATCGGTTTTGCTGATGACTATATTAAGATGAAATATACAAAAGACGGCTTACGTCCATTATACAAACTGGCCGGACAAGCTCTGTTAGGACTTATCATCGGCCTTACCTTATGGTTAAGCCCAGATGCCGTTGTGCGCGAGAATGTGAAAGCAGAAGTTCAGAACCCTACAGAAGAGGTAACATACAAAAGAGAAGCTGTAAAGAGCACCATAACCACCATTCCTTTTGTAAAGAACAACAACCTGCAATATAGCGACTTGTTCCGTTTCTTAGGCAGGTACCGTACTGCAGCCGGATGGATATTCTTTGTGTTTATGACCACCTTTGTGGTAATGGCTGTAAGCAACGGATGTAACCTGAACGACGGGATGGACGGTATGTGCGCAGGCAATTCAGCAATCATTGGCGTAGCATTGGCAATTCTGGCATACGTAAGCAGTCATATTGTAATGGCTGGATACCTGAACATCATGTTTATTCCAGGCAGCGAAGAGATGGTAATCTTCCTATTGGCATTCGTAGGAGCATTAATCGGTTTCCTGTGGTACAATGCCTACCCTGCCCAGATATTCATGGGCGATACAGGCAGTCTGGCCATTGGCGGTATTATTGCCGTTGCTGCCATCATCATACACAAAGAACTGCTGATTCCCCTGCTTTGCTTCATATTCTTTATGGAGAGCGTGAGTGTCTTGCTTCAGACCAGATACGCGAAAATGGGCAACAAGAGAGGAGAAAAGTGGCGTGTCTTCAAGCGGGCACCCATACATGACACGTTCAGAGTGGCACCCGGCCAGCTTCCTGCCGACTTCAAGGTACTCATCAACTGGCCAAAAGGATGTTGGTTAGAGTCGAAGATAACAGTCCGATTCTGGATTATAACCATAATACTTGCAGCCCTTACCATAGTGACGCTGAAAATCAGATAAAAAGGATTAGGGGTTAGAGATTAGGGATTAGGGATTAGGGATTAGAG
>JAFXZY010000072.1 GCA_017541025.1 Bacteroidaceae bacterium | reverse complement strand
TTTCACGCACCGCGAGATGCTGAGGTTCTTGAAGCGTAGCGGAGAGGTTCTCTGCACCTCAAGGTGCGGAATAATTCTCAGATTTGACGCTTCTTTAATTGACTTTTGGTATTTTCGAATGCAAACATAGTAACTTTGGCTTACGCCCAACTTACTCTCGCTCGGAAGAAAAAATAAATTCTGATTTATTTTGTTCTTCTCTCACTTAATCGTAACTTTGCATACCGTAAACCAAAAACAATAACACTATGAACAGGAAAACAATTATTGGCTTTTTAGTTACTCTGGTATGTCTGGGTGCTGCGGCACAGACCAGATGGCAGAATCCGCTTGAGGCGGGAGAGAATACCATTCACGGGCGCTGGTGGAAAGGCGAACTGAAGGATACTTACCACCGTCTGCCACCACGGGCAGAAGGGGTAGTGAGAGGGGCCGTATGGAATCTGTCGAAGCAGGCAGCGGGACTCTCTATCTGCTTCCATACTAATTCGCCCAGCATTAAGGTGCGCTACACGGTTACAGGCGGACGATCGATGTTCCACATGCCTTCGACGGGCGTTTCGGGCCTCGACCTCTACGCTACGGATGCCAAGGGACAGTTGCGCTGGTGCGCCAGCAGGTTCAACGTATCGTTCAAGGACACCATCAACTATGAGTTCAAGGACATAACTTACTTTACGGGTGAGGAGCGAGGCTACGACTTTGAACTCTTCCTGCCGTTGTACAACGAGGTTTCGTGGATGGAGATTGGCGTGCCTGAGGATAGGGGACTGCAATTCATTCCTTCCAATAAGGAGGATAAGCCCATTGTGGTGTACGGAACCAGTATTGCCCAGGGCGCTTGCGCCTCCAGAACAGGTATGGCATGGACCAACATTGTGCATCGCGAGAGCGGCTATCCGGTTATCAACCTGGGTTTCTCGGGCAACGCGCTCATAGAGGAGGAACTATTCCGATTCATGGTCGAGATAGATGCCCGGATGTTCATCCTTGACTGTCTGCCTAATATGTCAACGGAGCGCTCCGAGCTTATATACGACCGTCTCTTAAAGGGTGTGGACATTCTTCGAGAGCACAGCCAGGCGCCCATCTTGCTGGTGGAGCATGACTATGCCAATGGCATCAGTTCGAAGCAGGCCCTTGACTGGTACACAAATTCGAATAAGGAACAACGCCGGGCTTACGAGGCAATGAAGGCTAATGGTGTAAAGGGTCTGTATCTGCTGACTCACAAGGAGCTGAACTTTACGCAGGACTCTATGGTGGAGGGGCTTCATCCCAACGACCTTGGTATGCGCCAGTATGCAGATGCCTATCTCAGGAAAATCTCGAAAATCCTGCCGAAAAAGAGGTGAAATTCAGGGTGTTTTTCGCATAAAGACAAAAAAAAGGGCTACCGCTGTAGCCCAACCTTTGTTAACCTTAAATCTAATACTATGAAAAACACACAGTGCAAAGGTACGGCGATTTTCCATACCGTGCAAGTTTTCGACAAGAAAAAACCCACTTTGTAATGTGATTTAACGCTATTTAACATTACAAAGCGGGTTTTTGTTTGTTTTTGCCTCCAAAGTGACAACAAAAACAAAACTTATTGTGTCACTTTATTCTTTGATATTGGGCTCCTCAAGGCCATATCCTTTCTTCTTGTCAACGGCTTTCAGGTAAATAGAAATAAGCAGGGCGGCAATACCTAAAGCGGCCAACATGATAAGTGCCCAAGTATAGTCCAGTTCGTGAGCTGCTGTGCCTTCGGGATTGGTATTGTTCAAGACCATTCCGATAAGGGCAGGGAAGAGGCCCAGACCGATGTTCTGAATCCAGAAGATAGCTGCATAGGCTGAACCGATAATTTTCTCATCGACCAACTTGGGAACGGAAGGCCACAAGGCGGCAGGTACCAAAGAGAAACTGGCACCAAGCACAAGGATGGTTACGTAAGCTACAATAGTTCCGCCAACGGCATTGCCCTCGAAGGCGGGCAGGATGAAGGCGAAGGTGAGGTGACAGATAACCAACAGGATGCTTCCCAGCATGAGCATAGAAGCAGCCTTACCTTTGTGGTCGACGTAACTTCCGAGGATAGGTGTGATGGCAACAGCCAACAGGGGGAATACGGCGAAGATGGTCTCGGCGGTACCTCGCATGTAACCCATATAGCAGTAAACTACCAAGGTGATGGCGGCGATGGTCATCAGACCGTACTTGAGGTTCTTCTTCTTGGAGAAGTTGCTGGCAAAGGCGCAGATGGCAACAACCAGCATGATAATATACTGTATCAGGGTTACAGAACTGTCGGCCCAGAAGGTTCCTTCCTCGGCGGGATTAAGGGTGAGGTTGCATTGGAGCATATTCACGGCATACTTCTGGAAGGGGAAGATGGCTGAGTAATAGAGCACACAAAGCAGAGCTACGAGCCAGAAACCGAGGCTGGTGAATATCTTGCCAAGGTCGGCAATCTTGAAGGGGTCGTCCTTCTCTTCGGCCTCGCCTGTCTGAGCATCCAGCTTCTTATCCATAAAGAAGTAAACGATGGTCATGATGAGGGCGATACACAAAAGTACGACGCCAAAGGCAACGGAACGACTTACACTAACCTGGCTACCCAACTTGGCAAAATAGGGCGAGAAAATCATGCAGGTGGCAACACCTAAGCGAGCCAAAGCCATCTCGGAACCCATAGCTAAGGCGGTCTCACGACCCTTGAACCATTTAACAATACCACGACTTACGGTAATACCTGCCATTTCTACGCCGCTACCAAAGATCATAAAACCACAGGCTGCCAACTTAGCAGAGGCGGGCATGCCATCGCAGAAGGGCAGGATAGCGCCGATGATGGGCAGGTCGCCGTTCCAGTTGAGATTGTTGGTGAACCATGCCTCCAAGCCAGTACCGATGAAAGCATCGCTAACGGCGTACCATTTAATCAGACCGCCCACCAGCATTACGGCTCCAGAGAGCACAGCTGTGAAGCGTACACCCATCTTGTCCAGAATAATACCGGCAAAGATGAGGAAGAAGACGTAAACGTTCAGGAATACCTCGGCGCCCTGCATACGACCGAATGAGGCGCTGTCCCATCCGCGGGTTTCCTGCATGAGGTCCTTGATGGGAGAGAGGATGTCCATGAAGATGTAGCTGCAGAACATGGCCAGTGCCAAGAGCAGCAAGGCGGTCCAACGCATAGCGGCGCTGTCGCGAAGAGTTTTCTGAATTGCTTGTGACATAATTATTCTTTTTGTTTGTTTTGGGTACAAAGGTACTAAATATAATTGAATTATCACTACTTTAATTAATTTTAACGACCATAACGTAGTTCTATTCTAATATTTTTCATAATTTTGCATAATAATATGTATAGGAAAAAGGAATGACAGACGTTATATTATCAAGCTTCATCAGCTTGTTTGCTTTATTCGGTAAAGAGGAACAGGTAGATGAGGTACGAGCCAAGGAAATGCTCGTCAATTATCTGCGTCGTCATTTCGGTGTTCGCAACACAGATATTTATCTCAATTTGTACGACGACATGCGTATGGCCTATGATCTGGCCGACGATATGGATAGTCGGCAAACGGTTACAACCATCTGTTCCAGTCTGCAAGGAGAGATACGCACCAAGGAGAAATCGCTCCTTCTGTTGCGTCTGATGGAGTTCTGCGGTTATCAGGAAGGACACCCGGATGCCATCTTCAAGACGATGGCA
>JAFXZY010000013.1 GCA_017541025.1 Bacteroidaceae bacterium | reverse complement strand
CCCACGATGAGGAATTGTCTAAGCTCACAGACAGAACCATACATATTGTTGATGGTACAATAAGTTTACCTAACACAGAAGAATTATAGACTTATGGCACATTTGAAATTAGGACAGAAAAATACGCTGAAAGCTGCGTGGAAGGTGGATTTCGGCATATACCTTGAGGGTGGTGGCTATGAAGGCAAGATTCTTTTGCCTGAACGTTATGTGCCTGAAAACCTTGAAGTGGGTGACGAAATAGAGGTGTTCCTGTATCTTGATAATGAGGAAAGACTCATAGCCACTACGCAAGAGCCAAAGGCTATGGTTGGCGATTTTGCATATCTTGAAGTGGCATGGGTCAACGAATTCGGAGCATTCCTTGACTGGGGGCTTATGAAAGACCTTTTCTGCCCCTTCCGCGAACAAAAACGCAGGATGCAGCAAGGACACTCCTACATTGTACACGTGCATATAGATGAGGAAAGCTATCGCATTATGGCTTCTGCAAAGGTAGAAAAATTCATAGAACCCCTGCCTGCAGATTACGCACCTGGTCAAGAAGTAGACTTGCTTGTATGGCAAAAGACCGACTTAGGCTTTAAAGTTATCATTGACAATAAATATGCAGGGTTACTATATGACTCTCAAGTGTTTACACAACTGCATACAGGTGACAAGGTGCGTGGTTTTATCTCTAATATACGTCCAGACGGCAAAGTTGACTGTGCTTTACAGAAAAGTGGACGCGAGCATACTACCGATTTCTCAGCCAAACTGCTAAAATATCTCGAATCACGAGGTGGACGATGCTGGTTGGGTGACAAAAGTTCGGCAGAAGAAATTAAGGCACAGTTCGGCGTGAGCAAACGTACATACAAACAGGCAATAGGCAATTTATATAAGCGCCACCTTATAGAAATAACTGAAAACGGCATTGTACTTCTATAATTTGCCTTGAGAAACTTGATTTAAATTATTAAAAAACTTTAAAATCGGATTGTCTAAAATGTAATCTTTGGTCAATTCAGAAAAAAGTAGTACCTTTGCACACTGTTTGGAATAAGTATCACTTAACGATCTTAAAAAAGTAAAAGATAGAGATGTCTAAAGTTTGTCAAATCACCGGCAAGAAGGCAATGATCGGTAACAATGTTTCTCACTCTAAGCACCGCACAAAGCGCAGCTTCGATGTGAACCTCTTCTCTAAGAAGTTCTTCTATGTAGAGGAGGACTGTTGGATCAGCCTTAAGATTTCTGCTGCTGGCCTGCGTATGATCAACAAAGTTGGTCTTGATGCAGCCCTTAAGCAGGCTGTAGCAAAAGGCTACGTAGATTGGAAAGATATTAAAGTAATAGGAGAATAAGCACCATGGCAAAGAAAGCAAAAGGTAATCGTGTACAGGTAATTCTGGAGTGCACCGAGATAAAGAACAGCGGTTTGCCAGGTACAAGCCGTTATATTACAACAAAGAACCGTAAGAACACTCCTGAGCGTCTTGAGTTGATGAAGTATAACCCTATCCTCAAGAAGATGACTCTTCATAAGGAGATTAAGTAATTGCGTTTCAAGGATTAACATTTTAAATTCAAATAATTAACTATGGCTAAGAAAGCGGTCGCTACCCTCCATGAAGGTTCATCGGACGGTCGCGCTTACACAAAGGTTATCAAGATGGTAAAAAGCCCTAAGACTGGCGCTTACATCTTTGACGAGCACATGGTTCGTAATGAGGAAGTTGACGCATTCTTCAAGGGATAATAAATCTCATAGAGAATTGCATTAAAAAAGATAGAAGGTTGCATTCGTTTAACTAAGCGTTTGTAACCTTTTTTGGTTATTCAGTATATCACAACAATCCTAAACACCATTAGCACAATGGACAATTTCAAAGTCGTAATAGTAGAAGACGTGCCACTGGAGATGAAAGGCACCGAGGGACTGCTTCGGGCTGAAGTACCCGAAGCTGAGATTATAGGTACAGCACAAACAGAAGCTGAATATCTTAAACTGATGAAGACGGCTGAACCTGACCTGGTTCTACTTGACTTGGGATTACAAGGTAGCACTACCATCGGTGTAGAACTCTGCCGAAACACTAAAGCCGAGCACAAGAACGTAAAAGTGTTAGTATTCACTGGCGAGATACTCAACGAAAAACTTTGGGTGGACGTGCTTGATGCTGGTGCAGACGGTATAATTCTTAAGACTGGAGAAATGCTTACCAGAACAGACGTAATCAATGTAATGTCTGGAAAGAAGTATGTATTCAACCAGCCTATAATGGAGGTTATCGTCAACAATTTCAGGAACAGCATATCAGGAGAGATACTGAGACAGGAGGCAAGCATCGGATATAGCATTGACGAATATGACGAACGTTTCTTACGTCATCTGGCATTAGGATACACCAAAGAACAGATAACAGGTCTTCGAGGAATGCCTTTCGGCGTTAAGAGTCTTGAGAAAAGACAAGCCGACCTCATACAAAAGCTCTTTCCTAATGGACATAAGCAGAGTGTCAATGCGTTAAGGTTAGTAACGAGAGCTTTCCAACTACACATATTAGACCCTCAAAATCTCGAGGCAGACGAAGAATAAAGATTTTTAGTTATAATTTCATAACAGCACAAAAGAAAATTACTCATTTTCTTGGTTAATTACCATAAAATGAGTAATTTTGCATTCAATCTGCGCGCACACGTGCGTGTACGTACATATAAAATTATGTGCGCAATAGCAAACTCGAAGAAAACGATTAATAAAAATAACAAAACCATTATGAAAAATAAACTTCGCAGCAGTGTCTGCACAGAAGGTCGCCGTATGGCAGGAGCAAGAGCTCTATGGGTTGCTAACGGAATGAAGCACGAACAGTTTGGCAAGCCTATCATCGCTATAGTCAACTCTTTTACACAATTTGTTCCTGGTCACACCCATCTGCATGAGATCGGACAGATTGTAAAGAAGGAGATTGAGGCTCTTGGATGCTATGCAGCAGAATTTAATACCATCGCTGTAGATGATGGTATTGCAATGGGACATGACGGCATGCTCTACTCTTTGCCATCACGCGATGTAATTGCCGACTCTGTGGAGTATATGGTTAATGCTCACAAGGCTGATGCTATGATTTGCATCTCTAACTGCGATAAGGTTACACCAGGTATGCTGATGGCAGCAATGCGTCTTAACATTCCTGCTGTCTTTGTTTCTGGCGGTCCTATGGAGGCTGGTCAGTATAAGGGTGAGAACGCAGACCTTATCACAGCCATGGTTAAAGGTGGTGACCCAACAGTTTCAGACGAGGAACTCAAGGAGATAGAACAATGTGCGTGTCCTGGATGTGGAGCATGCTCTGGTATGTTCACTGCCAACTCTATGAACTCGCTTACTGAGGCAATCGGTTTGTCATTACCTGGCAATGGTTCAATACTTGCAACTCACGTAAACCGTGTACAGCTCTTTAAAGATGCAGCAAAACTCATTGTAAAGAATGCTTTCGCATATTATGAGGACGGCGACGAATCTGTTCTTCCTCGTTCTATTGCTACTCGTCAGGCTTTCCTTAACGCTATGACTCTTGACATCGCTATGGGTGCATCTACTAACACTGTTCTCCACCTCCTTGCTGTTGCACAGGAAGGCGAAGTTGACTTCAAGATGTCAGACATTGACGCTCTTTCTCGCAAGGTTCCTTTCCTCTGCAAACT
>JAFXZY010000071.1 GCA_017541025.1 Bacteroidaceae bacterium | reverse complement strand
GGTGAAGGTACGGGCGGCAGGATAGACACCATTGTCAGTGTAGCCGCTGTATTCGGGATCGTAACCGCTGTAGCTGGTGATAGTCAGCAGGTTCTGGGCCGAAGCGTACAGGTAAATACCCAGCTTCTTGTTGTTCTTCAGTTTAGGCTGCAGTGTGTAACCCAGCTGCAGGTTCTTCAGTCTCAGGTAGCTGGCACCCTCTATGTAACGGCTGTCCAGATACAGGGCGGTAGAACTGCCCACGTAGGCACGGGGAACATCCGTATTCGTGTGCCCGGGCGTCCAGCGGTCCAGCAGACGGACAGAGCCGTTGTAGCTGATGTTGGGAGTTTCCAGTGCCTGCTGCAGGCGGTTGTACAGCTGGTTGCCGTATGAACCCTGGAAATTGAAACTCAGATCCCACTTCTTATAGCGTAGCTGAGAACCGAAGCCGTAGGTAAGGTCAGGCTGGGTAGAGCCCAATATCACGCGGTCATTCTCCTGATCCACCACGCCGTCACCATTCTGGTCCACCCACTTGGCATCACCGTACTCAACGGCAGGCTTTGAAGAAGGAGCAGGCACCTTGCTGAGGTCATCGCCCTGCTGTACAACGCCGTCATATTGCCAACCGTAGTAAGTACCCAGAGCCTCACCCACGCGGATGATGGTGTTGCCGTTTATAATCTCGTTCTGCGAACCGCCCAGGCTGGTAACCGTATTCTTGTTGTGGGCGATATTGCCATAGACATTCCAAGAGAAATCATTTTTCTGGTAGAGTGAGGCATTTACCGCAAACTCCACTCCTTCGTTCTTTACGTTACCGATGTTAGAGAGTTGCGTGCTGAATCCTGTTGTCTGCTCCACGGGAATCTCCAACAGCAGGTCAGAGGTCTTCTTGCGATAATAATCGAAGACGAATCCTACACGGCCCTTCAGGATATTCAGGTCGAAGCCCAGGTTATATGAGGTAGTGCTTTCCCATTTCAGGTCATCGTTGCCCAGACCTGAGCGGTAGTAACCGATGTTCTTTGTTCCACCGAAGAAGTAGTGGGTGGCAGCATAGGTTGACAGGAAACGGTAATCGCCAATCTCCTGGTTACCCACTGTACCGATGCTGGCACGCAGCTTCAGGTCCTCAATCCACTTGACCCCTTTCAGCCACTTCTCCTCATTCACATTCCATGATGCACCCAGTGAAGGGAACCATCCCCATTTGTTATTTTTGGCAAAACGACTGGAACCATCGGCACGCAGGGTAGCTGTCAGGTGGTAGCGGTCCAGCAGCGAGTAGTTGATACGGCCAATACCGGAGTACAGCACCGAGTTGCGGAAGTTTGACTCGGTAGCCACATACTGTGAGCCCGACTGCAGGCTCTGGTAGCCCAGGTTCTCGTTGGCATAGTAGGCTGTAGAGGCCAGCAGACGCTCGTTCTTCTCCTGCTGATAGGTATAGCCGCCCAGCACCTCCAGCTCGTGGATGCCGAATTTCTTCTTCCAGGTCAGCGTGGCCTCGAACTGGTCGCTCTCAGACCGTTTGGAGCCTATGGCACCATAGCCGTCAGAGTTGAAACCGATCTGTGTATATTCACCGCCGAAGATATTCTGGCGTGTATTGATAATGTTTACCGAACCCTGCGTGCGGAAGGTCAGGCCGGGGATGATGTCCCATGACAGGAATCCCGATACCAGCACATTGTCACTCTTTGTCTGGGCCGACACATCCACCAGGTCTGCTATGGGGTTAATGGTATGCTCGTTGCGCACAAAGTCACCTGACTCAAAGGGGTTCTCATAGTTCCATGAACCGTCTGGCCTGTAGATAGCCACTGCAGGCGAGGAACGCAGCGCTTTATCCAGCAACCCGCTGAAGTTACCTGCCATACCGCGCAGACCCTGCTGTCCGTCACGTATTGTCTTCGAAACATTGGCCTTCACACCCACCGTTACGCCCTTGAACAGGTCACGCTCGTAGTTGATGCGACCGCCAAAGCGGCTGAAGTCCGTACCTTTGATAATACCGTCCTGATTGATGTAGTTGCCCGAAATCAGGAAGCGCTCCTTGTCCGATCCGCCGCTGACTGACAACTGATGCTGCTGTGTCAGCGCTGTGTGGAACAACTCGCTCTGCCAGTCATAGCCCTTACCCCATGCTGCCACAGCCTCGGGCGTTACGCCAGTAGCCGTCTTCTGTGCATCGGTAGCTAACTCCAGATACAGGTCGCCCCATTGCTGCGCATCCAGCAAATCCAGCTTCTTACGCACATTGGATACACCTAATGAGAAGCCGTAGTCCACCTTCAGCTTACCCTTCTTACCGTTCTTGGTAGTAACAATAATCACACCGTTGGCACCACGTGAACCATAAATGGCAGAGGCCGAAACGTCCTTCAGCACCTCTATGGACTCAATGTCAGAGGGGTTGATAGAGGCCAGCGGGTTAAAGTTGCTGCCTGCATAGGAATTTCCCGTGGTGGTAGCATCGCTGTTGTTGTATATCAGCACACCGTCTATCACATACAGGGGCTCATTACCGCCGTTGATAGAGTTACCGCCACGGATGCGGATGTTCAGGGCCGAGCCCGGCTGACCGGATGAAGCTGTCGCGTCCAGACCGGCCACCGCACCGCCCAATATGTTATCAAATGAAGTGGAAGTCTGCAACAGCGCATCATTCTTGACTGTAGTCACAGCACCGGTCAGCGCCTTACGCTTCTGTGTACCGTAGGCCACCACAACAACCTCGCCCATTTTGTTGGCATTATCCACCAAGGCAATCTCTACGGGCTCCTCAAAGTCATAGACATCCACGTCCTGTTCGCGGTAGCCTATGTACTTTACTTTTAGCGTCAATGGCGCTTCTGCGTTACTCTCAATAAGGAAGTTTCCGTCTAAATCGGTTACAACACCTTCCAGCTTGGTTGATTTGATGGTGACCGTAGCTCCTATCAACGGCTCGCCTGTGCGAGCATCTACTACATGTCCTTTTATCTGGTTTTGGGCTAAGGCCAATAGGGGGCTGATCGCAACGAATGTTGCAATAAATAATCTTTTTACCATATATATTAAAGTTTATTGTTTATCGGTTATCGGTTATCGGTCGTTTCGGTTATCATTAATAACCTGAAACCTATTGTTTGTCATTTCCGTTAACGTTTCCGTGTTGCCCCCAAAAGGGGGCAATCTTTTTATTTCAGATTCAACAATCCGTACTCGTGGTTATACTTCGTGCCGTTGGTAACCACCCAGCTCAGGAAGCGCTCCACCTCCTCGTCAGCCTGCTTGTACCGCACGCCAATCTTCTGTGTCGGGACCTCCTGCACCTTTCCCTGCTCCAGAGCATCGATGATATCGTCCAAAGTTCCTTTGTCCGAGAAGCTTTCCTCCAGATTCTTCTTTAGGTCGAGGCCGATAATAGACAACTCACCTTTCACATGCCGGCTCCCAAGGTCGAAGATGTTGGGCAGGGCATTGAACGAGACGCCCAATGGATCTTTAGCCAGCGCAGTATTCAGAAAAAGGTCGTCGCCCGATATGCGCTTTCCGCGGAAGTTGGTACTCTCTTCACCGAAGTTGTGTGCAAAGGATGTCGCTATCGATGTTGCGTTGCTGCCACTATAGATAACAAGTTTCTCGAATTGCTTGATTTTCTTTACGTCCTCGTCAAAATCTTCGTTCAGGAAGTAAAGTTGCTTTAGTTTCTTCGAGTTCAGATGCTTACCCTCCAGTACTTTTGCAGCTTCGCTGCCATTGGCCGTGATGGGTAGAACGGCGAATTCGCCAAAATAAATGATATTGTTGTTGTTTTCTTCTATTGAGTCATTACTGTTGAAAACAACGTTCAAGTCTATGTTATCCTGATTTTGATTGCCCTTAGCTATCTGGAACTCAACCCCTGGCTGTGTCTTGGCATATTCTGTAATCCACTTTTCTACCAGCGGGCGGGCAAATCGGGGTGCTTTTACATAATGCACATTGCTCACGCTGGGCGCCTCTGTGGGGTTGTTGCTACTCTCAGCCCAAATATTGCTGGTGTGGATGCTCAATATAAATGCTGTTGCTAATGCTATTCTTTTCATAATGTTTCTTTTTAACTTGTTCTATACCTATTATATTATACACTCTCCCGTTCTTTGCTGTCATCATCATCGTACAACAACAGCCCTGCATTCGCATTCGTTTCATTGTCTTCATAATCTTAATAGTATTATAATGTTTATAGTTCTTTACTCTTTTAATTCTTCTCCCTCCTGTGGGAGGGGTTAGTAGTTAATGTTATCGTTATCGTTGACGTTGAACGACAGTGCAAAGGTACGGCGGTTCCGGTGTTCCTACAATCCCCCCATCATGTCATTTAACATACCATGTGTATGGTATATTGGAGAAAAATCAGTAAATTTGCACCAGAAATCAGAAATATATGGCGATAGAACAGGCAATTTCCCGTAGGGCAGAACTGCTTTTAGGTGATAAGACGATGGATGTAGATCTTCATCGTGCCCTGTCAGAAAACAGCCTCTGCAACGGGTGGGAGCCCAAGCACCGCATTCAGTTTGTCCACTCCAGGGGCGACATGGTGGTACCCTTTGCCAACTATCTGTCATTCCGTGATGCCCACCCTGGCGGCGAAGGCTCACTCTACAGAATAGATGACAGCATCACTACCGACCATATTGACACTGGGGTAACCTTCTATGTCTTTCTCACCGGCACTGGCACCTACGGCGAGTTCTTCCAGTGGTTCGACGAAGCCGATCCGACAGACATTGCCGACATAGAGCAGAGCCGCCAGACACCAGAACGCTATGATGGTGCAGTTTACGATCTGAGCGGACGCAAAGTTAATTCCAAATTGCCCAAGGGAATCTATATCCGGAACGGGAAAAAGGTTGCGATTAAGTAAGCGAATGGATTACCTGTTATATATAAAATTCTGAGGAGTCGATGAGGCCGGCACGAAGGGCATACTTCGTTACTTCGTGGGCGGTGTTGACGTTCAGTTTTCGGAAGATATTCTTGCGGTGCGTGGTGATGGTGTGGATGCTTGAGAAACGCTCAGCGGCAATCTCCTTGGTGGTCTTGCCCTGCGCGATGGCACGTACTATTTCCACTTCGGTGGCTGTCAGAAGGTCGGGCTTTTCCTCCTCCTGCTGCTGGCTGATAATGGCTTCCAATGCCCGTTGGCAAATATAACGCTCATGACGATCAGTAGCTATTAAGGCCTGACGGATCTCGCCCAGAGAACCGTCTTTGAAGACGATGCTGAACTGGCGTGAGGAATATGTCACCCGACGTAGGAACTGGGGCGTGAGCTCGTCGCTCAGTAATATCCATTGCGATTGCGAGAAGCGTTCAGCCACTATAAGGAGTTGGTCTTCGTCGGCGAAATCGAAAAGGGTGTAATCCAGTAGAACTATGGCATTGGTGTGTTCTGCAAGCAGATTCACCAACGCTGTTCTGTTCCAGGCATAGAACAACTGATGCTCCTGGTCTTCGTTGATGAGGTGTTCCAGGGCATAGCGTGTAAGTTCCTGATTGTCGGCTATGATATAATCTTTCATCTGAGGATAGGTTTTGACAGGGTGCAAAAATACGCTTTTTAACGCAATCTGCCAAATCTTTGGGACGGATTTGGCAGATTACGTTACAGTTTACGGTTGAGAGTTTAGAGTCTGTGGCGGTTGGACTGCCTCTAAACTTTAAACCCTGAACTCTCAACTTTAAATTTGACCCAGTGCCTGTGAAAGGTCATCCAGGATATCGTCGATATGCTCTGTACCGATGCTCAGTCGGACGGTGCTGGGCGTGATATGCTGCTCGGCCAGTTCTTCAGGCGAGAGTTGTGAGTGGGTGGTGGTGTAGGGGTGGATTACCAGACTCTTCACATCAGCCACGTTAGCCAGCAGGGAGAAGATCTGCAGGGCATCGATGAACTTCCAGGCCTCTTCCTGACCGCCCTTAATCTCGAAAGTGAAGATGCTGCCGCCACCATTGGGGAAGTACTTCTGATAGAGTGCATGGTCGGGATGACTGGGCAGAGCGGGATGGTTCACCTTGGCAACCTTGGGATGGCTGGCGAGGAAATCGACCACCTTCAGGGCATTTTCTACGTGACGCTCTACGCGCAGACTCAAGGTCTCAACACCTTGCAAGAGGATGAAGGCATTGAAGGGTGAGAGGGTTGCGCCGGTATCACGCAGAATGACGGCACGGATGCGGGTAACATAGGCAGCAGCGCCTACTGCATCGGCAAAGACGATGCCATGATAGGATGGGTCGGGCTTAGCCAATGTTGGGAACTTGTCGGGGTCCTTCTTCCAGTCGAACTTGCCGCCATCTACGATGACACCGCCCAGAGAGGTTCCGTGACCGCCCAGGAACTTGGTGGCTGAGTGTACCACGATGTCAGCCCCATGCTCCAGCGGACGGATTAAATAAGGTGTTCCGAAGGTGTTGTCCACAATGAAGGGGATGCCATGCTTGTGAGCTATTGCGGCAACGCCTTCCAGATCCAGTACGTCGGAATTCGGATTGCCGAAAGTCTCAGCATAAACCACCTTGGTGTTAGGCTGTATGGCGGCCTCTAAGGCTGCAAGGTCGTTTACATTTACAATGGTGTTTGTAATGCCTTGCGTAGCCAGGGTATGGGTGATGAGGTTGTAAGAACCGCCATACAGG
Organism: Bacteroidaceae bacterium; assembly: GCA_017541025.1. Classification (GTDB taxonomy): domain Bacteria; phylum Bacteroidota; class Bacteroidia; order Bacteroidales; family Bacteroidaceae; genus Physcousia. Next base: position 7,972 of record JAFXZY010000071.1, on the reverse strand, counting down.
TTGTCGGCAGCTACGATGTGATCGCCAGCCTGCACAATATTCTGAAGCGCGTAAGTGATGGCAGCAGCACCAGATGCGACAGCCAATCCTGCCACACCGCCTTCGAGGGCTGCTACGCGGTCTTCGAAAACTCCCTGTGTAGAGTTGGTCAGACGACCGTAGATATTACCTGCATCCCGCAGGCCGAAGCGGTCGGCGGCATGCTGGGAGTTGTGGAAAACGTAGCTCGTGGTCTGATAGATGGGTACTGCGCGGGCATCGGTTGCGGGGTCGGCCTGTTCCTGACCTACATGTAGTTGCAATGTCTCAAAACGGTAATTCTTCTTTGTACTCATAATCAATATAATTTACTATTTAACAATTTACCATTTACGATTTATTCTAATTCCGTTTAGCGGTCTCTTCGTTATTTTTTCCCTCCCTCTCGGGGGAGGGGTTAGGGGAGAGGCTGTTATTCTTCATTTTTTCTGCTGCAAAGGTACGGCAATGTAGTAATATCCTCCAAATTTTGTATAAACTTCAGAAAAAAGCATCGTACTATATTGGATTTCAGGAATAAAGTTCTTTTTGTGGGCAGGAATTATACCATGGAAAGAATAATCCTCTAAAAAAAGCAGGAATAATTTGGCATTTCGAGGTGAAAATACGTATATTTGCGCATTCAAACTAATGAAATAAAGAAAAAAAGTATCATGAAAGGAGTTTTTAGAGTCTTTTTTGTTTCAGTTTGTTGTGTTTTGCTTTCATCGTGTGGCGGTTCGAAGAAGGACGAAAAGGCCCTTATCAATCTTTATACCGCTCTTGGCGGATTCTAATGAAACGAGAAAATATGAAAGTTCCGAATGTGCCGGTTAGACTGGACGAAATAGATTTGCAGATACTCAGGACACTGCAGAAAAATGCCAAGCTGACCACAAAGGAGTTGGCAGATGCTGTGAACCTGACCCCGACACCTGTTTTCGAACGTCAGAAACGACTGGAGAAACAGGGCTTCATCAAGCGTTATGTGGCAGTCATCAATCCTGAGATGCTGAACCAGAGCCTGTTGGTTTTTTGCAAGGTGAAGCTCCAACAGATAAACCACGAGACAGCCGATGCCTTCACCCGTCGGATTATGCTCATCCCCGAGGTTACGGAGTGCTACAACACCTCGGGTGCCTATGACTACTTGTTAAAGGTTCGCGCACGGGATATGAGACAGTACCAGGAATTTGTCCTTACCAAATTGGGCGAGATAGAGAACGTGGGTGCCATCGAGAGCACCTTCGTTATGAGCGAGGTGAAACAGAATTATGGTCTGAATTTCTGAAACCACATGAAACCTATCCACAAGAAACTTCTTTCCAGCCTGCTCTTTCTGATAGCCATAACCCTGCAGGCTCAGGAGCGAAAAGACACCACCCTGATGCGCGAGATAAGCATTAACGGACAGCGTCAGCGCATCAGCTACCGTTTGGACCGTCAGCAGATAGATGCCTCGCAGGTGCTTACTGCCCAGGGCGGGACGGCGTTGGATGTGCTGCGTGCCGTCCCGGGTGTGGTGCTGGATGCCGAGGGCAGTCTTTCCTATCGCGGCAGTCAGAGCTTCTTGGTATATGTAGATGGGAAGATTTCTCCCCTTACGGGCACAGAAGCCTTGCAGATGATAGGCGCTGCCAATATCCGTGATATCGAGATTCTTACCACTCCCTCTGCCAAGTATAAGACCGATGGCGATGTGGGCATCATCAATATCGTAACCCGTAGGGCAGAGACGGAGGGATGGGATGTGTCCGTCAACGGTATGGCCTCAACCTGGGCGACTCTTTCCCTCGACGCCAAGATTAATTACCGCATGGGCCACCATAATATATATGTCGGTGGCCAGGGTTCGGATATCCATAACAAAAGTCAGTTCCAGCAGGAGAAGTTTACCACAGCAGGCGGAGCATCCGCCCGTTCCTTTGCCGACGGAACACGCTTCCGTAACTTCCGCACCTATATAGGCCAGGGCGGTTACGAGTTCAATACAGGATGGCACCGTTTGGCTATCGACCTGCAAGGAGGTCGTACCATCAATCCCCGGGGAGGCGATATGTTGTACGAAACAGAGCTCAACCCGAACCTCTCCCTGAGGGAGGTGATGGACAGCCATGACCGGTACAAACTGACCAAATACCTCTTCCAGGCATCCGTCGATTATACCTGGAAACTCAATGAACGGGGCGATGAGATCAGCCTTTCCAACCGCCTGCGGTATGACCGTTTCTCGGAGGAATATACCGAGAGCAATATGTTCAATCTGGCAGGCGAACGAATGGAAGGAACGCGCGGTTACGAAACCGAGCATCATTGGGATTGCGACGGCGCTCTTTCCTATAAGCTGCACTACCGTCCGCAGGGAATACTCGAACTGGGCTCGCAATATACCACATATAGCGAGGAAGGCGACTACCGCATTTGTTATTGGAATCTGCCCACACAGCAGTTCGTGTGGCAGGACGACCTCTATGCACCTTTCTATTACCGACGTCAGGTTATCAGTGGCTATGCTCAGGTGAACGATCGCATCGGTCCCCTCCAGTTCAATGCCGGACTACGTGTCGACCACCTTATAGACGATATGGATCTGCCTACCATCACCAGTCGGCATAAGATATACACCGAGCTTTACCCCTCGGCCCATCTGGCCTATAACACCACAAAGGCCGGCACATTCACTTTGGGCTATTCACGCAGGACCAACCGACCGGGCATCTGGAAGCTGGAGCCATATATTACCTACGAGGACTACCATACACGCATCATAGGCAATCCCGATCTTGAGTCGGAATATATCCATTCGCTGGAACTCTCGTGGCGTAAGACCTTCGGAAATACACAGGTAGCTGCCACAGCCTATGTCCGTCGCGAGACTGGCGTAGTGGATTATGTCCGTAGGGCCTACGATGTGGGGGTAACGCTGGATAGTATCATTAATGCCGGAAACGAATGGCTGAATGGATTTGAGGTGCAGGTTACTACGAAGCCCACCCCTTGGTGGCAACTCACGGCCAACGGTGACCTCTTCTTCCATCGCTTCCGTGCTACCTATCAGGGATGCACCGATACCAATAGTACAACGGGTGCCATAGGATGGATTAATAACTTCCGTCTGGCCAAGAACACGTCACTCCAGTTCGACGGGCACTTCGTCGGAGGAAATCACCTTACGCAAGGCACGGAGAAGCCCTATGTCTATTTTGATTTGGCAGCCCGTCAGACTTTGCTACAGGGCAAACTGCAGCTGGGTCTTGTGGCGCATGATGTCTTCCATACGGCCCGTTACCACAGCCTCCGTACGCAAACTTTCCTGAGCAGCGAGACGTGGGTGCGTCCCACTTATCCCAATATTGTCTTCAGCATCTCCTATCACTTCCGCCAGCCAACAGCTAAGGCCAAGTCAGGTGCCCTGAGCAATGAAGCCGAATTCGTAGGAAAAGACTTTTAGATTTACGGTTTACTGTTTACGGTTTACGGTTTACTGTTTACAGTTTACGGTTTACTTTTTAAGCCTATCCCCAACCCCGGTCTCCGAATTGAGAACTCCCTCAGCCCTCAGACTTCAGCCCTCTTTAACCACGGATGACACGGATAGAACGGATTAATCCTTTCAACCGCTTAGCGCAGGACACAGCAAAAGGTATCGGAGTAGGGTTCTGCTTCTTTGTTTGCGTGGTATCGATAATGATGCTGTTAGGCTTGTATCGCATCAGCAGCATTGGCACGGTCGTTAATAGTTAAAACTTTATCATTCGCACTTTCCAGGCCCCACGTTCATTTTTCTTTCTTTCTTCATGAACGTCGTGGTTAAAGATTTCCAGTACTTTCTTCAGTTCACTTTCCGAATAAAGTCTGGTATAACTTGTCTTCTTCAGGGCACCCAATGTAAGAGCGTTAAACTTACCACTATTAGGCACATCAATGTTTTTTGTGGCATTGGTTTCTCCACTTAGCGATAATTCCATTGCTTTGCGCATGTTCTGTTTTTCTCCTATGGCGTTCCGTCAAGAGATCTTATGAATATTCTGGAGCGATCTGTTCTTTTCTTTATTGAGAGAGCAGCACTTCTTTAATTGAGATTTTTTTTCAGCTTAGTTGCTTAGTAGGTTAGTAGCTTAATCGGTTATCGGTTAGGGGTTTTCGAAACACGATGTTCAGTTTTAATAATCAAAATGTACATAAAAAAGTACATATTCGCTTGGAGGTTCCAGATTTATGTAATATCTTTGCGGCAGAACATCAAATAATATTGAATTATGACGTCACTTACATTCACCGATTTCAGAAAGAACATGGCTAGCTCGTTTGACCTTGTAGACGCTGGCGAGCATGTGTTCATCAACCGAGGGAGCAAGAAGATGTATGCCATCATCCCAATTGAAGATGATGACCTGACGATAACCCCTGCTATGGCTGCTAAAATAGAGAATGCCAGGAAGGAATATAAGAAAGGGAAAGGCGTGTCCCTGAAGTCTCACGAAGAAATTGACAAGTATTTCGAATCGCTGTAATATGTACGAGGTTAAGGTTTTACCAGAAGCAGAGAAAGTAATCAAGAAGTGGAAAAAATCAAACCCACAGCTCTTTAAGAAATACCAGAAGATTTTTCATGAGTTAGCAGATCACCCTCGAACAGGTATTGGACACCCAGAGGCTCTAAAGGGCGGAAACGACGTAACTTATTCCCGTCATATTACGGCCCACGACCGTATCATCTATGATATCTATGACAGTACGCTGGTCGTGTTAGTAATTGAAACTGAGGGCCACTATAGTGACAAGTAGGTAAACAAATGGCTGATGACACTTATGGTTCAGGGTTCAGGGTTCAGGGTTTCAGCTTAGTAGCTTAGTTGGTTTCGAAACACGTCAGGAGTACCTCATGATTACCTCATGGTTACCTTATGATTACCTCATGGTTAATAAACTTCCAAAAATGTAGGCTTTCTTGCTGAGTAGTGCTTTAATAAACACCGGGATATTAAGCTATGGCAAGTGACCCATTTCTAACTCCTATGGCGTTCCGCCAAGAGATCTTATGAATAATCTGGAACGATTTATTCTTTGTTGAGAGAGGAGCACTGCCGTGCTTAGGTCAGTAGTTTAATAGGGCTTTATCGAATTGAGAATTGAAAGTTAACAACGAAAACGAAAATAACTTCGTACGAAAACGATAACGATAACCAAAACTCTATTAAGCAACTAAACAACTAAGCTATTAAGCTCTTTTCGTTAACATATACCCTAATATGTTCTGAGGACCGATGGATATCGGGGTTATTGAGGGGTATATGTTTGTTCACCATATACCCTAACATATACCCCAACATATACCCTTTATCTTCTTCTGGACTTTTTATATAAATAAAAAATTAGTTTATTTTTCTCGTAAAATTTGCGTAGTTCGTAAAAATGTAGTATATTTGCGGGCTTTTTCGTAGAAATTGGTTCTGTGAGAAGCACACGAGAAAATTTTTTTATTTATTAACCAATCTAAGTATAAGAGCTATGAATGAAACTTTACTTGTGAATGGAGAGGCTATGAATGCCCCTCTGAAAGGAATGCTCGATGTTGAGCAGTTCCTGTGTGAGAATTATCTTTTCCGTCGCAACGTGCTGAACGGAAAGATTGAGTTTACAACCAAGAATGCCGAAGGGGAGGCGCAGGCGGCTTTCCGTCCGCTGACCCAGGCCGCCCTGAACAGCATCATCCTCAGGGCCAAACGTATGGATATTGCTGACGGCAAGCCAAAGACTGACATCGTGGATTACATCCGTTCTGAGGAGGTGCCTGAGTTCAATCCTGTCGAGGAGTTCCTAAATGGGCTTCCCAAATGGGATGGCGAGAATCATGTTGCCAACCTGTTTGGCCGTTTGCCTGGGATAAGTACAGAGCAATTGGCTTTTCTGTGCATCTGGATGCGTTCGACTGTTGCCCATTGGCTACAGATGGATACTCTTCATGGAAATGAGTGTGTTCCAACCTTGATTGGTGGTCAGGGTTGTGGAAAGACGACTTTCCTAAGACAAATGCTTCCCCAGCATTTGCGCCAATACTACTTGGATCATCTGAATCTGAGCAACAAGTTTGATAAGGAGATGGCTCTGACGAACAATCTGTTGGTGAACCTTGATGAGTTGGATGCTATCCGACCCAGTCAACACGCTGCCTTGAAGCAAACGCTTTCCAAGAGTAAAGTAAACGGGCGTCCCATCTACGGATGTGCCCAGGAGGATAAGCCAAGGTTTGCTTCCTTTGTGGCCACAACCAATAATCCTCATCCCTTGACGGATGTTACAGGAAGTCGTCGTTACATCTGTATTAATATCCCTGAGGGCGAATATATAAATAATGTGGGGGAAATCAACTATGAGCAGCTTTATGCTCAGGTGCTTTATGAACTGAAAGAGCAAAAGGCTCCTTATTGGTTTAATAATGAGGAGGTTGCCAGGATTCAGGAGTTGAACATAGAGTTTACAGAGAAGAAGGATATGGCAGTTCTTGTTGCCATCTGTTTTCGCAAGCCCAAGGAGGGAGAAGAGGTGAAGCCCATGAACAGTCAGCAGGTGCTCCAGATAATTCAGCATGAATATCCCAGCCTGAGAATTAACCACAGCACTAAAGTTCATCTGGGTCAGGCCATGAAGGAACTGGAGTTTGAGCATACAGAGCACAGCCACGTGGCTTATTACAAGGTGATTCCCTTGAAAGCTGCCTGAGGTGTGACGGGAGGTGTTAGAGCAACACCTCCCGTCCTCTAATCTCGATAACCATCGATTTTTTGGGCCCATTTTGTAATAAGTGAGGTGTTTGTCAACGTCAACGATAACGATAACGGGAACGATCTAGAGATAAAAATTAAAAGAGAAAAGAGAAAATTTTAATCAGACTTTAGACCTTAGACTTTAGTTAAATAAACGAAAACAAAAACTTTTTGACAAAAATTGAACTGGCTAGTTAGAGAATAATTACTGGTTAACTAGGAAAATATATTTTCCACGTGTGGAAATTTTTGCTCCCTCGTGTGGCAGCAAAAATACATTGATTATTGAATATTGGTCATTGAACATTATGATGTGGAAAATTATTTACATTTCTAAAAGCCCGAAATAGTGGGTCATAATGCAGGTGTTAATAGTAACAAGTGCTACTATTAAGAAAAAAAATTTGCGGCCCTTAAGGGTAACAAAAATTGCTCTTAATGGCTATTCTTGTCATTTTAAAGTAATAGTATTACATTGCATAATAAACAGAGACGCCCTGTCCTTCGCGGAACAGGGCGTCTGTTTTTTGTTGCTTGTCTATGGCCTCAAGTTCGGCCAAGAAATCTTCTTCTTCCACACGACAATAGTCGTATTTCTCTGCCCAGAAGAAATCGTACTCACTCTGGGCGTACCTTTCCATTACGGCACATTCGGGATGGCCCATCTTTTGCCAAAGACTGTCAATACGCCGGCCTAAATCCATGCTCTCAGGTTCTGAGAGCACGCTGTCGATTCTGATGTAGTCGGGATTCACGGGGACGTAGATCCAGTCGATGTAATCCTTCCCACACATCAGCCTGAGCGTGAACTGCCAGACCTTGATGGCCCACCAGAGATGGCCCGTTGAGGCGCAGAGCTGACCCAAATGAAGACCATAATGGTACTTCATGCGGCTGTTCTGTGCGCAGCGAATGGAACGGGTTCTGTAATTTACAATCTGGCGTAACAGTTGGGTGTCCAACTGCAAGACGCCTTCATTTGGTGTGCAACGGCACACACGATAAAAATTACGTTTTCTCATAATACAATCACAAAATTAAAGAACGCTTAGCGTCAGGGCATTCTCCTTCCTGCCGTCTGTTTTGTTATCCTTAATTCCGCAACACTATAATTTAACTTTATTTATAAGTTCCTGAGCAACAAAAAGTTGCCCAGGATTTTGCCATGTCAGAATTTTCACTTATCT
>JAFXZY010000070.1 GCA_017541025.1 Bacteroidaceae bacterium | reverse complement strand
ATGGCGCTGATGATGCTGAAATCATGGGACAAGAAGGTTGGCATTGCAAGCAAGAGGAAATTCTGTGGATGGAACGAGGAAACCAGGGACATTGTCCTAGGCATCAAAAAGCAATGTCAAAACTATTGAGCGTCTGCCCTGACCAGAACTATATCCAACGTCGTTCTGCTGGTTCCTGGCTGGCTGGCATCAGCTATCAGGGCGGAATTATCCATACAACCGAAGATTTGAAAACAAGAAGACCGGAAGCACATGATGTCAGCCTGAAATTTGGGCATTTAGGCATTGGTGGGGGCTACGGCTATAATCTGGTACTCGGCAAGAAATGGCTGCTGCATCTTTCTGCCCTGCCCACCATCGTAGTCTATAACAGGAATAAACTAATGCTCAATGAAGAGGAGCTTGAAGCCAAGCACATGCGTTTCCACATGATTTTCAATGAGCGTGTCGCCGTCATATATAACTTCTCTAAGCATTACTTTGCCGGTGCTACGCTGGTAATGAACAACTCCGTTTATGACAATGATGCAGGGATTATCAATCAGAACAAGTGGCGTGCCCGTGCCATCATAGGTATGCGACTATAAAGGCAGAAGAAGTCAGTTCTGATTGACATTCACCTCCACATCAACATAGGAGTTAGGATAATTGTTCCGCATAATATCCGGTTCAATGACACTGTTTCCTATGCCGTTGACACCTGTGACCACCATCCTGTAGAAATTATTCCTGACGATGCCATATTCCATGGCTCCCATGAAATCGGTCTGATTACAACGATGGTGAATCCAGTAGGTGTAGAAGGTCTCATAAACTCCCATATTGAACCTACACTGCTTAATTCCGTACGTTTTCAGTTGTTCATCAGTATAAGTTACCAATTCGTCAAGAGTTAGTCCACTGGCCAAATTGACGGCCTGTACCGAACCATAGAAGTTGTAGTTGTACAGGTAAATGACCCTTGGCCAGTATTCTGGTCGGTATTCCTCTTTCAATGCTTTTTGACTGAAATCATAAAGATATACGAATACCGGGTTCACAGCAGCTTTGAATACTACACCGGGTGAGTAGCCATTTTTCTGGCTTGTCTTGAAAACCGTGTTTTCCAAAATGTAGGCATAGCCAAAATTGTCCGCCGAGGGCATAGAGGCGAAATTCTCGGTAGTAAAATCCCCGAACCATGATTGGTAGTAACTGCCAACAGCTTTGGCATCTTCTTTGTTGGCTAATTTCCTGTAGAAGAGTGGATCAACCACATATTGTTCACCCACATCAGAATAATCGCTAAAATGGTAGGGCAAAATGAATTCAGGCTGAGGAGTGAAAGTCGGCAGACTGTCCCTATGCTGAAAGAGGTAATATCGTCTGTTCAGATTGACCAACTTGTAATTGGTTATGTTGATATCTGCATATTTCCGCTGATTATGTTTCAGTTGGAAAATGTTTTGAGCCACGCCTATTTGAAGCTTTGCCATCACACGTTCTAGTTCCACATTCAGCATATAGCTTTTGTTTGACCACGGCAAAAGATTTATTCCCATCAATGAAGTTGCACGGTTTGTCATAACAGGACCTGTTTCAGGCAAATTAGCCTCAACACCATCGCTGTACGTGATACTATCCACGTGATTAAGAAATTCCATCTCGTCCTCTGCCTCAATGGGATCATTATAATAGTTAGCCAGAAAGAAAATATCGTAGATACCCACGAGAAGCCTCATGTCCTTAAATAGGTAGCTGATATCATACCGTGTATCATAATAAGCATTCTCCATTGAAAGTCCTTTAATCTCTGCCTTGGTAAAGATTTTCTTGGTTTCGGCATTGAAAAACCAGACTTCAAGGTTGCTGATGGTATACTCATTGTGGAAATAATAATCATCAATGCTGCGGCCTCTGGCGGGTACTCTAAGTCTCATGGACAAATTGACATACCCTTCTCCACTACTGCCTTCTCCAACCAATTGCTGCAAGAGAGTTTCCAATGTAGCGCTGTCAGCTATTGGTTTATCGGAAAAGGCAGCCCTCACCCTTCCGTTGCCATCCACGATATAGGTTCGCGGAATAATCTTTGTTGCAAACCTATAATAGAGATTCTTGTCGTTAGGCATGTAAAAAGGCATATTCAGTCCAGCCTTGTTCCAATATGCTTTCACCTCTTCATCAGTCTGGCTGCGTGGTACATTAAGTATCGGCACATTACCATGAAATTTATCGAAAACCTTCTGCATTACCTGTAACTCTTCCCTACAGTCCAGACATCCCGTATCAAAGAAGTTCAGAATATAAATTTGCCCTTCCAACGATGCGGACGAGACTTCATTTCCGTCTGAACCGGAGAGAATAAAAGCTGGAACGTAATCACCGACATTCACTTTCATAGCTGAGTTGTCAGATTCGTCATGGTCCTGGACACATGATACCAAAAGAACGAAAAGGAGAAGGAAGGACAATACGACCTGTCTCTTTTCCCTGAATCTTCCCCTAAATTGAAGAAAAACTCCTGTACGATATCTTTTCAATCGAAACAACACGCCTATAGTTTTAAGTGATTATTGGCCCTCAATCGCCAACTGTTTACTTGCAACTGAATAAGTTGGTCAAGATCTGCTGAAAGATAAAACACAATGGTGTAGAAGTCCTGTCTGTCAAGATATTCCTGAACAGGAATCTGCCTACCGAGATTAGTGTAGAATGCCCCTATCATACCTATGTACTCAGCAAAAGATATATTGAATACCGTCTGCTCCGTCTTGGTATTTGTAAGGACAATGCGGTTGTTGCTACTGGCCATCAGTCGAAGAGTCATGATATTGAATTGTAATCCATGAAGTTCACCATAGTCAGAGTCGTTTATGATTACACTGTCCTTGAGAAAGGGCTCAAAGATGGTATTGGCATCTGGGACTATTTTGTTATAAGCATCCATAGTCCCGTTATCAGCAGTAATTGTCATGGAATAGTCGTCAGGATTCATTACTGTCTGATCAGATACTGTTACAACGAGGCATGCCAGATGATTGGTATTCTTCATCAAATTAACATCATGCTGGGCATACGAGTCGTCATAATGGACAGTTTGCAGATAACCATGATAAAGCGGGGGTAATTCGCCTTCATAGTTACCTCCGGCCCCAACAAGCGAAAGACGGAAATCGTCAATTGTTTTTGTATCGCCGGATACAGCATACTGGCTGTTGCCTATACCGCTCCATACTACAAACTGATAGTCACCTTCAGGAAGTCCCTCAATCCTGACACGATAGTCATTGGCCTTCAAGTCGTCACGGGTTACATAGATACGTTTGATATAGTCTCCATCTACATCATACACATAGACGTATGCATCCATCAGGTATTTGGGTGCAGCCTCCACATCTAAAATATTGTAGGTATAGTGCAACTTTAACCAGAACCCGAAGGGACAGTCATCAATGTCATCCTTCACCCATGAGCAGGACATCAGTGACAGAAGGCATATTATGGAAAATAGATTTTTCAAAGCACAATATTTGTAAGGTCTCTGACAATCCAAGGTTTAACATTGAGAACTACCGACAAATAAGTCTCTCCTTCGTCTGGAGTATCCGTATTGACGGGCACGTCTGGATATCCCAAGCCTGATACATTGGTAATGAGCAAGCGGTAAAGGTTGTTGCGTACAATGCCAAATTCCATCACACCCATGGTGGTTGGCTTGTAGTTGTCCAAATGGCGGATCCAGTATGTGTAATAGGAAAGATAGCCCTCGTCGGTCTTCTCATATTTCCGTACCTTATACATATCTAAACTGACGTCGCTAAGTGAAGTTACGCCAATAGCTGATGCCAAAGCCTCAGGAGAGTCATAGAATTTGTATTTGTAGTAATATAAAACCTCAGGATATTTAGTCTTATCAGTAACCAACACCAAATTACCATCGTCAGCTAAACGAAACACGTTGTTATAAGGCTCCATCTTGCCTCTAAAGATAACACCTGTACTATAACCGTTTTTCTGGGCAGGGGCCAGCGTACAGTTTTCCAGGCAATACACCGAATTATAATCTGGGGTTTCTCCTACGGGTTTGAGAAAAGTCCACGCTACGGCATTTGGATTGCTGAAGTCACCAAAGAAATGCTCATAGTATTTTTTTGAGTTATTGAATGCAGATGCATCAATTGTTTTTTCAAAGAAATAAGGATCTACTACATACCCATTAACATCCTTTACATTACCGAAATGCTCGTTGAGGTTCCAGTCAGGTTCTATCATAGAATTGAGAACAGCTGTATGCCGATACGAATAATAGTACTTGGGCATATTCACAATATAGAATTTGTCAAGTGTTATTGTGGCATACATCTTACCATAATCATCAGTCAACTGGAACGATTCGCTGCCTTTGGCAATATCTATACGGGCCAAGACACGCTCCAGGGTTATATTAACAACATTGTCCTCGTACTCTGGGTTATTTGCTATAACAATACCGGTATTCTCTGATGCACGGTTTGTCATAACAATGCCTTTGGAAATATCATCAATATATGCTTTTACATACGATATACTGTCTATGTCGGCCAGGAATTCTGACTCTGTATTCTTGCTGATCAACCTGTCTGTATTGGCCGTTACGAAAATATCATAGGTACCCTGTGGTACGTACACATGCTCTGTCTCATAAATGATGTTACCACTTGCGTCGGTACCAGAACGCGTCAGATTTGTAAGCAAGAAACTTTTGACAAAAAGTTTGGAGGGAGCGTCAAAGAGATAAACCCGTGCGTTGTTCACATTATACTCTTCCGGTTTACCCTGCTCATGTAAATAACTGTCCTCTGCACTACGTGTGAAAGGATCAGCCGAAACATTTGTGCGAAGGCGGAATACCACACCGGTATTATCATGTTTGTTTACCTCTTTGGTGTCGTCAACATCTTCGTACTGGCTGCAACCAAGAAGAACAACACTGAATAAAAAAAGCGTTACGATGTTTTTTTTAGAATGGTACATAGTAAATATATGTTTTATGGTTTTTTAATTTTGCTAAATTCCTCAAGCTGTGCAGCAGCTTCTTTAACACCCTTCTTAGCGGCTTCTTCAACAAGTCTGACTGCATTTTCCAAATCGTTTTTCAGATAGGCCACAATACCTTCGTTCAACATCTTCTCAGGACAGTCGCCCACCTTGCTCAGAAATTCGGAAGCCTCATCTGCTTCACCTTTCCTGATAGCCAGATAAGCCATAGTAAGGTTGATATAAGAGTCATTGGGATATAGCATATATGCCTTGCGAATAATTGAGTAATACTTCTCCTCGTTGTGGGCATATTTGTCTGCCAGTCGGTAAATTTCGCTTAAGTTAAGGTTGACAGGACGTGTTTCAAATACCCTTTCCGACTCCTCAAGGGTAAAAGGTCTGACGGTGTATATAACCGTATAATCCGTACAGCGCAAGGCCGGAAAAACTTCTTTCAGTACATAAGAGAAGCCCTCGGGAGTCTCCCGTCGCATCTGCTGCTCCTTCTCATCGTTTGTTATGTATCCATTTGCAATGCTAAGCAACTTAGTGCGCTGGGGAACTTCTGCATGATTCTTGAGATAGTTCACAAAGCCTTCCCAGTTTTCACCTTTTCCGACGGCCTCCACATTGATGTTCTTTGCAATCTGTGTTGCCTGCAGATAACTCTTCAGAGCTGCTGTTCTATTCTCGCTTAGAATGAGGTTCTTATATTCCGGTCCTTCAGGCGAGGCATACCCCTCAATTGTCATTTTACGGATAGTGACGTCAGAGTCATTCTTAACCAAATTCACAGAGTTGTGTATCTTCATAAGCTCTGTAGGATTGCTCATATAATCTGGTTTTATATCCCATTTGTTAACCTCGAAACACAGGTATGCCGATCCCTTTTCCTCACGCACCTTCACTTCATTGTCAGCAGGTGGTATCAGATATACAGGGAAGAGCTTTATCTCAGGCACTACCTCTTCCTCTTTACCGAAGGAAGCTATTATCTCCTCGCCCCTGTCCTTCATATTGCTGCAGGCGCAACTCTGCTTGCGTAGTTTTAGCACTGCCTTATCCATCCATGGTTCATATCTGGTAGAACGGAGATAGTCTATGTTCAGATTCTTGCCTCTCTTTTTTTGTACGGCAATAGCATCGGGGTATTCTTTCTTTAGACTACGTTCAAAATAGATTTGCTGGGTACGGCTGTTAATGAACACTAAGGGGAACTCCACCTGACGTTGTGTTAGTGTATCCATCAGTACCGGTGCCAAGACGACAACCTGTGTCGGTGGAACATCCTGAATAGCTGTCATCTGGAGGGAGACAACCACATTGCTGTCCACTACTGCCAAAGCAGAACGGTTAATCGTCATCACGTATTCGCGAACAGGCTTTTTCGTATCCTGCTTCTTTGCCAAGCCCACGGATGCGGTTACAGGCAGAAAAATGCTCAGCAGCAGAAGAAACACCCCATTGCCACCAATGGTAATTTTATGCAAGTTCTTAATGATATGTTTGCCAAAAATAATCATATTGCCACAGAGTGATAAGGTTAAAACACATATATGAGACTAAGGGCCAATCTGGAGACACCAAAGTAATGATACGCTTTATCTTCTTTCATTCTACCGCATACCTCACAGTCATATTTCTTATATTTAATATATGTATAGCCCACGCCCACCTCAGCGCAGAGGCTCCAATGCTTAGCCAATACGTATTCGTAACCCACGCCCATGCCGCCACCTATCAGCCATCCTTCGTAGCGATTTGGCTTCAGTCCATTAAGAAGGCCAAAAAACAACTCATGGTTTCCTATATTGAACTGACCAGTATGTGCGTAAGGACCATAGAAAAAGCCGTTCATGACTTGGCAGGGCCAAATTCGGCATTGAGTCTGCAATAACCAGTGCTTATGGACATTATCTTCTGCACGTTTCCATGGCCTGACACTGGCATAAGTTTCAATGGATATCTTCTTTGAACAGGGGATTTCAATACCCATAGACAACGCTCCCGCCGCATCAAATAGTACATTGTTGTTGATAGCAATACGTTGTGCATAGGTTAAAGGGCTACCTATGAGCAGGAATAGAAGGAAAAGTATACAAAGAGAATTCCTATGCATAAAATTTAACTCATATTTTTAATGGTATTGAAATATTCTTTCAGATATGGGTATTAAATCTTAAATTATATGACCGCGTTAAAATACTCATAATATCAGGAAAACGCGCCCTGAAAATCATTCAACAGTCATTTCGCTTTCAAAAATACAAAAAAAAATCATAACCCACATATTTTTTTTTAATTTTTTTTAAATATCACCTGATTTTTTCATCCCCACCTTATTATTAATAATAATATACGCTTTTGTTTAAGTTTTTTTTCTAAATTTGCAACGACAAACTATAAGAAAACGAACAAGAGTCTTTTGAAATGGCAAATTATTTTGTATTCACCGCTCTATCGCTATACATTCTCCTGTTGTATGTCTTTGCAAAAATGGCAAAATCGGAGGGTGACAATGATGCTTTCTTCCGAGCAGGAAGAAAGTCGCCCTGGCTTCTTGTTGCCTTTGGCATGATAGGCTCCAGCATCAGCGGAGTCAGCCTTGTGAGTGTGCCGGGGTGGGTGAATCAGAACGGCATGACCTATATTCAGATGTGCCTGGGTTTCTTTGCCGGCTTTGTTGTCATTGCCTTTGTGCTTCTGCCCCTATACTACCGACTGCAGCTGACCAGCATCTATACTTATCTGGCAGAGCGTTTCGGACGGAGAAGCCACCTGACCGGTTCCTGCTTCTTCCTGCTGAGCAAACTGACCGGTGCTGCTGCCCGCCTTTACCTGACCTGCACAGTGCTGCACGAAATGGCCATTCGCCCGCTGGGACTACCCTTCTGGTTTACCATAGGCGTTATCTTGTTGGCTATTTTTCTCTATACACGGCGTGGTGGCACAGAAAACATTATCCGCACAGATGCCCTGCAAACCTTCTGTATGCTTCTTGCCACTGTATTTATTATCTGGGGCGTTTCGGCGAAGTTGAATCTTACGCCATCTGGCATTGCTGAGACCATCGCACAGAGTCCTATGGGTCAGCTATTCTGCTGGGACACATCAAGTACGCAGTTCTTTTTTCGCCAGTTCATTAACGGTATGTTCATAACCATTGTGATGAACGGGTTAGATCAGGATATGATGCAGAAGAATCTTACCTGTTCCTCTCTGCGTGCTGCACAAAAGAATATGTGTCTCTACGGGGCATGCATCCTGCCCGTGAACTTCCTCTTTCTTTCTCTTGGTGTCCTGCTTTATACCTTTGCCGCTCAAAGAGGCGTTGCCATTCCTGATGCAGGAGACCGTTTGCTGCCCATGCTTGTTGGTAGTGGAGCACTGGGGACCCTTGTCGTATTCCCGTTCACAATAGGTATTACGGCAGCAGCTTTATCAAGTGCCGACAGTGCCATGACAGCCCTGACAACCAGCATCTGCGTTGATATTCTGAAGGTGGAACGCAAGGAAATAGATGTTAAGAAGGCGCTGCGTATACGTTACCATGTTCATGCTACGGTTGCGCTGGCTTTTGCCCTTTGCATCACAATATTCCATTTAGCAGGAAGCGGTACCATCATCGACACCATTTACCGATTGGCGGGCTACACTTACGGACCACTGCTGGGACTATTCTGCTTTGGTCTCTTTACTCACAGACGCGTGATAGACAGGGCCGTTCCATATGTAGCTATTATCTCACCCATAATATGCATACTCCTTGATTGTCTGGCTCCCATCCTCTGGAACTATCACTTCAGCTACGAACTGTTGCTGATAAATGCCGCCCTAACATTTCTGGGGCTGCTGGTTTTCTCCAAAAACGGAATTAACCGGACCACCTCCCCTGAAATCATGTTACAATAACTAAACAGAAAAACCTCTTAAGTTTAACAATACCATAAATGATGAAAAAGTCTCTATTTTACCTGATTATCTTATATTTCTGCTTATGTCCACTGAGAACGTTTGCCGCATTAGAGAACGGAGTCTATTCCATCTCTTGTCTGCAAGGTGATGGGTACGTAGCATTGGGCGCATATCACAACGTAGATCCATATATCTGCTACATGAAAGATGGCAGTGCTTTAACGGCTGATGCCTTTTGGGTAGTTACTAATACCAAATCCGGCTATACTTTCCGAAACGAAACAAGCGGTCAATATCTCATATATACAACAGACCGAGTGGATGCTAATTATAAGTATATGACTCTGGCGGATTCTGCGCCTGATGACCAAAGCCATTTGTGGTATGTACTCGAGAATGGTGACGGCTCGTTCAGCATCAACAGCGTAGTAGCCGATTCTTATTACTGGAATCTCCGATATGACCAAGGGCTATTAGGTACGTATCACGGAGGATGGGGAAATAGTAACAATGAACACTTTTTCTTTGAGAAAAAAGGGGATGATCCTGGTTCTGATCCGCAGATAGACCCCGATCCTGCAGAACGCACTTCTTTCCCTGATGCCCTGCACGTATATCTGAAAGACGGTCGGTTGGAAGCTTACCCAAAGGGCTATGTCACTAAGTTTAGCGAGACAAACGGGCAGTTGGTTATTGAGACCAACATGGGGCAGACATTCACTTATGCGCTGGCCGATGTGGATTCTGTAAGCGAAACGGCACCAACGGATTTCCCCACTTTTGAGTCGTTCAAGTTCAATAACAAATATAACGACCAGGTGTTTACGGATGTAGACGGGGAGATAATTGCTGATACTGTCTTCGCAACTATCTGTGCTATAGGCAAACGCCTGACACCATCGTTCAAACTGACCGAGGACGAGAATGTTGAGGTATATGTAAAAAATGAACAGCAAGAGAGTAAGGTCTCGCGCTTGCGTTTCGACAAAGACATCTATTACGTTATAACTCGTCCTGGCTACAGGATGCTGCTGCCTGTTGATTCTTCAGAGAAGGGCACTGGCACCTATTCCATGCAGCCTTATGGACGTATTGTTCGTGTTCATGTGGATTGGCTGACAGACCGTGCTGAAGTTCCCACCATCTATATCAACACTTCCGACGGTCTGCCCATTACAAGCAAGGATTATTTCAAGGATGCCACCATCCGCATCGATGGCCACGACATATTCCCTTCGATGGACGAAACTGAAGTGCAGATAAAAGGGCGTGGCAACAGTAGTTGGGGCTGGCCTAAGAAGCCCTACCGACTGAAGTTTGCAAACGCAGTAAAACCTCTGGGTATGAAGAGAGGCAAGAACTGGGTTCTGTTGAGTAATTACCAGACCGGTTCGATGATGTCTAACGCCATAGGTATGAAAGCTGCCAACCTGATGGGAGCAGCTGCAGCCAACCATATAGTACCTGTTGACATCTATCTTAATGGCGAATACCGTGGAAGTTATAACTTTACAGAAAAAGTCGGTTTCGCCAACAACAGTGTCAATCTGGACGATGAGAGCGCTGCCGCTTTGTTAGAACTTGATTCCTATTACGATGTAGAAAATGGTCAAAAATTCCGTTCGGAACCTTACGGTCTGCCCATCAACGTTAAGGAGCCAACATTCTCGGAGGGCACTACGAAGCTGACGCTGGAGGATGTGTCCTCGAACTTCAACGAATTCATGCGTACAGTCTATTGGAAGCGTGATATCTCAAAGTACGTTGATATTACGCAGTTGGCACGTTTCATGATGGTTAACGAGTTAATTCTGAACTATGAGTTTTACCATCCCAAAAGTACCTTCTGCTATCGCGAATCGTTTGAAAGCGACACAAGTAAATATGTCTTTGGTCCCGTATGGGATCTTGATTGGGCGTATGGCTACGAGCGGTATGGAAACTACTTCCGTAACGAAGCCACCAATAACTACTGGATAGATTGCCCTGGAATGGAAGTGGTAGAATTTATTCGCGACCTACGCTTCAAATACGAACCATTAAATGATATCTATAAAGAATTGTGGGAGCAGTTCATGGAAAATGATCTGACGGAATTGTTAGAATACTGCCAAGACTACTACGACTTTGCCAAGAACTCTTTAAATGACAACCGAAAAGTATGGGGTGATTACACCGACTACGCCGCACAGGTACAGGAGGCCTCTGAGTGGTTAGCTATCCGTTCTCAGACAATCTACGATGATCTTGTCAGTGGCCGCATGCCGGATATCATTGATCCGGGAGAGGATCCGGGAGACGAACCTGAGGAAAATCTATTTGCCAACAATAAGCTCTACACCCTCAAGTGCCGACGTGGTGGACTGGTGCTGGATGATTATCACACCGGTCTGGCAGCAGGACAGACCAGAAGAGATGCGCCAGAGGAAGACAAACTCTTTGCCATCCTCTATATTGAAGGTAAAAACTACCTTTACAGCCCTGTTACAGAGGAATTCCTTAACTATCAAGACAATGGAACGTGGGTAGATGCTTTGGGAACTCCCATTCATTTTAGTACTGATAATGCAGATGGGAAATACCTTTATATGCTTTCTGTCAAGAACGAAAGCGGCGGCACATACTATTTCAACAACAACGGCCAGATTGTTATCAACAGTTGGGATACACCCGACGACGGTAACCGTTGGCTGATAGAAGAAGCAGGCGACTTTGATCCTACAGAGGCTTTGGCACTGGCAGAAGAGAGCTTCTTTGCCGTTACCAACCGCATCTTGTTTAACGGACAGGTTATTGGCGAAGAGACAGCAAAGGTGGCAGATGGCTCTATGGTGCCCATGCCATCCAAAAATTGGGAGAACGCCTACATTCACCTGATAGAACCTAAAGACATCCCCTTTGCCGTTCATGAAGATTTGACGTTGGATTACGAGGCGGAATGGACAGGACCCTTTGAGTTCTCCACCTCAGAGAAAGATGCCGTGTGGTATAACATGCACATTCGTAGCGGCTGGTATGTAGGCAAAGAGGAAAGTGAACCTTACTATCCAAAGCTAAATGACGGTAATATAACCCAGACGCCAGAATACCTGTGGGCCTTCGGTGGTGATCCCTACCATGTGAAGGTGTATAATTACACAACAGGTTTTGCCGAGACACTGAGCAAGGACGGTGAGAGTGCCGTGATGCGTAAGGGCGACTATACGTGGGACTTGCTGCCCAACAATGGAGGTTTCGTGCTACGGGAAACGGGAACCGACTATTGCTGTATTAACCAGTTTGGTGGAGGAGGCGGTCCACTAAAGTTCTGGGATGACGGAAATAGTCCAACCGACGACGGCTCAACCTTCCGTGTAGAGGAAGCAATGGATATTGTGGACGGCATCAGTTCAATTGATAATGGACAATTGATAATTGATAACTCGATTAGTGTTTATGACCTTTCAGGAAGAAAAGTCGATTCTTCACTTTTCCTTCCTCATTCTTCACATAAACGAAAGGGTATCGTCATTATCCACATGAATGATGGAACCATGCGCAAGGTTTTGGTAAAATAAGTTCAAGAAACATAATTATCATGAAGAATCTGACTTTTATTTTGGCAGCACAGCTAATGCTCTTTTGTTGTGCATCGATGATGGCACAAGAAGCCAACTATGACGAAACGAAGGTACCTTCCTTTACATTACCAGACCCATTGCTTTGCATAGACGGGACACGGGTAAAAAATGTTAAAGACTGGGAGAAAAAAAGACGTCCGGAGCTACTTCAGCTTTTTGCAGACCAAGAATATGGCCGCACGCCAAAAGACAAGATAAAGACTTCCTGCAAACTGGTATTTGAGAATCAGCAGGCTTTGGGAGGATTGGCTACTTCGCAACAGGTGATGTTGACTTTCAAGGGTCAGGGGCAGGAGCGAAAGGCGCTTTTACTTGCCTACATTCCCAACCACCACAAAGGGCGTGTGCCTGTTTTCATCGGGTATAATTTCATGGGCAACCATAGTATCACCTCTGACACGACGGTACTTTACTCGCCCTTCTTTGAAAAGATTACCGACAAGAAAAGTCCGGCTCTCCAACGCAACATACAATTCTTCCGTTGGCCACTGGAGGACATAGTACGCAGGGGTTATGCCGTTGTCACCATGTGTTATCAGGATATCTTCCCCGACAGAGCTGATGGCACAGCTGGGAGCATTATTCCCCTTTTCCCTGAGAATCAGGATGGTGATGCACGTTGGCAGGCATTAGGTGCTTGGGCTTGGGGAAGTAGCCGTATGGCCGACTGGGTACAGCGCCAACCATGGGCCGATGCCAGTCAAATGGCTATTATTGGTCATTCTCGCCAAGGGAAAGCCGCCATCTGGGCAGGAGCTCAGGACGAACGTTTTCAGGTAGTAATATCCAATAACTCAGGTTGTGGCGGCGCAGCCCTCTCCAAGCGTGCATTTGGCGAGACAGTTGGGCGAATCACCCGCTCTTTCCCTCATTGGTTCTGTCCCGCTTTCTCAGAATATGCTGAGGATGAACAGGCTTTACCATTTGACCAGCACGAACTATTGGCACTGATAGCTCCTCGTTGTCTGTACGTTGCAAGTGCCGAGGAAGATCGCTGGGCCGACCCTCACGGGGAGTTCCTCGCTGCACAGGCAACCTCTCCTGTCTATGCCCTCTATGGGCTGAAGGGTATTGAGAGCACCACCATGCCAGCCGTTCATCAGCCTATTCAAAATCAGGTAGCGTATCACATTCGTGCAGGAAAGCATGATGTTACTTCTTATGATTGGCACAGGTATATGGATTTCTGTGACCGAATTTTCAATCACCAGAATCCCACACTGCGTCCGAGTCTAAGCACTGCTCCTCTGGCAGCTCATGTTCTGGTTATTGGCATAGATGGATGGGGAAGTTACAGCCTGGATAAAGCTAATAACATTCCTAATATTCGCTCGTTGATGTCGCAAGGATGCTATACTCTTAAGAAACGCTCGGTACTCCCTTCCAGTTCCGCACTTAACTGGGCATCCATGTTCAATGGTACCTGTCCTGAGTTTCACGGCTATACCGAGTGGGGCTCGCAGACGCCAGAGATACCATCCATAGAACTGAATGAACACAACATATTCCCTTCTATTTTCTCACTGCTGCGAAAGGCACGTCCTGAAATTGTTACAGGTTGTCTGGCTGAATGGGGCGGTATCAAGCACGTCGTGGATTCACTGGCCATTGATAACTATTCCCTTGCCACAAACTGGGAGAAAGACCACGAAGAGCTATGCCGAATGGCTGAAGAATCTATAAAACAGTGTAAGCCTACGCTGTTGGCCGTCTGCTGGGATCAACTCGACCATACGGGACATGCCATTGGGCACGATACACCGGCATACTATCAAACTCTTTCGGAATTGGATGTTCAAGTAGGTCGTCTTATTGAGGCGCTGAAACAGGCAGGCATCTATGATGACACCGTTATCATTATAACAGCCGACCATGGTGGCAAAGACAAAGGTCACGGAGGAAAGACTTTATTGGAGATGGAGCATCCCTTTATAATATGCGGTAAGGGCATTCGTCAAGGTATGGTGATAAAAGATCCCATGATGCAATATGACACGGCTGCTACTTTGGCTCATATCCTTGCACTCCCGACTCCTCTTTCATGGATCGGGCATCCGGTACTTTCAGTTTTCAAGTGAAAAGTGAGCACAATATTTTTCAAAGGGTCAAGGCAAAAAAAAAAGATTCAAAATCCATTGCTGAACCTGAATCTTCACGCTTTACCCCTAAAACATTTACTTGCTTTTTCTTGTGGTGTCACCAGGAATCGAACCGGGGACACAAGGATTTTCAGTCCTTTGCTCTACCAACTGAGCTATGACACCATTGTTTCTGTTAAGCGGGTGCAAAGGTATGCACTTTTTTTTTACCCACCAAACTTTTTGGCATTTTTTTTATCATAGAAAAGAATTTAGCCCCCTCACACCTCTTATATTTAAACATTTTTTCCGTATCTTCGCAACGTGATATGAAAAAGTATCTGTTTATTTTCTTCCTATCTCTGGGTTTGACAGCAAGGGTACAAGGGAATGATTTGAGTCTGCCAGAAAAGAACTCAACGGGTTGTCGCATGGTCAAGATTGAAGCTGAACGTCTGCCCGACCTGAATATCCCGCGCTGCGGTCATAGCTTCTATTATGTGAACGATCAGCCCACCGTTATCGGTGGCCACACCTCTGGCTTTGTGCTTACTCCTACCATCGAATATTTCTGTGAAGGACAATGGCATGTAGTGCCTACGGTCTATCCTCACGACTCAGGTGGTAGTCTGCTGATGAAGTCAGGCAAGATACTGTTGTTTGGCAGCCATGAGAAGAATCTGGGCATTGGGCAGACATTCGAAGTGGAAATGTACAATCCCACAGACCACTCTTCAGAAGGTTTCGGCTGTCTGGACGTAAAACGCGTTATGCCTACAGCTGTGGAACCCGATAGTGGAACGGTCATTATTGCCGGCAACTGGTATCATGATGATGCCATAGAAGTATTCAACGGAACCAGTCAGTTTACGAAGGTAAAGGATGTTACCATACAACGGGTACACCCTTATATGCTTCCCATCTCTAATGGTGATGTGCTCATTTTCAGTTCCCATGACACGCATGGGGAAATCATTACCAACACACTAGTGGATCGTGTACAAGGCGACGCTTTTAATGTACCGCTATTTGAGGAGTGGTTACCGCTTCCCCTTGATATTACATCGCCCTGCGCTACAGATTGTGTCATTGGAAATCCCGAGGATAAAACTTACCTAATACCTATTCTTAATAGGAACAAATCTCAAGTGGCTTTAGCTCAAGTCTGTGATACCATATTCTCGCTTTTACCCACAGAGGTTCCCATTCCTATGGAAACAAAATGGGATTCTATCAGTTATCGCACACCCATTGTTGTTGACCGTAAGGTTAAACGTGCCTATATGGCAGGAATCGACAAGAAAAAGCATCTTTGCGTGCTTTCCATCGAATATGACAAATCACCCAGCCCCCTGACACTTTACTATACCGATCCGTTGCCACACATGGGGCTCAATCATTTTGTGCTTACTCCGCAAGGTAACCTGCTCATTGCCGGTGGTACCAATGGTGTAGACAACAACAATTTCTCACCCAGCAATCAGGTGTGGCTCATTCCGTTGGGTGATAGTCAGGAATTCCATACGGCATCCAGCACCTCATTCCCTTGGTCAGTTTTGGCACTCGCTGGCATACTCTTATTTTCTGTCATTGTGCTATCATTGCTATGGTTACGGCATCGCCACAAAAACAGGCCAGAAATGGAAGAATCTGACCAGACAGCCGAAAAGGATGATGCAGAGCTTTGGCTACGTATCTGCCAGCTTATGGAAGAGGAGAAACCTTATCTGGACAGCAACTTCCGTGTTACGGATGCTGCACGGATGTTGGATGTCAACCGTAGCCTTCTGTCGGCCTGCATCAATGCACAGGCTGGTTGCACTTTCAACCAATACATTAACCGTTACCGTGTGGAATATGCCAAGGATTTGATACTCAAACAGCCAAGTATCAAGATTACGACGATATGCACCGAGTCAGGCTTTAACAACGAGACATCCTTCTTCCGGGCTTTCAAAGCTCATACCGGCAAAACACCCCGCGAGTGGATGGGCTCGCAGTAAAAGGGCATCCTACAAAACATAGAAATCGGCTAACAAAAATGCTTTTGTTAGTCGTTTTTCTTTTTTGTTAGTCTCTGAAACCGATTTATCTTTTTATATTTGCAGCAGAGAAAACAATTGTCATGAAAACTAATAATCTATTCTACATATGAGAATAAAGAGCATTCTTGCTGCCATGTTTCTTCTGTTGACAGGCGTTCAGACGGGTTGGGCACAGAATATGACTGTCCGTTTGAAAAACAATGAGACCCATGTGTATAAGGTACCTCAAGTGGCAGACGTTACTTTTTCGGAAAATGAAACAGACTACGAGTGGGTTGACCTCGGGCTGCCCAGCGGCACACTTTGGGCGACATGTAATGTCGGTGCCAACAGCCCGGAGGAGTATGGCGACTACTTTGCCTGGGGCGAGACGCAGACAAAGAATGTCTACAATTGGGGCGTTTACCGACTCTGCGGCGGTTCGCAGAATACAATGAAAAAGTACTGCACGAATAGCAGCTACGGCATGGTGGACAATTTGACGGCCCTTGAGTCGGAGGATGATGCAGCAACCGTCAACTGGGGCAGCGAGTGGCAAACACCGACTCAGGAACAGATGCAGGAATTGCGGAACATGTACTTCACAACAAACGAGCAGACGACGCAGAACGGAGTCTATGGTCTGAAAGTGACGAGCAGGGTGAACGGCAACAGCATCTTCCTGCCTGCTGCCGGTGGCTTCTGCACCCAAGACTACACCGGCGCGAATTTCTATGGCGGCGGCACAAACGGTGTGTACTGGTCGCGTTCGCTCTACCAGAACAACAGTAACTGCGCATGCTACATGTTCTTCTACTCGGACAACATCAATGTGAGCAGTTACACCTACCGCTACTTCGGCCTCTCTGTTCGCCCCGTGCGCCGTCAGCTTCTGCTTGTCAAGAGCATTACGCTTCCGCTTTACCTGAGCCTCCGACTTAACGAGGCAAAGGTGCTCACCCCCACTGTGCTTCCTGCGGAAGCCGACAATCGGGCTGTCGTCTGGGAAAGCAGCGATGCCTCTGTGGCTGAGGTGAATGGCAGAGGAAGGGTTATTGCCAAAGGCAATGGCAGTTGTATCGTCACGTGTCGCGCTGCAGACAGCAGTGGTGTATATGCCGAATGTCAGGTGACGGTCGGTGGAGCACCGACGCATGGCATCGTTCATGGTCACGAATGGGTTGACCTCATGCTACCAAGCCAGACCTTGTGGGCGACTTGCAACGTCGGCGCATACAGTCCGGAGAAGCATGGCTCGTACTTCGCCTGGGGCGAGACAGAGCAGAAGGACGACTACAGCTGGGGCACATATCGGTACTGTGAAGGCTCGCAAACCACTATGACGAAGTACTGCGTGCATAGCAACTATGGTTTCAATGGCTTCACGGACGACAAGAAGCTGCTCGAACTCGCAGACGATGCCGCAAGCGTCAACTGGTGCGAGTGCTGGCAGATGCCGACAAATGACCAGTTCTATGAGTTGGTGCATAGCGACAACACGACATACGAATGGACGACAGAGAATGGTGTCACAGGTGTCAGGATAACGAGCAAAAGGAACGGCGAAAGCATCTTCCTGCCGGCTTCGGGCGACTATAATGATACAAAAAACAGCACCGTGGGCACGCAGGGACACTACTGGACGAGGTCGCTCAACACGGGCAAGTCCTATGCAGCAAGCCATTACCAATTCAATTCTAACATCAAGCCCCAAGGCTACAGCGATTTCAGCCGCTATATGGGACTCTCCGTCCGTCCCGTGCTTGTTCCCGGCAGCTACGATCCGTCCCAGCTTGTAACGAATATATTCATCGATTCGGAGCTGAGCCTTCGCATTGGCGAATCAAAGACGATCACAACTGTCGTGCTTCCTTTAGAGGCAGAAAACCCAGCATTAACATGGGAAAGCAACAACGAGACTGTGGCTACTGTGGATGGAAACGGAACGGTGACAGGCAAAAAAGCCGGCACCTGCACCATTACCTGCCGTGCCACAGACGGCAGCGGCGTGTCAGCCGAATGTAAGGTAACGGTTGTGTCAGGCGATACCGATGTTCATGAGTGGGTTGACCTCGGGCTGCCCAGCGGCACGCTGTGGGCAACATGCAATGTCGGTGCCAACGCTCCCGAAGATTTTGGCGACTACTTCGCTTGGGGCGAGACAACGCCGAAGGACAACTACAGATGGGAAACATACGAATACGGCAACAAGGAATATCGATATACAGATTGGAAAGTCTTCAAGTATTGTATCAACGCAGACGAAGGTGTCGTCGACAACAAGACGGAACTTGAACCTGTGGACGATGCCGCCACAGAGAACATGGGCAGCGAATGGCAGACGCCAAGCCTCGAACAGCTGGATGAACTGCTGGACAACAGATACACGACAATAAGCGATGAAATGGTGAATGGCGTTATTGGCAGAAGGGTAACCAGCAAGGCAAACGGTAAGAGCATCTTCCTTCCCTGTTGTGGCTGGATGATAGATACGGAACTTAATGGTGCGGACGAAGAGGGAGCCTGCTACTTGTCTCGTACCCTTGACACAGAAAGTTCTTATTCGGCGTTCATCATGTTTGTGCAAAACGATGTCTATGATGCCTACTACATTATCGTCCGCAGCTCAGGCTGTGCCGTTCGTGCCGTGCGCAAGAAATAGGCTGTCATTCTTAGGATGTCTGAATAAAGTTCTTGCGCGCAGATATTTTGCTGGTTACATAGAGCCAACCGTCAACATGTATGACGTGGCTCTTTGTCTACATCTGTTTGATATGATTAGTTGTTAATGATTACCTTGCGGGTGGTTCCGTTGCTCATGCGTTGAATGATCAAGCCATGCTGTACGCCGGTGGCGCGCTGACCACCAAGGGTAAAACTGGCAGCGATGGTTGTGGCATCAGGCTGGATACCGTTGACTGACGTCTGAGTTTCGAAGAACTTCTTCCATTCGTTGGCATCCCTGTACAGTTCAATGCTCTCCGTAGGTACGTAAAGCACACATTTCTCCTTGTCGATGGCGTCAAGAGCATAGTCCTTGCATACCGGTGGCTCTACTGCCTCGCAGATGAGCATGGTCAGCTGTTCCAGCGGTTGACTGCTCCAGCCGAACGCATGAGCTGAAATTTCCTTCATATTTGCGCCCAGGCGAACGGTTTTCAATGACTTACAACCGGCGAACTCGCTTCCACGCAGATAGGAACAGGAACCGGCGAAAGTAATTTCCTCTACCGACGGGTTATCCTCAATGATGCCGTACTGCAGGTAGTTGGCACTCTCGGCATTGCGTCCGAAATATGCCTTCTTCAGATGGGAGTTCGCATCTCGGAACATCCCTGAGCTGCCCACTTTCAGCGGACGGTCGTAGTCCTCGATGATAAGTTCTGTCAGCGCATCGTTATCATAGAAGGCGCCATAGCCTAGGGTATCGACGCTGGAGGAAATGACCACACGCTCGATGGCTTTGCAGTGAGCGAACGCCCATTGCAGGATTTCTTTGCAGTGACTCAGATCAGGCGTGGCCTTAAGTGCATAGCAATAATTGAAGGCATTCTCTCCAATAGAGGCGATAGCACAAGCGTCCACGTCCTCCAGTGCCTCGCAGCCGTAAAAAGCATTTGTCGGAATCACCGTCATGTTGGGACTCAGCTTCACTGTCTTCAGGCTCTTGTTGCTCTCAAACTCGCCAGCCTCTATCTGTGTCACCTGCGGTCCCTGCTCCACAGTCTCCACGGGCCCGTTCATCGAACGAAAGACTTGTTTCCATGTATTATCGTTCGACACAATGTTACGGCCTTGATAGATGTATTGCAGGCTTTTCAACGTTCGAAACATCTCGTAGCCCGACGGGATTTCAAGCGTATTGGGACTGTCTTCTATAATTAGTTTTTCAACAGAATCACACCACACCACGGCATTGCTTCCCATGACCTCCACGCTGGAGGGGATGACGATTTCTTTCAGGTTGTCACAGCCCCAGATGGCAGCGTCGCCAATAGTCTTAACTGTACCAGGAATGGTTAGCGAGGTGAGTCGGTCGCAGTCACGGAAACACTCCTTGCCGATACCCGTCACAGTCAGGCCCTCGGGAGTGACTGAGGGGATGACAGCATCGCCGCTGTAGCAGTCGTACGTCGTCGTCCCTATTGTCTCCATACCGTTAATCCACACTTTTGTGTCGTGTTCGTAGTTAATCACTGTGGCTGTACCATCGCCATTGACTTCGAAGTGCCAGTTGTTCTCAACTTCCTGAGCTGCGGTAGTCATAGCTGTCAGAGCAAGTGTCAAGGTATAAAGTATTGTCTTCATCATCGCGTATTGGTTTTAGGACTAGTTACAATTTCATCATCATTGGTTTTATTTGTCGCAAATATATGGGGAAAATAACTTTTAGGGACTAACAAAAAAGAAAAACAACTAACAATAGCTTTTTTGTTAGCCGATTTCCTATGTTTTTTGGGACAAAAAGCTTATTGCGCTAAATAAATTTGGAAAACAGAATCTTTTTTCGTCACTTTGAGGCTGTCGCCTCGAAATTACTACATCTCGGAATAAAAAAGAATGAATTCTTTTGTTCTTCTCTCGATTTTTCGTAATTTTAAGACTACTTCTCGAAGATTCTTTCATTCGACAATAAAAATATTATTCTTTTTTATTTTGTATTGTGCTCACTTATTCGTACCTTTGTACCCGCAATTAGAGGTTTCGGCCTTTATGACATTGCATTCGGATAGTAGCGCAGTTGGTAGCGTACTACGTTCGGGACGTAGGGGTCGGGAGTTCGAGTCTCCTCTATCCGACAACCACGACGCAACTAATGACACTGGAGGAAGTACAAGATAAAGCTGTGGCCTTTCTGAAGAAGGATATTATGTTCTTTCTGATGGCGAACATTGTATTCAGCATTTCTTCTTTCCTTGTCAATGCTTTTCTCCCTATAATTCTTACCCCCAATGCATACACCCAGTTTGTGTACATCTTCCAGATGGTGCTGTTTGCCACCAACACCATGCAGGTGGGTTTTGTGATGGCGCTGTACTACTTTGCCAAGCAGAACAGCCCTCAGTCCCTGAACATCTACTACGCGCTGGTTACATTGCTGAACATTGGTATTCTGGCCTGCTGTCTGTTGCCACAAAGCTTTGTGTTCGTGTTGCTGAAGATGCCTGACCTTTCCTTTGCCGAGAGGCTCTGCTTTGCCCTAAGCGTGATAGTTTCCAGCATTTTCCTTTACAACAAGGGGGCTAACATCCAACAGAAACAATACCGCTATATGCTGTGGGTTTCCCTTTCGGCCTTCCTATTGCGAATCGCTGCATTGGCCTATATCACGCTGACGCGAACCGAGGGGAATGCGCTGCTGCTGTTGCTGATATTTGTTTTCCCCTTTGTAGTGGATATTAAGGATTATACGCTGAGGGTGGTACGCAACGTCAGGCCCATGCAGATAGAGAAACCTATGCTGGTAGAATTTGCCACATACTCGCTAAAGGTATGGCTGACAGGCGTCCTGTTCATCATTGCTGACAAGATGTTCCTAATCTGCACCAAGAACCAAGACAAGAGCTTTACGGCTGCGCTGGCTTTTGCTTCGGGTTTTATCGGCATGATATACATCTTCAAGTCCACCTTCTACAACTTCTACCTATCCAAATTCTCACGCGACAATGTGGAGGAGATAAGAGTCTATGTGCAGAAGTTACTCAGATATGGCCTACCCTACTTCGGAGTCATTCTGTTTATTGCCCTATGCTCGGCAGCGTGCGTTAGTTACATATATGCGGATATGGGAAGTTATACGTGGAAGGTATTGTTCATCCTGCTGATACAAACAGGCACCATCTGTTACCTGGGTATGTTCACCCTGCTGGCAAAGACGCTGAACTACCTGAATCTGGAGGTGGGGCTGAACATAGTAAGGATATTGTTGATATGGGCCATCTGCAACCTGTGGACGGGCAGTAACATGTTAGTATGGTATGGCGTGACGCAATTCCTGCTGATGACACCAGAGATTATTATCAGTGCCTTTATTCTGGGCAAGTTGAATTATACAAAATAGAAAGAGAGGTTATGCAGTATTCGGTTTCCTTATTACACGAAATTCTGACGGTGATAGCATGGGTGATTATGCTATTGCTGGGCTATCGTGAAATGCGGAAATACGATAAGCTGTACGAGGAATACAACTACGAGACCGAGGAGGAATACTTCTTCTACAAGCCCCGCTCGTTCTGGTACAGGATGCTTATCTTTACCATGCTGTTCGTTACCTTCGGCTGTGTGGGAGGTGATTTCCTGCACAACCAGGTGATTTACGACTTGAACGTGCAGTCTGACCATCCCATACACTTTGAGGATGTATATGTACTGCTCATAAAGGGACTACCTACCAATTATTACCTCTGGCGTTTCTGTGTATGGGGCTTAGCGGCCTTCCTGCTGTTTATGATTCTGGACGAGATAAAGAGCGATCTGGATTTCTCGTTCTTCGTCTTCACACTCATGTTGATGAACTACTTCCCCAACCTAAGGCAGACACTGGGTTTTATGATGATGTTTTATGGCTACGTGCTCCTGTTCCATTCTGCAGAAGATGCCATGCCCCAGAAACTTGTCATGGGCATAATTCTCCTGATAATCTCCACTTTCTTCCACTCTACCATATTTGTATTCATTGTCTTGTCCCTTTTACTATTCATCCCGGGAACCAAGTCGCTGGCCATGATTATTGTATCTGTTCTGCTTTTCCCCTACCTTTACGATATAACAAAAGAACTCTCGACCCAATTTATCGGGATGGTAAGCAACAACGATGCCATGCAGGAAAAGGCTACAAAATACATCGAATCAAGTTTCAGGGTAGAGTTGAACATAAGGGGATTCCTCAAGATTATTGTCAACAGACTACCGGTACTGATGTTGTTCTTCTACGGCATAAAGAAGATATTTATTGAAAAGGTGGAGGCAAGCTATATGGAGAAGCATCTGCTGATGCTGACATATTTGCTTATCTATATCTCCTGTCTGTTCTTCAACAACAACGTGTCGGCCTACCTGTCCCAACGATTCTGGGATGCTGCCTGCTACCCGCTGACAATCTTTGCCATGATTTTCCTGCGGAACTACTCAGGAAGCCTATATGTAAGAATCACCCTGTATGCTTTCCTTGTCTCCAACATATTCAATATGGCATATTCGCTCTACACCATAGACAACTTCAATGCCAACGCTAACTCCTTCTGACGCCCATGAAAATACTTGAAGTGATACAAAGCCTGGCATCAGGGGGGGCAGAAAGACTTGTTACCGACCTCTGCAACGAACTGTCGAAGACAGAAGATGTGACTGTGCTGATACTGAAGGATGTGGAGCATTTCTATCTGCCTCAACTCAGTCCTAAGGTAAAGGTTCTTGAGGCCAAGATGCCCTTAGGAGGCAGCATCAGGCAGTTGGTACAATGCTGCAAATGGGTAAACAGGATAAAGCCGGATGTTGTACACGTTCACAGCCATGCCAGGTACACCATGTTGCTGGCCAACCTGCTGTACGGACGCAGGTACAAATTCTACCTGACTATACACAGCGATGTTTGCGACCACTACTCACATGGTTGGTCGGGCCTTCAGGTTAGGCTGAGTGGATTCTTGGGAAGATGCAAGTTCATCACCATCTCGGAAACTAACTACCGGCAGTTCAGTACGGTACATCCAAAGTTGAAACAAAGACTGATTCCCAACGGCAGAGCATTGCCAGCCCTCACAGACAAGGCAGATGATGTAAGAAAGGAGATGCAAGCCTACAGAACGACAGCAGATGGCACCTTATTTATACACATAGCCCGCTGTCACCCTTGCAAAGACCAGATGCTGCTTGTTGAAAGCTTCAATGAACTGATAGAAGAAGGAGAGAAACTGGCATTGGTGATTATAGGAGCAGGATTTGATTCGGCCTTAGGAAAAAGCATCGCAGAAAAAGCCTGCAACAACATTCACTTCATAGGCACAAAAGACAATGTTTATGATTATCTGGCATGTGCCGATGCTTTTTGTCTTTCTTCAAAGTATGAAGGAATGCCCATCACCCTCATCGAAGCTTACCTAAGTGGCAAATCCATTATCTCTACCCCCGTGTGCGGAGCAACGGATATAGTAAAAGAGGGAGAGAATGGCTGTCTGGCAAGCGGCCACACAAAGGAGGAATACAAGGAAACCGTCAGGCGATTCCTAAAGAACAAAGAGACTATCAGCGCACAGGCAGAAAGGGAAAAGGACAGTTGTCCCTATGCTATTGACGAATGTGCAAAAAGATATTTGGAATGGTTCAAGAACTGAAATGGAATGAAAAAGGTACTTACATTTGGAGTATATGATCTTCTGCACGTTGGACACATACTACTGTTCAAACATGCCAGAGAAAAGGGAGACTACCTGATTGCTGCCGTTCAAGACGGCGGCTACATACTGAAATACAAGCCAGATGCCAAAATCATCAATACTACCGACGAGCGCCGTATGATGGTGGCAGGTATCAGATATGTAGATGAAGTGATTACCTATAAGGATGTAGACAAGGATATTGTAAACATTGACTTTGACATATTTGCCATAGGGCCCGACCAGAACCACGAAGGTTTTCAAAAGGCCATCGAATGGTGCAAAGCCAACGGCAAGGAGGTAGTGGTAATTCCAAGAACAGAGGGCATATCCTCTTCGTTATTACGTGAGTTCATCAACATCAAGTAACGTAGCCATTATGAGAACCATTGGAATAGATGAGCGCAAGCAGATTCAGACGGAGATACTGGATGCCCTGCATACATTTTGCCAAGAGACAGGCATCCGTTATTCTCTTGCCTGCGGCACCATGCTTGGAGCCATCCGCCATAAAGGCTACATCCCCTGGGACGATGACATTGACATCTATATGCTCCGGGAGGATTTTGACCGGCTGGATACCCTCTTCCCAGATGTTTATCTCGACAGATACCAGATGGCCTCCCTCAGCAGGACAAAGAACTGGGGCACCTGCTTTGCCAAGATTTATGATAACAGGACATTGGTAAAAGAGAAGAAGAATAAGCAACAGCACATTGGTATCAGTATAGATATATTCCCCGTTGACGATGTGCCTGACGATGAAACAGCATGGAAACTCTTCAACCGCAAGAGACTTCCCATGATACACAAGTTGAGGCTGACAAGCATCAGATTCTCCAGAAACCACAAGTGGTACAACAACGTGGCCCTTGTGTTTATAAAAATGCTTTTCCATCATACCCATAAGCGTGCCGTTGAGGTAAACAAATTCATTCAGCAACACAATGGGAAAGGATACAGCCGAGTCTTTGAATGCTGTCAGGGAATACTTGCCAAGAAACCCTTCCCAAAGAGTCTGTTCCACGATTTGGTGGAGACATCTTTCGAAGGGAAAGCATATAGCGGATTTGCCGACTATCATACCTATCTCTCCCTACAGTTTGGGGAAGACTACATGACGCCGCCCCCGCCCGAGAAAAGGAAAACTTATCATACTAACACTGCATATTGGAAGGACTGATGTTATGAAGGTACTTTTCTGCACTCCATACCTTGAAACTCCTGATGTTGTCAGCAGCGGCATAGGAACCTGGGCACGCAATATCATGGCCTATAACCGGAAAACCGGCAACGGCATAGATATTGTCCCGGTATCCTTTGACCGACGGACGCATATTGAGGAATACACCGTAGGAGGGTTCAAGCGCTATTACTCAGGCATGAAGGAGGTAGGAAGGTGTGTAGTTAATGCCATAAGAAAGATAAAGACTGAAGAGCCCGATGTGATTCATATCTGCACAAGCGGTTATCTGGGTTTCATAAAAGATATTATCCTGACACGCGCTGCCCATAGGAAAGGCATAAAGAGCATCGTACATCTCCATTTTGGAAGGGTGCCAAGCATCATAGAAGAAAAGGGCTTTGAGTACAGGCTTCTGAAGAAACTCCTAGGTATGGCAGATACAGTTGTTGTGATAGACAGGAAATCATTCCAAGTGCTGTCCGACATGAACTGCCAGAACATAGCCTATATTCCCAACCCTGTTTCTGATGTTTTTCTGGAAGAAGCAGAGAAGCAGAAAGAACAGACTGTACGGAATTATAAATCAGCCGTTTTCGTGGGTCATGTGGTTCCCACAAAGGGCGTAGCGGAACTGGTGAAAGGTTGCTGTCAGGTGCCGGATTTATCCCTGCGGATTATTGGAAAATGTACAGAGGAGATGAAAGAAAAACTCATATCCTTAGCAGCAGAAAGAGAAGACGGGAAGTGGCTAAACGTAATGGGTGAAATACCTTATACCCAAGTAATAACGGAATTGTTACAGGCCGATTCTTTCCTCTTCCCCAGCTATACAGAGGCTTTCCCCAACGTGATTCTGGAAGCGATGGCATGCGGATGTACCATTGCATCCTCAAACGTAGGAGCTATACCTGAGATATTGGATTACAAGGGTGAAACAGCAGGAATCTGTTTCAATCCACAAAGTGCAGATGAAGTAGCAAAGGCAACAAATGCACTGTACAAAGACGATGCATACAGAACACAATTATCAGAAAAGGCCAAAGAAAAGGTGTACAGCACCTATACAACAGAAAAGATATGGCCTCAACTCTTAAATATCTGGAGGTAACACATGATAGACGCTATTAAACAGAAGATAAAGAACAACAGGTTTATCCGGGGCCTGTACTTTGGATACCGAAGTAGGTTCGGCTACCCACGCTCCAGGTTCGGACATTTATGCTCTGGCGCCACCTTCACACCGCCCATGCATATCATTAATCCTAAAAATGTTTTCATATACAGCGAGGGTGCCATTGGCAATGCAACTATCTCGGCCCTGAACGCCAGATTCATCGTAAAGAAAGGATGCCGTATAGCCTGTGGGTTGAATGTACAGACGGGGAACCACGCACGCCAGGTGGGAATGTTTGTGAACGAGATAACGGAATCCAACAAGCCTGAGGGTTATGACCATGATGTGACAATTGAGGAAGATGTTTGGATTGGAAGCAATGTGACCTTGCTATCCAATGTAACCATAGGTCGAGGAACAACAGTAGCTGCCGGTGCTGTTGTAAACAAGTCCATGCCGCCCTATTGCATCTGCGGCGGGGTACCGGCCAAAGTTATCAAGTTCTATTGGACCGTAGACCAGATACTGGAACATGAGAAAAAACTATACAGCGAGAATGAACGCTACACCCGCGAACAGTTGGAAAGGATTATCGTATGAAAATATCTGTCATTACAGCAACCTATAACAGCGAGATAACCCTGCGCGATACACTTGACAGTATTCTGGCACAAACATATCAGGATATTGAAAGTATCATTGTGGACGGTGCCTCTAAAGACGGGACCATGGATATTGTGCACGAATACGAGCCTAAGTTCCAGGGAAGGA
This sequence comes from Bacteroidaceae bacterium, assembly GCA_017541025.1. Taxonomy (GTDB): domain Bacteria; phylum Bacteroidota; class Bacteroidia; order Bacteroidales; family Bacteroidaceae; genus Physcousia. Next base: position 8,543 of record JAFXZY010000070.1, on the reverse strand, counting down.
TGCGCTGGATTAGTGAGCCTGACAAAGGTATCTATGATGCCATGAACAAAGGCATAAAGATGGCCAGCGGGAATGTGATCGGTGTACTGAACTCTGATGATTTCTACCACGATGAGCGCGTTGTGGAAGACATAGCCAATGCATTCACCCAGAAAAACGTGGAATGTGTTTATGGCAATCTGGTCTTTATCGACGAGAATGACAAAAACAACACGCTACGCATCTGGAAAGGTTCGCAACATGAATGCGGAGCGTTCCTGAGCGGCTGGCATCCGGCCCACCCTACCTTCTATGTGAAAAGCATCTGGTTTGAACGGTTTGGAGCCTTTAATCTGCAATATGCCGTATCTGCCGATTTTGAGCTAATGCTCCGATTCATTGAAAAAGGGCAGATCAGAAACACTTATCTGGACCGTTATTTTGTAAAGATGAGAATGGGAGGTGAAAGTACCAAGTCAATCCATAATATTATTACAGGCAACAAAAATATCCTCAGGGCCATCCGCGACAACGGATTCAAACCCGTAAGGTTCTATCTGATACGCAGACTGATACCTAAAGCATGGGATATGCTTAAGTTTAAAATAGATACATTACTACACAGATGAACGACATATTTATAATTCTGGCTATACCCTTTGCCATCTCTTTTGTGCTGAGCCTTCTTATCACGCAGAAAATGAGAATCATCAGCTATAACGGCTATCTTTATCTGAGGCAGAACAAAGATGACATACTCGGCATGGAGATGGGCGGACTCTCTCTGTTCCCTATCATGCTTATCTCCATGTGCATTACGATGGCATTGCCGCATGTACTGAACATGGAAGAGTTACGCCTGCAAGTAGAACCCACCACCATGCGTATTCTGCAGATTATCGTTGGAGGGGCCTTCCTGTATATTATGGGCGTGAAAGATGATTTCCACGGAACAAGTTCCTTTAATAAGTTCCTGATTCTTTTCCTTGCCGCAGCCATGTTTCCTGCCTCCGGTTTATGGATTAACGATTTGTACGGACTCTTTGGTATTCATCAGATACCCATGTGGGTAGGTATGCCCCTTACGCTGTTTGTAGCCATATACCTTACAGAATTGCCTTCTATCACCGACAGCCCGGAAGGCGTGACCACAGGAACAGGAACGCTGCTGGTTTTTCTTTTCCTTCTCTTAAGCATTTATGGCAACCATGCCATAAGTACCATTATTGCCTCGGCCACCATTGGCGTTACCCTACCCTTTACGCTGTGTAAGAAATTCGACAAGAGGTGGGAAAAGACGCTGATGGGAAGTTCGGGAAACTACATATTGGGATACATACTCAGTTATCTGGCTATCGGTTTGACAAGACAAAGCGGTGGCAGACTTCCGGAAGAAGCTATTATGGTATGTATAGGTATAACCATCGTACCTGTTCTGGATGCTGTACGTGTACTCAAGAGTCGTATTATAGAAAACAGAGGTATCCTTACGCCCGACAAGAATCAGATGCAGCACCGTCTGATACGTACAGGAATGCCGGAGAAGTATATTCCCTGGACTATCACACTGATTATTCTGGCTTTCACTGCATACAATCTTGTAAGTATGTATTATGGTATAGGAATGACCCTTACCTTCTTTATCGACATCTTTGCCTGGGGACTTTGCGTCTTTGTCATAGACTGGTGCATTGCCCGTCATGAGGCTGCTTCTGCCCACGAACAATGGAACAAAGAGTATGGTCGGGAGGCTTGGGAAGCAAACGTCCCAACAGAAACCTTGGACAAGAAAATCAGGAACTTTGGTACCATGGGGCTCTCTTCCGACATGCTTTCCGGCAACACGCAAGAGTTTATTGCCGATGGCATGACCGGGTTCGGTCGCTTTACAAAGAGAATATTAGACTTCGTGGCTTCTGCATGTTGCCTCATTTTATTCTCACCATTATTCTTGTTATGCTACGTTCTCATCAAACTGGATGACGGCGGACCTGCTATCTATAAACAGGAGCGAATAGGACGCTTTGGACGACCCTTCATGATTTACAAGTTCCGCTCCATGAGGGTTGACGCTGAAGCATCCGGACCGGCGCTTAGCCATGCCAACGGTCAGACCGACCCGCGCCTGACAAGGGTAGGAGGATGGCTACGGGCTCATCATCTGGATGAACTGCCCCAACTGTGGAATGTATTTACTGGCGACATGGCGTTCATTGGCTACCGACCGGAAAGGAAATTCTATATCGACCAGATTATGGAACACGACCCCAGATATGCCTTCTTATACCAGATTAGACCTGGCGTAACCAGTTACGCAACGCTCAACTATGGATATACGGATACGATGGAGAAGATGCTCCGACGTCTGGAACTTGATCTCTACTACCTGAAGAACCGGTCGTGGTGGTTCGACTGCAAAGTACTCTTCCTTACTTTTGTAAGCATAATATTCGGAAAGAAATTCTAATAAAGATGAACAGAGGACTGACCCTATTCCTTGCACTGACAAAGATTTCTGTAGGAAATGCAGAGAGTCTGCCATACCCGCCAACAGAACAGGAATGGAAATTCCTATTCAGTATGGCCAACAAGCATACCATTGCAGGTCCGCTCTTTGCTGCCATAGAAAAACTTCCCGCAGAACAGCGGCCTCCACGCATAGTTTTCGTAGACTGGCTGGCTACTACCGAGAAGATTAAACATGACAGCAGGGAAGCCACCCATAACGCTGTATGGGTCAGCAAGAAATTCCTGCAGGTTGGTTTCCGGAATGTCATCTTAAAAGGTCAAGGGAATGCCCTTCACTACCCCGACCCACTGTTACGTCATTCTGGAGATGTTGATGTGTGGTTGGAGGGTTCACGCGAGAAAATCATCCGCTACGTGAGACAGTTCTTCCCTCACATCCGCATTCAGTGGGTTGAGATGGATTTTCCCATAAAGAAAGGATGCAGCATAGAGGTGCATACCATACCCAGCTTTATGTCGAACCCCTTTGACAACAGAAGATTGAAGCATTATTTCATGGAGCATGCAGAGGAAATGTTTTCCAATCCTGCAGTGGCTACGGAGGAAGGAGAGCTAAAGGTTCCCACCACACGGGTCAACATGCTCTTCCAACTGACACACATCTACCGACACCTCTTCAACGAAGGCATCGGACTCCGGCATATAATGGATTATTACTATCTGCTTCAATTAGATGAGGCAACACAATATATCCCGGAAACGGCACTCATGGTTAAGAAACTTCACATGGAACGTTTCTGCCAGGCACTGATGTATGTACTACAGGAAGCATTTGGCCTTCAGGAAGACCGTATGATATGTCAGCCCGATGCACAGGAAGGTGAATTCCTTCTTTCCGAGATCCTACAGGCCGGAAACTTCGGGCATACCGATGAACGTAACCATCTTAGGCAAGATATGTGGGGCAATTTCTGGCAAAAGACATTCCGGAATTGGCGGTTCATCTCACATTACCACAGAGAAGTCCTATGGAACCCGTGGTACAGGCTCGCCCAATTTGCATGGCGGAAATATAAAGGGTATAACTAACTCCTTCTGGATGAACGGCTGAATAGTTTGGCAATCCAGGACTTCTCCTTTACTTCATCACGGTAGCCGTAACCATAGCCATAACCATATTTCTTGTTCCGATTCTGGCAGTCGTTCATTACTATACACAGATGGTTGAATTTACCTTCCTGATGCAGGCGTTCCAGTTCAGGAAGATACCTGCGGTCAATTTTACTCTCCCGAATGACATAGATGGTAAGATCGGCTATTCTGTTTACAATACCGGCGTCAGCCACCACCTGTGCAGGAACGTTATCCACTACGATGTAATCATAGTGCTTCTTCAATTCCTCCATACACTGTTCCAGGCGATCACTCATCAACAACTCAGCAGGATTCGGAGGCGTGATACCTGCAGGTAGCATATCCAGATTACATTCATTATCTTGCGTTACAACCAAAGCCGTTATGTCATCCTCAGCACCGGAAAGGTATGAGGTAAGGCCCTGACTGCGACCCTTGAGAGACAATTTGCTTTGCGTACGCTTACGGATATCGGTATCAACCAGCACAACCTTTTTGCCGGCCATGCCCAACGTTGCGGCAAAGTTCCTGCTTATAAACGTCTTACCTTCACCGGGCATAGTACTGGTGAACATGATAATACGTGCATCCTTATTAATGAAAGACATACTGAACCTAAGCAGACGGAAGGCTTCTCCAATCACATCGTCACTCTGGGCAGAAACAACAATATCAGAATCGCTGATTCCACTCTTTCTGTGTGGTATCTCACCCAGAATAGGAATGGTAGTGTAGGTTTCTATATCCTTCCGGCCTCGTACACTCATATTCAGTCTTTCTTTTATCTGGAAGAAGGTGAAAGGAATGGCAAGGCCCAGAATCAACGCAAAGAGAGAGATAACAAGCTTACGGGGAGCAACGGGGATCTTGCTTCCGAAAGGATGTTCAACGATGCGGATGTTGGCCTCCGTTATGGCCAGCTGAAGAGCCGTCTCCTCCCGTTTGTTGAGCAGGAAGGTATAAAGGGTTTCCTTAAGAACCTGCTGACGTGTGATATCTATCACCTGCTTCTCCTTCTGGGGAACCGTATTGATGGTACTCAGGACTTTCCCCTCCTCTGCCTTGGCCTTATCCAACTGCAACTTCAGACTGGAAGCATATCCTCTTAACGAAGCCAATGCAGCAGCATGCATCTGGGAAAGGTTGCTGTCCAACTCCTTAATGGCAGGGCTTGACTCACTGGTATTTTCTGCCAGTCTGTTTCGGTTAAGCATAGCCTGATTGTACTGGGTTATCTGTGCCTGGATGCCATTGTCATTAATGCCGCCCATGGTAGGAATAAGGCTGTGTCCCTTGCTGTTCTCAGTCAGATAGTCCACCAAATACTGCACCATACTATATTGCATTTCTGCCTGAATAGTACGCTGACGAGCCGTAGTACTTTGAGCCAGGAATGCTTCGGAATTAGCTTTAATATCCATCAGACCGCTACTCTGCTTGAAATCCGCCATCTTACCTTCCACATCGCTAAGTTCCTGATGGATAAGTTGGATTCGTGAGTCAATAAATGCAGCCGTGCTTTGTGCTATCTGATTTTTGTCTTCAATAATACTCTGTTTGTATGCGTCCAGGAGTCCCGACAAGATATCGTCTGCACGTTCTATGTTTGTGTCATTGCACGTAATGCGGACAAGTGTGCTTTCCTTATCAAGTTCACTGCTGCTACATTTATTCATAATCATGATAGCAGCATCGTCGATACTGATACGGGTCACCTTTATAGTCTTGCCAATGAACGCCTTCATGTTACCTTCCATGGGCGTTACAAGAAGTTTTCCAAACGGTGCATCCAGCATTTGTCCTATACGAACCTTACCGGTATAGGAAGACTCCTTAAGAGGAACACCATATTTCACGTCGTGAATGAAGCACTCTTGTGAACTGTTGATATCCATGCTGAAAGTAACCGGGACTGTAAAGGGCTGCAGGAAATCTACTGTAACAGGACGGTTTTTGTACAGGGAGATGTTCTTCAAATGTTTCTTGAAGTTATACATCACATCCAGATGCAGGTTCTTTGCCACTTCCTTTGACAGTTGGAAAGAATGAAGGATATAAACCTCGTTCTTAACGCTTGTTCCGGCCAACACGCCATTGAGTTGCATCAAGGCATCCGTGCTGATACTGGAACGTCTTCCGCCGGGACTGCCGGAATCATCTTTTACCAGCATTACAGCCTGACGTTGATATATGTATGAACGACTTGCCAGATACAATCGGGCAAGACCTACGCAGACAATTACGGAAAGGAGGAACCACTTCCAGTTGTCCAGTACTGTATCTAAAATATCACGTAACGAGAACATTTCTTCTGTTCCCTTGTTTCCTATGCGCTGACGGGGTCCAAACTGTGGTCCTGCTGATTTGTATTCCATAGTATTTGAGCTCATTTCTTAAGTGCGACAATCAGAGATACAACAGAAACTACCATTCCTACTACCGTACTTCCTACCGTAAGCCATGTGTAGCTGGTGCTTCCCTTTACGCGTTGGCTCTTATTAGGCCGAACATAGACCACATCATTTTGTTGCAGATAGTAGGCAGGTGAATTAAACACACTCGCCTGGTCTAATAGGTTCACCTCGTATGTCACGCGTTTGCCTCCTTCTTCCCGAACCACAAGAATATGGTCACGTAGCGCACTGTTGTTCAGGTCACCCGCCTTACCCAGGGCTTCCAGAATCGTCAGACGCTCTCCCTGATAAGTCTGAGTACCGGGGTTGGCAACATCACCCATCACAGTAACCTTGAAACTCATGATTCGAGTATTCACCACAGCATCATTGATATATTCTTCTCTGACTCGTTTTTGAATCAAAGAAGAAATCTCACGGGTGGTAAGTCCACCCACGTTGATGGTACCAAAAATAGGGAATGCTATGTTTCCGGCTTTATCCACCTGAAAATAGGAAACACCGGATTGCACATTAACAGTGTTGGTTCCTACCATAGGATTATTTCCGCCACCTATCAGTGTATTATTATTAAACCGCTGTAATAATTCTTGGTCTTTGCTGGTAATGGAAATTGCCAACTGGTCATCCGGCTCTACCTTCAATTCAAAGTTCGCCTCCAAATCTTTAGGAACGGCATATGCATCAGTTGCTCCTTGCAGGTATATCATCTTTTTATCAGAAATGCAAGATGAGAGAATTGTCAATAAGAAAAAACAATAGAATATATTTTTCAACACCTTCATTCGAATCATATTTACATTTTTCCATGCAAAAATACGATTAAGTGAGCGGAATACAAAATAATTCATAATTTTTATTCCCGAACGTGAGTATTTTCGAGACGATAGTCTCAAAGTTACGAATAAGTGAGTGGAATACAAAAGAAAAGCAGTTTTTCTTTTTATTTCCGAACGAAAGTAAGTTCAGCGTTAGCTAAAGTTACGATTAAGTGGGCGGAATACAAAATAATTCATAATTTTTATTCCCGAACGTGAGTATTTTCGAGACGATAGTCTCAAAGTTACGAATAAGTGAGCGGAATACAAAAGAAAAGCTAGTTTTTCTTTTTATTTCCGAACGAAAGTAAGTTCAGCGTTAGCTAAAGTTACGAATAAGTGAGCGGAATACAAAAGAAAAGCTAGTTTTTCTTTTTATTTCCGAACGAAAGTAAGTTCAGCATTAGCTAAAGTTACGAATAAGCGAGGGAAAAGCCTATTGTCAATTATCAATTATCAATTGTCAATTAATAAAAAAGCCGCTCAATCTTTCACAGACGAGCGGCTTAACATTATTGCAATTTAGAATTATTCAGCGGGAGCTTCTTCTGCTGCAGGAGCTTCTGTCACAGGAGCCTCTGCGGGTGCCTCAGCAGCCTTCTTTGAAGAACGACGTGTACGCTTAGCCTTCTTTGCAGTCTTAGCCATGTTCTCATCAAAGTCAACGAGCTCGATGAAACACATAGGTGCAGCATCATTAGCACGGAAACCGGTCTTGATGATACGGGTATAACCACCGGGACGGTCACCAACCTTCTGAGAGATTACAGTGAACAACTCGGTAATAGCCTTCTTGTCCTGAAGATAGCTAAATACAACACGGCGAGAGTTTGTAGTGTCCTGCTTGCACTTTGTGATCAGGGGCTCTACATACTTCTTCAAGGCTTTTGCCTTAGCGAGGGTCGTAGTGATTCTTTTGTGCATAATCAAAGACACGGCCATGTTGCTCAACATAGCTGATCTGTGAGATGCAGTACGACTCAAATGATTGAATTTCTTATTATGTCTCATTGTTTTTAATCTTTATCTAATTTATACTTAGAAATATCAGTTCCAAACGACAGATTCAGACTCTCGAGCAAATCATCAAGCTCCGTGAGCGATTTCTTACCAAAGTTGCGGAACTTAAGAAGGTCAGTCTTGTTGTACTGAACCAGATCACCCAGGGTGTCAACATCTGCGGCCTTCAAGCAGTTGAGGGCACGAACAGAGAGGTCCATATCAACAAGTTTGGTCTTCAGCAACTGACGCATGTGAAGTACTTCCTCATCGAATTCTTCATTACTGTCAACATCAGTGTTCTCGAGCGTGATCTTCTCGTCAGAGAACAGCATGAAGTGGTAAATAAGAATCTTTGCAGCTTCCCTCAAAGCGTCCTTTGGGTGAATGGAACCATCGGTAGAAATTTCGAGTATCAGTTTCTCGTAGTCAGTCTTCTGCTCAACACGGAAGTTCTCAACTGAGTACTTTACATTTCTGATAGGAGTGTAAATTGAATCAATGGGAATAACATTAACGTCGGTACAGAAAACCTTGTTCTCGTCAGCAGGAACATAGCCTCTACCTTTATTAATGCTGATTTCCATCTGCATACTAGCTTTTGAATCTAGATGGCAAATTACCAATTCAGGGTTTAACACTTCAAATCCAGTCAGATACTTATTAAAGTCACCAGCCTTAAGCTCTGTAGCATTTTCGACAGTAACACTAATCTTCTCGTTCTCGAATT
>JAFXZY010000012.1 GCA_017541025.1 Bacteroidaceae bacterium | reverse complement strand
TAGTAGTTCTGCATAGAGAACATACCCTTCTTCATCTCACCACCGTACCATGTGTTGATGATAACCTGCTCACGGCTTGTAGTGTTGAAAGCAACGCAAGTCTCTGAGTTCAGCCCCAGTTCCTTATAGTTCTCAACCTTAGCCTTAGAAGCATTATAGATAACGAAGTTAGGCTCGAACTTCTCCAACTCCTCAGCTGTGGGCTGGATGAACATGTTCTTTACGAAGTGTGCCTGCCAAGCTACCTCAACGATGAAACGAACAGCCAGACGTGTAGCCTCGTTAGCACCGCAGAATGCGTCAACTACGTAGAGCTGCTTGTTGCAAAGTTCCTTGATAGCGATATCCTTAACCTTGGCCCAAACCTCTTCAGACATGGGGTGGTTGTCGTTCTTGTACTCCTCAGATGTCCACCAAACCTTATCCTGGCTCTGTGCATCGCATACGATGTATTTGTCCTTAGGTGAACGACCGGTATAAATACCTGTCATTACATTAACAGCGTTCAACTCGGTGTTCTGACCCTTGTCGAAACCAGTCAGACCAGCCTTTGTCTCCTCCTCAAAGAGGAACTCGTAAGAGGGATTGTGTGCAATCACGGTAGAACCTGTGATGCCATACTTAGTCAAATCTAAATTTGCCATTGTTATTGAATAATTAGTGTATAAATTAATGTTATCTTTTTATTGCTTTTTACCTAAAAGAAGGCATGCCTCCTTTTTTTCGCACGCAAAGTTACTGCTTTCCTCTGAAATGGGAAAATCTGATGTGCTTTTTTTTGCTTTCTTAACGTAGTTAATTTGCTTTAATCGCGCTTTTGCGAAGCGGAGTTGACATTTTTGTTTTTATCCATCTTGCGTTGTAGGTTTCGTTGCTTGATGGTTTTTTGTTTGTCGGCCTTCTGCTTTGTGATTTCCTGCGGCTTTTGTTTGCTTTTCTCTATGCTCCGGATGGCCCACTCCTGTTCCAAATCCCAGTTGGCCTTCAACGACAGTTTCTGTGGGAAGTAGAATACTTCCTCGGGTCTGCGTCCTTCATCATAATTACCTGTATCCCATACTCCGTTGTTGTTTGCATCTATGAAGCAGCGCACGTAGTAGTCGCCGGGTTTCATGTAGAAGAAGTCGGCTCGCCCGTCTTTGTCGGCCTTTTGCGTGACAACTGGTTTGTCTGAACGGTTCAGCAACTGAACAATAATGTTGCTGTCTGGGGCCAGTACATGAATGAATATAGAGCCGTACTCTTCATCTTCCTTCACGCTATACTCGTATCTCATCGGCTTGGTAGAGTTGCCCATGATGCTGGTGAACGCTGTGGAATCTGCCGAAAACTTGTATTTCTCTTTGGGGCTCCATTCGGCATACAGTGTATATACCTTCTTGTCTTTCTTGCTTGGCAGGAACAGGAAGGGGGCAGGAATCCAGTCGGTATCCTGCTTAATATAGAAATGTATCTTTGTGGTATCTACTTTAGCCAAGGGTTCTTTGGCGGTAAAGACCGGATTCTGGTTAGGGTCTAAGCCTCCCGTTGGTTTACAGGAGACCTCAAGGAATGTCTTGGTGAACGGATTCTCTTCGGGAGGTAGGGGTTTTTTAGCTTTTTTTATCTTCTTTTCGCGTTCCTTGTTCCATTCATCAATTTTCTGTTTTTGCTCTTTCCATTTCTTTGTCCAGGTGTTTTTGGCAACAAGTTCCAAGGTCTCGGTATAGGGACTTAGAACACCCGTTGTGTCAGTTGCAAGGTACGTAATGTCAAAGCTGAGAGTATCTTGTTGTCTGTAGTACGTGGTATCTGTTATCCAATAGGTTAGGGTGTCATTCTTTTCGGATGCCTCGCAAAGCAAGCATTTCTCATCGAAATTCAAACCTTTAATAATGGGTAAGGTATCAGCGGGTGCCGTAAAGAAAAGGGTGAAGAATTCCGGCTCAGTGCGTTCCTTCTTCAGGAGGTGCTGGTCTTGACCTTCTTCCAGGAAGGAGAGCAGTATTAGGTCATCTGGTAGGAAATGTGTATAGGGCACAACTCGGATAGAGTCGTATTCTATGGTGTCGCGCCAGATGGTATCCATCCTGACATCCCGCTTGCTTGAGGTCTCAAATTCTATGGTGTCAAAGGCAATCTTCTCGCTTTTCTGGCTGAAAAGGAAGTTGCCATCCTTATCGTCCAAGGCGTAGGCTCTGTATTTTCCTTGCTTCACACCTTTGATGGTGAATCGTCCCGACCCGTTGGTGCGGGAGACACGACTAAAAGGAGTGGTGCGGAGAATACTGTCGGTAAGATTGGAGTCAAGAGGGTACAAGCCTACCAGTATACCTTTTACGGGTTCCAAATCTTCGGCATTCAATACGGCGCCTGAGACTTCCATCGTGTCTATTTCATCACCCGTACTGAATGTGTAGGTGTAATTTCCCATGGGGTTCCCTTCGTTGTTGTCCTCTATGGCATCACCGAAATCAATGGTATATGTGGTATTGGGCTTCAGGGTGTCATTAAGATCTATCTTGATATGTTTGCCTTCTGCCCTGATGTTTGGTGCTTCTATCTGTGGAGGGGACACAATCACCTTCTCACTGGCGTTTTGCAGCTTGATATATTCGTCGAAGTTAATGCGTGCCTTTCTGGTTTGCACACCTAAAGCACGTTCTGCAGGGAAGGCAGAAAGCACCTTGGGGGGAATCTCGTCGTATTCTCCACCATCCGGACTTCCAAGACTGGCACATGCGACCACCAGCAGGGATAGAATGCTATACAGAAGGGGCTTCCACTCTTTCATTCGTTCAATGCTAATATCTGCTCTATGTATTCGCGTTTATTGCTCAGACGCGGTATCTTGTGTTGTCCGCCCAGTTTTCCTTTCTGCTTCAGCCAGTCATTGAAGACCCCGCTTCTTGCCTTAATGATTTCCAGAGGTTGTAGGGTGATGTCCTTGAAGCGCTTGGCTTCGTAGTCGGAATTGATTTTCTGCAATGCCTGATCTAAGATACGGGCAAAGGCATTGATATCCTCTGGCTCCTTGTTGAATTCTATGAGCCACTGGTGGCGACATTTCCCGTTTTCGTCCATATAGACGGGTGCTGCGGTATATTCTAGCACCTGTGCCCCTGTCTGGTTACAGGCTTCTGCAAGTCCTTTGTCTGCATTGTCAACAATAAGTTCTTCGCCAAAGGCATTGATAAAGAACTTAGTACGACCAGTAATAATGAACTTGTAGGGGCTCTTTTGGGTAAACTTAATGGTATCGCCAATCAGATATCTCCATAAGCCGCAAGTGGTACTGATAACCATTGCATAGTTTTTCCCAACCTCTACGTCCCATAGCGGAAGTACAGTAGGACGCTCGTTGTCAATCTCATCCATGGGAATGAACTCGTAGAATATACCATAGTCTACCATCAGGCTCATGGCAGGATCTGTGGGGTCGTCCTGCAGTCCGAAGAATCCTTCTGATGCGTTATATGTCTCCATATAGTGCATACCTTCAGAAGGAATAAGATGCTGGTATTGTTTCCTGTAAGGGCTAAAAGCTACGCCGCCGTGAAAGAAAACCTCCAGATTGGGCCATACCTCACAGATATTGTTGGCTCCGGAAATCTCTAACACGCTGTTCAGTACTGACATCATCCAGGAGGGAACACCGCTCAGGTTGGTGACGTTCTTCTTTATGGCTTCTTGGGCAATGCGGGTACGCTTTATCTCGAAGTCGCTAAGCAGGGCTGTCTTCTTCTGGGGAGTACGAACCAAATTGACTAGTGGATTGATATTTTCTATAAGGATAGCACTGAGGTCACCAACCAGGCTGTTCTTCTGGTTATAGTTAGGCGCATGACTGCCACCTAATATCAGTGCTTTGCCGTCAAAGAGCTTGCTCTTGGGGTGGTTTCTCAGATACCATGTTACACAATCTGTACCTCCGGCATAATGAATGTCATGAAGTCCGTCTTTGCTGACAGGGATGAACTTGCTTTTGTCGTTGGTAGTTCCGCTTGATTTGGCATACCACTTAACTTTTCCTGGCCACAGAAGGTCAGCCTTTCCCTGACGCATTTCATCTATGTAGCCTTTCAGGTCCTCATAGGTGTTAACGGGTGTCTGGTGGGCAAATTGCTCGTAACTTAAAGTGCTGCTGTAAGCATGCTGGTGTCCCCATTGCGTGTCAGAAGCTTTGCTTAACAATTTTCTCAGTACATTAAGCTGCAGTTGTTGTGACTGTGTGGTATAACGGTCTAAGTCACGCAGTCGAGGTGAAAAAATGGGACGTATGATAGTGGTCAGATTCATGGTTAGGTTTCTTCGGGATTAATGGCTTTATTTTGTATCAGTGTTTCATATACTTTGTTTCCTTTCTTTAACCTGTGAAGTGCATTCTTGCACGCATTTTGCTGACTCTCCTTCTTGGAATAGCCTCTGCCTTTTCCCAGTTCCATTCCTTGAACCAGAACCTTGCTGCGGAACATGGGAGAGCCGTCTTCACTTCTGCTTTCTTCTTGTTCGAAACTCATCTCCACCTTATGTTTCTGGCACCATTCCAGAAGTTTGCTTTTGAAATTGCATTCTTTGTAGGCAATTTTATCGATATTGATGATGTTTCCTAATATTTTGTCTTGCATAAATCGCATGCAATAGTCATATCCGCGGTCTAAGTATATGGCGCCTATCAATGCCTCAAAAGCATTGCCTGCCATATAACTGTTATGGGTATGTGTGGTGCTGTTGAAGTGAATGAGTTTATCCAATCCTATTTGTACAGCCACCTGCCCCAGTGTTTCTCTCTGTACAATCTTGCTTCTTGCCGTAGTGAGAAAACCTTCGCGTTTACGTTGAAAGTGATGGAATACAATTTCTCCCACAACGGCATCCAAGATGGCATCGCCCAGGAACTCCAGCCTTTCATTGTTTACAGGCTTCCCTGTTTTGTTTGTTGCCGACATGGATCTGTGCATGAGTGCCTCCTGATAGTACATGATGTTGTGGGGATAGAATCCCAAGATGGAATAAAAAGAGCGATAAAGCCCTTTTTCCTTACGGAAAGGTAACTTTATCGCATCTATAAGGTTTGCTGTATACACTGTTTTATTCAGCGTATTTCTTAAAGATAGCACAAGCGTTGTGGCCTCCGAAACCGAACGTGTTACTCAAAGCTGCACGTACCGTACGGCGTTCAGCTTTGTTGAATGTGAAATTCAATTTGTAGTCGATTTCAGGATCCTCATCGCCATCTTCGTGATTGATGGTGGGAGGTACGATATCGTTCTTTACTGCCAAAACGCTGGCCATTGCTTCTATGGCACCTGCTGCACCCAACAAGTGACCTGTCATAGACTTGGTGCTGCTGATGTTCAACTTGTAAGCGTAGTCTCCGAAGACATCCTTAATGGCTTTTGCCTCAGAGATATCACCTACATGGGTTGATGTGCCGTGAACATTGATATAATCAATATCCTCTGGCTTCATCCCAGCATCTTCCAATGCATTCTCCATTACGAGTTTTGCGCCCAGACCTTCTGGATGAGATGCTGTGATATGGTGGGCATCGGCACTCATGCCGGCTCCTGCCATTTCAGCATAAATCTTTGCTCCACGAGCCTTGGCGTGCTCTAATTCTTCCAAAATCAGACATGCTGCACCTTCGCCCATGATGAATCCGTCGCGACTGGCACTGAATGGCCGACTGGCGTGCTCAGGATCATCGTTGCGGGTGCTCAAGGCGTGCATGGCATTGAAACCTCCTACACCACTAGGGATGATGGCTGCTTCAGCACCACCGCTAACCATCACATCAGCCTTGCCCAAACGAATCAGGTTAAAGGCATCGGCAATGGCATTGGTAGATGATGCGCATGCGCTGGAAGTGATGTAGTTGGGACCATGGAATCCATACTTTATACTGATGTAACCGGCACAGATGTCGGAAATCATCTTAGGGACAAAGAATGGATTAAATTTGGGGCCCAGTGCATCACCGGTCTTGGCATAGTTTCCTGCTTCTTCTTCAAAGGTCTTCATACCTCCGATTCCTACACCCAAGACCACGCCTACACGGTTCTTGTTGATGGCTTCCAAGTCAAGTCCACTGTCATCTACTGCCATAATGGCGGCAGACAAGCCGAACTGACAATAAGGATCCATCTTACGAACCTCTTTGCGATCGATAAATTGGGTAGAATCAAAGTTCTTTACCTCGCAGGCAAACTGTGTTTTGAATTTTGAGGTATCGAAATGTGTGATAGGAGCGGCGCCGCTAACACCAGCCACCATATTCTGCCAAGTCTCCTCGGCAGTATTACCAAGGGGGCTGACAGCGCCTATTCCGGTCACTACAACTCTTTTTAATTCCATGTAATGTTATGTGAGAATTACTTGTTAGCCTCAATGAATGCGATAGCGTCAGCTACAGTAGCAATCTTCTCAGCCTTGTCATCGGGAATGGTGATTTCGAAAGCCTTCTCGAACTCCATGATCAGTTCTACGGTGTCCAGAGAATCTGCACCCAGGTCATTGGTGAAAGATGCTTCGGGAGTTACATCAGCCTCGTCAACACCCAACTTGTCTACAATAATCTCTTTTACTTTAGCTTCAATTTCAGACATAATTTTTGAATTTTAATATAATTAAATAATGTTATCACTCTCATTTCGGGGTGCAAAGTAAATACATTTTGCTCACATGTGCAACAAAATCAAATGAAAACTTACCCAAAAATGCACATTTTTGCATAATTTGTGCAGTAAATAGGTGCTCAAACTTATGCTTTTCATACTCCAACACTCCCTTTTTGAACCTTTATAGTCATAGCCGATTTGTCGCCCCTATTATATAAAATGTATTAAAATAAAAGATTTTATTTTGTTCTGCTCTCGACTTTTCGTAACTTTGCAGCCAAATTTTTTACGATATGAAAAGGCTCATTGCATTTTTTACGCTAGCTATCTGCTTTGCATTCTCTTGTATGGCACAGATGCAGGCACCCGTAAAGTTTTCTGTTCAGCAGAGGAAAGTATCTGATAATACCTTGGAAGTGGAGTTCGTCGGAAAGGTAGATGCCGGTTGGCATGTGTATGGGACAGATATTGCTGATGGCGGCCCCACACGTGCTGAATTGACGCTCGAAAAGACTGTTGGTCTGAAACCCGATGGGAAACTACGGGCAACAGGTAACGTGCATCGTGCGGTAGATGATTTGTTTGAGATGGAGGTGAGCTATATGGAGGGAACGGCAAAATTCTCCCAGAAATTCACCATAACAGAGCCTAAATATGAGGTGGCTGGTTATCTTACCTATGGTGCTTGTAACGACCAGAACTGTATGCCTCCGACAAATGTGGAGTTCCAGTTTGAAGGAACAGGAATTCCCGAGAAAGAAGTGTCTGCTGCAAAAGAAGAGAAAACTGAGGAGACTGTAACTGAGGAACTTCCTGCACCGGTAGATACCGTGTTATCGGAGGATCAGGAAATTGATACCACTGCTTTTGAAGCAGATCTGTCCAAGGATTTGTGGACTCCCGTAATAGATGAATTGAAGGCTTTGGAGGATGGCGCCAATACTAAAAGCAATAGCCTTTTGGGTATTTTTCTCTTGGGAATGTTAGGCGGATTGGTAGCTTTGTTGACTCCCTGTGTCTGGCCTATTATCCCCATGACTGTAAGTTTTTTCTTGAAACGCAACAAAGACCGTAGCAGTGGAATTCGTGAGGCTATTACATACGGCATTTGCATTGTGGTCATATATGTCTCCTTGGGTTTGCTGGTGACATTGTGCTTTGGGGCCAGTGCCTTGAATGCTCTCAGTACCAATGCCGTCTTTAACATCTTCTTCTTCTTGATGCTGTTGGTGTTTGGCGCCAGCTTCCTGGGTGGTTTCGAGATTACTCTTCCCAGCCGGTTCACGAATGCGGTCGATAAGAAATCGGAAACTACAACGGGTCTGCTGAGTATTTTCCTGATGGCTTTTACACTGAGTTTGGTCAGTTTCTCTTGCACGGGGCCTATCATAGGTTTCCTGTTAGTGGAATTGGGAACAACAGGTAATCTTTTGGCTCCCACAATTGGCATGTTGGGCTTTGCCATAGCTTTGGCGCTTCCGTTTACGCTGTTCGCCATGTTCCCCGCATGGCTCAAGAGTGCGCCTAAAAGTGGCAACTGGATGAACTGTGTGAAGGCTTGTCTGGGATTCCTGGAACTGGCCTTTGCCCTGAAGTTCCTCAGCGTAGCAGATCTGGCGTATGGATGGCATTTGTTGGATCGTGAGACATTCCTTTGCCTATGGATTATTCTGTTTGCCCTGCTGGGCGCTTACCTGATTGGGTGGATTCGCTTTCCTCACGACGAGGATGAATACAACGAAATGGGAGAGGTGATAGTGAACCCACGTACCAGCATTCCCCGTTTCTTTGGCGGTTTGCTGTCTTTTGCCTTTGCCCTATATATGGTGCCTGGTCTGTGGGGCGCTCCTTGCAAGGCCGTCAGTGCCTTTGCTCCTCCCATGCAGACGCAGGACTTTAATCTGTACGAGAATGAGGTAAAGGCTAAGTTTACTGATTATGACGAGGGAATGGCATACGCAAAAGCAAGCAATATGCCTGTTATGATTGACTTTACAGGCTACGGATGTGTCAATTGCCGTAAGATGGAGGCTGCTGTATGGACAGACCCCCGTGTTGCGGAGATTATGAATAATAAGTATGTGCTCATCACACTCTATGTTGATGAGAAGACACCACTGCCCGAACCGATTGTTGTCAGGGAGAACGGAGAGGAAAGCAAACTTCGTACCGTAGGAGACCGTTGGAGTTACCTGCAGCGCAGTAAGTTCGGTGCCAATGCACAGCCTTTTTATGTGTTGCTCAATAACGAGGGACAACCGCTCAATAAATCCTACTCTTATGACGAGGATATAAATGCTTATCTGGATTTCCTTCAAAAAGGTCTTGATAATTATAAAACGAAATGACCAACAGATATACTGATTAACCTTCGATGAAACCATTTGCACTACTTCCTGTTTTTCTGTTTAGTATGCTTTGCGCTTTTGCCGCAAAGACACAGCCCTATTCGGGGTCTCGTATCTTCTGGGACTCCCGTACCCCCGTCCAAGTTTTTAATGGTGGAGGATATGCTCGAGTGATGGAGTTACAAGACGGACGCCTGATGGCGTGCTGTGAATGGTCGGGCATACGTATATCTTTCAGTTCAAACAAAGGACAGACTTGGAGGGAGCCCGCTACCATTGTCACCAATACCAACAACGTTCCCAATTGTGTGCCTGACATGATTCAGTTACAGGACGGTACCATTATCGTAGCTTATAATCCTCGTCCTTCTACACCTTATACTGACGACCGCCGGTTCAGTATTCGTCTGAAGCGTAGTACGGATAACGGTCGCACTTGGGGGCAGGAAATAGTTGTGTACGATGGTGGCTCTACGTTTGAGACCGGGTGTTGGGAGCCTTGCTTGCTGGAACTCCCGTCAGGAGAGCTTCAATTGTACTTTGCAGACGAAAGCCCTTATACTACCAATAATGATCAGCAGATTTCCATCTGTCGCTCTTACGATAAGGGCTTAACTTGGTCTGCCCCTGCCTGTGTGTCCTATCGTGCAGGTTTTCGCGATGGAATGCCTGTTCCTGTTCTCTTGCAGGACAGTACAACCATAGCTGTGGCTATTGAGGACAATGGTTGGGGGTACAATGATTTTGTGCCTACTATCGTGCGTAATCCCATATCTCGTAACTGGAGTTCCTATGTGCCTGCATCAAGCACCTACAGGGCAAAGGCAATAGATTACAAATATTGCCCGTTGGCAACTGGCGGTGCGCCTTATCTGCGTGTACTTCCCAATGGCGAGACGGTACTTTCGCACCAATCGCCCTACAACCATTCTGGGAAGCCTGATATGTACGTCTATGTGGGTAACAAGTCGGCCCGCAACTTCAAGGCTATGAGCAGTCCGTTCCCTGTTCCCCAAAACCAACAGGCGTTGTGGAATTCTCTCGCAGTGATAGATACGGGAGTGGTGGTGGCTGTCTCTGGTTACGGTGGTGGCGTAAAGATGGTAAAGGGCTATCCAAAGCATCAGTTGGAAGTACCTTACGGACATCCTGTTATTGACGGCACACGAACCACGTCGGAGGGCTATTTCTCTTCCAAGGGCGAACAGATTTTGATGGGTAGTGAGACGGAAACCTATACCTATGCCGACTTGGCGTACGATGGTGATTCTCTTTATGTTGTATGCCGTGTTTATGATAATCTGCTGGTTTCTGAGGGTGATCACGCTGATGTTGTCAGCATTGGTTTAGATACGGAGGCGGCTCCTTACACCACCCCTCAGACTACATCGTTCCGATATGATGTATCGCCCGATGCAACTTTCAATATGTATCGGGGAACCAGTACTGCGTGGGAAGTGCAGGAGATATCATCCTCGCATTTGGCTTTCAGAAGGACTGCGAGCGTATATACCATTGAAATGGCTATCCCTTGGTCGGAACTTGGACAGGAAAAGGCTCCGCTCGGTAATGCTATGACATTTAACATACAGGTTACTAACGGAAACGGAACTTCTCATGTTGTCGAGTGTATTGCCGACACCAAACCCAATGGCCCATATACGTGGATGCCCCTGCATTTTCATGCTGATGAGCAGGAACTGTCGGTTCCACAAAAACTTATGCCCGAAGCCTGTACAATAGAATTGGTGGGGAGCAAGGGTAATTATCAGCTTTGTGCCACCAAGGAGTTCCGTTGTTTGCAATTGTTTGACCTTCACGGTCGTTTTCTGTTGTCAATGAACGACCATCGCAAAACAGTTCGTTTGCCTTTCCTCTCACCGGGCTTATATTTTGTTCGAGCCTCATTTCTGAGTGGGGAAACCCTTTCTCGCAAACTATCTATCCGCTCATAATAGTGTAGCTCTTTGCATGTTAAGTAAAAAAGTGTGTCCTTTTTTGCTTTCCTATTTGTTTTTTTTATAACTTCGCGCCGTAAAAAGTGCTTATATATATTATTAGGTGCATTTTTGCTTGTGAAAAAAAGAAAATAACATATAGAAAGAATGGAAAAAATTCAAGAACTCACTGAGAAGATCTATCGCGAAGGCGTAGAAAAAGGTCAAGCTGAGGCTGACCGTATAGTAGCGGAAGCTAAGCAGAAGGCTGAGCAGATTGTTGCAGAGGCAAGAGAGCAGGCCAAAGCCATTGAAGCTCAGGCTCAGAAGAAGGCATCTGAATTGGATGCTAACACAAAGAGCGAACTGAAGCTTTATACCAGTCAGGCTTTGAGTGCCTTAAAGAGCGAGATAGCCAATGTGCTAACCGATAAAGTATCGAAGGATGCTGCAGCAGGTCTGGTTTCCGACAAAAATTTCCTCGGACAGTTTGCTGTAATGCTGGCAAGCAAGTGGGCTGGCAATGAGGCTGTAGTCTTGTCTTCAAGTGAGGCTGACAGCCTGAAGGAATATTTTGCAAAGCAGGCAAAGGAATTGTTGGATAAGGGAGTCACCATCAGCAAGGTGAACGGTAAGGATACCATGCTTTCCATTTCTCCTGCTGACGGTAGCTATAAAGTGAACTTCGGTAAAGAAGAGTTCGAAGCTTACTTTAAGAATTTCCTGCGTCCCCAACTCATAGAAATGCTTTTTTGAGAAAACCAAGTAAACGGGTAAACAGGATAACAGGTTTCAGGTAGCAACAAGCAACTTGTTAACTTGTCAACTCGTCAACTAAAAAGAAATATGGCAAATTACTATTTCATGATGGCAGGCCTGCCAGACATAGAACTGGCAGATACACAGCCCGGCATTACCTTTAAGGAACTGCGTGAGTTGTGTGAGGAGCAACTCTCTCCTGCTGATGCCAAGTTGGTGGCTAACTATTTCTTCCTACGTCAGGACTGCACAAATCTGGTTCGCCTGCTCAAAGATCCCAATGCTCAGATCGATATTTGGGGCAATTACTCGTTGGAACAGTTGCGCGACCTTATTACAAGTGCTACGGAGTTGAACTTCAACGTACATCGCTATCCTGCGTTCATGAGTATCTTTGCCCGCGAGTACAGTTACAACAAGGGCACCCAGGGTTACTTTCCGGAAGACGAAATCCTGTACCAGTTCTATAAATACGCCATAGAGACTTGTCCCAATAAGTTCATACGTAAGTGGAATAGTTTAAACCTGGACATCACCAACATCCTTACAGCTATGCTCGCACGTAAGCAAGGATGGAGCGTGGCAGATTTTATTAAAGGTGACGGTGAGGTACAGGAGATGATCCGTGAGAATAAGACCAAGGATTTTGATCTTACTCACGAGTTTGATTATGTGAAGAGTCTGGTGAAGATTGTTGATGAGGAAGATCCTGTTAAGAAGGAGAAAATGATAGATGCCTTTAAGTGGATGTGGTTGGACGAGAAGACTTTCTTCAATCCTTTCAGTCTGGAGGCAGTATATGCTTACATCTGTAAGTTGGAGATGCAGTACCGTTGGGCGAAGCTCGACCCCGAACACGGTAAGGAAACCTTCAAGCAGATTATCGACAACCTGCGTGGTCAGGCCAAGGTGCCAGAGGAATTCATTCAGAAATAATAAAATATAATACAATATGACAAAAGGAACTGTTAGTGGCGTTGTTGCCAATATGGTCACACTCCGTGTTGACGGACCTGTGCTCCAGGGTGAGATATGCTACATTACAACGGGGGGCGACCGCCTGATGGCCGAGGTTATCAAGGTGACTGGTCAGGATGTGTACGTTCAGGTGTTCGAAAGCACTCGTGGCTTAAAGGTAGGTGCTGAGGCTGAGTTCACTGGTCACATGCTGGAGATTCAGTTGGGCCCCGGAATGCTAAGTAAGAACTATGATGGTTTGCAGAACGACCTCGACAAGTTGGAGGGCGTCTTTCTGAAGCGTGGTCAGTACTCTGAGCCTTTGGATGCTGACCGTGAGTGGGATTTTGAGCCTATCGTCAAAGTGGGCGACAAGGTTCAAGAGAGCGATTGGTTAGGTGGTGTTGAAGAAAACCATCAGCCTCTGAAGATTATGGCTCCCTTCCAGTTGAAGGGTATTGCCACCGTTAAATACATTGCTCCTGCCGGCAAGTACAAGATTCACGATACCATTGCAACCCTGACAGATGAGCAGGGTAATGATATCAACGTAGATATGGTACAGCATTGGCCTGTTAAGGTTGCTATGACAAACTATAAGCAGAAGCCTCGTCCATTCAAACTGTTGGAGACGGGTGTTCGTACCATTGATACTTTCAACCCCATTGTTGAGGGTGGTACTGGTTTTATCCCCGGTCCCTTCGGTACTGGTAAGACCGTGCTCCAGCATGCCATCTCTAAGCAGGCTGAGGCCGATATCGTTATCATCGCTGCCTGTGGTGAGCGTGCCAACGAGGTGGTGGAAATCTTCACCGAGTTCCCCGAACTGGATGACCCCCATACAGGTCGTAAGTTGATGGAGCGTACCATCATCATTGCCAATACATCTAACATGCCCGTGGCTGCCCGTGAGGCATCTGTATATACAGCTATGACTATGGCTGAGTATTACCGTTCTATGGGTTTGCGCGTGCTGTTGATGGCCGATTCTACATCCCGTTGGGCACAGGCATTGCGTGAGATGTCAAACCGTATGGAGGAGTTGCCTGGCCCCGATGCCTTCCCCATGGACTTGGGCGCCCTTATCAGTAACTTCTACGGTCGTGCCGGATACGTTTACTTGAAGAATGGTGAAGTAGGCTCTGTTACCTTCTTAGGTACTGTATCACCTGCTGGTGGTAACCTCAAGGAGCCTGTAACAGAGAACACTAAGAAGGTGGCCCGATGCTTCTACGCCTTGGAGCAGGACCGTGCCGACAAGAAGCGTTATCCTGCTGTGAACCCCATTGATTCTTACTCTAAGTATTTGGAGTATCCCGAATTTGCAGACTACATTAAGACGCATATCAATGAGGAGTGGATTCCCAAGATTCTGAATCTCAAGACCCGTATGCAGCGCGGTAAGGAAATTGCCGAGCAGATAAACATCCTTGGTGATGACGGTGTGCCTGTTGACTATCACGTAACGTTCTGGAAGTCTGAGGTTATCGACTACGTTATCCTACAGCAGGATGCGTTTGATGAGGTTGACGCCGTAACACCTTTGGAGCGCCAGGAGGAAATTCTGAACCTGGTGACCAGGATTTGCGAGAAGGATGACTTCAAGTTCGATACTTTCCTTGAGGTTACTGACTACTTCAAGAAGATGATTAACCTCTGCAAGCAGATGAACTACTCACAGTATAAGAGCGAACAGTACTACGATTACATCAAGCAAATAGAAGCAATGTTAAATTAAGTCAACAAGTAAACAAGTATCAACTCGTCAACTTGTCAACAAAAAGATTATGGCACAAGCATTTCAAAAAGTATATACACAGATCAGTCAGATTACCAAGGCTACTTGCTCGTTAAAGGCAAAGGGTGTTGGTTATGATGAACTGGCTACCATCAATGGCAAACTGGCCCAGGTGGTAAAGATTATGGGTGACAATGTTACCCTGCAGGTGTTTGAGGGAACTGGTGGTATTCCTACCAATGCCGAGGTAACCTTTCTGGGTAAGTCTCCTTCGCTGAAGGTGAGCGATCAGCTGGCCGGACGTTTCTTCAATGCATACGGTCTGCCTATTGATGGCGGTCCGGAGATAGAAGGTAAGGAAGTTCCTATTGGTGGCCCCAGTGTGAATCCCGTACGTCGTAAGCAGCCCAGTGAACTGATAGCAACGGGTATTGCCGGTATCGATATGAACAATACGTTGGTATCTGGTCAGAAGATTCCTTTCTTCGCCGATCCCGACCAGCCTTTCAATGAGGTTATGGCCCTCGTTGCCATGCGTGCCAAGGCTGATAAGATCATCTTGGGCGGTATGGGTATGACCAACGATGACTATTACTTCTTCCGCAATACCTTCTCTAATGCAGGTGCTTTGGACCGTATTATCTCATTCATCAACACTACCGAGGACCCTGCCGTAGAGCGTCTGCTTATTCCTGATATGGCACTGACCGCTGCCGAGTATTTTGCTGTTGAGAAGCATGAGACTGTTCTGGTTCTGCTGACAGATATGACTTCTTACGCTGACTCTTTGAGTATCGTAAGTAACCGTATGGACCAGATTCCTTCTAAGGATTCTATGCCCGGTTCACTTTATTCTGATTTGGCTAAGATTTATGAGAAGGCTGTTCAGTTCCCCGAGAGCGTAGGTGGTGGTTCTATCACCATTATTGCTGTAACAACCCTTAGTGGTGGTGATATTACACACGCTGTTCCCGATAATACGGGTTATATCACTGAGGGTCAGCTCTATCTGCGTCGCGACAGCGATGTCGGTAAGGTTATCGTTGATCCTTTCCGCTCACTGTCTCGTCTGAAGCAGTTGGTTGCCGGTAAGAAGACACGTAAGGATCACTCTCAGGTAATGAATGCCGCTATCCGTCTGTATGCCGATGCTGCAAATGCCAAGACCAAGTTGGAGAATGGTTTCGACCTTACAGATTACGATAACCGTTGTTTGTCTTTTGCTAAGGACTACTCCAGCAAGTTGTTGGCCATCGACGTGAACTTGAACACAGAGGAAATGCTCGATGTTACATGGGAGCTCTTCCGCAAGTACTTCAAGTTGGAAGAGGTGAATATCAAGAAGGAATTCACGGATATTTATTGGAAATAATAACCCCACCCCTTCCCCTCCCGGGGGAGGGGTTTTCTTTTTGAAAAAGAACCAAAAGGCATACGCTCATTTCTTTTCAAAAAGAAACTGAGCCAAAGAAAATTCTACTTTCCCCAAACCCCTTTCTACATATAAAGGGGCTTAATTGACTACGGCAGCATACGCCGCCTTCGTCAAGGTTTTGGTATGGCTCACAAGCTTTCGCCCTACGGGTGAGCCATAATTTTTTATTCCCTCCCGAGGGAGGGATGGGGAGGGCTTAATAAAACATTCCGCACGAGGGGGTCTTTAGAGGCAGGTTGGTTCTTGGAAGAAAGAGCTGAAATGTTGTCTGAGCGTAGCGAGTTCATTTCAGCCTTCCAAGAAACAGCCAGACGGCCCCCGAGCCAGGACGTTTTTGCCTTCTTCTTTGGTTCGGTTTCTTCTTCGACACCGAAGAAGAAATGAACAAAAGTTTTTGTTCTTTTCGAAAAGAACAAGCCCTCCTTGGGGAGGGTAGGGAGGGGAGAGGCTTACTTCCCGAAAAGGAATTTTCCTAAAACGGGACTGGTATGCAGGATATGACTGATGAGCAGACATACCGCTACGATGGGAAGTGCAACACCTACCGATAGCAGAAGGTCTATCAGGAAGTTGGGGTGATGCGCATTGAGCCAGGTTCCAATGAAAGGCATGGAGGGGATGAGCAAAAAATGTAGCAGGTAAACATCCAGAGTGCGCTGACCTGTATATTGAAGGGCTCTTCCCAAAGCATGTTCTGTAGTAAACCATTTCTTATTATAACGGAAAAACATCACCACCATCAGCAGCAGTGTGTACATGGCCGTAGTGCGGGGTAGGTTGGTCCAGGCAAACTTCAGTGTGTGCAAGCGGAAAATGTCGGCACAGCAAACCAGGGCCAGAGTTGCTATTAATGGAAAGAACCATACGCTGTCGAAAAGCTTTTGTATCCGATTCCAGTACCTATGTACGATATTGCCTAAGAGAAAGAACTGCATAAACCTGATGGTCTGTATCAGGCTGGTATAGGCAAAGAACTGGGCTTTATGGTAAGAAAAGTGCTTGGGTAGGTACAGCGTTTCGTATGCAGCGATGGAGATGAGCCAGACGGTAATCCAGAAGACCATCGAAAGTTGAAAGTTGAAAGTTTAAAGTTGAGAGTTTTTTCCTGAAACTTTTTCCTTTATCTTTTTCAGGTAATGGGCGATGATGCTGATGGTGTAGTAAATCAGGAACATCTGTAGTAATACCCAGGTGAACCAGTACCCGTCTTTGGTTGGACTCTTCAATGCGTTCAGAAGGCCGTCCCAAAAGCTATGTTTGGATTTGAAGACAATAAAGATACCCAGGAATATGATGGCAGGGATGATCTGTACGTGCAGTTTCTTCAGAACCAAAGGGACGGTATTTTTCAGATTCCATACGAAGTTTGCCTTATAAGCCAGGAATCCGCTCACAAAGAAGAATAGGGGCATACGGAAGAGAACCAGAAAGGGTAGGGCGGCACTTGTCTTCTCATTTTCTACAAATCCGAACTGTGCCACATGATACGCCACAACCAGTATCATGGTAAATCCTCTCATGGCATCCAGCCACTCAATTCTGTGGCCCCCTCCCTTCCTCCCCCTTTGGGTGAGGAGCTCTTTATTATTGTTTAATGTCATTGTCATCTTAATTAGGTCTAATGTCCAAAGCCTAACGTCTTTCCCTCCCCCAAAGGGGGGAGTAGGAGGGGGCATATTTCTTTCGCGCATTGTTCTACATTATAATATTTCTCCGCTAAGAGGCGTCCCTTGCGTCCCATCTCTTCGGCTTCTTCGGGGTGTTCTGCTATGTATTGGATGGCACGCTCCCAACCTTCTCGGTCGTAAGGCTCTAAGTAGATGCCGCATCCCTCAGCCTCCAAGTCCATGGGCATCTGTGGATTGCGGGTGCAGAGTATGGGCAAGCCCAGAGCCAATGCTTCTACCACAGTGGTAAGTCCTACGGTATAGTTGCTCTGTTTGCAGCAGATACAGACACACTGACTTTGAGCCACTAATAGGGCTATCTCATATGGCATCAGTCGTTCCCCAAAGCGTAAGTCTATGTTGTCTTTTATCTCTAAGTCGGTAAACAATCCTTCCTGTTGTTTCTGAGTAAAAAGGGTGAGGGGTAACCCCGTATTATTGAAAGCTTCTGTCAGTGTCTTATAGTCTCTCAGTTCCTTTCCAGTGGAGATAAAGCCCTTCCTTTGGAGGGGTTGGGGGAGGTTGTCATAGAAAGCCAGGTCGGCTCCCCAATGAACCATGCTCATACGGGTCGGGTCGGCTTTTTCTGATTGCAAACTGTCTTGTATCAGCTTATCAGAGAAGAAAATCATGTGGTCCATACCCTTGTAGAAAAGTCGGGCCAAAGCTTCGCGGAACCAGTTCTTGGCCTTCACAATGGGTTGGTGATGCCAAACCACAATCTTCTTCCGGTATAGTCCGATGGCATGCAATAGGATAATGGGTTCTATGCCTCGGGTGTGCGTGGCATAGAGCACATCATAATGCCGACGGCAGTTAAGAATCTTCCAGGTAGCCGTCAGCGTATCCTGCACACGTTTGTATAGGTGAATCTGGTCGTGCCAGATAACCTCATAGCCGTATTGCTCCAGTTGTAGCGCCCCGTAAAGGAAATGGGCGGGGAATTTCCCTTCTTTCCATTCCCGGACAATCCGAACCGTATCTTGGGTGTGATAGAAATATACAGACCGTCTCCATACCTTCCCCTCTAAGGGGAGGCTCTTCCCGCTCAGCCAGAACACCCTTTCGATAAATGGAACCAACAGTGTACAGATGGCAAAGACCAGAACAGTCATTACAATCATGTCGGGAACGCTTTTCTTGATGTTGTGGCTCAAAAGAATAGACAGGTACACGTAGCACATTATTAGTGGGTAGTGCCCTATATAGTAAACCATACTGTGCTCCCCGATGTAGCAGATACCCGGTATGCGTCTTATATGTGTGGTCAGCAGGATTCCTGACAGTCCGGTCAGTGCCAGCATCGTATTCAGCATCACTCGCCAGAATGGTCCGCTGAAGGTGTTGGTCTTCATTTCATATTCTCCATGCAGATAGATGTTCACGCATACAAACGCTACCACCAGTATGATGCTGGCAATTAGTCCCTTCTTGTCTCCTATCTTATCCAATGTTATATGCCAAACCTTTCCTAAATAAAAGAAAAAGGCACCGCAGAATACATTGTCCATCATGAAATAGAGAGGATTACCTTGCTTGAAAAGCCAGTAGCTCAGCAACGGGAAGAACAGTATAATTAGGTGCAGGTGCTTGACCTTCTCGATAAAGTGGACGATAATATAAGAGGCAAAGAAGCAGGGTAGGAACCATAGCGGGCTGTTTCCCCATGTAAAACCTCCCACCAACAATTTGAAGTCATGGAACGACTGCTCTGTTCCTGGGAACCGGCCGGGGAAAGTCAGCATAAAGAACAGACACACACCAGCGCTGATGGCAGCCCACGAGAAATAGGGTATCATCAACCGACGGAACTTGTCCCAGCAGTAAGCCTTGGAATTGCCCTGCACGCCTTTGTTGAAATAGCCGGCTTTAAAGAAAAAGAAACTCATCAGGTAGAAGCTCCACTCCATAATCAGTTTCCACCACTCGGTCTGCCTGAGTGCCGTCTGACAGACAACATGCAGCGTTACCATCCTTAGGATGCACAGTCCGCATAGGATGTCAAAAGCGTGGTTGCGGAGGCCCCCTCCCGTCCTGACCACCTTCGTGAATGGGGATTCGCTCACCTTTGTGGGGCCGGAGCCACACTCAGTGGCTCCTCTGAAGACCCCAGTCGCCCTTTGGGTGAGGAGTTCTTTTCCTGGTACTGTTGCCATATTCATTCGTGTGAATCCTGTTTTTTCTTGTGGGATTTCTTCCCTCCCCCAAAGGGGGAGATGGAGGGGGCTAAGTACTGAACCGCTTCTCTCATAATCTTGGCTCCGCTTATCCACATGATGCCGGCATAGAGGGTAGCGGCCATAATGATTCTGATTATCATCCTCAGCCACATAATCGAAATTCCGTTTGTTGCCCACCACGTGAAGGAATGCACGAGAAGCGTAAAGAGAAGGAAAGGCAGGATGTCTTTCAGCGTCTCCCTCCAGCGCAGACCCACCAATCTCTTTGCCCACCACTGCCAGATGCCCAGCCAAAGAACATTCAGTGCAATGAAATAAATAACCATTGACGTCAGTCCCTTTGGATAAAGAAGAATCAGTCCAGCCCATACCACCAAACATTGTCCTATGGTACATGCCATGTTCACGCCGCTTTTACCACGACTTATGGTCAGGTTGCTGTATAACGTTGTAATAGGTACAACAGCACCGTGTAGGCATAGCAGTGCCAGCATCGTTCCGCACTCTGCCCATTTCTCCTTGCCCACTATCATAATGAAATCCTGTGCAATGATCGCAAGTCCGAACATAGCGGGGAAGGTAATAAAGCAAGTAAAGCGCATCATCTTCCTAAATACGTTTCTGTACCGGCCGATATCTTCGTTCACCTGAGCTAAAGTTGGTTGGGCCACTCCATTCACCATTCCGTTGATGGTATTTGATGCCATATCATCCCATTTTCTTGCCTGTGTATAGATACCGGCCACATGGTTGTTGAATTTATAGTTCAGCAAAACAGAAAAAGCTTCCTTATTCAGTATGTTAAAAACATTGGTCAGCATCAGCTTGCTGCCAAAACCAAACATCTTCCATGCCGGCTCTAAAAGGGTGAGGAGTGAAGTGTTCCTCCCTCCTCGGGGGGAGGTTAGGAAGGGGGCTGTCGGTCGCCACGAAGAGAAGCGCCATGCCAGGATCTGTACTATGGCTACAAAGCAGACTTGCTTTGTTACAAGACCCCAATAGGCATATTCGTTCCATGCCATTATAACGCATATGATGCTTGATATCAGTACACCGCAGATATTGCAAATACTGGTTTCCTTTACCATCAGGTGACCAAACAGGTAGGCACGCTGAACCGTTCCAATGCCGGAAAGGAGAAAACACAGGAAAAGGAATCTCGCCAGGTAAATAAGTTCCGGGTCGTGGTAGAAATCTGCAATTAAGGGGGCGCAAAACCATAGTATGATGAATAGCGTAGCGCTCACCAGAATATTGAACCAGAAGACTGCATTGTATTCTTCATGGGTTGGCTTTTTTTTGTTGCAAAGGGCAGAGATAAAGCCGCTCTCTTGGAGCGTACTTGCCAAGTCTGTAAAGATTTTCAGAGCAGCAACTTTTCCGTAATCTTCGGGAAAAAGCTTAATCATGAGAATCAGTCCGAACAGACCTTCCAACACTTGCATGGCGCCGTTCGAGAATCCTCCCCAAACCAGTCCTTTCGCTGTACGCTCTTTTAGTGATTTTTCTTCATTCATGGCACAAAAGTACGGACTTTTTACATAAAACCATGTGTCTGTTTTCTATAAATCTCTTTTTTACCGCATGATTGCTTTTTTTTTTTGGATATTTGACGAAGTTTTTCTACTTTTGTGCCCATATTTGACTAAATGGAGTTCAACTCAACAAAATAAATGGCAATAAAGTTTCAGTATAACAAGACCTCTCTTCAGCAAATCGAGAAGAACCTGAAGATGCGTCAGCGTACTTTGCCTATCATCAAAAGCAAGGAAACGGCTTTGCGTCTTGAGGTGAAGAAATGCAAGGATGAGGCTGATGAACTAGAACAAAAACTGCAAAGTCAGATTTCTGGCTATGAACGCATGTATGCTTTGTGGGGCGAGTTCGATGTTTCATTGGTCAGTCTGAAGGATGTGCAGCTGAATGTAAAAAAAATAGCCGGTGTGCGTGTCCCCATTCTTGAGAATATTGAATTGGAGGTACGACCCTTCGGACTGTTCAGTGCCCCCAAATGGTACTTTGATGGTATCAACCTCTTGCAAGGATTGGCTAAGACGGCGGTTGAGCGGGAGTTTGTCTTTGCAAAGCTTCAACTCTTAGAGCATGCCCGTAAGAAGACAACCCAGAAGGTGAACCTCTTCGAGAAGGTACAGATCCCGGGCTTCCAGGAGGCTGTGCGTAAGATTAAACGTTTCATGGAGGACGAGGAGAACTTGTCTAAGTCATCACAGAAAATTCTGAAGTCGTTGCAGGAAAAACGACGTCTTGAAGAAGAAGAAAAGGAGGTAGCCGTATGATTGAGAAAATGAAAAAGCTCACCTTCTTGGTGACAGAAAGTGAATATGAATCTTTCATTGCTTCCTTGCGCGAACTGGGTGTGGTACACATTCAGCAGTTGCAGAAAGGTGCTACCAGCCAGGAGCTGCAGGACGGCATGGCGCTGGAGCAGCGGTACAAGTCGGCCCTCCAGGCTTTGGATATTTATGCCAAGACCTACAAGGAGATGGCCGTTCCTCAGTCGGTGCAGGAAAGTTCCTCTCCCATAGAACTTCTTCAGCATGTCGAGGATTTACGTGCCGAGGAGTTGAACCTATTGCACAATATTGATGCACTGCAGAAGAATATCAGCATATTGGAGCCTTGGGGCGATTTCGACCCTGCCAGCGTAAAGCATCTTTCCGATGCCAGTGCACAGCAGATTCATTTCTATCGTTGCAGCAGCAAGTTCTTTAAGCGTGAGTGGGTGGATAAATATTTTGCAACACCCATCAACGAGATGGATAAGCGCGTGTTCTTTATTACTTTCAGTGAAGAAACGCCCGATATTCAGGCCGAACAGATATTCCTTCCCGAAGGAACCTTGAGTGGTTATAAAGCAGAGCGAAAGGTAGAAGAGGAGAAGTTGAATACCGTTCGTTCCGAGCTATTGTACATTAATGCCAATGCACATAAAGTCTTGGAATCCGGTCTCATAAATGTACAGAATGAGATATCTCTCAGCAAGGTTCATCTGAGCGATGAGCGCGTGGCAGGCGATGTACTTAGGCTGATGATAGGCTGGGTGCGTGCCGACAAGACAGAAGCCTTGGTAGAGTACCTCGAGAAAGACAGGATTTACTACGAGATGGAAGACCCTGCCTACGAGGATGATGTGCCTGTTCAGATTACCAACGATGGGTACACAAGTCTCTTCGAGCCTATCCTGCGTATGTACTCTCTGCCCAATTATCATGATATTGACCCCTCTCTCTTCTTCGCTCCTTTCTTCATGCTGTTCTTCGGTTTGTGTTTGGGCGATGGTGGTTACGGTCTGCTTGTGTTCTTAGGCGGAGCTTATCTGGCATGGAAGGGTCCGGAAAATGTCAAGAGTTACGGACGGTTGGGTATCTGGTTGGGTTTGATGACCATGATCTGCGGCCTGCTTATGGGTACCGTATTCGGTATCGACCTCACCAAACAGGATTGGGCCTTCTTGGCTCCTGTTAAGCCCTATTTTATTAACGACAATGGTATCGGTCCCATCTTCGGTTACTCGCCCATGATGGTCTTCTCTGTTATCATCGGTCTTGTTCAGGTGCTGCTGGGTATGGTGCTGAAGGGCTGCAAGGCCTGGAAGAATTACGGCTTCGGATATGCCATAGGTACCTTCAGTTGGGTACTTGCTCTTCTGTCGGCTATTGCCTTGTTTGGTCTGCCTGCCTGTGGCATTGCTTTGTCCCAGATACTTAAGTACGTGCTGATGGGCGTTATCGGTATCAGCGTCATCGGTATCTTCCTATACAACAATCCCTCCGCTTACAAGAATCCCGTCACAGGTCCGTTACTCAATATTGGTGGCGGAGTATGGGCTACCTACAATATGGCTACTGGATTGCTGGGCGACCTGCTCAGTTACATCCGTCTCTTTGCACTCGGATTGACAGGCGGTGTTCTCGGTGGAGTATTCAATATGTTGGCTTATGATCTGACATCTGGTATGCCTTGGTTTATCCGTTGGATACCTATGGTTCTCATCCTGTTGGCAGGTCATGGTATCACGTTCGCTCTGAGCATGATCAGTGCCTTTGTGCATCCCATGCGTCTTACCTTCGTGGAGTTCTTCAAGAATGCCGGCTTCGAGGGTGGTGGCAAGGAGTACACCCCGTTTAAACAGATTTAAGGCCCCCTCCTGCTCCCCCTTTGGGGGAGAGAATAGAGATTGTTACAGTGCCCGTTGGTTTGGCCAACGGGAAACGGTAAACAGTAAACAGAAAAAGTTAAACCAATAAATAAAACAAAATTATGGAGATTTTATTAGCTTATTTGGGCGTAGCCCTTTGTGTTGCCCTCTCGGGTATCGGTAGTGCTTATGGTGTAACCATCTGCGGTAATGCTGCCATTGGTGCTTTCAAGAAGAATCCTACTGCCAGCGGTTCTTATATGGGTCTTTCTGCACTTCCCTCTTCTCAGGGTCTGTACGGATTTGTAGGTTTCTTTATGCTGAACAGCAAAGTCACTCCTGATATCGCTATGGGTCCTGCCTGCGCTATCTTCGGTGTAGGTTTGGCACTGGGTCTTGTTGCCCTGTTCTCTGCTATCCGTCAGGCAAAGGTTTGTGCCAACGGTATCAGTGCTATCGGTGCAGGTCACAGTGCTTTCGGTACCACTATGGTATTGGCTGTGTTCCCCGAGTTGTATGCTATCCTCGGTCTGTTGGTACTGATTCTGACAGCAAACGCTCTTTGATAGGGGTTAACGGTTAGCGTTTAGCGGTTAGCGGTTAACGGTTAGCGTTTTCGTTATCGTTTCCGTTTGTTTAATAAAGGCAAGAAGCGTAATGCTCCTTGCCTTTTTGTTACCTGAAAAATCTTCACACCCCCACAAAAATATCGTTATTCTTTTTAACCGTTTACCGTTTACCGTTTACAGTTTACCGTTCCGCTAACCGCTAACCGCTAACCGCTAATCGCTAACCGCTAATCGCTAACCGCTAATCGCTAACCTCTAACCGCTAACCGCTAACCGCTAATCGCTAACCGCTAACCGCTAACCGCTAACCGCTAACCGCTAACCGCTAATCGCTAATCGCTAACCTCTAACCGCTAATCGCTAACCTCTAACCTCTAACCGCTAACCGCTAACCGCTAACCGCTAATCGCTAATCGCTAATCGCTAATCGCTAACCGCTAAACCAACCTTAAAATCTTCCACCGCCTCTTGATGGACGTCCTCCACCATTCCTGCCTCCACGACCTTCACCTCTTTCGCCTCTTTCACCTTGCATGCCGCCTCCCTGGCGTCTCATCATGCCTTTTCCGCCAAACTTGCCAAATCTCAGGGTAGCTGAGAACATCACGTAGCTGTGTACCATCTCACTCTGGGTATCTGTTCTGCTGGTGGCGGAGACCGAGCGGTTAATATCGTCGCGCTGCCCCAGGATATCCGTGGCCCTAAGCGTCAGGGTCAGGATTCTGAAGGGGAGCAGGCTTTGGCTGATACTTGCATTCCAGATAAGTCTGCTGGTGTTCATATTCTCATCTGAGTAACCCCGTCGGCAGTTCTCGTTGATATCAGTTCTTATGGTCATGTTCCATGGCATCTTAATAACAATCTCGCTTCCGAATGAATAGTTGTGATTGTCCAGATTCGATGCTGTTGCATTCGTGCTACGACTCAGGTTGTAGTTAAAGTTACCGTTTGCACTCGCCTCTATGCTCCATTTGCTTTCCCAGTCGCGCCGGTAGGTAAGGCGCAGACGCTGACCGAAATTTCCGCTGCGTGTGGTGTTCTCTACAGTAGTGGAGTCGGCGCTTCTGTAAAGGAAGCCAACGGCATTGGTATATCTGACCGATGTGCCGGAGCTGATAAGCCAGTACTTCTTGGGTCCCAGGGCTGTATTGAAGTTGAAGTTGGCCGATGCGTTCCAGTTGCCGTTTACATTTACCGGCTTTGTTACGCGTCCACCGGTAGTCTCATTGTATTCTGTTCGGTTGGTTGTAGCATTGCGGGTGGTTCTGAATTGTATGTTTAGCGACGAGGTGCGCTGGTATTCCACAACAGTCCTTCGGTAGTCCAGGTTGAAGTTCTGCGTAAACGAGGGTTTCAGGCGGGCATTACCGATGTGTATGTTCAGCGGGTTGGCATCCGAAAGGGTGTCTGGAATCATGTCCGTCAGGTTAGGCTGATTGGTGTTGGCATTATATCTCAAGTTCAGCTGTTCCTGCCTGCTGAACTTATAGCGGAAGTACACGTTCGGGGAGAAGTTGGCCACTGTACGTGTCAGTATGGTGTCTATTCTGCCTTTCTGGTAGTCAATCGTGCTTACCTGTGGTCTTACGTTCGCACCTACGGTTAACTCGTAGCGAGTTTTGTTAATGCGTAGTTGTATGTTTGCGTTATGGTTATGGAAACGATTGATGGTATAGTTGCACTGCTGTTTGTCCCGCACTGTGTAGGGTGAGTCATAGAAATCCATGTAATTCCATTCGTTAACACCCAATATTTCATTGTAGGGGTCAAAGATGGAGCGTACTTCTCTTCTGTTGTCCCGGAAGCTATAGCCGTAACTGTAGTTCAACTGCAGATAGGTCTGTTGGGCTATGGGCTCACTGTATCCGATGCTTGCATTTATGTTGTAGCTCTTCTGAGGGCTGTTGTTGTACTGTACTTTGTGGTACACACTGTCGCCTCCGTCGTGTGCCAGAATCTGGTAGTAGTCGGTAAGGCTGTAGTTGGTACTCTCCCCCTTGCTGTTGCCATATCCTCCGTTCATGTTCAGGGTAATGTTCCTTCCCGGTTTCCCTAAACGTTTGTTCACCTGTAGTGAGGCAGATACGTTTATATTATGCGAGGAGCTGACACTGGAGCCCCTTCTGTGGTTCACACCTATCAGCTTGCTTAATTCCGCGTAGTCAGCCAGCGGGTCCTTGGAGTATTGGTAGGGATCATCGTTGAAGGCTGCCGACTCATTGTCGTTCATGTTGTTGTTTTTCCCGAAGCTGAATTCTGGGCGGAACAGGATGTTCCAGGTCGAATCGGGTTTCCATTCTACTCTGTACTGGAAACCGAAGTTCTTGCTGTCCCCGCTGCTCCAGTTGTGGTTGTTGGTATAGGCCGAGTTTTTTATTTCAAAGTTCTGGCTGTTACTGCGGCTCTCGTTGCTTTGTTGATTGAAATTCCCATT
This sequence comes from Bacteroidaceae bacterium, assembly GCA_017541025.1. GTDB lineage: Bacteria > Bacteroidota > Bacteroidia > Bacteroidales > Bacteroidaceae > Physcousia. The sequence continues at coordinate 6,224 of JAFXZY010000012.1, read as the reverse complement.
TACGCTACCGTTCAGTTCCACCACCTTGTTTTGCCAGTTCATGGTGGCGCCCACGCTTTGGTCGTCCGACATGCCGTTGCCTCTGGTATTGTTTCCGTTGCCTATCAGGCTGAACTTCTGATCACCTAAGAACTGATTAAAGTTTAATCGTCCGTTGTATCGTTCTTTTGTTCCATACGCACCGTCCAGATTACCGAAGAAGCCTCGTTTTTTGTTTTTCTTGATGGTCAGATCCAGCACAGTCCTTTCATTACCGTCATCAATACCGGTGATTCGTGCGCGGTCGCTTTTCTTGTCGTATGCTTTTACCTTATCCACAATTTCTGCAGGTAGGTTCTGCAGTACCAGGTTGCGGTTGTTCCCGAAGAATTCCTTTCCGTCCACCAGAATCTGGCTGATGTTCTTCCCGTTGAAGGTGAGGCTTCCGTCAGCTTCTTCCACAATGCCAGGTAGTTTCTTTATCAGTTCCTCCACCATAGCCCCCTCTTCCAGCTTAAAGGCATCGGCATTGTACATCACGGTATCGTCAACCACCGTCAGTTCTGCCATTTTTCCTTCTATCACGGTTTCTTTCATCATAGTGGCGGATTCGCGCATCATGATGTCGTTCACCCTGAAGTTACCGCTGCGTTCTGGTAGGGTAACGCCAAAAATCTGCTCCTTGTATCCCATAAAAGAAACCTTTATGGTGTATTTCCCAGGTCGGATGTTGGGCAACAGGAACCGTCCGTTGTCGGTCGTTACTGCACCTGTTATCATAGAGTCTTTGTCGTTGTAAAGTTTAACGGTCGCGCCCAGCATAGGTTCCAGCGTCTGGTTCTCATAAACCGTACCGCGAATGTTCAGCCGTGCTGCTCCGCTGCTTTTTGCAACCTGAGTGCCGGGCTTGTTCTGTTGTGCGTTGATTTCCCCGTAAGGAATCCAAAGCATCATTAACATTATTGATATAAAAAGGGCCGATAACCTTTGCATACAATCATAAGACCTGTTAATTCCCCAAAGGTTTAATCAAGAAAAGGAATTATAGGGCCAAAAAGCCCCATAAGCCCACTTATGTCATTTTCTCATGTTAAAATATCATTTATTCATGCTTCAAATAGAAAAAATAGTACTAATTTTGCACCGAACAAATCCTTATACTCCTAAAAAACGAAATGAAAGACCAAGAAAATTTCTTTGCTGTCGATTTAGGTGCCACCAGCGGTCGAACCATTTTAGGTTCCATCCAAAATGGTAAACTTACTCAGCGCGAACTCACCCGCTTTCCCAATCAGATAATCCAGTTGGGCGGTCATTTCTATTGGGATATCTACGCCCTTTACAACGAGATTGTTCGGGGGCTGAAACTTGTAGCCGAAGAGAAAATACAACTTACCAGCATCGGTATCGATACCTGGGGTGTCGATTTCGTTTGTGTGGGACAGGATAAGGCCCTGCTACGCAATCCATACAGCTATCGCGACCCTCATACCGAGGGAGCTATGGAGGCGTATTTCCAAAAGATTCCCAAGGAGAAGGTCTATGAAAAGACAGGTATTCAGTTCATGAACTTCAATTCTCTTTTCCAGTTGTCAACCATGCACAAGAATAACGATTCCGCATTGAATGCAGCCTGGAAAATCTTGTTCATGCCCGATGCGCTCACGTATATGCTGACAGGCGAGGCGGTCTGTGAATATACCATCCTCTCCACCAGCCAGATGCTGAACCCCCGCACCGGAAAGATCGACACGGAGTTGTTGGATGTCATTGGTCTGAAGGAAAGTCAGTTCGGTCGGTATGTGAATCCTGGAGACAGGGTAGGGACTCTTACGCCCGAAGTGCAGCAGTTGACCGGTCTTGGCCCTGTACCAGTAGTGGCTGTTGCCGGACACGATACCGCTTCTGCTGTAGCAGCCGTTCCTGCCCAAGGCCCCAATTATGCTTATCTCAGTTGCGGCACCTGGAGCCTTTTGGGTATCGAGACGCAGGAGGCCATTATCAACGAGAAGAGTTACCAGTATAACTTCACCAACGAAGGCGGCATAGAGGGAACCACCCGTTTCCTGAAGAACATCTGCGGCATGTGGCTCTTGGAGCGTTGCCGTCAGGAGTGGACCGATGCCCCGTCGGATGTTAATAAGGTAAATGCGGATGCTATGGAGGCAGAGCCTTTCCGTAGTATCATTAATCCCGATGACCCCCGCTTTGCCAATCCCCCCAGCATGGTAAAAGCTATTCAGGACTATTGCCGTGAGACCAACCAGCCCGTGCCGGAAACCTACAGACAGATAGCGCGTTGCATCTTTGAGAGCCTTGTCCTCCGTTACCGTCAGGTAATAGGGTACCTGCATGAGTTGGCTCCCTTCCCCATAGAGAAGCTGCATGTCATAGGCGGCGGCACATACAACCGTTACCTGATGCAGATGACGGCCGACTGTCTTGGCATCCCTGTCATCACAGGCCCTGTAGAGGGTACAGCCATCGGTAATATTATGTTGCAGGCCAAAGCAGCCGGCCTGGTTACCGACATCTTCCAGATGCGTAGGATTATTGCCGACAGTATAGAGCAGCATACTTATCTTCCTCAGGATAATTCCTGGGAGAAGGTTAAAATGTTAAAATGTTAAAAGGTTAAAAAGTTAAAATGTTAAAGAGTTAAAAAGTTATAATGTTCAATGTTCAAGGCTGCGATTAAGCGAGAGCAATGTCCAAGCTCGATTGAGTATTGCCGAGCGTGAGCAGGCTCGAGGCGCAGCCTCAATTTTCAATTTTCAATTTATGAATAGTCTTCTTTCCCAAGCTTATGCCGTAGCCCAGCAGCGCTACGCAGAAATCGGAGTTGATACCGAGAAAGTATTGAAACAGATGCAGGATTTCCACCTCTCCCTCCATTGTTGGCAGGCCGATGATGTGAAAGGATTTGAAGTACAGGCCGGTGCCCTCAGTGGCGGCATCCAGAGTACGGGCGATTTCCCCGGTGCAGCCCGTAATATCGACGAACTGCGTTCGGATATCCTCAAAGCCATGAGCCTCATTCCCGGAAACCACCGTCTGAACCTTCACGAAATCTATGGCGATTTCCAAGGCAAGGTTGTTGACCGTGACGAAGTGACCGTAGAATACTTCCAGAGTTGGATCGACTGGGCCAAGGCCAACAACACCAAGTTGGATTTCAACAGCACCAGCTTCTCGCACCCCAAGAGCGGCAACCTTTCTCTGGCCAACCCCGACAAGGGCATCCGTGATTTCTGGATAGAGCATACCAAGCGTTGCCGTGACATTGCCAATGCCATGGGCGAGGCACAGGATGACCCCTGTATCATGAACCTTTGGGTGCACGACGGCTGTAAGGACCAGAGTGTCAACCACATGATGTACCGTCATTTCCTCAAGGAGTCTCTCGATGAGATCTTCCAGAAGAAACAGCCCATGATGAAGGATTGTCTCGAAGGTAAGGTCTTCGGTATCGGTCTGGAGAGCTTTACCGTCGGATCGCACGACTTCTATACCGCTTATTGTTCCAAGAACAATATCATCCAGACCATCGATACCGGTCATTATCATCCTACAGAAAGTCCTGCCGACAAGGTCAGTGCACTCTTGGATTTCATTCCCGAGCTCATGTTGCATGTCAGCCGCCCCATCCGTTGGGATTCCGACCACGTGACCATCATGGACGATCCTACCCAGGAACTCTTCTCTGAGATTGTACGTGCCGGAGCCCTCAACCGTGTACATTATGGACTGGACTTCTTTGATGGCAGCATCAACCGTATCGGTGCTTACGTGATTGGTTCCCGCAGTGCCCAGAAGTGCATGCTCCGTGCTTTGTTGGAGCCCACTCAGACCATCAGTCAGTACGAGTTGGCAGGTGAGGGCTACAAGGTGCTCGCTCTCTTGGAGGAAGCCAAGGCTATGCCATGGCAAGCCGTTTACGATGAGTTCTGCCAGCGCAACAGCGTACCCGTAGGTCAGGATTTCATTAAGGATATAGATAATTACGTAGCTGAGGTAATCAGCAAGAGATAGGCCCCTCTCCAACCCCTAACCCAGGCCTCACCCCTAACCCCGGCCTCACCCCTAACCCCTCTCCGAGGAGAGGGGAACTGTAAACGGTAAACTGTAAACAGCCTTTATAGTGAAAAATGAAGAATGAAAAATGAAGAATGAAGAGTGAAGAATTTGCTACCGCAATGCTCAATTCTCAATTCTCAATTTTCAATTCTCTAACCTCTAACCTCGAACCTCTAACCTTTCAATTCTCAATTCTCAATTCTCAATTCTCAATTATCAATTCTCAATTCTCAATTCTCAATTCTCAATGATAACCCTCGGATTACTCATCATCGCCATAGGCGCTTTTTGTCAGTCCAGTAGCTATGTGCCCATCAACAAGATTAAGTCCTGGAGTTGGGAAAGCTATTGGTTGGTTCAGGGCATCTTTGCCTGGCTCATCCTGCCATTCTTAGGTGCGTTGCTGGCTGTCCCAGATGGACATAGCCTCTGTGAGCTCTTCACCTCAGAGAATAGCTTCAATATTTGCATGACTATTCTGTTCGGTGTTCTCTGGGGCATAGGCGGATTAACTTTTGGTTTGAGTATGCGTTACTTGGGGGTAGCCTTGGGGCAGAGCATTGCCCTGGGAACTTGTGCTGCCCTTGGAACCATCATGGGACCTGTTTTCCTCAGTTGGTTCTTCCCCGAGCAGGATCCTCTTTCCAAGCTCACTTTCTCCGTTTTGCTGGGAGTGGCTGTAACACTTGTAGGTATTGCCATCATCGGTATTGCCGGCAGTATGAAGGCCAAGACACTTTCTGACTCCCTCCCTAAGGGGGAGGGCAGGGGAGAGACAGGGGATTTCAATTTCCCCAAGGGACTCTGCATAGCACTTTTGGCAGGCTTTATGAGCGGATGCTTCAATGTGGGTCTGACTTTTGGAGCCGATATCAACTTCGGAGAGCTTACCGAACCTATGTTCCGTGCCCTCCCTGCCACGCTGCTCGTAACCCTGGGCGGTTTTGTTACCAATGCCGTGTATTGCCTCTACCAGAACCAGAAGAATCAGACATGGTCGGATTACAGCAATAAGTCTGTTTGGGGCAACAATATTCTGTTCTGCCTCCTGGCGGGTGCATTGTGGTACAGCCAGTTCTTCGGCTTGTCGTTGGGCCAGGGATTCCTACGGGAGTCACCCGAGCTCATCACCTTCTCCTTCTGCATCCTCATGGCATTGAATGTAACGTTCAGTAATGTCTGGGGTATCATATTAAAGGAATGGAAGGGCTGCAGTGGTAAGACCATCACCGTCCTCCTCATAGGCATAGCCATCCTTATCCTCAGTTCCTTCATTCCACAGTTAGTTTAACGAAAACGGATAATAGCCTCACCCCTAACCCCTCTCCGAGGAGAGGGGAACTAGGGAGATTAGGGAATAGGGATTAGAGAAAACGAAAATCGAAAAACTAATTTTCAATTCTCTAACCTCTAACCTCTAACCTTTAACCTTTAACCTTTAACCTCTAACCTTTCCATATAGGGAGGTAAAGCCCCCACCCCCTATGGGAGTAATGTAATTGCATTTTGGGAATCTACAAGTCGGTTGTCCGAAAAGGAAACGGAATCTTAGTTTTCTTGTGAATTTTCTTTTTAGTAAACAATTAACTTCTTTAATGCAAATAAATTATGTATAATTTTTTTAAATCTGCCTTGCTGACGGCCATAATGTGTGTTCTGGAAGTGTCGGCGTTTCAAGTGGTTGTTTCACCGACGGCTATTCCGGCGGAACGGACTGCAGCGAAGGAATTGTCCTTCTATTTATCGCAGGTATCATCTGCAGGCGAGTCAGTGCCAGTCGTGGCGGAACGCGATTCCGCATTAGGTGCTGTCGTCCATGTCGGTCAGTCGCCTGAGGCACTGACGGCGCTTGGGCTGGGCGGCTGGTCAGAACTGAAGCCGGACGAGGTATGCTACTGCGTGGATGCGTCAGGCGACGTGTGGATTGCGGGGGATCGTCCGCGCGGAACGCTCTATGCCGTGTATGAGTTTTTGGAGCGCGAATACGGCGTGCGCTTCTTCACCGCAGATGATACGCTGCTGCCGAAGCGCCCAAGTCTTGCGTTGCCACGTCCTGGCACGGCTTGGCGCTACGCGCCGCCAATTCAGATGCGTACTGCGCTCTACCGCGATCTCACGTTGAGAGGTTCACCGCGCTTCCAGGCGCAGATGCGGAACAACTCCTTCGG
>JAFXZY010000069.1 GCA_017541025.1 Bacteroidaceae bacterium | reverse complement strand
CGGCGGCGGAGGCGGCTTTGGCGGCGGTGGTTCACGTGGTGGCGGCGGTGGTGGCCGTGGCGGAAGATAAGTGTCCTAGTAAAGTTTAAAGTTTAAAGTTTAAAGTTTTGAGATAGTTAACGTTCCCTTTATCGTTAGCGTTAAATAGATATAGTTATGAAGAAGTTATTATCATTATTCATTTTATTCTGCTCTTTGTCGGCAGTTGCACAAGATACATATTTGAATGAGCAAACACTCAACAGTTCTGATGATGTTGTAGGTACAGCACGTTTCGTAGGAATGGGTGGTGCTATGGGTGCTCTTGGAGCAGACATGAGCGTAATTGGTTGGAACCCAGCTGGTATAGGACTGTTTCGTAAGAGTGATGTAGCCCTTACTTTTGGTGGACTTTGGAACAAAAATAAGATTACTGAAGAGAGTAGGGGTACTGGAACATTTGACCAGATAGGTTTTGTTTACAATTTCAAAACTGATTCTGAAGTTTGTCCTTATGTAAACTTTGCTTTCAATTATCAGAAGAAAAAGAATTTCTTTAGTAACTTCTATGCTGATAGTGATCCTGACAATCCCATTCTTATTAGCCAGATGGATCAGTTAGCTGAATTAGCAACAGAAGGATATGGCACAGACTGGAACCTGGCAGGCTTGGTTGTTAATAACGATGCTTTATCTTCAGATGTGTCACAAACTGGCCAGAAGTATTATTATAATAAGTTTTATGGCGATTATAATCAATACACGCATCACAGCGAAGGTTCGCTTCGTGCTTTTGAGTTCAATTTTAGTACAAATATTAAAGACCGGGCATTTTTAGGTTTAACATTTGGTGTTGACAATCTTGCATACGATTCGTGGACTAAGTATTTCGAAGCCAGCGAATATGTTGATGAAAAAGGTGATGCACATTTCGGTGATTATAGCATTTGGAACGATTTCCGTATTCATGGATATGGATTCAATTTCAAACTTGGTGGTATTGTCCGTCCTTTCGAGGATAATTCATTCCGTATAGGAGTTGCTATTGAATCTCCCACATGGTATAAGCTTAAGAGTAGTGTATTGATGGATTACACAGATGAATATACAGGAGAACGTTCCCGTCAGGTTGAAAGTTACTTGGATTATAATCCTCGTACCCCATGGAAATTCCGTGCCAGCATGGGAAGTACTATTGGTAGCAAGTTTGCCTGGGATGTGGATTACGAATTTGCCAATTACAAGGATATGAATCAGCGCTATCCCAAGTATTATGATACATTTGGCGGAGCAGTAGATGTTGACATGAGCGAACATACTCGTGAAAGTCTCAGGGCTGTTCATACCATCCGTGCTGGAATGGAGTTCCGTCCTATTTCGCCCTTAGCATTCCGTTTGGGATATAACTTTACATCATCTGTTTATGACGAGAATGCTCACTATGATCAGATTCTTCTCAATAGTGCTGCGATGGATTATGTAACCCGTACCAATTATATGATTACAAAGCCTACACATATTCTTGGTATTGGTATGGGATACAAGTGGAGGAGTTTCTACGTTGATCTGGCCTACAAGGTTCGTCACCAAAAGGCAGATTTCTATGCTTTCGATGATTCTTTTACAAGTCCGACTTCATATTTCAGTCAGGCCAATCCTGATTTGGCTAATACCTATTTGGCTCCTGTTCCTGTTGACCTGACTCGTCACAGCATTACTTGTACGCTTGGTTTTAAGTTCTGATAAATATTATGATACAAGATCTTCTGTCCTTTTTAGATAGCTCGCCAGTTAATTTTCTGGCTGTAGATACATTACGCAAACGACTCCTGGAAGCTGGCTTTCAGGAGTTTGATGCTAAGAATCCCATTACTGATGTTAAGCCGGGTAGTCAGTTCTTTATTACTAAGAACGATTCTTCCATCTATGTTTTCCGAATGGGAAGCAAAAAGCTTTCAGATAATGGTTTTCATATAATCTGTGCCCATTGTGATTCGCCAACCTTTCGCATCAAGCCCAATGCCGAGATGACTTGCGAGGGCGGCATCACCAAACTGAACACCGAGGTTTACGGTGGCCCTATCATGAGCACATGGTTCGACCGTCCCCTGTCCCTTGCTGGACGCGTTATCGTAAAGGGGCAGGATGCCATGAACCCTCAGACACGCCTTCTTTTCTGCAAACGTCCTTTAATGCAAATCAGCAATCTGGCTATCCATTTCAATCGTCAGGTAAACGATGGTGTTAAGCTTTCCAAGCAAAAAGATATGCTTCCTATTCTTGGTATTGTACAGGATGAACTGGAGAAGGGCAATATGCTTATGAACATTATCTGCAAAGAGGTTAATTGTAAGCAGGAAGATGTTCTTGATTTCGACCTTTATCTTTATGATGCCACACCAGCCTGTACATTTGGCGTGCATAACGAGTTTCTTTCCAGCGGACGTTTGGACGACTTGAGTATGGTTCATGCCGGTCTTCAGGCTTTGCTGCAGACGGGTGAAAGTATTCCTGAAACCACACAAGTACTGGCTGTTTTCGATAATGAAGAAACTGGAAGTCAGACCAAACAAGGTGCAGGGAGTCCTTTCTTGGCCAGCATTCTTCAAAGGATTGTATTGGCACAGGGCGATACGTTAGAAGGCTTCTACCAGGCTGTTGAGAAAGCCTTCATGATTTCTGCCGACAATGCGCACGCTTGGCATCCCAATTATTCAGATAAGTACGACCCGACCAATCATCCTGTTCTTGGTGGTGGTCCAGTCATCAAGTTCAATGCAGCTCAGAAATATGCCAGCGATGCCGCATCTGCAGCTGTCTTTGCCAGTTTATGTAAAGTTGCAGGTGTACCTTGCCAACGTTTTGTAAATCATAGTGATGTGGCCGGAGGAAGTACATTAGGTAATATCCTCGCATCATCGTTACCTCTGCGAGGTGTAGATATGGGCAATCCTGTTCTGGCCATGCATAGTGCTCGTGAAACTGCCTCTTGTGCCGACCACAATTATTGTATAAAGGCGTTTGCTGCCTTTTATAAGATGTAGTGGTTTAAGCTAATCTTTTTCCCTATTTTTTTCAGGATTGCTCCTGCAACGGCATTGCTCACTACAGAACGCAAGCGAATCATGCTTGAACGTCCTTCTTCAGGATGTACAGCATTCACAAGAAGGATAACTGCACAATCGTTCTCAGGGTCTATCACAATGCTGGTGCCCGTAAAGCCTGTGTGAGAAAATGTCTGGCGTGAGAAAAAATCGCCATTATTGCTGGCATAGGGGCTGAAACAATCCCAACCCAAGGCACGCCCGAACTTACTGACAGACTGAGGAACCGTACGCATGGTCTTAACGGTGAGGGGAGATAGCACTCGGGCACCATTCCATTCACCGCCGTTCAGCAAGGCAGCACACAGTATGCCTATATCATCTGCATTGCTGAAGACCCCGGCATTTCCACTGATTCCTCCGTTCATGATACGAGCCAATGGGTCGTGAACCATACCCCTCAGTACAGAGCCATCCGCTTGCTTAGTTGTAGGAGCTACTATGGAGCGCCAGTCCTGACCTGGCATAAGGGAAGCCCATACAGGTTCTGTGGTATTATTCCATACACCATTGGTATCCGGAGCGCAAGGCAGATAGTCTGTATGGTTCATCTTTAGTGGGCCGAAAACATTTTCCCTTGCATAATCACGAAGGGATTGTCCTGTTATTTTTTCCACAATGTATTGCAGAGTGATAAAATTGATACAACTGTACTGGAGTCCTGTTTTGGGCTTAAAGTCCTTACGGCAAGTACAGATGTATTCCTTCATTCCTTCCGGATTGGGTGAACCGTATTTGCGTGCCAATTCCGTTGCATTTGCATAAGGAAGCAAGCCGGAAGTGTGAGTCAGTAGATCCTCAATGCGTATGGTTGTTTTCTCTCCACCATCTTTAGACTGCCAATCCTGAAATCCTGGAATGTAACGGCTTACAGGGTCCAGAAGACGTAGGCGACCAGTCTCCAAGAGTTTCATTACACACATGGTGGTTCCCATGCATTTGCTGCAAGAAGCCATATCAAAAATAGTCTCTATGGTCATGGGTTCCTTCGTAGGATATATCTGTCTGTTACCATAGGCTTGGATATAAGCCATCTTGCCGTGACGGACTACAGCCAGCACGGCACCAGGAATCTCTCCGGCATCAATGGATGCTTGGATAGGCACATCAGCATTATGCAGTAGGGCAGAACTCATCCCTACCGATTCTGGGCTGGTCCGTTTAAGAGGTTGTGCCAGTATTGACAGATGAAGGCAAATAACGAGGGCGAAGAAAACTATACGGTTCATAGTAATTTTGTTTTTGTTTTTTTGTGTTACGATGCAAAAATACAGCATTATTCCTTATCAGACCTTAAAAAAATGATATTTTAACTACATTATTTGAAACTACAGTTTTCCTTTCCTGAAACATTATATACATGTGTTCCCTATAAAAGGATAGCCCCCCCAAAAAAGAAAGAATTGTTTGTCTTATGCTAACAGACTTTCTTATCAGGCATTTGTTGAACAACCTCACCAAGTAATAACTTTCCATTGGCATGTTTGTTACGCTTGATGCCATCACTTCCCCATGTTCCCCATTGTTTAAAAAAGAAAGCTGCACCTTGATGCTCCACCTGTTGTTTGATATTGATAACCCACTCAGGTTGCATAGGTCTTGCTTTTGGCCCGCTTTCGCCACCAACAATAACCCAGTCTATTCCATTTAAGTCCATCTCCCCCAAGTCCTCCACCAAAGGTTCACACGAAAGAAATTTGACTGTTGCACCAAGATGACGAAGAAAATCAATGCGAGATTTAGTATTCTTACATTCGATTGTTACGCCTAACCAAACATTGTTTGGAATAAGATGCCTCTTGAAATATTCTGCCATCCGTTCAGCTCTTTTCGTAAGAATCTGATATCTATGTTGTGGAGTTTTTGCTATGGTATTCATTATTTTGTCAACAAACTCAAAAGGCACATCTTCATGGAAAAGGTCACTCATAGAGCAAACGAAGATATTATGAGATTTCTTCCATTGCATAGGCTCCTCCAAATCTTCCTCATGTAATGTCAGTCCAAAGCCGTTCCGATACTTCTCTAATCCCATAGCTTTCAGCCTCCTTGCCATTACCTCTGCATAGCAATGAGCACAGCCAGTAGATTTCTTAGTACATCCTGTTATAGGATTCCAAGTTTTATCCGTCCATTCTATCTTTGTTGTTTTCATACCCCTTGCTTTTTGTTGATTATTTGTTTCGCTATTTTTATTGCAGTAGGATTATTTGAAGCACACGCAAAATGAAATATCGGTGTATGTCTGGAATTACATAATACCAATGGCTTATCTGTGAAGTGTTTGTAAATCTTTCCAAGTTGTTCGATATACAACTTTGCAATTTTTTCTATTGGTTGTTTTACTTTCTCTACAATTTCTGTTTCTCCAAATAATGTTTCTACGGTTCTTTTCTTGTAGAAATAGTCTCGTAAGAAGTTCTCATCTTTGCCAAAGAACGATGTCAGTTTCTCTATATGAGTAAGCTCTCCCTTCCTGTCAAGTAATCTATTAACAATGACACCTGTAGGAATCAGTATCCATAAGTCTGTCCGAGTTCCTTTCAAAAGCTCTATTGATTTCCAATCAACTTGCATCCCGAATGGGTCCAACAGAACTAAAGCCGCCAGATTGTTGTCTTTCTTCATTGCTTCTGCAAGCATCTCTATTTGCTTATTTGCATCAGAATTTCTGTACACTAATACTTTGTCATTCTCAAATGGCGCCAACAATTCATGTAGTTTCAGGCTCGACTCTTTGTCCTTGTCAACAAAATAATAATAATCAAAACCTTTCTGAGATATGCTAAGAACTCTCTCCGCTGCACCCTTATACGTATTCAACTGTTCGTTGTCAATACAACTGTCTTTGAATAATTCAAGCATAAGCTCAGAGTTTACATCTTGTTTAGCTTCATTTCAGGAACCACTCCCTGCAAACCCGTCAAAATAGATAAGCTTCCAATCATACTTCTCTTTATAGGAATTCATGATTGTGAGATATGCATTAACATATTTCTCAAACGCATCCAGCTTCTCTTCTGTCCACAGTCCTCCCCATGATGAAGACTCACATGCCAACATGTCACCTTGTTCCTCTTCTATATAGTTATATTCGTTCATGTTCATTCTCCTATTTCTTGCAAGGTTAATCAATTATTTCGGAATGATCAGTAGAACCTTCCCATGATTCTTCATTTCTAAATACGCATCCATGTATATTAATCGATATTCCAAATAGCATCCATTTCCCCGCCAAGAGCATCGTATATGGAATCCTCGCGAGAATAGTTTTCCCAACCTGTTCCTCGGTCTTCTTTTGTATATCTAAATTGTCCATCCCATATGTAATCCCCCTCATCATCTAAAAGAACCATCCCATCTTCCATTTCAGCTGTTTCATGAACGATCGAATCATGTTCTTCATCATACCAACCAATTTCAATGTTATCTTCATCATATTTATCTAAGATAATACATAAATTATCATCCATGTCAATCGTTGAATATTCTATTGGAAGAATTAACTTCCCAGACGGAGAACAAATACCATATGATTCGCCATCAGAGACGACAAACAAAAACTTCAATTTTGATTCTTGCGAATAATCTAAAGTTCGCTCGATATAAACTTTAACGTCTTGGTACAATGGCTCTAAAACAAACTTTCCTTCTCTGATAATCCCAACATTACCAGCGAAATTTGTGAATTTTATGAACTTCTTGTTTTCTAAGACTCTTATTGAATAGCCCTTATTAAAAGGGATGCCTTGAAGTTTTATTTTATGATTAATAAACAAATCACATGTGTTATCCTCATCTTTGCCAATAACACCTACATAATATACATTCTCATCGTCTTCGATAGGCAATGACTTGATGTAATCATATTTACAATCTATTATCTTTTTGTATTTCTCCTCATGCCAATTTTCCATGTGATACACGCCACACTTTTCTATCATATAATGTTCCTTTGTACCTTTCGTAAAATCTATGACGTCAGAAGAGGGCACTTTTGTTTTAACAACAAACAAATCCTCATATCCTAGCATATGTCTGAAAGAGATATCGGGAATGGAGAAATCCTCATCGGTTTTATCATTATGACGAGTAATATCTGTCCCTTTAACATTATAATAGGCATCTGTATCATTGTCTTCAATAAGAGAAGAGTTTACTTTCATTACAATGGTGCCCCCAATTTCTTTTATTGTAGAGATTTCTCCAACAACATTGAATTTTCTAAGTAATTTAAAAGATGCATCAAATACATGTCCAATAGTGTTCCTAACAGGTGTTTCTTGGGATTCAAAGCTCCAATCATCTTCGTCATCATAATAATCTTGTATAGGAAAATGATTTTTTTCATATAAAACCACAATATCTTTATATGTTTTCGCAAAACCCCATTGACATTCGTCACCTTCAGGAATCTCTATTTCTTTACCTTCCGAGAGTTCATACGCTAATCCATCATATGGAAATAAAAGATAGGAAATTGAATTCACCTCCCAAATTTCAAAATCACAATAACTTTCATACAATATGTTAAAATCCTTGTCATAAACAATCAATTCATCTCCATCATATACGACAATCTTATTGCCGAAGTAATAAGTAAAAACTCCTATATGACAAATATCTTTTTCCCTTGAAATTATTGTGTCCATCAGCGGCTTTTCCACCCATCTTTCAACCTCACTCATATGAGCTTTTGCATATTGCTTTTTCTTGTGATAATTAATGGCCACATAGTTTTCTTCTTGTACAAAATCAAAAACATCTTCACTAAATTCTTTATCGTAAAAATCCAGGTATTTCAACTCAGTATATTGGTCATCACTATCATTCCCCCATAAAAAGAAATATTTCCCATCTTTGGGCTTATAGGACTTTACTTCACCTTTATTAGATGGCTCGCAATAGTGATAACCATCATTATCCAAACATAATAATATGTCACCTTGTAAATGGGAATACGATATATAAGATTTTTGGGCAAAATTATCTAACACATTAAATTTCCCATCTTTTTGGAAGAACCATCTCCCATTTTCATGAAATGGAGCAATGTTTTCATACCCCAGATGTTTCAGAAGCTCTTTTTGGAACATCATAGTATCAAACATAAACTTTGCTGAAGCAACAAGCTCGCGAGGAAGATTTGTCTCTATTTTAAATCGAATATTATCAAAAAAATCTCGTGTCATTTTCTTTCTATATTATTTATAATCGAATACAATTACTACATCAACTTTCATCATCTTGTTTCCGTATGTATTATCACTGATTGATGGATTGAGTTTCTGTTTTGCTCTTCAACTTTTTCTTTTTCAATAATGTTATCGAAAGAATCCTTGCTTACATCTAAATTTCTTTTTCTTTCCTAATCTCATCCAACACTTTCCCATTATATGAGAAATACTTGGCACCTTGATAGGCACCAGAGGTATTGCGATGTTCTTCTGGCATAAACGTGCCAACGAAGGGGGAGAGTTTATAGATGCGGCCTTCGTATTCGATGCTGTCATCGGATGCGACCTTTACAACAATACCTGTTGGGTCGAATGTGACTTGCTCGCCAATCTTAATGCCACACATAGAGAACTTGAAACGAGGGCGCTTCACCTCTCGTTTCTGTGGTTCCTTGCATCCGCTTTCCACTATTGGCTTGTTGTCTTCGTAAAGGGTTACTTCTGCATCATCTATCGTCATTGCTATATCGCGGAAAATGTCGAGAGCCATTTGCGGAGCAACATTGAAGAACTCACGGTTTTGGCGAATGCGCAAGTCAGTAAGGCGATCAATAGTTTTGTGCACCAACTTCTCCACTTCGTTGTATTTCGTAGTCTTCATCGTGGCAAATATCTCGAAGGGCAAAGGAACGGCAGTATTATCCAGTTCCTTGCTTCTCACATCCACAGGACGGGAACTCTTGCCAATTTTCACCCAATCCTCCCTAAAGCTTGGATTTGTCAGTATGTAAACGTATCCAGGTTCTTTGTTGCTCATCATTCGCTATCTTTTGGTAGTTTTTGAGATTCTTTAAGCATGCTTTTTTCGTCTTTGGCTACACGTCGCTCTACCTTTTTTAATATCCTCTGCAGGTGGAAGTTCCTCTGGCTTGATTCCGCGTTGGCCCAACATACCACGAACACTACGATTGTTCTGTACGTGCTCAGCTGTGATGCTTGCTTCACCATAGAGGTCTTTTTGTTCCACGTTGTAATTGGTCATTTCCGTGGCAAGGTTCTTGGCGGCAATCGTTAATGTGGGTAGAAAGTCTGCCAAAGCACCGCTTTTGATTCCCAACCGTTTTTTCATTTGGTCTGTTGAAAGCCCACCAAACAGGGCATAATCTCCTTTGGAACGGATACGCCCAAAGCCACGGTCATCTACTCCACGTTGGTAAATGTTGCGACTTAACTGCTTTTCAGAGGCTCGTAAGCGTTCACGGGTATTCAGACGCGCCACTTCATTTAATCGTTCTTCGATAAGTTCAGCCTTGCGAGTCTGGACAGCAAAGTAACTTTGTGCAAAAGCTACTTCTTCTTTCTTTGGGTCGCCATTCTGAGCTATCAAGTAACAGGCATAACGGGTAAGCATAAAGTCTTGAACTTCGCGCTGTGAGCCACTACCAAGTTGGACCATTTTCGTGACCTCACGAAAATGGTCGTCAATACTGATTCCCAGTGTTTTACACGATTCCATAGCGCGACCAATGGCTACCACGAAATTTTCCCATCGCGCATAGCCTAACACTTGTTGCAACTCACGTGCATACCATACATCGATAGAGTTCCCTTCATCATCCTTGATGTCCTTTGCTATCAAGTCGAAGGCAGATTTGTATTGTTGTATTTTCTGTATATCCATAATTAATCATTTTCTGTAAGTTAACTCCTTGTTGCCAATTCTTCTTTTTCAGCTACAAATATACAAAAGTTCTTCGATTTATAATGTACTTACTAAAACTATTATTATTTCTATGCCCCACTTGTACAGAAAACCTGGGATTTGCCAGTATTTGTGTCCTGGTACTCGTAGCCGAGAAAATATTTTATCCCTCGTGGAAAAACTATTTTCAGGCTTTGAAAATTTATTTTCATGCCTTGAAAATATATTATCAAGCTTTGAAAATAAATTTTCACGCCATGAAAATAATTTTTTCTGCCGAAAAAGAATGTTTTGTGATTGGAAAAAAAGATTTTTCTGGTTTGGGAAAGGTTCTTATAAACTGTTATGCGTTGAACCTTGCAGCTTGTCCCAAAACGGAGGGATTGATTTGCTTTCCGTCCCATACCTGTTGACCGTTAACGTAAGTACGTTCAACGTGCCAACGGAAGGTTCTTCCTTCTAACGGGCTCCAGACACAGCGACTTAGTATAATATCCTTGGTAACCTGCCAAGGTGTGTCGGGACGAAGCAGAACTAAGTCGGCATGATAGCCTTCACGTATGAATCCACGTTTTTCTATTCCAAAGAGACGGGCTGGATTATGGCTCATGAGTTCTACCATACGTTGGATGGTAAGAACGCCTTCGTCCACAAGGCTTAACATAGCGGGCAAACTGAACTGAACCATAGGCATTCCGCTCATGGCCTTGCAGCATCCGCCTTCCTTTTCGCTGAGCAGATGGGGCGCATGATCTGTTCCAACAATTGTGATTCTTCCATCTGAGAGTGCCTGACGGAGTGCCTGTCTGTCTGCTATGCTCTTGATAGCAGGATTACATTTGATGCGTGTGCCTAAAGTGGGGTAGTCCTGATCGGAGAAGAAAAGATGGGCTACGCAGGCTTCTGCTGTTATCTGCTTGTCGTTTGGAGTGAATAAATCCAGTTCCTTTGCTGTCGTCAAATGAGCTACATGCAGGCGGGCACCTGTTTCTTTGGCAAGTCTGACAGCCAGTTCCGTACTTTGGTAGCAGGCTTCAGCATCGCGAATCTCGGGATGATGAATGATATCCGGGTCATCGCCATACAGGGCTTTTGCTTCTGCCATTCGCTGGTTGATGCGATTGGTGTTCTCGCAATGTGTCATAAGAAGGGTGGGGCAATGGCGGAAGATATTGCGGAGTGCTTCCTCCTTATCTACCAGCATGTTGCCTGTGCTACTTCCCATAAAAAGCTTGACACCAGGCACGCGATGGACATCAACGTTACGGATCTCCTGGAGATTATCATTTGTGGCACCCAGGAAGAAGCCGTAGTTGACGTGGCACTTCCGGGCAGCTATCTTATAGCGTTCTTCGAGGAGGGATAATGTGGTGGTTTGAGGAGAGACATTAGGCATATCCAGCACGGTAGTCACGCCTCCGGCGGCTGCTGCACAGGTTTCTGTATCCATGTCGGCCTTATGCGTAAGTCCTGGGTCACGCATGTGTACATGGTCATCTATGATACCAGGAAGAAGAAAAAGTTTTTCTTTGAAATCCTTCTCTTCTAATTCTTTTGACGATGTTGTTATCTTGGTTATTACACCATCTTCAACACGGACAGAGCCAAGGAAGCGCTCTCCCTCGTTAACAACGACAACATCCTTTATCTCGAAATCCATTTAAGCTTTTCTTCTGACTTTTCCTAATCTTAACTTGATTACGCCAAAGAGAGCTTCGCCAAAGATACCCCCGCTCATCTTGCTAGTTCCTAACTCGCGGTTCACAAAGATGACGGGTACTTCCTTAACCTTGAATCCTAAGCGAAGGGCTGTATATTTCATCTCAATTTGGAAAGCATAGCCCTTGAAGCGGATGTTGTCGAGGTCGATGGCTTCCAGCACTTGGCGTTTGTAGCAGACAAAGCCTGCGGTGGTGTCACGGAGCGAGATTCCAAGTACTGTGCGGACATAGGCTGAAGCATAATAGCTCATCAGCACACGACCTATGGGCCAGTTGACAACATTCACACCTGTAACGTACCGGCTACCTACGGAAACATCATATCCCTCATCGTGGCAGGCAGCATAAAGGCGGGGAAGGTCGGCGGGATTGTGACTGAAGTCTGCGTCCATCTCAATCACATAATCGTACTTTTCCTCGATGGCCCACTGGAAACCTCTTATATAGGCTGTTCCAAGACCTAACTTGCCACTACGTTCTATTAGGTGAAGGCGGTCCTGAAATTCAGAACTCATCAGATTCTTTACTATCTGAGCTGTTCCGTCAGGACTTCCGTCGTCGATGATGAGAACATCAAAGCCTTTTTCAAGGCTGGTAACAGCCCTGATGATGGCTTCTATGTTTTCCTTCTCGTTATATGTGGGAATGATAACAATGCTATCGTTCTTATGTCTTGATTCCATACATTATTTATATTATATAGGGCAAAGATACGTTTTTTTGTATTTATTGGACTACAATTAGATTAAAAAGTTTATGCTTTTGTTGAAAAAACGTGTATTTCCAATACAATGATATGAATAATCTTTGTAACTTTGCAGCCATAAAAATTAAAGTAGGTCAGCCGCTTATGCAGCAACAAAAAGTTATTATTTTAGATTTTGGTTCACAGACAACCCAGCTCATAGCCAGAAGATTACGTGAGTTGGACACGTTTTGTGAAATTCTTCCTTATAATAAATTCCCCGTTGGCGACCCTGATGTAATAGGTGTTATCCTGGCAGGAAGTCCCTATAGTGTTTACGATCCGGAAGCCTTTAAGGTGGATTTAAGCCAGTTTATCAGCAAACTTCCCGTCTTGGGAATCTGCTATGGTGCCCAGTACATTGCTTATAATAATGGCGGTAATGTAGAGCCGGCAGGTAGTAGGGAATATGGTAGGCAGAACCTGAAAACCATAGATAAGGATTGCCCGTTGTTTAAGGGATTCGACGACAACAGTCAGGTTTGGATGTCGCATGGCGATACTATCACTGCTATTCCTGCAGGTGCGCAGGTTGCAGCAAGCACCCAGCAGGTGCAGAATGCAGCTTACTACATGCCATCGTTTAACGGTGGCAAGCCTGTGTTTGGTGTGCAGTTCCATCCTGAGGTGTTCCATAGTGTTCAGGGTACGCTCTTGCTGAAGAACTTTGTCGTGGATGTTTGTGGCGGCAGACAAGACTGGTCGGCTGCCAACTATATAGAGACAACAGTACGGGAGTTACGTCAGCAGATAGGAACAGACCGCGTAATACTTGGCTTGTCCGGTGGCGTTGACAGTAGCGTTTGTGCCGTATTGCTGAATAGGGCTATCGGTAACCAGCTGACCTGTATCTTCGTGGATCACGGGATGCTTCGCAAAAACGAATTTACCGATGTGATGCGCGATTACGAATGCTTGGGCTTGAATGTGATAGGTGTAAATGCCAGCGAAAAGTTTCTGTCGGACCTTGCTGGAGTAACAGATCCCGAGAACAAACGTAAGATAATCGGCCGTGACTTTATAGAAGTTTTTAACGAGCAGGCAAAAGCCATTATCGAGCACTCACGCCAGGGAGATCAGGATGGTGCTGTCCGTTGGTTGGCGCAGGGTACAATTTATCCGGACCGTATCGAGAGTCTGAATATTACAGGAAAGGTTATTAAGAGTCATCATAATGTGGGAGGATTACCCGAGGAGATGCACCTCTCTCTCTGTGAACCCTTGAAATGGCTGTTCAAAGACGAGGTTCGTAGGGTAGGGCGTGAGTTAGGTATGCCCGAGCATTTAATTACCCGTCATCCTTTCCCCGGTCCAGGTCTGGCTGTCCGCATACTTGGTGCAATAACCCCCGAAAAAGTACGTATTTTGCAGGATGCTGATGATATTTATATCCGAGGCCTCCGCGAATATAAGGTAAAGCTTAGTGGCGAAGAAGCCCGTCGTGTGTTAGCTGCCGGTGTTCCTGCAAATATGCAGAATGGTGAAATCGAAGTCAGTCTTTACGATCAGATCTGGCAGGCAGGAACCGTCTTGCTTTCCGAAGTTTGCAGTGTAGGTGTTATGGGTGATGAACGTACTTACGAGAACCCTGTTGCTCTGCGTGCAGTAACCAGTACCGATGCAATGACTGCCGACTGGGCACATCTTCCTTATGACTTTATGGCTAAGATAAGCAACGAGATTATAAATAAGGTAAAAGGTGTAAATAGAGTATGCTATGACATATCATCTAAACCGCCTTCGACAATCGAGTGGGAATAACAGAATACAGAAAGGGCCTGAGAATAAACCTCAAGCCCTTTCGTGTATAGTTATTTACAGGGAATCTTGTCAACACGCCTTTTGTGGCGTCCTCCCTCGAAAGAGGTTGTCAGAAACTCATCCATAATAGCATCTGCTTCAGCATTGGTAATAAACCTGCCTGGCATTACCAGCACGTTGGCATCGTTATGCTGACGGATCAGATGTGCTATTTCCGGAATCCAGCAAAGTCCGGCCCTTACACCCTGATGTTTATTGAGCGTTATGCTGAT
Organism: Bacteroidaceae bacterium; assembly: GCA_017541025.1. GTDB lineage: Bacteria > Bacteroidota > Bacteroidia > Bacteroidales > Bacteroidaceae > Physcousia. Next base: position 29,750 of record JAFXZY010000069.1, on the reverse strand, counting down.
ACCTTCACCGCTGCCACAGACAGCAATCCCCGGGTAAACGGAACCTGCTTCAATGGCAGAACCCAAAGCATGTCCGAAATCGGGATAGTCGCAGCTTTCCTCGCTGTAGGTTCCGAAATCCTCAAACTCCAGTCCCTTGGCAGTCAGGTACTCTTTCACATGTTCCTTCAGCGGAAATCCAGCATGATCGCTGGCTAATCCTATCTTCTTCATCGCGCGTTAAGCCTGAAGCATTTCCTTAACCTGATTGTAAACATTCTCTGCCGTAAAGCCCAATTTCTCGTCTAACACCTTGTAGGGAGCCGAGAAACCGAAACTCTCCAAGCCCCAGATGCGGCTGCATGGGTTAGCACCCACTAAAAAGCCTTGCAAGTTGACAGGCAGACCTGCGGTAAGACCAAACACCTTGCTTCCTGCGGGGATGATTTCCTGCTGGTATTCAGTAGACTGCTCGCGGAAGAGGCCTTCGCTGGGGACACTTACGATGCGAACCTTAATCCCTTCCTGCTGAAGCAAACGTGCACCGGCAACCAGTGTGCTGACTTCAGAACCGTTACCAACCAGAATCACATCGAAGGCGTCATCGCTTCCTGCAGTAACGTAAGCACCAAGTTTTATGTTGTCATAATTGTTGCCTTCTGGCAAATCCTGGATATTCTGACGACTGAAAATAAGTGCAGTAGGTGTTTTGGTGTTCTCCATTGCCAACTGCCAGCAAACGGTTGTTGCCTTGCTGTCTTCGGGGCGGAGAACAAGCACGGAGTTTTGTCCGCTATGGTTCTTCAGTTTCTCCATCAGGCGGATTTGTGCTTCTTGCTCAACAGGCTCATGAGTAGGACCGTCCTCACCTACACGGAAGGCATCGTGAGTCCAAATGAACTTCACCGGCAGTTCCATAAGTGCAGCCATGCGAACGGCAGGCTTCATGTAGTCGCTGAATACAAAGAATGTTCCGCAAGCGGGGATAACACCACCATGCAGGGCCATACCTATACAGCAGCACGCCATGGTAAGTTCGGCTACACCAGCTTGGAAGAAACCTCCTGCGTAGTTGTCTTTTGTTATGGAAGTTGCTCCACCCTTCAGAAACCCGTCTGTCTTATCGGAGTTGCTCAGGTCGGCAGAAGCTACAATCATATTAGGAACCTGTTTAGCCAAGAAGTTCAGACAGGCAGCGGAAGCGTTACGTGTAGCATCGTTGTCCTTCTGTTGAATCTCGTCCCAGTTGACAGCAGGAACCTTCTTGGCAAACCAATCGTTCAGTTGGGTAGCCATGTCTATATTCTTCTCAGCCCAGTTCTTTTCCTCCTCATAACGCTTGGCGACAATATTCTCGAGTTCCTTCTTACGAGCTTCGTACATGGCCTGTACTTCGGGCATGATTACGAATGGGTTTTCTGGATCCCCTCCAAGGTTCTTAATGGTGTTACGGAAAGCGTCACCGCCCAAGGGCGCTCCGTGGGTGCTGCAGTTACGTTCGTAGCTGGTACCGTCACCCTTTATGGCTCCCTTGCCCATAATGGTCTTTCCGATGATAAGGGTAGGCTTGTCTTTAACGGCTTTAGCTTTCTCTATAGCTTGACGAATCTGAGCAACGTCGTTTCCGTTAATTTCGATAACCTCCCACTGCAGGGCACGATACTTAGCTGCGGTGTCCTCGTTCATTACAACCTCAGTTTCTGTTGACAACTGAATGTCGTTAGAATCGTAGAACATAATCAGGTTGTCCAACGCCAGATTTCCTGCAATACGTGCTGCACCCTGACTGATCTCCTCCTGGATGCCACCGTCGCTGATGTAGGCATAGATGGTTTCTTTCTCGAATGTGGGGTTACCAGTCTTGGCAGCCAGGAATTTAGCGGCAATGGCTGCACCAACAGCGTACGCATGTCCCTGTCCCAGGGGACCGGAACTGTTTTCTATTCCACGCTGATAGCATACCTCGGGATGTCCTGGGGTAGGAGAGCCCCATTGTCTCAGTTGTTGTATTTCTTCCAAAGAATATTTCCCGATGAGTGTCAGTTGGGCATATAGCATGGGAGCCATGTGTCCGGGATCAAGGAAGAAACGGTCTCGCCCAATCCAGGTTGGATTCTTGGGGTCGTACTGCAGATATTCGCTGTAAAGCACGTTGATAAAGTCGGCTCCACCCATGGCACCGCCAGGATGACCGCTTTTTGCTTTCTCTACCATAGAGGCAGCCAGGATACGTATGTTATCGGCTGCGCGGTTCATTGTTTGAATGCTGTTCATATCTAAAATCGTTTGTTTTTTGTTTTTCTCTTTGCAAAGATACGCTTTTTTTGTGACACGAAAGCATTATTCCGGAAAGTTTTTATTCAATGCTTCAACTCCCTGAATCTGTCACTGATGGAGGAATCATAATACTTATCCTTGAAAGTAATCTCAGCCATCGGCAAAAGGATAGCTTGAGGATGGATAATGGATCTTTCGTAATCCACGTCATTCTCCTTAGATGCTATAATCTCACCCATCAACTCCATTCTTGAAAGCGAAGCCCAGCAATTCAGACGGAGTTCTTCCTGCTTCCCCGTCTTGGTGTTAATGCGAATCACATTACTCCCTTTTATGATATAGACATATTCCAAATCTTGTTTTCTGGCTAGTTTCAACAAGTTCTTCACAAGCCTTGTATGGCTCATTGTATTGTTAGATGTGATACGGATTACGCCGTTGTGGAATTTGGTGATATGAATGTTTTTGCGAAACTCATCCCAAAATTCATCATCCAACCCAAGCCATTCGTTACCTGTCGATTTCAATGACTTTGGCGAGGGAATTCGGCCTGAGAGCTGATTTACCAGCACGCCATTTCGTATCAGTTCTATCGTGGCAGGACGTATGCCGTCGGCATCATATTTCTGGTATCTGAACAAACGACGGCCATTATACACAGAGTCGTTACCCAACTGCCATACAGACAGGCTATTGCTGATAACTTTCTTTCCTATTTTCTTATAAGAGTCATTGTACTCACGTGAGGAGAGATCAAACCTACTGCTAATGTATTGGCTTATGTTTGGGGAATACAATTTATTTTCGTGTATCAACGCTTCCATGGCTCCATAATTCTCGAATAATACGGGTCCTATGTATTCTCTTTCCTCCGGGTGTAACAAGTTCTCCTGAGCTATTGAAAGTTTGGCAAATCTTTCCATGCTAGCTAACAGAGAATCTGTTGGCGGAATCTCCTTCATATCGTATGCCAAGATATAATAATTATAATCGAAGGTCTTTCCCTCCGGAGTAGGGATATCAACTTCTGCATTTATTGTAATCTTCTTTCGGGGGATACGTCTGTGCAACCCGTCAGAGGTAACCCTGTAATAGTCTGTGTAGTTCAGTTTTATTATAACGTGGGGGTTAATCAGCGAAGGGTATCTCTTGAACACGGCAGACAAGGTATCGGCAAGGACTTTCAACTTCTGTGTGTCTTCCTGCCAGTTGTCCAATGCTGAACTCTCAATAATCACATTAGCCGGTTGTTCCTGCCATTCGGGAATGCTGTCGTCTATGAATTCCTGTGCTCTCTGCTTGATTTTTGAGACAGCCTCGACAGATTCCTTAAATTGTACGTCCGTTTGATTCCACAATTCCCTGCGTATATGATTGTAGCTGATTTCGTCCGGCAATTCGAATAGTACTCCTCCATACTTGTTGCTATGTGTTGTTCCCATCTTATTACCGGCAATAACGTTTACAATACCAGTGTTTTTGATTTCTCCTGAGTTGAATTTCTTGCAGGCACCCAATGCAGATTCTATTCTGGCAGAGGCACGACGACGAAGGACGTAGTCAATGAAATATGGCTTTATGCCGTCTGAATTTTGCAGGCTATCCTGGCTGCGTTTCATCTCATCGGCCATAGCACGGAAGATAAGAGAGTCCGTCTCTATTCCATTCAGTTCTTCCTTTCGGACAAATTCCGGATAAGGAAGAAAGGGAGGCTGTTTGCCTTTGTTCTCCTTGATACACTGGGTCTCCATCTGCGAAACATATAGCATGGGCGAAGTGCTGGAAACGGGTATCCATCCGGACTGCGCCCCGCATCTGCCATTAAATATTTTCATCTTGCCACCTGCGGCCTTTATGTTACTGAAAGCCGATAGCGGAGTACCTATAAAGGAAACGCCGCGTACTAAGGAATCTGGCCGGCCGTCGGCATAAACCCTATATGTCTCGATAGGTACCACGTTAAAGGACGATACTCTGTTAGTATTGTTGCTGGTGGTGGTCCATCCATTGCTGACGGTACGGATGTAGTAGCCGTATTCCTTGTTGTTCTGTTTCAGGTCTTGAACGAAGATCTCGCGTAGTTGCTGCTCTGTATAAGGATGATTGGTCTCCACAATCAGGTTAGACTGGCGGGGTATTGGCTTTTCGCCGAATGCAGCGCGTCCGTGTCCGTTGCTGGGGGCATCTCCCTCCTTTTGAGGTGCTGCGTGCAGAAGGTTCTTCATGATGCCATCCTTTATACATTCCACTCTTTTGCCCTTGCAGCCATCATCATCATATAGGTAATTTCCCCAAACTGGAATACCGTTTATATTATTAATGGTGGGGTCACAAGTAACATTCATATCTGAGGGCAATACATTTTTCCCTATCATAGGCTTGAATTCCGAGTCGTCCTTCTCCAAACGATGTCCCAGAACTTCGTGGAAGAAAACACCGCTGGCCTCCCCCGAAAAGAGAACGGGACCACTGTATGCCTCGGCCATAGGTGCCTTGCTCAATGACGTTACTCGTATAATAAGGTCGTGCATGGCTTCGTGAAGGACATCTTCACTTGGAAGCCCGGAATCGTCAAATGCGACAAAATCCTTTGTCAGTGAACATTCGCTACCATTCTCGTCGGTGGCAGATGCATTCAAGCCTACCCATAAAGTCTTTCTGTTCTGGGCAATGGCTGTCCCTTCTGAACTAACAATATATTCCCTTTCTGTTTTACAGTCAAAGATAGCCCTGCATACAACAGAGGCATTGCCTACCTGATTCAGGGTTACCCTGTTCAGTATGCCTTTCCACTTTTCCCTGTCGATTTCCTGAGGGAGGATGGGCCCCTCATAATATTTCTCCCCCTTCGTCTGAGTGGGTGCAGTGACCGTGTTCTTTCCGCCTTGCTTTAATAGTTTCCTGTACACAGCCATTGTTCCCATGTATTTCTTATTCAGGGTACTCCAGATAACATCCTTAATGGCATCTTCATTATTGGTCAGGGGTAAATCCACCACCGATGTGTGATAGCTCCTCCACTCTTCCTCCGTAAAATCACGCATACTTAATGGCTTTTCCGGTTGACTGTTCCCTATAATTATAATAGGAGAAAGTTTGCGAGACGATTTCTCTGATAAAGAGGCATAGCCCATATCGCTGCTGACAACAACGTCCTTTTCGTCCATAACATTCAGCGAGAGGAAACTGACAGGAATGGAGTCCTGCGAGAGGTGGGAATAGTAATAATTGACTTCTTGCTTGAGTATGTTGAACAATACATCCTCTTTATATGACTGTGAACTTATCGCTTGACAACAAATCCACAAGACAAAAATGCTAATGACTTTTTTCATATAATATTATAATTCCTCAATTTCTCTTATTGTGAGACCTGTAGCTTCTACTATTTGTTCGTTGGTTAGCCCCATCTCTTTCTGGTTTGTTGCCGTTTCAATTGTTCTTATAAACCGCATTGTCTATTTCAGAGTAATAGCGTTATTGTATGTTTTCATTTGCAAAGATACGATTAAGTGAGAGAAGAACCAAATTTTATTTGAGTTTTTCCGAACGAGAGTATCTTCGAGACGAGTCTCAAAGATACGATTAAGTGAGAGAAGAACCAAATAAATCGCTTTATTATTTTTCCGATCGGAAGTAACTTCGAGGCTTTCAGATACAGTATACAGTATACAGTTTCTTCAGTTGACAGTTGACAGTTTTGTTTTTGAAAACAGGTTTTTGGAATCAGATATCAGATATCAGTTTCCAAAAATGAAAAATGAGGCCGCAGCATTTGTTCTTATACATTATATTATTATTATTATTAATTATATACTATACTATATTATTATATAATATTATTATATATAATAGTATATATTAAATAGTAAGTAATATGGATGCTTTGGCCAATCCACGTCTAAAACTCAAAAAAAGAAACTGATATCTGATATAACTGATATCTGAGTCGTTTTTGTGAAAAACAAACTGTATACTGTATACATTTCCTGAAACAGAAACTGTCAACTGTCAACTGAAGAAACGTGAAAAAAATGCACTGTCCTTTGTCCCAATTGTCACAAGGAACTGGAGCAAATGCTTCATGTGCATGGAAAATATTTGACATTTCGAAAAGGCGATAATGTTCCCTGTTTTTTTCCTTAACCAAGAAAAACTTGCTCCCTCACTGGGAAATTTTTGCTACCACACGTGGGAGCAAATGGCCCCTCTCCGACTCCCCAAAGGGGAGTGAACCAATAGGGTGAGAATAATCTTTACATTCCGAAGCCGGTCATAAAATAGCCTTTCAGCGATGGGGCTGAAAGGCTATGTAATGTGTTGTCTATAATCTGTTTACCAGAAATAGATGTAGAATGCTACGGTAATACCAAGGATGATAACGGTGTGGATAACATCCCAGTGGTTCCAGCTGGCACGGGTGGCGGCAATCTGCTCTGGGGTACTGGTACCGAAAACCAAGCCCTGTATCTTCTCTTTGCTGGGAGCTTCGGTACACAATGATACGACAATAACAACCAAACAGCATACAGCCAGCATTACACCGCAGAAGAACAGCCAGTTGAAATCGTAGAAAATAGCCTTGAACCAACTGTCGGCAGCATCGGTGACGTTGCTGTAATAAACCTTGGCGCCCAGACGGGTCAGACCAATGATGATACCGGAAAGCAGGCCCCACATGCCACCTTTGGCTGAGGCACGCTTCCAGGTAATACCCAACAGGAATGCTGCAGCAATACCAGGAGCCAGTACAGACTGAACGTCCTGAAGATAGTTATACAACACATTACCTACCGAACGCATGATGGGAATCCAAAGGATACCAAGGATTACGATGACTACGGTAGCAGTCTGGCCGATACGTACCAAATTCTTCTCGGATGTCTGAGGCTTCAGGCGCTTCCAGAAGTCGATAGTGAATAGCATGGCTGAACTGTTGAAGAGCGATGCCAGAGAAGACATCAGAGCTGCAAGGATACCGCAGACTACGAGACCTTTTACACCGGCAGGCAGAATCTTTGCCACAAGGGTAGGGAAGGCTGCATCGGCATTAGGTGTGCCGTCGGCAAGCAGGGGAAGGAAGGCGCCTCCTTCACCTACATATTTCTGGTGCAAGGCAAACGCGATCATGCCAGGAATTAAGAATAGGAACACGGGTAATAACTTCAGATAGGCTCCGAAGATGGTACCACGACGGCTCTCCCTTTCGTTCTTTCCTGACAGTACACGCTGAACGATATACTGGTCGGTACACCAATACCAGAAACCGATAACAGCCGATCCGATGAGTGCCCCCAGCCACGGATACTGTGGGTCGCTGTTGGAGCGCATGAGGTGAATCATTGTGCCAGTGGCACCTTCGTAGTTAGGCTTTACATCGCAGAGCTGAAGCATCTGATCCCAACTGCCCAGTGCCTTCATGCCCAGAATGAGGATGATAAGTGAGCCTAACAATAAGATAGGTGTCTGAAGTACTGAGGTATAAAGCACACTTTTCATACCACCAAAGATGGTGTAAATGGCGGTAATGAGCACCAGTCCGATAGCAGCAATCCAGAAGAAGTCAATACCCCAGAGTTCCTTGATGCCAAATACCTGTTGGAATACAAGACCTCCGGCATAGACCGTTACAGCCACCTTGGTCAGTACATAGGAAATCAGAGAGATGACGGAGAGGATGGTGCGGCTCTGTGTATTGTACCGACGTTCCAGAAATTCGGGCATGGTATATACCATGCTTCTTGTATAGAAAGGTACGAATACCCAACCGAGAATAAGAATCATCCATCCCTGAATTTCCCAATGGGCCATTGCCATACCTGACGACGCGCCGGCACCTGCAAGACCTATGAGGTGCTCAGAACCAATATTTGAGGCAAAGATTGATGCACCAATGGCAATCCACGTTGCATCCTTTCCACCTAAGAAATAATCTGCTGAGTTGTCGTTTTTCTGACTAACAACCCAAAGTACTATGCCTATCAGCGCACAGCAGAATACGCCAATTACAATCCAGTCTAATAATGCCATGTTATTATATTAAATAGGAATATGGATTAGAGATTAGGAATTAGGGATTAAAAACGAGGATTAGGGATTAGAGATAAGGGCCTGATTCTAATGTCCAGAAATGTAAGACAACTAACCCCTATTCTCTAATCCCTATTCCCTAAACCTGTTTATTAGCACAGTTTACGAGCACCATCGCCAATGACAACGTCGATGACGACAGGCTTTTTGCCATACTTAGCCTGGAACTTCTCTACAACAACCTTCTTGAAGTTGGGAGCCAGCTCGTTGGCAACCAGGTTGATGGTGCAACCGCCGAAGCCGCCACCCATGATACGTGAACCGGTAACGCCTTCTTCCTTGGCAATCTCGTTCAGATAGTCGAGCTCTTCGCAGCTAACTTCGTACTCCTGAGACAGACCATAGTGGGTGTCGTACATCATCTGGCCAACTTTCTCGTAGTCGTCAGCTTCGAGTGCCTCACATACGGCAAGTACTCGAACAACTTCTCCGATGACGTAGCGTGCGCGCTTGTACTCAGCACCTGTGATTTCGTCCTTTACCTCGTCGAGCATCTCCATGGTGGCATCGCGCAGACTCTTAACCTCGGGATGTCTCTTGCTGATGATTTCGGCAACATGCTCGCACTGCAGACGGCGCTCGTTGTAGGGAGAACCCTTCAGTTCGTGCTTTACGCAGCTGTTGACGAGTACAAGCTGGTAGCCCTTCGGGTGCCAGGGGAAGTATTCAATCTCGCCACTGCGGCAGTCCATACGCATGAGGTTGCCTGCTTTACCGAGACAGCTGATAGCCTGGTCCATAATACCACAGTTTACACCGATATACTTGTGCTCTGTACGCTGACCGACACGTGCGAGTTCCATGCGATCGATCTTGTTGTCACCGAAGAGGTCGTTCAGAGCGAAAGCGTATGTGCTCTCGAGTGCAGCACTTGAACTCATACCTGCACCAAGGGGTACATCGCCGGCAAAGGCTGTGTTGAAACCTTCTACAGGAACGCCTAAAGCCATCATCTCGCGGCAAACGCCGTAGATATATCGTGCCCATGTTGCACTGGGACCCTTCTCATCGTCGATAGAGAATTGTACGCGGTCCTTGAGGTCGATACTGTAAGCATCCACTACACGGGTGCCGTTGGGCTTAATCTCGGCAATCATTCCCTGCTCAACAGCTCCTGGGAATACATAGCCGTTGTTATAGTCGGTGTGCTCGCCGATGAGGTTTATACGGCCGGGAGCAGCATATACTGAACCTGTTGTACCGTCGAAGTGCTTGATAAAGCGACTGCGAACATCGTCAATTGTTAGTTTCATAATTAATTCGTTTAATAGGTTAAGTGTTTAACAGTTTAAGTATTAATCTACGGGGATATCCTTGTTTACGTTCTTTGAGCCGATAAGGCTGAAGAAAAGGATATAAGCTACCATGGCAACTACGAGCCAGTAGCTGGTGATAGTGTCGCTGGCCTTTGCAATGACGTCCTGCAACCAAGGCATCAGACCACCGCCCACAACCATCATCATGAAGACGCCGGAAGCTGCCTCAGTGTACTTACCCAATCCTTCGACTGCCAGGTTGAAGATTCCACCCCACATAACTGATGTGCAAAGACCACAGGCAGCCAGGAAGAATACCTTAACGGGTACTTCGTGACCCTTAAAGGCCATAGTAGTACTCTCGGGGAGGAAGATGGCTGCCAATAGCAGGCAGAGAGCAACAGTAGAAACGAAGGTCATCTGTGCCCTGGTGCTTACCTTACCGCTGATGAATGTGGAACTGAAACGACCGATGAGCATCATGAACCAATAGCTGGCAGCCAATGTGCCACCGATGGCAGCGGAGCCTTCGAAGCCCATATTTGTGACATAGAAGTTCAGGTGCATGGGAATACCTATTTCGATACCTACGTAGAAGAAGATAGCGATAACACCAAGAACAAGATGACGGAAGCGCAGGGCTCCCTTTATAGAATCCATCAAAGAACCGCTGTCGCCGAAGTTGGGCTCGGGAATGGTAACGAAGTAGATAATACAGAAGGAGACAGCAAATACTGCCATACCGATGAACAGCAGAGGAGATACATCGCTCATACTGGTGTTTTCTGTTACGGTACCTACGAGTACGCCGGCGAGTAACGGAGTCAGCGTAGCGGTCAGTGAGTTCAGTGTACCGCCAACCTGGATAAGCTGGTTACCCTTGTTGCCACCGCCGCCCAGCATGTTCAGCATGGGGTTTACTACTGTGTTCAGCATACATACGCAGAAACCGCAAACGAGGGCACCGAGTAAGTAAATGTAGAGGTTCAGAGCAACCTGTGTTTCACCGATTGTGTTGACATAAATGTCATTACCATAGATGCTGGAGAAGTACTGCAACGCGAGACCAATGATGCCGACTACGAGAGCTGCAAGGGCGGTCTTCTTGTAACCAATCTTCTTTAAAAGAAGACCTGAGGGGATACCCATGAACAGGTATGCCGTGAAGTTCATCAGGTTACCCCAAGAAGCGGCAAAGTCGTACTTAAAGCCCCAAATGTTGCCAAAGGGTGCTCCCATGTTGGTTACGAAACTGATCATCGCGAAGATGAAACACATCGTGATAATAGCAACAATGTTGCTATTCGATTTTGTTTGAGTCATAATAGTTTAGAATTATAAATGAATAAATATATTTCTTTATTTTGAGCGGGAGCGGATTACTCCTCTACGCTGAATTTGTAAACAGTCTTCTGCTTGTAAACTTCTCCTGGGCGCAGAATGCAACTGGGGAAGTAAGCACGGTTAGGGCTGTCGGGGAAGTGCTGTGCCTCAAAGCAGAGAGCACTGTACTTGCCAAAGGTGGCTCCTCCATTGCCAGCAAAACCACTATGCCAGTTACTGCTATAGAACTGTACACCTGGCTCTGTTGTCCACATCTCAAGGCAACGCCCGCTATTAGGCTCAACGCATTTAACTGCGTATGAAAGTTCGCCTGGCTCGCGCTTGTTCAGTACGTAGCAGTGATCGTAACCAGTACCATTCTTTATCTGCTCGTCATCTGCTGCAATTCGTTCGCCAACAGTGTGCGGTTCGCGGAAATCGAAAGGAGTTCCTTCAACCTTCAGAATTTCGCCTGTGGGGATGCTGGTGTCGTCGATGGGCAGATAGAAGTCGGCATTAATCTGTAAGACATTGTTTAATGCTTCCGGGGTGGGGTTGGCAATACCTGCCAGAGAGAAGAATCCGTGACTTGTCATATTCACAACGGTCTTCTTGTTTGTTGTACCTCTGTAGTCAATGATAAGTTCATCGTCTTCGCTAAGACTATACTTCACAGCCATTTTTAACTCGCCGGGAAATCCTTCCTCGTAATAGGCTGAAATATAGCGGAGAACCAGTTCGCTATCGTTTATCTGTTCTGCATCCCAAACGCGTGCATGGAATCCTGTAGGACCTCCGTGCAAGTGGTTGGGGCCATTGTTAACTGCAAGGTTATATTCCTTGCCATTCATTACAAACTTACCTTTGCAGATACGGTTGCCATAACGGCCAATAAGTGTACTAAGGAAAGGTTCTGGGCTTTCAATTACACTTTTGATGCTGTCATGTCCTTGAATAATATTGGCCATCTTGCCTTCCTTATCAGGAACCATGATGGCCACAATAGCACCACCGTAATTGGTTATGCTAACTTCTATTCCGTTGCTGTTGGTCAGTGTGAACAAATCTGTTTGCTTGCCCTGAACAACAGCCTGGAAATTGTCTCTTTTTAATCCGGAAATTAGTTCTTTGTCCATTGGTTATGAAAAGTTATTATTGAAAAATATATCTGCAAACTTACAAATAATTTATCAAAAACCAAAACCTATGGACAAAAATTAATTCACATTAACAGCGAAAAAACATCAAAACATGTTATATAACATATCGGCAACGATAAATGTGCTGCCTCCAATGAAAATAAGGTCGTTTTTCTCTGCATTTTGTTTAGCCGCATTATATGCATTCTCAACATTTGCATAACAAGTTCCGTGAAGACCATGTTTTTGTGCAATTATAGAGAAATCTTCCACTGGCATTGCCCTTTTTACACTTGCTTGTGTAAAATAATAAATGGCATCTTTGGGCAGCATGGACAAGACGGTGTTTACGTCCTTGTCATTCACCATACCTATTATTATATGAAGCTTGTTGTGGGGTGTTTCCTGAAGCTGTTTTGCGATGTACTGCATTCCTCCTACGTTGTGGCCTGTATCGCAAATGGTAAGTGGTTGGTTGCTTATGGTTTGCCATCTTCCCATCAGACCTGTAAGTTCACAAACATGTGCAACACCTTTCTTAACAGCGTCTGTTCCTATGGTGTAACCACATCTGTTCAGGACCTTAACAGCCGCCAGGATGGTCTTGATGTTTTTCACCTGGCAATAGCCGCCCAGATGTCCGTGCAGTTCACCAAATGTTTTTGTCTGGTAGGTGTATCCGCTTACAGGTGACAGATTATAATCCATTAATTCCTCGTCTTCTTCAGCAAAGATAAGTTCTGTATCAACTTCCTGTGCTTCTTTCTCAAAAACCTCTCTGACGTCCTTATCTCCAGCCTCACCAACAATGGCAGGGACGTTGTGCTTAATTATGCCCGCTTTTTCATGGGCTATTTTCGGAAGTGTATCACCAAGAAACTGAATATGGTCGAAACTGATGTTTGTAATAATGGAGAGGTCGGGGTGTATGATGTTGGTACAGTCAAGCCGACCGCCTAAACCCACTTCAATCACAGCCACGTCAACCTTTTCTTCAGCAAAATATTGGAATGCTAATGCTGTTGCAAGTTCAAAGAAGGAGTAGCCCCCCTCTATCCTCCCCCCGAGGAGGGAGGCTTTTAATTCATTGACAAATTCCACAACCCGCTTCTTGCTTATCATCTTCCCATTGACACGAATCCTCTCGCGGAAATCCACAAGATGAGGGCTCGTATATAAGCCAACACGGTAGCCTTCCGACTGAAGGATTGCTGCCAACGTATGGCTGGTACTTCCTTTACCGTTGGTGCCACCTACGTGTATGGTGCGATAGTTTCTGTGGGGGTGGTTAAAGTACTCGTCAAGAAGGTGAGTGTTACTTAATCCTTCCTTATATGCACCCGCCCCGATATCCTGAAATAGCGGGGCGGCATTAAACAGGTATGTTGTTGCTTCCTGATATGTCATTCAAACATTTTTTTAAATTTCCTAAAGAAACTTTCCTTTTCGTCGGCTTGGGGTTTCATGTTTTCGCTTCCGGACATCTTTTCGAACATCTCACGCTCCTCCTTGCTTAAATTGCGAGGAACATAAACACCGATATTAACAATCAAATCTCCGGTACCATAGCCGTAACCTGAAACGGCAGGAAGACCTTTGCCACGCAAGCGCATCACTTTTCCTGGTTGTGTTCCCGGCTCAATCTTTATCTTAACTTTACCGTCGATAGTAGGTACTTCTGCAGAGCCACCAAGAACAGCTGTTGGGACATCCAACAGGAGGTTATATTCAAGATTTTGTCCGTTTCGCAGAAGTTCCTTGTGCGGTTCTACCTCGATGAAGACCTGAATATCCCCTGGTACTCCGTTTTGCTTTCCTGCATGCCCTTTTCCACTTGCCGTTACAACCATCCCGTCTTCAACACCTGCAGGAATAGCAACCTCGATAATTTCTTCGCCATTTACAACACCTTCGCCGTTACATTTGGGGCATTTGTTCTTTATTACACTCCCAGTTCCGTTACATGAAGGGCAAACTGTTTGCGTCTGCATGCGACCAAACATAGAATTGATGGTTTTGTAAATGCTTCCGGAACCCTTGCACTGAGAACAGGTTTCTTTCTTACCGTCAGCACTTCCAGTACCATTACATGCCGTACAGGTAACATGCTTACGAACTTTAAACTTCTTGGTAACGCCGGTGGCCACTTCTTCGAGTGTAAGACGAACTTTCAGACGAAGGTCGGCTCCTTTGTAGGTCTTATGACCGGCACTACCTCCGCCAAAGCCTCCGAATCCGCTAAAGCCCTCAAAGCCTCCGAATCCGCCATGGCCTCCAAAGATGTCTCCGAACATAGAGAATATATCATCCATATTCATGCTGGCTCCACCGAAACCACCTTGTCCGCCCATTCCGGCAAATCCGAACTGGTCGTACTGCTGGCGTTTCTGTGGGTCGCGCAGCACATCGTATGCTTCGGCAGCCTCCTTGAACTTTTCTTCGGCCTCTTTATTACCCGGATTGCGATCTGGGTGATATTTGATGGCCATCTTCTTGTAGGCTGCTTTTATTTCTGCGTCAGAGGCGTTCTTTGCTACGCCAAGGACCTCATAGTAATCTCTTTTCTCTGCCATAGTTATATCAATTCATAATTATAATTCATAATTCATGTGTTCAGTTATATGGCATAGCTTAATTGTGAATTGTGAATTATGCATTACTTATTACACTCCTACTACCACCTGAGAGTGGCGGATTACCTTATCATTCAACTTGTAACCGGTAAGAGTGCAATCCATCACTTTTCCCTTCAGTTCTTCTGTGGGAGCAGGCAATTGGGCAATGGCTTCATGGATATCTACGTCAAAGTCGGCATCTTTGGTTTCTATAACACTGACACCCTGCTTGCCAAGTATATCCATAAACTTCTTGTAGATAAGTTCTACGCCCTCAAGTACGGCAGTCACATTATCAGCATTCTGCATGTTCTTGAGTGCGCGTTCCATATCATCTATTACGGGAAGGATAGCCACAATGGTTTTCTCTCCGCCATTCAGGATAAGCTCAGTCTTTTCCTTGAGGGTACGCTTGCGGTAATTGTCAAACTCGGCAATCTTACGAAGAAGTTTATCATTCAGTTCTTCAATCTCCTTTTTGGAAGCCTCTAACTGCTCCTCCACAGAAAGTTCTTTCTCTGTTTCCTGACCAACCTCTTTTTCTGTATCTGTTTCAGTCTGAGCATTGGCAGTAGTCTCCTGAGGCTCTTGCTGCTCTTTTTGTTCTTTGTTCTTCAATTCTTCGCTCATTTTCTTGTATATATTTGTTCTGACAAATGTTTTACAAAAAGTGTGCCAATTGCTACTTTGTCAGTTATACGGCATACATTCTTTCTTTCTGTTCCTTGATAGCTTCGCTGCTGATATAATCGTCATACTCCATCAGCTTGTCAATTGTCCCGTTGGGTGTCAGCTCAATGATACGTGTGGCAACGGTCTGAATAAACTCGTGGTCGTGACTGCTGAAGAGGATATTCCCCTTGAAGAGCTTCAGGTTATTGTTGAAAGCCTGAATACTTTCCAGATCCAGATGATTGGTAGGCGTGTCCAGTATCAGACAGTTGGCATTCTTCAGTTGCATACGAGCAATCATACAACGCATCTTCTCACCTCCAGAGAGTACGTTCACCTTCTTCAGGACTTCTTCGCCGCTAAAGAGCATTCGTCCCAGGAATTGCTTGAAATAAACCTCGTTACCTTCGCCAAACTGCCCCAGCCAGTCAACCAGATTCAGCTCACTCTGGAAAAACTCAGTGTTGTCGAGGGGTAGGTAAGCTGTAGTGATGGTAATACCCCAGTTGAAGGTTCCTGCATCTGCTTCACGGTTACCGTTGATAATTTCAAAGAGTGCAGTCATGGCACGAGGGTCGTGACTGAGGAACACTACTTTGTCACCTTTCTCTATGGTGAAGCTTACGTTGTCAAACAGAACTGTGCCGTCCTCCATGGTGGCTTTCAGGCCTTCCACTTCAAGAATCTGATTGCCCGGTTCTCGTTCCATCTGGAAGATGATGCCAGGATACTTTCTCGTAGAAGGTCTGATTTCTTCTACATTCAGTTTCTCCAGCATCTTCTTTCGGCTGGTAGTCTGTTTACTCTTTGCCACATTGGCAGAGAATCGACGGATAAACTCCTCCAGTTCTTTTTTCTTTTCCTCTGCCTTGGCTTTCTGGTTCTGAGCCTGACGCAGCGCTAACTGGCTACTCTGATACCAGAAGCTGTAGTTTCCGGCAAACATTGTCACCTTGCCAAAGTCGATATCTACGGTATGGGTACATACGCAATCCAGGAAATGGCGGTCGTGACTTACAACCAAAACAGTATGTTCAAACTCGCTAAGGTATTGCTCCAACCATTGAACGGTGTCAAGGTCCAGGTCGTTGGTGGGCTCGTCCAAAAGCAGGTTGTCTGGATTGCCAAATAGAGCTTTTGCCAACATCACGCGAACTTTCTCCTTACCTGAGAGTTCTCCCATCAGCTGGTGGTGCTTTTCTTCCTTGATACCTAAGCCCGAGAGTAGGGCAGAGGCATCGCTTTCTGCTGTATAGCCACCCATCTCGGCAAATTTATCTTCCAGTTCAGCCACGCGGATGCCGTCTTCGTCAGTAAAGTCCGATTTTGAGTATAGGGCTTCGCGTTCTTGCATTACGTCCCACATAGTGGTGTGTCCCATCAGAACGGTATTCAAAACAGTTTCGTGATCGTATTGGAAGTGGTCCTGACTCAGAACGCTCAGGCGTTCACCGGGACCTAGTTCTACGGTTCCCTTAGTGGGTTCCAATTCACCGCTGATGGCTTTCAGCAGGGTGGATTTTCCTGCTCCGTTGGCACCTATCACACCATAAATGTTGCCGCTGGTGAACTTCATATTAACATCCTTGTAAAGGACTCTTTTTCCAAATTGTACTGCAATGTTAGATAATGTAATCATATTCTTATCCTGTTATCTTATCCTAATAATGTCGCCTGGCTTAATCTCGTGCGACGGGGTGAAATCATTCATTTTATAAAGGTACTTCAGGCGAATGCCGTAAAGCTGAGAGATGTCAAACAGACTTTGGTTTTGTTCCACTATATGGATGGGGTTCTTCTTAAACTGCTTGCTGGCACATTTCTGCTTCTTCTTCAGGTAGATAAGATCTCCTTGCGTAGGAGCATAATCAAGCGGAAGGTCGTTGTATTGGTAAAGCTTCTTCAGGCTAACACCTGTTTCTTTGCTTATGGTTGCCATGTTGTCACCAATCTCCACAATGATAAAATAATTCTTGTTGTGCGCGTAAACGGTATGCTTCTGGAAGAAAGAGTCCTGCGCCTTGCTGACAGAGGTCACCACTTTCTTCTCCTGATTGTATTTTCCTGTGTCAAACTGATACAGGTTATACATTTCGATGATTCTAATCAAAGACTCGGCATAGGTGGGTGATGTGGCATATCCAGCGGCTTTAAGACCTCTTGCCCATCCTCTGTAATCAGTAATCTTTAACTGAAAAAGTCCCTGATAGCGTCTTCCCTGAAGGAACTTGGAATGGTCTTCGTAGCTTTCTCTTGCATTCCTGTATTTGCGGAACTTCTCGTTCGGTGCATCATCGTTCTTCAGAACGTATGGTCCTGTCCAGTATCCGCTAACCTTAATGCCGAAGTGGTTATTTGCCTTTGTCGCCAGCGTACTCCGTCCGGCTCCGCTTTCCAACAGCCCTTGCGCTAAGGTTATGCTGGCAGGGATGCGATGTTTCTTCATCTGCTCTATGGCTAAACCTTTATATTGGTCTATGTATGACCAATAGGCTTGGTTTGTCCTCTGAGCATAAATGGTTAAATGCAAGAACAAGAGTAGCGAAAAGATACTAAATAGCCTTGACTTCATCATCAGTTTTTCAATTTCGGGCACAAAATTAGCTAAAAATAACTGCTTTATGAAGAAAATTCATTTATTTGTGCAGAAAAAGTAATCTAAACGATGAAAGAGTGCACTATTTGATATTCATCCTAACTATCTTATGGTCTGCATTCAGAAGGGCGGATACTTGGTATGATTTAGTGTTTGGCTGATTGGTATCTGATCGGGAAATAATTTCCTGCAGGGTAAACTCTACGGCGTATCCGGTTGTGCCGTCAGAGATTGTCTGCTTACGAACGGAGAAATTATCTCCGATTGTATAATGGAATCCCATAACATCGACTGCCATCTTGCTCTTGGCGAAAGCAATAATCTGTTCAGGTGTTGCGTCTTGGGTACCACAGAAGTTTTCCATCTTCTCAGATATTGCCTCTGAGATAAGGGCAACGTCCTGTCGGCTCATGGCAACGGTAAAGAAATTTTCAAGAGTACTTCTTATGATGGCTTTATCCTGAACGGTAATCCTCATCAGTCCTAACTCGTTCTTTTTCTGAGAGGCATCTTCTGCATATTTACCATCAGGGTGTGTATTCAGATAGTTGACAAAAGCCTCTTCGGTGTTCAATTTAGTAGCTTCATTCCAATCAATGGAGTCTATCATATCCTTACATATTTGCAGTCGTCTGGAGTATGGGTGGGCATTCATAAACTTCTCAATTTCGGAACGGTCAATATTCTTAAGCATCTTTTCCCATTCTTCTGTTTCGTCCAACAGAACATTCAGACGCTCTTTAACCTCCTGATAATGTTTGCTTTTGGGATATTTTGCAAGGAAGTCGTTATAGTATTCGGGGTTGGAGGTGTTCTCAAGTCTAGAAAATTCTGCTTCCTCCCTTTCGGCGCTGTTTTTATAGTCAAGATAAAACAGTCCGCCAAAGATTATGATTAGAAGTACCGCGAAAGTTATAGAGAATATAAGGGTTTTGTTGCTTTTCTTGGCGGGCCTTTCCTGTGTTTCTGTGGGAGAAGTCGTGTCCTCCACTTGATGGTCAACAACTTCTTCTGTAACTACGGACAGGGTAGTTTCGCAGTAGGGACACCTGTCCTGAGAATTCAGGCAGTATTCATTACAGTTGGGACATTGTTTCAGGTTTCCTGCAATCTTAATTCCACAATGTGGACATGTGCCAGCCATCGTAGACACTCTCTCGCCACATTCGGGGCATTTTATCATACTCATAGTCTATAAATTCAAAAATATAAATCAAATTCAAAGTTTAAAATCATAATTAAAATTGAAGCCTTTCGGATTAACGGGAATTTCTTTAACATTTAATCTTCCTAAGACTCCCTCCCATTTGGGGGAGGATCGGGGAGAGGGGCTCTTAAACGTAGTATCCGACGGGTATTCTCATCCACCCGGTACCTGTTGTCGGACCTGTGCCCGACTACCCAGATAACGTCTTCGCCGCATAGGGCAAGAATTTGTCTTTCTTTTTCGAATCTGGTAGCTTTAACATCTGTAAGATAGTCACTTATCAATTTCTTCCCTTTCATGCCAAAGGGAATAAACCAATCACCTTCCCTTGCTCTCCGATAGGTGATGGGTGAAGTGATTTTTTCTTTATCAAAGTAGGCTATGCCGGGACCGGTTTCAGAAATATGGTCAACCTCTTCTTGTATAATTTGTGGCACTAAGGCTTCCTTATTATTCTCTTGAAGAATTAGCTTGTTCCTATCCTTTAAAAGACGGTGCGTCTTGCTTTCCCATATTTTACCCGATGTACTACCTAGTGATTTTGCAATCTCCGTTTGTTGTGAATTGGTAAATCCTTTGTCTTTCAGCCATTCATATATTATAACGGCAGAATTCTTGCTTTCCAGTAATGCCCTGATGTTAAGTTCTGCATCATTTGCTTTCACTTGTTTCAGTTCCTCTTGAACAGCCTGATCATAAAAGGGAATGCTTGACATCATAATACTGCAAGTTTCAGAAAGCGTATTGATAATGTTAGGATTTATTGCAGCTAAAAGCGGTAAGATGTCCATGCGGATTCTGTTCCTTGTGGCATCTTTCTTCATATTGGTGCTGTCGGTAACATGGGCTTGTTTTATTTGAGCCAGATAGTCAATCACCTCCTGACGAGTAACGCAGAGAAGGGGGCGTGCTATTTTGTTCCGTATGGGGTACATACCTGCCAGACCACGTATTCCTGTTCCTCTGATTAAGTTCAGCAGCAGTGTTTCTGCCTGGTCGTTTTTGTGATGGGCAACAGCAATACATTGAGCGTTGGTTTGTGACTGTACTTCGTAGAACCATTTATATCTGAGGTCTCTGGCAGCCATCTCAATGCTAATGCTGTTCCTTACAGCATATTCTTTGGCATCAAAATTCTTTATCAGTAAGGGAATGCTATTTTTCTTGCAAAGTTCTGAGACAAATTGCTCGTCCCTGTCTGATTCTTCCTGCCTGAGGTGGAAATTGCAATGAAGAGCCTGAATATGGTAACCTAAGTCTTTCAGGATTAACAGAAGAGCGACAGAATCTGCCCCTCCGCTTACTCCCACAAGAACCAACCCTTCCTGGCTGAATATCTGATTTGCCTCTATGTATTCTCTTATCTTCTCTATCACTTCATTTTGTCAATAATGCCCGAAGCTAAGGTGTCACCCAAGTCGACGGCCTTTTGTAAGAATTTCTTGGCCTCGGCCTTATTGCCTTTCTGATTGTAGCAGACACCTATAATGCGGTAGGCATCAGGGAACTTGTCATCTATGGCAATGGCCTTCTTCGCATATTCAATGGTATCATCCAATTGTCCTATCCTGTAGTTAAGGGCTGCTGCCTCTACATAGTACAGGGGTTCTTTTGGCTCAAGCGACATAGCTTTTTCTATGTCGGAGAGTGCTTGAGGATACATGCGAGCTTTTATCTCCAACTGTTCTCTTCCATAGTAGAAGTTAGCATTCAGGTTGCCTCCAGCCAAGCGCTCATATTCATTCAGCCCCAACACAGCTTCTTTGTTTTTGTCTGCTTTTGCTAAATAGTCTGCTCGTATCAGAATAGTATTGGCAGCGGCTAAAGGGTAAGGTTTGCTATAACAGGCAAGGGCGCTGTCGAGTAATTCAAGCACACCTTCTTCCTTATTCTGGATAATCAGACATTGGGCAGCATTTAGAAACACATCAGAAGAACGCAGGTTGGTTTTTGTCAAAGAGAGAAATTTTTCGTATGCCTCTTCGTAGCGTTTCAGTACAAAAAGACAGTTGGCTTCTTGTTGTGTATATATGGGCAATGGATTGCAATTGTAGGCATTCTTTGTCTCTTCCAATGCCTTTTCCATATCCCAATCGTTATATTTATTATATGCCTTGTTCAGATTCAGTGAATAAATTGCCTTGGCTTTTGAATAAAGCACTTCATCTTTGTTGATGCCGTCTGTGTTTAGGGCTTCTGCATAAATCTTGTCGGCTTCAGCACATTTGCCTGATTCAATTAAGCTTTCTGCTTTCAATATCCTGCCTGAAGTGTTTGTGGGGTATTTCAGGATAAATTCCTCAACGTTTGCCATGAATGTGCTGCTGTCTTTTCTATCCAATAGATACAGGTAGGTCAATGCATCATCTTCTGTTTCAGGAAGGGCTTTTTTTATGTAGATGGCTTTCAGATCGTTGTTACCTGCATCCATGGCCTTTATCTTCAGGTCGGCAATAAATTTGCCGTCAATAACGTATGCATTGTTTCCTTCCTTTGCTGCCAACTGAAGCAAACCTATCATTTCACCATTCTCGTTCAGTACGGCACTGTTTTGCAGCCGTTCATTTGCAGGGCTGCCGAGGGTATAGTAATAATAGGTTTCCTTAAACGTTTCTGCTTTAGTAATGGCATCCGCTGTACATTGTGCATTCTTGCCTGCTTTAATGTTCGGTAGAATGTATACTGTGCTCTTTTCCTGAGTCGCTACTGATGTGGGATTCAGATATGTAATTTTATCTTTCTGAGGTTCAACCTGCAATTTAGCGACATTATACATAGCGTTAGCACCCAAGATTTCTTTTACCGGATATTCTTTTCCGTTTGTATCTACTACTACGGCTCGCGTAGCGAGTTTCAGGGCATCATATTCTGTGAGTAGTGTTCCTTGCTCATCACAAAAAACGCCTTGTATTTCCTTCATCTCGCCACTTTTATTGTAAACCATTACGGCTACCTGCGCACCTCTCACTTTTTTCAACCATTTGGGAGATTGTGCCTGAGATGGAACAATATATAATAATGTATAAAGGAGTATAATAAGATATTTTTTCATTGTTTCAACAATTGTTTAGCATTCAGGACGGCGGCTTCTGAAATCTCATTTCCACTGAGCATGTGAGCAATTTCTGTAACCCGTTCTTCATGTGTCAGTTCTCGTATATGACTGAATGTCTGTTCGTCTGTATCTTCCTTGTAAACTCGGTAATGTGTTGCTCCGCATGAAGCTATTTGGGGTAAGTGCGTAATAGTTATAACTTGATGCTTATTGGCGGCTGTCATTTCCTTCATCAGGTTGGCCATAGACGAAGCTACTTTTCCGCTGACACCCGTATCTATCTCATCGAATATGATGGTGGGAAGATTCTCCCTTTTGCTGGTGATGGCTTTTAAGGCGAGCATCAGTCGGGCTATCTCACCACCGCTGGCTACTTCTGAAATGGCTCTTGGGGCCGTATTTTTATTGGCAGAGAAGAAGAAGGTTACCTGATCGGCTCCTTTTTCTGTGAGTTGAAGGTTCTTTTCTATCTTCACCTCAAATCTGTTATTGGGAATATCCAACTGAGTCAGCATTTGGCAAATAGAGACTTCCACCTCTTTTGCGGCTTCGGCTCTTTTTTCGCTCAATCGCTCTGCTAAGGCTGTTGCTTTGGCTAATTTCTCATGAACAGCCTGTTTCAGTTCTTCAATTTTTTCTTCACCGTTGCTGATAACGTCCAGTTTCTGCCTTAAATCCTTCATGAAGGTCTCCAACTCGGCTGCCGACTTTACATCATGTTTCTTCTCTAACGTATATAATTGGTCAAGCCGGTTGTTTACTTCGTTCAGTCTTGCAGGATTGTATTCAATTCTCTCTGCCAAATCACCGAGTTCTGAACTAATATCTTTTAGCTCTATGAGGGCGCTTTCAATACGTTTGCCGTATTCCTCGATCACAGGATATACGTGGGTAAGGGACTCTATGTCCTGACTGATATGTTTTAGTAACTCGATAACACCGCCTTGTTCGTTGTCGTTGCTGAATTGTGAATCGACTTTATAAAGGATGGTTTTTATCTCCTCTGCATGACTTAACTCATTTTGCTCTTCCTCCAGTTCTTCGTCTTCTCCGGCCTTGGGATTCAGCTCCTCCAGTTGTTCCAACTGAAAACGCAGATAATCTTCTTCTGCCTTTGACTGAGCCAGAATGTCTTTAGCATTCTTCAGTTCCTGTTCGGCTTGCTTGTAGTCGCTAAAACTGCTGCGGTATTCCTGAAGTTGCGTGTTGTCCTGAGCTATCACGTCAAGGATATGCAGTTGGAAATCCTCTTTAGCAATAAGCAGATTCTGGTGTTGGGAATGGATATCTATTAGGTGGTAGCCCAATTCTTTTAGGAAATTCAGATTGGCAGGCGTGTCGTTCACAAAGGCACGGCTCTTGCCGTTGGAGGTAAACTCGCGTCGGATGATGCATTCGTTTTCATCAAGGTCTGTGTCATTCTCCTCGAACAGGGCTTTAAGGTTATAGCCCTCAATACCGAAGGTGGCCTCTATGGTGCATTTGTCGGCACCAGGCAGTATACTCTTTATATCTGCTCTTTGCCCTAAGAGATAATTGATGGCTCCCAACATGATGGACTTTCCTGCACCTGTTTCACCTGTAATAACGGAGAAGCCCGAATGGAAATCAATATCCAACTCCTGGATGAGAGCAAAGTTTCTGATATAAAGATGCTTAAGCATAAGGTTTTACTTCTTTATTTTCTGCCATTCTTGATCCTGAGAGGCATCAATGGCAAAGAGAACATCGTAGGCCTTGTTTTTCTCTTCGGTGGTTCCTTTCCCTGAATAGATATTCACCAGTTCCTGTCTTTTGTATTCCGAGAAAAGCTGAGCAACCTTGGTCATGTTCTTGGCTTTGTGTGCCTGAAGCAGTAAATCCAACCCTTCTGTAATGGCAGCTCTGGCAGTATCTGGATTCTCTGCCATCTGGTCCAGGCCTTTCCTGTGATAGATGTACTGGAAATCACGCATACATTCCAGTGCTCCGTCGATATAGTCGTTCAGCAGTCCAAAGCGGTTGCCTGAATCACTAAAGGCCTTCCAACCAGGAAAGTCGAGGTTCTGTCCAGCTGACACAATGTTTTCCGCTGTCTGGAAGCAGGCTGTGCCACCTTTAGGCGACATGGTGTCCAGATCCATACCTATTATCATATAGGCGTAATAGGCAAGCAGTGCCACCAAGTTGTTGTTAATCTGATTCTCTTGGTATTCTATTTGGTCGAATTCCGTGAACTTGAAAACAAACTCTCTGTCGTTCACCGAATAACATACCGTATTGTAGCTGCTATTAAAGACGGGTCGGTTGCTTGACATCAGCAAGGTGCACTTAAATGTATTTTCGTTTACATCATACTCATTGACCGTGATATTGAAATTGCACTGAATCTTCTCGTTTTCGCGAAAAGCAATCTCTGTCCATTTGTGGTTGTTCAGGAATTCCTCTATGGTAGTCTGAAGTTTCGGGAAAACATCCGTCTTCGTGGTCTCTATCTGAGTGTAGTTGATGTTCACCCTTGCATTCAGCTCTTGAGCGCGGAGCGGAAGGCTAATGAAAACGTTAACGAATACAATGACGATAACGGGAACTTTTGCGATAACTGAAAAGATGGCGTTTTTCCTCATTTTATGATAGTTACCAGTTTGTTTACAATATCCTTAGCTACATCTCTTTTTGATTTCAGCGGGAAACGGGTCACACCGTCTTTATCAATGAATGTAACCTTGTTAGTGTTATGTTGGAATCCAGCACCTTCGTCCTGAAGGCTGTTCAGCACTATAAAGTCCAGATTCTTCTTCTGCAGTTTCTCCTTGGCGTGGTTCTCCTCATCGTTTGTCTCTAAGGCGAATCCCACCATTACTTGGTTTTTACGTTTCATTTGCCCCAAGGCCTGGGCAATGTCCTTCGTGGGTTCCAGCTCCAGGGTCATACGGTTGCCTTCGCGCTTTATTTTGTTATCTGCAACGGATGCTGGGGTAAAGTCTGCCACGGCTGCACATAGGATAGCTACGTCAGCGATGGGAAAGATTTCTGTGGCAGCCTGATACATTTGGGCTGCACTCTCCAAGTCTGTCCTTTTTATATTAGGGTGACAGGTCTTGATGCTGGTGGGACCACAGATAAGTTCTACTTGTGCTCCACGTTCAGCACATTCTTCAGCCAGGGCTATGCCCATCTTGCCACTGCTATAGTTGCCGATGAAACGGACGGGGTCAAGTTTCTCGTATGTAGGGCCAGCGGTAATCAGCACTTTTTTGCCTTTCATGTCGGCTTTTTCTGCAAAGAAACTGGCAAGGATTTCTATTATTTTTTCTGGTTCCTCCATGCGACCTTTTCCTTCCAGCTTGCTTGCCAGAAAACCTGTGCATGGTTCTATGATGTGGTTGCCGTAGGAGCGAAGAGTCTCCAGATTTTTCTGTGTGCTGGGGTGGGCATACATATCCAAATCCATAGCTGGGGCAACGAACACGGGAGCCTTCATGCTTAGATAAGTTGTAATAAGTATATTGTCGGCTACTCCATTTGCCATCTTACCTATAGTGCTGGCGCTGGCAGGAGCTATAACCATAGCATCAGCCCAAAGACCTAACTGCACGTGGGAATGCCAGGAACCGTCTCTGCGGTCGAAAAACTCGCTCACCACAGGCTTGCCGGTTAATGTGCTCAGCGTAAGCGGGGTAATGAATTCCTTGCCTGCAGGAGTGATTACAACTTGCACCTCGGCACCTTGCTTTATGAGGCCGCGAATCAGGTAGCATGTTTTGTAGGCGGCAATGCTGCCTGTTATACCTATAACTATTTTCTTACCCAGTAGCATATTTGAAACGGAGTTTTGTCAGAACCTGCTTGGTGTTCATGGTGAAGTCACCCTGCATAATCCATCCGTAGTAACCGGGGTCTTTGTGCAACACTTCCTTTACGGGCTTGCCTTTGTATTTGCCAAAGTTCACTACCTCCACGCCATTTTCGTCATAAACGAAACGTCCTGCAAAGTCAATGTTGTTTCCCATCTTTGAGAAGTCTGCCAGAAACTGCATGTCGTTCTGCAAATCATTAGGGTACTTGTCCAACTGAGCTTGCAGCACCTCGTAAGTAGCCCGTGTGTCGGCCAACGCGCTGTGGGCGTTTTCGAGGTCCTTGCCGCAGTAGTATTTGTAGGCAGCGATGAGCGTGCGGCGTTCCAGTTTGTGATAGATGTTCTGCACATCCACTAACTTGCGCTTGCTCAGGTCCACCTCCACTCCGGATCGCATGAACTCTTCCACCAGCAGGGGAATATCAAACTTGTTGCTGTTGTAGCCTGCTAAGTCGCAACCCTCAAAAGTTTGCCACAACGTCTTGGCTATCTGTTTGAAAGTGGGGCAGTCCTTTACGTCTGCATCGTAGATACCATGAACACGACTTGCTTCCTCGGGGATGTGTATCTCGGGGTTGATGCGCATACTCTTTGCTTCCTCGTTGCCGTTAGGCTCTATGCGGATATAGCAGAGTTCCACAATGCGGTCTTTGGCAATGTCCAGGCCTGTGGTTTCCAGGTCGAAGAAGATAATAGGGTTCTTCAGATTAAGCTTCATGCCTTCCGGAATTTTAATCCTCTACTCGCATGGGCATCAGCAACATCAAAACCTCATCCTCGGTGTTGTCATCAGCAGGACGGATTACACCAGGACGGCTGGGGTCAGCTACTTCCAGTGTTATGGTGTCGCTTTCTATGATATTGGCAATCTCTAGTAGGAACTGACAACTAAACCCTATGCTGATGGGGCTGGAAGTGTAGTCACATGTCAGGAACTCCTCTGCGCTGGTAGCGTACTCGTTGTCCTGTCCCGTCAGTCTCATGCTGTTGTTACTCAACTCCACTTTTACCAAACCACTGCTTTGGTTGCAGAATACGGCCACACGCTTCAAAGCACTGGCAAGAGCTACGCGGTCAACGGTAGCCTTGAAGGGGTTGCTTTGAGGGATAACAGCATTATAGTTGGGATATCGGCCCTCTATGAGGCGGAAGTGCATAGTCATATCTTCCGACTTGATGGTAGCCTTATCCATGTCAAAGAGAATCTCTACCTGATCTCCCTTATTAAGAACGGTCTTCAGAATGGCGCACACCTTCTTGGGAAGGATAAAGCCTGCAGTTAGGCCAGTCTTGATGCTGTGTACTGTGTTGCGCACCAGTTTGCGACCGTCTGTACCGGCAAAGATAAGGTATTCGGGGGTGATATCCACGTAGATGCCGTTCATAACCAGGCGGATCTCATCGTTAGCCGTAGCAAAGAGGCAGCGGTTGATACCATTCAACAGCACCTCAGTAGGCATGGACAGGTAGGTTGCATTGTCACTTACCTTCTTAGGCAGAGGGTAGGGAGCGGCATCCTGAGCCATCACGCTGAAGCTTCCACTGCTGTGCTGGCCCTCCACCTTCATGGTCTCCTCATTAAAGTTGATAACTAAAGGCTGTTCTGCCAGTTCCTTAATAGAATCTATAATGGTCTTGGCGGGGATACAGAATCGCGCATTGCCATTTTGCTCGATAACGGGGGCTGATGTGATATAATACTTTTCGCTGTCTGAAGCGGTGATAGTGATTATGCCCTCCTTAATATCAAACAGTATGCAATCAAGTATGGGCATAGAGTTCTTTGACCCCATAACTTTACTGGCCGCAGTCAGTCGGCTGTAAAGAGCTGAACTAGAAACTTTGAATTCCATTTTAATATAAGTATAGTTTATTTTTGTACAAAGATACGGTTTTTTCCTGTACACCAAAAAAAACACTCCGAAAAAAACGTATAGTAAGTTATTTTTTCATACCTTTGTGCCACTATTTTAACATAACAACAATAAAACAATGGAAATAACAGGCAAAATTATTGCAGTACTTGAGCCTCGCAAGGGTACATCAAGCAGAACAGGAAGTGAATGGATTTGTGGTCAGTATGTACTGGAGACGATGGACCAGTACCCTCGTAAACTTTTCTTTGAGGTTTTTGGTGCCGACCGCATGCAGCAGTTCAACATCCAGTTGGGTGAGATAATGACCGTATCTTTCGATATAGATGCTCGCGAGTATCAGGGACGCTGGTACAATGGCGTTCGTGCATTCCGAGTTGACCGCAACGTTCAGGGTGCTCCTATGGTCGCTGCAGCTCCCGTAGGTCCCGACACCACTCCCTTCGGTGGCGCTCCCGTTCCCACTCAGGCTCCTGCAGCTCCCGCTGCTCCTGCAGTGGAGACCACTCCCTTTGCTCCTCAGGCAGAGGGCGAGGACCTTCCGTTCTAATCGTTAGGCTTTATACGCTATTTAATAATCGATAGCAGTAAGATAAATTAGAGTGCCTTCCTGCTTGTGGAAGGCACTCTAATTTTCTTCTTGCCTTTGCTGCCCCAATATTTTGATATTTGTTTACTATTTCGTATTTTTGTCCTCCAAACAATAAATCTCAACTACACATTCATATTATGAAACGTTTTTTTATCTGTCTTTTCACTGCCATTATGGCAATTTCAGCTAATGCACAAGCAATTATACATCCTTGGCAAAGTAAACGTGTGGCTTACTTCGGTGACTCTATCACCGACCCTAATAATAATGCTTCGAAGCAAAAGTATTGGAGCTTTCTGCAAGACTGGCTCTCCATAACACCATACGTATATGGTGTGAGTGGCTGGCAATGGAACAGCATACAGCGACAGGCAGACAAACTAAAGGCTGAGCATGGCGATGAGGTGGATGCCATACTGATCTTTATCGGTACCAACGATTACAATGCCGGAGTGCCGATTGGCGAATGGTTTACGGAACGCCCGGAAAGGGTAATGGCCGGTATAGGCGAACCTAAGCACATGGTGGACCGCCGGCACCGGTTCCCTGTGATGAACGACTCCACTTATCGCGGACGTATCAACAAAGCCCTGGATTATGTGAAGCGTATGTATCCTACCAAGCAGATTGTGTTGCTGACACCCATACACCGATCAGATTTCCATGCCGGTGACCGCAACTGGCAGCCACGCGAGGACTATACCAACAAGTGCGGCGAATATATAGATGCCTATGTGGAGTCTGTAAAGGAAGCAGGCAATCTCTGGGCTGTTCCCGTAATCGATCTGAATGCGCTCTGTGGCCTTTATCCTCTGATGGATGAGCATGCTCAGTTCTTTAAAGATGCTGAGGATGACCGTCTTCATCCCAACGATGAGGGGCACCGCCGTATGGCGTTAGTTATCAAACAGCAATTGCTAATGCTGCCTGTATTTTAACTGGTTTGAGAGGTTCAAGGAGTTGTAGAGGTTTAAGTGACTCTTTTAATCATTGGCTATTGCCCCCTTGAACAAAAAAAATATCATTAATCCATAACTTATTTTCCCTTTATATAATATAATAATAAGGTATATTGTTTTTTTACGGGTTATTTTTCAAAAAAAGTTGCGTATTATTTTGGTGGTTTGCGGAATTGTTGTACCTTTGCACCCGCAAATGAGGGAGGTGAGGCTGTAAGTGCCTTTGTGAATCCCTTCTGAGCATCAAGTTCTTTGACATGATTCCATAGACAGAAATT
>JAFXZY010000068.1 GCA_017541025.1 Bacteroidaceae bacterium | reverse complement strand
TCAATTCTCAATTCTCAATTCTCAATTCGAAAAGCAGTGGGCTTACTGCTTTTCGCAGCAGTAAGCGCAGTTTGGGCACAACCTCGCCCAGAGTATCCACGTCCCCAGTTCGAGCGTCAGGACTGGGTCAACCTGAACGGTCAATGGAGCTACACCTTCGATTTTGTCGGCTCCGGAGTAGAAAGACGGTTCTACGAGAGCAAAGGCTTCGACGGAAAGATTACCGTTCCCTTTGCCCCCGAGAGCAAGCTTTCGGGTGTAGAATATACCGACTTCATCAACAATATCTGGTATCACCGTCAGATTCAGATGCCTGCAGGATGGGCAGGACGTAACATCATGCTCAACTTCCAGGCTGTATATTACAACTCAGAGGTATATGTGGACGGACGTCTGGCCGGTCGTCACTTTGGCGGCAGCACAGGCTTTGCCGTCGATGTCACCCGTTTCCTGAAGGACGGCAAGGCACACGATCTTGTCGTTCATGCCTACTCCGATACCCGCACCACCAAGCAGCCCGCAGGCAAACAGAACGTCCGTCAGAGTCAGTTCGAATGTATGTACACCCGTACCACAGGCATCTGGCAGACCGTTTGGATGGAACCCGTTGATGCCAAGGGACTGAAGAATGCGCAGGTCATTACCGATATCGACCAGAAGCAGGTCATCGTACACCCCCACTTCTATGCTCAGGACGGCGGCACCATAACCGTAACCCTCAAGGACGGTGCCAAGGTGGTAGCTACCAAGAGCGCCGTTGCCACCGATGCCTCCACACTCATTCTGCCCGTCAAGGCACCCAAGCTGTGGAGCCCCGAGAGTCCCTTCCTTTACGACCTCACCTACGAGGTGCGCGATGCGCAGGGTAACGTAGTGGATAAGGTAGCCTCTTATATCGGCATGCGCAAGTTCCATTGCAGCGGCAACAAGACATATCTCAACAACGAGCCTTTCTACCAGCGTCTGGTACTCGACCAGGGCTTCTATCCCGACGGTATCTGGACGGCTCCCTCCGACGAGGCGCTCCGTCGCGATATCGAGCTTTCTATGGCTGCCGGCTTCAACGGTGCCCGCCTGCACCAGAAGGTCTTCGAAGAGCGTTTCCACTATTGGGCTGACAAGCTGGGTTACATCACTTGGGGCGAGGCTCCTTCGTGGGGTATGAATGCCAACGACCCCGAGGTGGCACGTAACTTCACCTCCGAGTGGACCGAGGAGATTGTGCGCGACCGCAACCATCCCAGCATCGTAATCTGGACACCCATGAACGAAGAGTGGTGGCCCGACCGCGTGCAGTTCCCCCGCTTCGTTTCCGACCTGTACGACCTTACCAAGCAGCTCGACCCCACCCGTCCCTTCCACGATGTCAGCGGCGGTGCGCATGTCAAGACCGACATCTGGTCAACCCACAACTACGAGCAAGACCCCAAGCGCCTGCAGGAGATTATCTACAGCAACGGCAAGTGGTTCCAGGCACCGCACGACCCCATAGATATCTATCGCACCAATACCGGCTTCAACCGTCCTACCGATGTCAACCGTTACGACTATCCGCTCTATACCGAGCCCACCATGCCTTACATCTTGGACGAGTTTGGCGGCATCAAGTGGGTAAAGGGTCAGGATAAGGCTACAGGAAACAGCAACGCCTCCTGGGGTTATGGCGAGCCGCCTCATTCCTTGGAGGAGTTCTATGCCCGTCTGGAGGGTCAGGTCGATGCCCTGATGAATATCTCCGACCAAGTCTGGGGGTACTGCTTCACGCAACTCACGGATGTAGAGCAGGAGCAGAACGGCGTCTATTTCTACGACCGCACCTCCAAGTTCGACATGAACCGCATAAAAGCTATATTCTCAAAAACACCGAAAAAATAGGAACGAAAGACGAAAACGGAAACCGCTAATCGCTAACCAAAAAACATGAAATTCTCAATTTTCAATTTTCAATTCTCAATTCGAAAAGCAGTAAGCATACTGCTTTTCTTGGCCATTTCCGGCCAAGCTAAAGACCTTACCCAATACTGTAATCCCTTCCTCGGCACCGCCACCTTGTGGACACCCGACGAACTGGGATACACCCGCACCGAAGTGAAACGTGCCTGGGGAGCCGAGACCTTCCCCGGTGCCGCTATGCCCAATGCTATGGTCCAGTGCACACCCGTCACCATGTATCACAGCGGCAGCGGCTATCAGTACGAAGACCATCAGATTTATGGCTTCGCCCATTCCGCCAAGGGCCATTGGGACCAGCTGCATATCCCCATGCTGCCCGTAACGGGCCGCTTCTATCCTTACAACTACTGCTCGTGGTTCAGTCACGAGCAGGAAGAGGCCCATCCCGGCTACTATAGCGTCTTCCTGCAGCGATACAACGTAAAGGCCGAGCTTACCGCCACCCTGCGTTGTGCCTACCACCGCTATACTTTCCGTCCCGAGGACGAGAAGCGCCTCTTGGTGGATATCACCAAGAACAACGGTCGTCCGCGCCGATGGGACATCCGCAAGTCCACCGCCGCCAATGCCTTCGAAGGCTATCAGGACGGCCACGGCCGTATGTACTTCTATGCCACCGCTAACTTGCCGGTAAAGAGCGTCCAATTAGAGACCGCCAAGAAGCAGACCATCGCCATAGTGGATTTCGAGAACAACAAGGGCGCAGCACCCCTCGAACTGAAGATAGGCTTCAGCTTCGTCAGCATCGAGAATGCCAGGGAGAACCTCGAGGCAGAGATGGCTGCCAAGGGTTTTGCCGATGTATATAAAGCAGCCGATGAGACTTGGGAGAAGATCTTCTCGCATATTCAGGTAGAAGGCGGCACTGAGCGACAGAAAGGCCTTCTCTATAGCACCCTCTATCGTGCCTTCCTGTGGCCTGTCTTGCGCAGCGATGTCAACGGCGAGTATCTGGATGCCCGCAACCAGGTGGTCAAGGGCGACTTCCGCTACTATACCGACCCTTCCTTCTGGGACACCTATCGCAACAAGTTGCAGCTCTTGGCCATGATAACGCCCGATGTGGCTTGCGACATCGTCAAGTCCTGCATGGACCGAGGCGAGAAGCGCGGCGGCTATATGCCCACCTTCTTCCACGGCGACCATGCCTGCACAATGGTTTGCGGCATGTGGCAGCGCGGCATACAGGGATTCGACCTCGAGCGTGCCTATCGTCTCATCCTCAAGAACGCCACCGTTCCCGGTCGTGGCGGCAGACCTTATTTAGACGAATACATCCAGCGCGGATGGATAGCCGAGAAGGACACCACCGATGTGCCTACCGAGGACGAGTACAAGGCAGCCGTAACCAAGACGCAGGAATATGCCTACGACGACTATGTGGTGGCTCAGGTAGCCAAGATTTTAGGCGACAAGCAGAACTACAAGCTTCTTATGCAGCGAAGTGGCAACTACAAGAACCTCTTCGACCCCAGTACGGGCTTCTGGCGAGGCAAGATCGAGAGCGGCGAGTGGATCAGGGATTTCGACCCCTACTATCCCTACTATGCTTATATGTATCGCGAGGCCAATGCCTGGCAGAGCCTCTTCTTTGCGCCTCACGACCCCGAAGGCATGATAGCCCTCTATCCCAGCCATCAGGCCGTAGAGCAGAAGCTCGACAGCCTCTTCACCGAACCTTGGCGCGGCTACGAGGCTTGGAACATGACGGGCTTCATGGGTAACTACTGTCATGGCAACCAGCCCGACCACAGCGTTCCCTATACCTATTATTTTATAGGCAAGCAGGAGAAGGCCCAGCGCATCCTGAACGAGCTGATGGACAAGTATTACGATATGGGAGCCGACCACTTGGCATACGCAGGAATGGATGATGCCGGCGAGACTTCCTCGTGGTATGTCTTCAATGCCATCGGTCTTTACACCTATTCTCCTGCCGACCCTCAGTATATCGTAACCGTTCCCCTCTTCCCCAGGGTAACCTTTACGATGGGCGACGGACGGAGTGTGGTAATCCGCAGGGAAGGCAATGGCGAGAAGATCCGGCAGATCCGCTGCGGTACCAAGCCCCTGAAAGGCTGGTTCCTTAACCATAATGATATGCTGAAATCAGGAGAGGTTACGATTGTAACCGAGTAAATAAAGCGAAGCCTGCCATCTATTACGGATAGCAGGCTTTTGCTTTATATTA
Organism: Bacteroidaceae bacterium; assembly: GCA_017541025.1. Lineage (GTDB taxonomy): Bacteria > Bacteroidota > Bacteroidia > Bacteroidales > Bacteroidaceae > Physcousia. The sequence goes on along the minus strand of JAFXZY010000068.1, from coordinate 50,846 downwards.
GGTGTTTGTTGGCTATTTCAGTTTATCCAACAGTTTTTTCAGCTTGTATGTATTGCTGGGATCTACTTCTTCATCTTGACAGGCTTACCACTTAATTTGGTAGTTGTAACAATGTGTCAAGCCATGAGAGAAATTGATGGTTGATTTTGTCTGACAGACCATTTGCCGCTCGTCTAATATGTATTCTATCTGCTCAGTAAACTCTTCTGATTCCACACTTTGCAAAAGGTTCTGGCAGTCGGCGCCCAAGTATCCGGTAGATATGAGAGGCACGAGATCGAATAGGACATTCCTTGGGTCACCTCCCGGAAGGGAGCCTGCCAACTCTGAGTAGCGGTAGTTCCATACCGTCGTGTCCCGCGTCTGGGGTATGATGCAGGTTCGCTTGCAGATGTTACCGTCCTGCCATTCCAGCGTGTACATCTCCGTGTACCACGGTTCTCCCGCCTTAAACCTTGCGTAGGGGTATGTCTTCACGTTGTCGTCCCTGATGGAGATAAGTTCGCCACGCTCGTTGTAACGGAACTTGTAGAAATGGCTGTTCTCTCCCACGAAGTATGCGGATGGTCTATAGCCTGCCAAGCTGTCCACTCTCCCACCTACGAGGAAGAGGGTATCGTAATGGCAGTAGTCGTGATAGTAAGGGTCGTGCTCGCCATTTGGCAGTTCCGCAAATCTCTGAAACTTAATGTAGATGCGGTCACCTTCGTACTCGTATTCGGCCAACTGCTTCACAAGGGAAAATCCAGAATCGACGTGTTCAGCAAAGACCACTCTACCCTCAGCGTCGTAGGAATAAGCAAGGTGCATGTAGCCTCCGTCCATTGAGAGCAGTTTCCCTGTGTTTAGAATAATTTCCTGAGGGTCGGGCTCTACAATGATTTCATCCGGATTGTTGGAACAAGCAATCAGCAGTGTTGCTGCGAAAAGAATGGAAAAAAAATATTTCATCGTTATATATTTATTATAATAACGACAGAGGATTCCCCTTTATTGTCTTAAAATCTCAGGATTTATGAATAAAAGAGGAATGGGCCTATTCTGACACATCCCTCCAATGTATTAAAGCACCTTAATGGGACGTGGGACGGTGGGACACAGGGATGTTTTACTGGAACTTTGGATGAAACAACGGGGTTTCTAACTAAGATTCATCAGTAAGGTTACAGATAGTTCGTTTTTATTGAGCCTCAGCCTCAGAATCTTGATATTATCGGAAAAACGGACAAAAACGTTGCTTTTTACGTTGGAAAAACGGACAAAACCACCTATATTTGCATTGGAAAACGGACAAATGATTCCGCAAGCCCTTGTATTTTGCAATGAAAACGTAAGCATTAATAATAATGTATATTACATTCCCATCTATATGGTTTGCTTTCTCAAGAAGGAGACTTTGGGAGATATCAAATACACAGTAGATATTAAAGGCATAAACTGATTATAATAATGAGAAGAAACTTCCTTATCGCATTGCTTGCAATCGCCAGTACTATTGTGAATGCTGCCGTTCCTGACAGCTTGAAGAAAGACTTGGAGGACTACGACTATCTGGTCAGTTTCGTGGAACAGAACTACGCTCCCTTCGATGCCATCATGCAGAAAGGCTACAAGCGGGAATACAAGGCTCTCAAGAAACAGCTCCGTAAAAAACTAAGCAATGGAGATGCCAGCTTGGAGCGGACAGCCACGGATTATGTCCTATGGTTCTACAACCAATTCGACAGACATATATCACTGAAGAATTCTGACTTGTTCCAAATGGCTGCGCAAGAGATGGCCATGGAGAAATTGGCAAAGGAAGACACTACGCTGCTGACCAATTTCGGGGAGAATTCCGAATATGAGCCGAGGCCTGTGTCCTGCAAAGTGGATTCCCTTACGTGGCTCATCCGCGTTCCGTCGTGCAATCGCGATTTCTACGACGGCACGGTAAACGCCTTGCATCAATTCCTGGCATCGGACTGTGTGAATCTTATTATTGACATACGCGCCAATATCGGAGGCGGTGATGGTGTATGGGAAGAGTATTGCAATTTGCTTTATGACCACCCTTATAAGCCGGAGACCTATTGGCTTCGCAACACGCCCAAGAACCTTCTTTACTGGAAATTTTATCAGGAGCAGGATACGTCATCAGTCTTTTTACGACAGCTGATAGAAAGATGTGAGGCCTCGAAAAAGAAGTTTGAGAAATATATGGAAACCGATGATGGTTCAAACCTTCAACAGTCAACCCGAATAAAGCATGCTGCTATCTTGGTAGATAATGCTACAGCGAGCGCTGCAGAAAGCCTTGCCAAATATGTCAAGAAGTACAGCAATCGCGCTAAAGTGTATGGCCTTGGAAACACTTATGGTTGCGAACTGACGGGCAATTGTCGTACGGAACTATTGCCTAACAGCCGCTTTGGCGTTTTCTATGCCACGACCGTTGATTCTGGTTTCTTCGAGAAAGACTTCTCTAACGAAGGTCTTGGCATCCCGCCCGACGTTATCATTCCCTTGCCTTTCCCGAGAAAACTCACCGACAACATCGACGATTGGGTGCTGTGGGTGGCAGAGGATTTGAAGAAGAAATAGAATGAAAACATCGTTAAACTACAAGGGAAAATGTTTTAATACGCCTTTTAAAACTATTCTCAAGCCTTGAAAATTTATAACCAAGCCTTGAAAATATATTTTCAAGTCATGAAAATAAATAACCAAGGCTTGGTTATAATTATTTTTGCCGAGTTGGCATGTTTTTACGTGTAGTTTAACGATTTTAGTTGATAGCTTAGAGGCTTATTTGTATTACTCGTTGAGTACTTTAAGTCTTATTTGTAGTGCAGGTTGATGAGGTTAAACTTTATTTATATTACTCGTTGATTCTTGGTACGGATTTTTGTCAGTATTGCAGCAAATCCGTTGCAAATGTATACATTTCTTTTGAAAATAGCAGTATATATTAACCTCATTTCCGTTAACAAACAAAGAAGTGCCTAATTGAATGTCGGGCACTTCTTTGTTTTATTCCTCCCCTAAAATTTCCGAGAGTTTCTTGTCTATGTTCTCACCGCGTAGGCCGCGCTTTACTACTTTACCATCTGGGGCAAAGAGGATGATTTCGGGAATACCTGTGATGCCATATACATCGGTAGCTATTTCCTGCGAATTGATGATTTGCGGATAGGGAACCTTTTCTTCCTTTATGGCTTTCAGCGTGTCCTCAGGCTTATCCCATGCAGCTACGCCAAGCACCTGCAGGCCCTTATCCTTATATTTATTATAGGCAGCGATGAGGTTGGGGATCTCTCCACGACAGGGCCCGCACCACGATGCCCAGAAGTCAACCAGCACATACTGCCCTTTACCCACATAGTCGCTCAGGCGAGTGGTTTTTCCATTGTACTCCACAGCAAAGTCTGCAAACATATCACCAGCCTGTGGGGCATTGGCTTCTTTAACTATCTGATCCCTTGCCATTGCAAAGCCAGTATTGGTGTGTTGCATGTCCTCGCTGCAAAGGTCTATCAAGGGTAGTAAGTCCCTTGCTTCCATACAACGTGTCAATTCAACTATAAGATAGACAGAGGCTGGGTCTTCTGCATGCTGCTTAACGAAGTTGGTTGCCTCTTTCTTCGCTTTTTCGTGCTCTTCTGCCTGATCATAATCTAATGTTAATAACTGATTACTCATTTCAACGCTTGCATCATTGAGTGGTGTTCCTCGAAACTTATCACCTTGCAACTCAATGTTACCGGGTTCTAAGATAAAGGGGATTTGCTCGACACTCTTATGTTTCTCTCCCTCGTATTCTACTGTCATGTAAACCCTTAACAGGGAATAGATCGGCCGCTCCACTCCACCACAGAATGAAAACTTGCCGTCCTCCACTTCGCAAATTTCCATCTCTCCAGCTGATGCCGATGTCGTGGAATCGTTAATGATGCATACCGAGTCCACCTTGGCAGGTATGTAATAGTTCTTTTCATACTCAGAGAAGTCACCGCTGACGGTATAATTGCTGAATTCTTCACAACCCATCATACAGATGGCAGCCAATGTGATAAGGATGTTTCTCTTCATTTTTTGTGCGTATTTTGGTTTGAAAAATCTATTGCCGGCAACAAATATACTACAATTCCACGAAACACATATTAAAACTTTCCAACAATTAAAGAATTTTAGGAAAAGGGTAAGACTGGCGAAGTAGTTGTCCGGCTGTAGGATTCAGTTGTTCTGAAACAAAAATTAATCCGGAAGTACTTTCTCGCTTCCGGATTTATTTTTTGCGGTCAGAAATAAGAGTTAATTCTCGCCCATCAGCTCGTCCAATTTCTTCATGATACCGTCGCCATGGAGCCAGCGTTCTACGATGATGCCATCCTGACCGATAAGAAGAGTGAAGGGAATGCTCCTGATGCCATAGACCTTTGAAGCCTCACAATCCCAACCCTTGAGGTCAGACATGTTGAGCCACTTGATGCCGTATTTGTCGATAGCACCCTTCCATGCCTCTGCATCTCCGTCGAAGGATACGCCAACGACCTCCAGTCCCTTGTCGTGGTACTTCTCATAGACAGCTTGCACGTTGGGAATCTCGGCGCAGCAGGGTCCGCACCAGCTTGCCCAGAAGTCCACGAAGGTGTAGCGGTTATTGGGCACGATGTCCGAGAGGCTGAGCTCGCCGCCTTCGGGAGTCTGCATCTTTAGGTCGGTGTACTGGCGCCCCGGGAAGCCTCGCATCTGTCCCTCAACGTGGTCTGCAATAAACTTTGCCCAGAAGTTGTCGGGGAAGTTTTCCTTCATCTGCTTGGTGGTCTCCTCGATATACTCGGGATACCAGTAGAGCTGGAAATCGCGCAGCAGATAGATGCCGAACATGTCGTTCGTGTGGCGGCTCAGAAAACCTGACTGGCATTGCGCCTGCTCTCTCAATATAGTAAACAGTTCTTCTCGAATCGACTCACGCTCTTCATCGCTTTGCGCATTATCTTCCTTTTCATAAAGCGAATCAATCTTTTCTTCAAACACTGTAACGGCATTATGATAGGCAAGGATGCTGTCGTTGAGCGGCGTGCCGGTGGGATAGGGTTCGTCCTCTCCTTCCTTGGGGATGTTCAGGGTTATGTCGCCGGGCTCGCCGATAATGCGATAGAAATCGCGGTCGCCCTCTCCGTAATAAACACGCAGGATGCAGATGCTGTCCACGGTACTCTGCCAAGTGTAACGGCCGTCGGTAACGGGAACCTTGGCAAGGAGTGTGTCGCCATTGTCGTTAAGCATTGCTGTGATGCGGATGCTGTCGAGATCGCGCTCTACTGTACCGGAAAGGGTAATGACATTGTTTTTACATGCTGCCAGCATCATGGCTGCTGCAAACAAGAGAAGTTGAGTTTTTTTCATTTGATTTTATGTGTTTGTTAAACGTTTGCGGTACAAAGCTACGTTTTTTCCCCATTAAATGCTGCAGGAGAAGGGGAAATTTAAGAATATTTAGGAGACACAACAACCACCCAGCCCTCCTTTAGGAGAGTTTGTTCTTTTCGAAAAGAACCAAAAGGCATTCGTTCTATTTCTTTTCAAAAAGAAACAGAACCAAAAGAAAATTCTACTTTCCCCAAACCCCTTTCTACACATAAAGGGGCTTAATTGCCTCCGGCAGCATACGCTGCCTCCGTCAAAGTGTTGGTATGGCTCACAAGCTTACGCCCCTACGGGGTGAGCCATGATTGTTTTTTGCTTCTTTTCGGGAAAAGAAGAAAAGAAAATGTGCTTTTCCTTTTTCTTTTGCTTACTTCTCACTATCTTTGCCCATGAAAACCAATATAAACTAATGAGAAAAAGTAATTACGATAAGTTCCCCAGCACGCGTACGGACGGTATGGCCATCGTCGGCTGGGAGAAGATAGTATCCACATTGAATGAACAATGGGCCGATGAACCGGTATGGGCCATCGACCTCTACACAGGCACTTACGAGGAAGATTTCCTTGCGGCCTTTGCCAAGACTGGACGAATGATTATTGATACCCGCTCGCTGATGAGGCCCGAGGAGGAAATCCGTCAACTTACAGAACGGTTCATAACGGATGATGTGCTGTTCGGCTATATGTCGAACGTAAGACTGGAGGAATATTTTAGCCCCCTCCCCGCTCCCCCTTTAGGGGAGTGCCTCAATGCATGCATCATCATCGGAACTGGAGCAGCGTTTGTTGCGGAAAAGTACTCCCCCAGAGGGGAAGCGGAGAGGGGGCTCCCCATAGTCTACGCCGATATGGCCCGCTGGGAGATTCAGCAGCGGTTCCGTAGGCACGAGGTGAAGGCCTTGGGTATTGATAACAGCCAAGAGGAGCCTTCGCGACAATACAAGCGCGGGTACTTTAACGACTGGAACATTGTGGACCGATACAAAGACGAACTGATACAATCACATCGCATTCAGTACTGGATAGACAGCAACAATCGCTTGGAGCCTAAGATGATTTCCGACCAGCAGTTCCGTCAGGGTATGGAGCGCACGGCTCGTAAGCCGTTCCGCGTGGTACCTTTCTTCGACCCCGCTCCCTGGGGCGGCCAGTGGATGAAGGAGGTATGTGATTTACCTCGCGAAGAGCAGAACTACGGATGGTGCTTCGACTGCGTCCCCGAGGAGAACAGCCTCTATCTGAATCTGGACGGTGTGCTGGTGGAGTTCCCCTCGCAGGATGTGGTACTGACGCATAGCCGTGAACTGTTGGGCGAGCAGGTTTGGGCACGCTTCGGAAAGAGCTTCCCCATCCGTTTCGATTTCCTCGATACCATGGGCGGCGGCAACCTTAGCCTTCAGGTTCATCCCACCAACGAATTTGCGCAGCGCGAGTTCGGTCTGCCTTATACGCAGGACGAGAGTTACTATCTGCTGGATGCCGGTGAGGATGCCGTGGTGTATCTGGGCCTGAAAGAGGATATCGACAAACATGACATGATAGAAGACTTGCGGGCGGCACAGCGCGGCGAGATTTCCTTCCCTGCCGAGAAGTACGTAAATAAGTTCCCTGCCAAGAAGCATGACCATTACCTCATTCCCGCAGGTACCATCCATTGCAGCGGACACGATAGCATGGTGCTGGAGATTAGTTCTACGCCCAGTATCTTCACCTTCAAACTGTGGGATTGGAACCGCTTGGGACTGGACGGTAAGCCTCGCCCCATCAATGTGGAGCGCGGCAAGCATGTTATCCAGTGGAACCGCACAACGGAGTGGGTGAACCGGAATATCCGTAACCACTTTGAGGTGCTCTCTCAGGAGGAAGGCATCATGGAGGAGCGTACTGGCCTGCACCCCAACGAGTTCATAGAGACACGTCGGCACACCTTCACACGGACAGTAGAGCACAACACCAACGGCGGGGTGAACGTACTGAACTTGGCAGATGGCTACGAGGCTGTGGTGGAGAGTCCGGAAGGCAAGTTCGAACCCTTCACGGTGCATTATGCCGAGACCTTCATTATCCCCGCCTGCATTGGTCGCTATACCATCACCCCTGTGGGAGGTGAGGAGTGTAAGACGATAAAGGCGGCAGTGAGGCCCCTCTCCAACCCCTAACCCTTACTTCCCCCAAATGGGAGGTGCGGGAACAGTTCTCATAATTCCCAGATGAAAGAATTAATTATGAATCCTAAAATACTTTAACCCAAACTGCCAACCCCCTACTTGCAGTTCCCTCCCATTTGGGGAAGGGTTAGGGAGAGGGGCCAATACTATGGACAAAAACGACAAAAAAATTGTGCTGACGCTGGATGCCGGCGGAACGAACTTTGTGTTCTCAGCCATTTGCGACAATGAAGAGATTGTTGAGCCCGTACGCCTGAAGGCTGTAACAACCGATACCGAGGGCTGTCTGGCTACCTTGGTTCAGGGTTTCACTACCGTTAAGGAGAAACTGGATGTAGAGCCTGTAGCCATCAGTTTTGCCTTCCCCGGTCCTGCCGACTATGAACGCGGCGTGATTGGCGACCTGCCCAACTTCCCTTCCTTCCGCGGTGGTGTGGCACTCGGTCCGTATTTGGAGAGTGTGTTCGGAATTCCCGTTTATGTGAACAACGACGGTAATCTGTTTGCCTACGGTGAGGCATTGGCAGGAGCCCTTCCTCGAGTAAACAAGGCTTTAGAGGAGGCTGGCTGCAAGCGCCGTTATAAGAATATGGTAGGTATAACTTTGGGAACCGGATTCGGTTGCGGCGTGGTATTAGATAAGGTATTGCTGACAGGTGACAACGGTTGCGGCGGTGATGTATGGTGTATGCGCAATGGCATGTATCCCTTTGTGATTGCCGAGGAGAGTGTAAGCATCCGTGCCGTGCGTCGGGTATATGCCGAAATGTCGCATGAGCCAGTTGGCGACCTTACCCCCAAGGATATCGGTTATATTGCCAACGGAACCCGTCCGGGCAACATGAAGGCTGCTCAGGAGAGCTTCCGCCAGTTGGGGCAGGTTTGCGCAGCCGCTCTGGTGAATGTACTCAACATCGTAGATGGTATTGTAGTAATAGGTGGCGGTCTGTCCCATAATTCCAAGTGGATTCTGCCCGGCATGATGGAAGAATTTGCCCGTCCCGCCGGAACCTTCACAGGCAATCTGCTTCCCACACTCCAGAGCGAGGTTTACAATTTCGAAGACCCCGAGCAGCGTGCTGCCTTCCTGGAAGACAAAGATGTTTATGTAGATGTGCCGCATACCGACAAGAAGGTGCTCTATCAGGCTCAGCGTAAGGTCGCTGTCTGCATCTCAGAACTGGGAGCCAGCAAGGCCATCAACTTAGGTGCCTACAATTTTGCCCTGAATCAATTAAACAAATAATCTTATGAAAATTAGAAAGTTGCTTTTGTTACTTGCCTGTGCCATAGGTGCTTTGGTAAGCTGTGACACGCCTGAGACCATTCCGCAGAGTTATACCCGCTTTGTAGAACCTCGTATCGGAACGGCTCATTGCCGTTACTTCCACTTCGCCCCCGGTGCCATGCCTTTCGGTATGGCCAAGCCCGGTCCCAGCACCAACGGGCACTTGGGCAACAAAGACGGTTGGGAGGCAACAGGTTATGATTATCGTGATAAGTCCATCGAGGGCTTTCCATGCACCCACGAGTTTCAGGTGGGCGGCATTGTGCTGATGCCTACCTGCGGAGCGTTGAAGACCGTTCCCGGAGCTGTTGATTCCGAGGGCGAGGGCTACCGCTCCAAGTTCTCGCACGATGAGGAGGAGGCCACAGCCGGCTACTATTCTGTGATGTTGCAGGACTACGGCATCAAGGCCGAGGTGACCGCTACCCCGCGTGTGGCCTTCCAGCGTTACACCTACCCCAAGTCGGAAGAGAGTCGCATCCTCTTCGATATCGGAAACCGTTCAGGTGAGAGCGGGGCTGTGAAGGATGCTCACGTAGAAGTTTGCGAAGATGGTAAGACCGTAGAGGGCTATGTTATCACGCTGCCCGAGTACGTCAAGAAGTACCAGCCGGGAGCTGAGGTGCCCATTTACTTCTCTGCCGTACTGGATAAGGAAATTGCCAGTGCAGGTGCCTTCAACGGCGCAGATGTTCGTGAAGGCGAAAAGGAGGCCACAGGCCCGGGTGCCGGTGTCTATGTAACCTTCCCCACCGAGGAGGGCGAGAAGGTGACCGTGGCTGTGGGAATCAGCTATACATCCGTCGAGAATGCCCGCCTGAACCGCGAGACGGAGGCCAAGGATATGACCTTCGATGAGGCTTGGAAACTGAACGGCGAAGCTTGGCAGGAGATGCTGGGCCGCATAGATGTCCGGTTTGCCAAGGACGAGGACATGAAGAAGTTCTACACGGGACTTTATCACGCCATCTTAGGGCGCGGTCTGTGCAGCGATGTCAACGGAGCCTATCCCCGTCACGATGGCGGCATCGGGCAGCTGGAGCTGAAGGACGGCAAGCCCGTACATAATATGTATAATACAGATGCCTTCTGGGGCGGTCAGTGGAACCTGGGTCAGTTGTGGATTCTGGCTTATCCCGAATATACCTCGGATTATATCAGCAGCCACCTGCAGGTCTTCAAGGATGCGGGTTGGATGGGCGACGGATTGGCCAATAGTCGCTACGTATCAGGTGTAGGAACAAACCAACTGCCTCTTATCATCAATGCTGCTTACCAATGCGGCATTCGCGACTTCGATGTGGAACTGGCTTACGAGGCTTGCCGCAAGAACGAACTGGACGGCGACAACCGACCCTTCGGAGCCGGCAAGTCAGATACCAAGGAGTTTGTGCAGTACGGCTATGTGCCCCACGTAGAGAATGCTGAGGGGCCAGCCGAGAAGTTCCGTTTCTCAGCCTCACATACGCTGGAGTACGCCTTTACCTCTTGGGCAACCGCTCAGTTGGCTAAGGCGCTGGGCAAGCCCGAATACGACCAGCTGATGAACCTCTCTAAGGCATGGGAGCGCATCTACGACGACAAGGAGAACTTCATGCACCCCAAGGATGCCGAGGGCAACTTCATTCCCAACTTCGATCCAATGGAGGTATGGCGCGGATTCCAGGAAGGCAACGCCTGGCAATATACCTTCTATGTTCCCCACGATGCCAAGGCATTGGTAGCCAAGGTGGGCGAGGATGAGTTCAATGCCCGCCTGGACAGCATCTTCACCCTCTCTCAGCCCAAGATTTTCAGTGGCGGAACAGAGGTAGGAGCCTTTGCCGGACTTCGTACATTATATAATCAGGGTAACCAGCCTTGTCTGCATATCTCATGGCTTTTCAACGAGGCGAACCGCCCCTCCAAGACCCAGAAGTGGGTACGTGCTATCCTGAACGAGTTCTACGGCACGGACGGTATCCACGGCTATGGTTACGGTCAGGATGAAGACCAGGGTCAGCTGGGTGCGTGGTATGTTATCTCCAGCATCGGCCTGTTCGATGTAACGGGTCTGAATGCCACCAATCCCACCTTCTCGCTGGGAAGTCCGCTCTTCAACAGGATTGTTATCCGCCTGAGCGACAAATACTATTCCGGCAAGAACTTCGTCATCCAGACCTATGAGTCATGGAAGGAGATGCCTGCCGAGGATGAAATCTACGTACAGGAGTATCGCCTGAACGGCAAGAAGCTCACCGACCCGCACATCTCCTTCGCTGATGTGGTAAAGGGCGGCAAGCTGCAGATTAAGATGGGTAAGGAGCCCGTGGACTCTTATGAATAATAAAAAGCTGATTCCCGTTATGCTGTGCTTCTTCGCCATGGGGTTTGTTGACCTCGTGGGCATAGCCAGCAATTATGTGAAGGCCGACCTGAATCTCAGTGATTCCATGGCCAATACGCTGCCTTCGCTTGTTTTCCTCTGGTTCCTTATCTTCAGCATTCCCACCAGTCTGCTGATGAACAGGATAGGCCGTAAGAACACAGTATTGCTTAGCCTTGTTATGACACTTGCCTCGCTGCTTGTTCCAATTTTTACACTCGACTTTACCATGCTGCTGCTTTCCTTCTCCCTTTTGGGAATCGGAAATGCCATCATGCAGACATCACTCAATCCCCTTGTGGATAGTGTTATGAAGGGCGGTGCCTCAGCCAGTACGCTTACCTTCGGTCAGTTCATCAAGAGCATCGCCTCGTTCCTGGCTCCCATCATTGCCTCTTGGGGCGCCACCACCAATGCGTTCGGCTTTGGATGGCGAGCACTTTATCCCATCTATTTGGGAGTTGGTGTGTTGGCTACCCTGTTCCTGTTTGGTACAAGAATCAACGAGCAAGCCCCCTCTAACTCCCCCGAGGGGGAGAAGACTGTGGGGCAGCAGTTCGCCGGTTGTTTTGCATTGCTCAGGGGAGGTTTTATATTTATGTGTTTTCTGGCGATTGTCTGCCATGTGGGAATCGATGTAGGCATAAGTGTAACGGCTCCTAAAGTTCTGATGGAACGTTTGGGTATGAACCTGAACAATGCCGCCTATATAGCCACCGTCTATTTTGTAGCCAAGGCAGCAGGAAGTTTCAGCGGCAGTTTCATCATGAAGTTCATGAAGGACTGGACTTTCCTCTTTGTCAGCGTGGCCATGATGATAATAGCCCTTATAGGCCTATATGTAGGAAGCACCCAGTGGGAGATTTACGGAGCTGTGGCCCTGATGGGTTTTGGCAACGGAAATCCCTTCAGCATCATCTTTGCCCGTGCGCTGGCTGCTGTGCCCGACAAGAAGAACGAAGTCAGCGGCCTCCTTATCATGGGTATCTGCGGCGGCGCCGTTTTCCCCATGCTCATGGGTGCTGCCAGTGATGCCGTAGGAAGTCAGGCAGGAGCTATTGCCATAGTATCGGTGGGTGTTCTCTACCTGTTAGGCTATTGGATGGCGGGCTTGAGGCGAAAGAGCTAAGTTTGTGGATCGGTATATGCCTTATTTGTAATATAGAGACTTTTCGTCAATATGTATGGTAGATTTGGACTTGTTCTTTTTGGTAGAACGTGGTGTTAAAGGCGTTCGCTGTAGTTGCATGGTGTTGTCCATCAGCTGGCGAATGGCATCTTGAAGATAATTGTCGGTACGCTGCTGCTCGGAGGAAGGAGCGGTAGCGTACTTCGATTTATTGGTAAGCCAGAATGTCGGGTCTTTGAAGACTACGCGTTCCTCGTCCTGAGTGCGCTTGACAATGTTATTGGTAACCCAAAGGGTGGAATCGAAGCCAACCTTATCTATTGCTTGTATCATGTTCTCCCCAACACGGACAGACTTATTGAAAGTAAGTTTTTTATCGCCCAGATTGTAAAGCAGTTGTCGGATTCTGACGCTGTCTTTGGTGATGATGCCAGACATGTTGGCAATTTCAGTAAACCCATGATCGTGCCTGTAATCTACATGCATGCTATAGTCTATTCCTGTATAGAAATGTTGCTCTCTGGCTTGGTCGTATAGTACGATTTGCAGGCCGTGCATCTGCCCGTCGAAGCGCAGGAGACGGAGGTTCTTACGGTCGATGTACAATGTACCATCCAAGACGGGACGCGAGTTGATGGAAGGGTTGCCTGTAACCTTTACCTTACTGATTTCTGTGCCGTCTTCTTCGGTAAACTGAACGCAGGAGATTTCATAAAGGTTCTTTATCCTGCGGAAAACAAGATCGGCTGGCACGAAGGTATTGTCCCAAATGTCAAAGTTCACTAAGACAGGTGACAGGCGAAGGAACATGTGAAGGTTGGTGCGGCCAAGTCCTGTCAGGCTGGGACTGTCTAGCTGTTCGCCCCTTAACTGGCCACGGCTGCCGCTGTGGAAGGTGATATCGCGAATCTGCACACACGATTTGGCCGTCATGAAAGCTTCTGCCAACTCATCGGTTCCGGGATATTGCGTGGCCATGCGGAAGAAATACTGAGCCTCGGCCTTCCTGTGCTTTCTGGCCTCGCGTTGCATTTTATAAACCAACTGGTAAATGATATTGTCGCCACGTGTGACAGTAATCTCCTTGAGCGTGGTAGAGATGGGCTGCATGCGAATGACAGCAGGCAACTCAGAGGCCCGTAGGGTGACATGCTGGTAGCCTATACAGGAGATGCGAACGTTTTCTGAAGGGAGACATCGCAGACAGAACTCGCCATCGAAATTGCTGATGGTTCCGCAGGTGGACGACACGTACACACTGGCATACTGTATAGGTTCACCTGATTCGGCATCGAGAATAACCGCACTTATGGAATCAGTTTTCTCCTGCGCAAGAATCACGCCAGAGAGGCTTAATAATAATATGGTAAAAAAACTTTTATAGTTCATAATTCACAATTCAAGAATCATTATTCAGCATTCACCCAAAGCAGGAGCGGAGAGGTGACCTCATCGGTCTTCCGGATAACTGATGCCAGTTAGAATTTTGCCTGCAGGAGTAATTCCCTCGGCGCTTACGGTGATGCTGGTAGTGTTACTGTTGTTCCAAAGTGTGATGTTAGCTTGTCCCTTCTCGTCTAATTCAAGGTTGGGGTTCCAATAGAGCGTACGACGATAATCTTTCGTGTCAGGTAAAGGACGATTTCGGTAGCAAGGATTATAAAACTCCTGACTCACGTCAAAGCCTTGAAGGACGAAGTGACGGTCGCGATATGTTTCGCGTTTGCCTTTTGTAAGTAGTTTATAGCCCACATCTACCGTCGGCTGATTGGCACCCGAATAGCGCGGGCTGCCCTCCATACGCGGAGCATAGTCGGTGACAAGGTCTACCGAGCGGAGTGAGCGCAGATAATCCAGTTGCATGGTCTTCTCGTCCATTCCGGTAAAGGAGAAGGCGGAACGGTTAGAAGTGCTCCAGCCAAGGCCGGGATTGTATCTTCTTCCTGCAACATCAGCCCAGCCTAAGTAGCTATCAGCAGGGTCTACCCAAGCATAGCGTAGAGCTCTCCGGTCGTCGGCAGTAGGGCGGTGATGCTCTACGGCGCTGGTAGCCTGCAATCCGTACTTGGCGGGTCCTCTAAACGAGAAGTGTAACATATTATTTGAGGTGGCGGAAGTGTGCCATAAAGAGCGATTAATCTCCACAGCATCTTGGTACCTCTGGTAATGCCTGTACATATTCATATCTCCAACCAGCAGGCGTTCCACCCACTTGGAGAATGCATTCTTTCCGGCAAACCATCCGGGTGTGAAGCCAGCATCCACACATTCATTGAATATCTGATAAGCATCGCGTGTGACAGCTGGATGTGAACTGTCGTACGAACGTAGTCCGCCATGCTTGCTGCGAACTGTAACTGTAGCCAATGTGTGTCCGCCGCGTAAGCTGGACATTAAGGCTGTTCCCTCCCTTGGCGGTGCCACATGGGTATGGTAGAAGCTAAAAGGTTTGCAGAAGCGGGGATGGTAAGGTGTCAGGCGGACATAGAATTCGGGGTAATCGGTCTCTGATGGCTTCACCCATTGATGCTCCAAACTGGGAACGGCCTTGCCCTTACTCATCAGTTTATCGCGTTTGCGGAGCAGTCGGCGTCCTTTACGGGTGATAGTCAACGGCTCTTTCCATTTGGTAGTATCGGAAGCCGACAAATCAAGGGTACAACGGTTGTAGAAGCCTGGGAATTCAAGAACAAAGCGTCCGTTCTTGGTGGTGAGTTCTCCATAGACGCTTTCTACGCCTACGTCGGTTGGCTTATGGTATTCGGCATGCACACGTACTTCACGGTGCAGATTGCCCTCATCGTAGTAATTACGTCCATCAAAGGTTGCCGACTCATTGTCTTTCAGCAGATAGCTGTATGCGTTATGTTTGTCGCGTGCTTCGCTGGCATTTCCTAAGATGGGAATCATGCCCTGCGGCTTGCGCAATTTGCTGTGTGAGAACCATTCGCCGCCCTCAGGACGGGCGAAATCATAATGCTTGATATCCTGGTCCATCATATTACCCCAGCCCCCGAAACCTTCATGTCCGATGGCTACATAACGGTAAACGGCACCAAAGTAAATGGGCGTTTTTTCGAATGGATGATTGACGCGGAATATGCCGGGGGTGGCCATAGTTATCCAGTTATGGCGCCTCCAGCCTTGTACCATCAGTAGGAGGTCGAGGTGGCGACGGTGTGTCTCATCGTCTTTCTCGAAGTAATAATCGGGCTGTTCCACAAAGCCGCGAATCTGACTGCATAGCAGCATTTCGGTAAGAATATTGCTACTATCGTACAGATATTCTGATGTGGAAGCATCTCTGACAGCCAGAGAGATGGTAGAGCCTGCAGCCTGAGGATTCTCTACGGCTACACGAATGGAATCAAAAGGTTCGTATTGGGAGCGAATACCTGAGAAGTGCATTTGGGCGGTCTTTATGTCCTGCTGATGACGGATGAAGCAAAGACGGTCGCTATACACACGCCCTTGCGCATTATAGACCGTTACTTGTGCAACACCCGTAGGCAGAGAGTCGGTAGGGATGCTGATTTGGGTGTCCTCGGCACGGAACTTCTGAAAATAATGCAATGCACCGCCCACGGTAACGGTAACGCCCAGCGTCTCGTTGGCAGCTTCGCCTCGTGGTTGCAGGGTAAGTAAAAGCTGCTGATTCATGATATCGGTACGAACGGCACATCCGTCTTTTTCGGCCTTGGGTAAACGCTGACGGATAACCTGATTGCTATCGCTGGTAAAAATGGTGGAGTAGGTAACGTCTGGCTCGTAGGTAAACTCCAGCGTTCCTCTGCCTCGGTTCTCGGTCCGCTGTTCTTGAAGCAATTTTCCGCCCCTACCGTATAGGCGCATGATGCCTGAGATATGCTCGCCATCGGCCTCGTTAGCCTCAAAAGCCACGCGTGCACGCGTACCTTCAACTATTACTCCGCCCTCAGGGTAGAGGTTAACTACGGGAGGTTTCTTCTTTACATCGGTACGGAAGTATCGCATATGGGGGCGTTCCGTCATATCGTGGCTATAGAGGCCGGGCGTTTCGGGCTTATCGTAGATGGGGAAGATGCGACAGTAGAGTTTCTCGTAATCACGGTAGAACTCCTTGGCCATTTTCTTGTTGAAGAACCATCGTTCGGCAGGCCACGTGTGCGGATGCTGGTATTCTCCCCAGTTGAGTTGCCAACGGGTGTAGGCACGCAACTCGTAAAAGCCGCCATAGAGAGAATCGTTGAGTACAAAAGAGCCTGTTCCCTGCCCGTCTTTAAGTTTAACCAGATGTCGTTCCAGCATATAACCTTCCTGATTCCAGAGCTCGGCATAAAGTAGCTGGCTGAGATTGGTAAGCTTGCCTGTATCGCTTCGGCGGACGTATGCCTTGAAGAAAAGCGTGTCGCCGGCAAAGTAGCAGGTATTGTCCATGTGTACAAACACTTCTTCTTGCGGAATGTTCCTGCCAAATGTTTCCAGATGTTCTTTCCAGCCTTCCAAGGATGTAGGCAGGGCAGGATTCTCCTTGGTGCCCTGAACGAGGTCGGTAAAGTCCCATTGCAGACTATCCCCTTCGGCAGCATAAGCGGGGGAGATAACCGTAAGAATGGCAAGTAATATGTATAAGTTATATTGTTTCATTTTTCCGATTGTTTTTCTGGAAGAATTGCTTTATTTGTTTCAGGGTGGCCTTGCCCTCAATATAGATAAGGGTAAGAGTGGGACCGTTGTTGCGGTAGAGGATGTAGGCGTGCAAGCCCTTACGTTGTGGCAGCTCATAGAAGTGGTGTTCAGAAGTTTCTTCTGCGGTTATAGCCCGTGCGGCATCAGTTTGCACAAGTGATGCGATACGTAGATGGTCGGCAGCCGACGGGTTCTTGATTTCAAGACTATGGAAGTACGTCAGGTGGAAGTTCTTCAGCCTTTTGCCGCTCATTACCACCTCCGTAGCATTCTTTTTTACAGCCAGCTCGTCAAAGACCGCCTGAATAGACAGGCCTTTCTGTGCCCACAAGCCAAGATGTGGGTTTAGCATGACTAATATAATTGTTAGAATCTTCTTCATGGGTAGGGAATTACGGATTGGTGGATGAAAACATTTCTGTCAGTTGGCGTTCCATCAGCAGGGAAGCATCAGCTTCAACATCCTGACCGGCAATACGTACGCTGCTGATGTCCTGCTGTTGATACTGGTACCATCCCAGGAAAGCTATGGCGCCCAGGCATGCGGCAATGGCTAAGGCTCTAAACGGATGCTTAAGGGACAGTTTGTGCTGTACTCTGCTAACATGCAGATAGGAGAGGGTGGCCCTGATCTCGTCGAAACGAGCATTCTGAGCCTCTTTGGTACAAAGGAATTTACGCAGCCTTTGCTCCTCCTCATCGGTGGTTTTTGCCAGGAAGTAGCGCTGTGCCATTTCTTCCCAATAAGATAAGTCGTGCTGTGTCATCTCTTTGTCTTTTTATAGGTTTCTCTGATTATGTTTCTGGCTCTGCTCAGCTGCATCCTAATGGCAGCTTCCTGCATCCCAAGGCTTTCTGCTATTTGTTTGTACGTTTCATCGTTAATATCGTGCCGAGTGAGAATTTCTTTCTGAAGTGGTGTCAGTTGGCGTTCTATCAGCGTTTTTATTTGAAGAAACGTTTCCTGCCCATCTGTGTCGGGTGGTGGCAGGGCGATGCAGACTTTATCAAGGGATGTATGAGGATGCCTCTTCTCTTCTCGCCACAGACTTATCTGTCTGCGATGCGTGGCGACAGAGAGCAGCTTTTCTCCTTCAAGGGTGGTAGCGGGGTTATATGGACTGCACCACAACTGGCAGAAGGCATCGTTTAGCGCATCTTCTTCCTTATACGAATCCTCATGCTGCAACCGCTGTCGCAACTTCTTATAGGCTTCTGTCAGGAAGTTTTTGCTCATTTTTTATACACCCTTTTGTATATTTAACGCACAAGTTCTCGTTTTGTAACAAGAAAAATGATTTTTTTCAATATTTTATGCATCAAAGGTATGTTTTTCCTTGTAAACTTTACTGCCACACGTGATAAAAATAACTGCTACGTGCGGAAAAAAATATTTTCAGGAAATATTTTGGAGGTATTACATCTTTTTTCATAAATTTGCGGGCAGAATGAAGTACATAACATTGCCGGATACTTTAACGGGAGACACTCACCTTTCGTTCTACCTGGCCATGGAGGAGTATGTGGCGCGACACATAGACGAGCCTGACTGCTTCTTTATGTGGCAGGTAGGTCCTACGGTTATCATCGGAAGGAATCAAGTGTTGCAGAACGAGGTGAATACCGAGTACTGCAGGCAACATGGTATAGAGATGTTCAGACGCAAGAGCGGCGGCGGTTGCGTTTATGCTGACGAGGGCAACATCATGCTGTCCGTTATCACAAGGAGCGACAATGTGCCTTTTACCTTCAATCGCTTTATGACGATGATAATCTTCGTGCTGCAGAAACTGGGAGTTGAGGCTGTGGGCAGCACACACAACGATGTGATGATTGGCGACCGGAAGGTCTGCGGAACGGCATTCTATCAGTTGCCCGGGCATAGTATCGTACATAGCACCATGCTTTATGAAACTAACATGGAGCATATGCTGAACGCCATTACGCCATCGGCAGAAAAGTTGCAGAAAAAAGGTATTGAGAGCGTTCGACAGCGCATCACATTCCTGAAGGATTACATCAGCCAGAACATCGGGGAACTGAAGGCTTTCGTCCGCCAAACGCTTTGCGACGGCGAGTTACAGCTTACTGAGGCAGATGTGGAAGGCATCCGAAGGATAGAGCAGGAATACCTGGACCGTGAGTTCATTCAAAGGATGTAAAAACGGGATTGTATACGGGAACTAATAAAAATAAAAAGAGTTAACAAAAATAGATATTATGAAACAGACTTGCCTTTATGACAAACATGTGGCATTGGGGGCTCTGATGTCACCCTTTGCGGGCTTTGATATGCCCATTCAGTACACAAACATTACAGACGAGCATCAGGCTGTACGTACGGCTTGCGGCGTTTTCGACGTGAGCCACATGGGCGAAGTAACCGTTTGTGGTGTGGATGCCGAGCGCTATGTGCAACACATCTTTACCAATGATGTGAAAGGTGCTCCCAAGGGAAAAATCTTCTATGGTATGATGTGCTATGAGAATGGCGGCACCGTAGATGACCTGCTGGTATACAAAATGGGAGAGGACAACTTCTTCTTGGTTATCAATGCCGCAAATATAGATAAGGATTGGGCTTGGATGCAGGAGCAGGCCAAGGGATTCAATATCGACCTACAGAATCGTAGCGACGAATATGGCCAGTTGGCAGTGCAAGGTCCTGAGGCTGAGCAGATAGTGGAACAGGTGCTGGGCCTTGCTTGCAAGGAACTGGAATTCTATACCGTAAAGACTATTGACGATGTTATCGTAAGTCGTACCGGCTACACGGGCGAGGATGGATTTGAGATTTATGCCGGACCCGGTTATATTAATGAGTGTTGGGACAAACTCATCCGGAGCGGCCGTTGCAAACCCTGTGGTTTGGGTTGCCGTGATACCTTGCGCTTTGAGGTAGGTTTGCCTCTTTATGGCGATGAGTTGAGTGAGGACATTTCCCCCATTATGGCGGGACTAGGTATTTTTGTCAAGTTAGACAAAGAAGAGTTTGTAGGTAAGGAGGCTCTTCTGAAGCAGAAGACCGAGGGCGTGGCCAAGAAGCTGGTCGGCATAGAACTGCAAGATAAGGCAATCCCTCGTCATGGTTATCCCGTGCTCAATGCTGAGGGTAAGACTATCGGCGAGGTAACAACCGGTTACCATACGATTTCTTCGGACAAGAGTGTTTGTATGGCACTTGTGGACAGTAACTTTGCTAAGCTCGGAACTCCGCTACAGGTTCAGATTAGAAAGAAGGTCTTCTCTGGCGAAGTGGTTAAGAAACGTTTCTATGACAAACACTATAAGAAGTGAAAAGTGAAAGAGTGAAGGCTGCCATTGAGCAAGAGCAATGATAAGTTTGCTTAAGCATTGCCGAGCGTGAGCAGGCTCGACCACAGGTCAAAAAGTGAAAAAAATAATAAACTAAATAATTTCAATATTATGGCAACAGTAAAAGAAGGACTCTATTACAGCGAGTCACATGAGTATGTAAAGGTAGAAGGTAACATTGGTTACATAGGAATTACAGATTATGCTCAGCATGCATTGGGCAACGTGGTTTACGTGGACCTGCCCGATGTGGACGATGAGGTAACAGCCGGCGAGGAATTCGGTGCCGTGGAGAGCGTTAAGGCTGCCAGCGATATCATCTCGCCCGTTAGCGGAACTATCGTTGAGGTAAACGAAGCCCTTGACGATGAGCCCGAACTACTTAACAAGGATCCCTGGGAGAACTGGATTATCAAGGTGGAACTCTCAGACAAGAGTGAACTGGATGCACTGATGGATGCGAAGGCTTACGAGGCATTTTGCGAGAATGCATAATTCAAAATTTATAATTCTTAATAGAAAATAATGTTTAAATACTTTCCTCATACTGATGCCGACCTTCAGGCTATGTTCCAGAAGGTGGGCATCAAGAGCCTTGACGACCTCTATGCCGAGGTACCAGAGCAGATTCGCTTCCGCGGCGACTATCAGTTGCCCGAGGAGATGAGCGAGATTGAGGTTCGCCAGCTCTTTGAAAAACTTGGCGCCCAGAACAAGCCTCTGACATGCTTCGCTGGTGCCGGTGTATATGACCATTATACTCCCAGCGTGATTCCACAGTTGCTCAGTCGTTCTGAGTTCCTGACCAGCTACACTCCCTATCAGGCAGAAATTTCACAGGGTACGCTGCATTACATCTTCGAGTACCAGAGCATGATGGCTGAGCTTACAGGCATGGACATCAGCAATGCCTCGATGTACGACGGAACTACTGCTACTGCCGAGGCTGTGATGATGGCAGTTGCTGCAGGCAAGAAGCAGAACAAGGTGCTGGTGAGCGAAACCATCGACCCCAAAATTCTGGCTGTGGTAAAGACGTACGCTCATTTTCATGGCATAGAGATAGAGATGATTCCTGCCAAGGATGGTGTTACGGACCTCTCAGCCCTCAACTCTCAACTTTCTACAGACATCGCTGGTGTACTGGTACAGCAGCCAAATTTCTATGGTATTGTGGAAAATTACGAGGGCTTTGCTGATGCCTGCCACAACCATAAGTCACTCTTTATTATGAATAGTGTGGCAGCAGATTTGGCTGTCCTGAAAACTCCTGGCGAATGGGGAGCCGACATAGCTGTGGGCGACGGCCAGAGTCTGGGCATTCCCATGCAGTGGGGTGGTCCATACGTGGGCTATATGTGTTGCACCGAGAAACTTATCCGCAAGATACCGGGACGTATCGTCGGTATGACACAGGATAACCGCGGCCAGCGTGCCTTTGTGCTGACATTGCAGGCTCGCGAGCAGCATATCCGCCGCCAGAAGGCTACTAGCAACATTTGCTCTAATCAGAGTCTGATGGCTCTTTGGGCAACTGTTTACATGTCGCTCATGGGTAAGCAGGGCTTAAAGGAAGCCGCCGAGCTTTCTTATGCCGGAGCACATTATCTGTGCGACGGGTTGCGGAAGATGGGAAAGTTTACTCTCGTTTACAACCAGCCATTCTTTAACGAGTTTGTGGTTCGCTACAATGGTGATGTGGATGCCTTGCAGAAGCGTTTGACGGAAAACGGCATCTTCGGCGGCATCAAGTTAGCTGCTGATCAGCTGATGTTTGCTGTTACCGAGAAGCGCACAAAGGAAGAAGTTGATAACCTTATAAAGATTGCTGCCTTATGAATAACAGACTATACGGAAACCTGATTTTCGAACTTTCACAGAAGGGTCGTTCAGGCTATTCTCTTCCCAAGAATCAGTATGGTGACTACGAGGTTCCTGCTTCTATGCGTCGTAAGGAAGATGCTGAACTGCCTGAGTGTGACGAGATGACCGTGGTTCGCCATTATACCAATTTGAGTGCAAATAACTTTGGTGTGGACAACGGCTTCTATCCCCTGGGCTCCTGCACCATGAAGTATAATCCCAAGATTAACGAGGAGGTGGCTGCGTTGCCCCAGTTTGCAGGCCTTCATCCTTTGCAACCCGCTGAAACAACACAGGGAGCTGAAGAGGTTTGTAAACAGCTGTGTAAATCGCTTTATGAACTTACGGGTTTATATGCCTTTACCCTGAAACCTTTTGCTGGAGCTCATGGTGAGTTGACGGGTTTGATGGTTATCAAGAAGTATCACGAGAGCAGGGGTGATGAGGCTCGCCGTCTGGTTATTGTGCCTGATTCTGCTCACGGAACTAATCCCGCCAGCGCTGCTGTCTGTGGCTTGGAGATTGTGGAGGTGAAGTCGCTTAGTGACGGAACTGTTGATGTTGATGCACTCCGTGAGCTGTTGGCACAGCATGGTCCGGAGATTGCAGCCATGATGATGACCAATCCCAACACATTGGGACTCTTTGAAAAGCAAATTCCAGAAATAGAGAAACTTGTTCATGCTTCAGGTGGCCTAATGTACTATGATGGTGCAAATCTGAATCCTATGTTGGGTGCAGCTCGTCCTGGTGATATGGGCTTTGATGTTATGCATATTAATCTGCACAAGACATTCTCTACCCCTCATGGAGGTGGCGGACCAGGTGCAGGACCGGTTGGTGTAAGAAAGGGGTTGGAGCCCTTCTTCCCCGAAGTTTCTCCATATCACGGAAACTTTGCTGTAGCAATGCGTGCCTATGCTTATATTCTCTCTCTAGGCCGCGAGAACATAAAGTTGGTAGGTCCTTTGGCCACATTGAATGCAAACTACATTAAGGAAAGTCTGAAGGATGTTTATGAATTGCCTATCGATGGCTTGTGCAAGCATGAGTTTGTTTTCGATGGCTTGAAAGATAAGAGCACGGGTGTTACCACAATGGATGTGGCCAAGCGCCTGCTGGACTACGGCTATCATGCACCAACCATCTACTTCCCCTTGCTGTTCCACGAGTCTCTGATGATTGAGCCAACAGAGAACGAGTCCAAGGAAACGATAGACGGCTTTATTGCTGTGATGCGTAAGATTGCCGAGGAAGCAAAGACAAATCCGGATGAGGTTAAGTCGGCTCCTCACCTTACACCCATCGGCCGTGTAGATGACGTTCTGGCAGCTAAGCATCCGATAGTAACTTACCGCCAACTTAAAGCGGAAGTGTAATGTTCAACGTTCAATGTTCAAAGTTCAATGAATAACACTGATTTAATCATCATCGGCGCGGGGCCTGGGGGTTACCGCGCCGCTGAATATGCTGCCAAGCAAGGCTTAAAGGTCGTGATATTTGAAGGTGGTGAAGTAGGAGGTACTTGTCTAAACGTTGGGTGTATTCCCACTAAGACGTACGTTCACTCTGCCTCTTTCGAAGAGGCTCGCGAACGCTTGGGGCAGGTAGTCCCTCAACTTCGTCAAGGGGTCGAGGGTATCCTCTCGAATCCCAATATTACATTGGTGCGTGAGAAAGGGGTATTCGTAGATGCTCATACGGTAGGAGACTACACGGGAAATTACGTTATTATTGCCACAGGTTCAGAAACCAAAATGATACCCGTGCAAGGCCTTGATGACCCACGTTTGGTGGACTCTACGGGGTTGTTGTCGTTAGAATCGCTACCCAAACGTCTTTGCATCATAGGTGCCGGCGTTATAGGTATGGAGTTTGCTTCTGCATTCCAGCGTTTTGGTTCCGAAGTAACGGTTATAGAGTTCTTAAAGGAGTGTTTGCCAGCTTTGGACAGCGACATAGCCAAACGACTGCGTAAGACATTAGAAAAGAAAGGTATCTCCTTCAAGATGAAGACTGCTGTGCAGAATTTGGTTGATTTAGATGCGGATGTTATCCTGATGGCTACTGGTCGTAAACCGCGTGTTCAGCCTGATTTTGCAAATGCAGGATTTGAATATGATGAGCGCAAGGGTATTACAGTATATGAGAATTTTGAGACAACGGTAAAGGGCATTTACGCCATTGGTGATGTTAACGGTAAGCAGATGCTGGCACATGCCGCTGAGATGCAAGCCATACGTGCCGTGAATCATATTCTCGGCAAAACCGATTGTATCCGTTTTGATATTATGCCTGCCGCGATTTTTACCACCCCCGAGGCTGCATGTGTAGGGGCTTCCGAGGACCAACTGAAGGAGCAAGGCGTGGAATACGAATGCCGTAAAGCCTTCTATCGTGCCAACGGAAAGGCGTTGGCCATGAACGAGCCGGAGGGATTACTGAAGCTGTTCAGCGAACCAAATGCCGGAAAGATTCTGGGTTGTCATGCCTTTGGTGCCCACAGTGCTGACCTTGCACAGGAGGCCAGTGTACTAATGTGTCTTGATACCACCGTAGAGCAATTGCGTGATATGGTGCATATTCATCCTACCCTCAGCGAACTTCTTTTTGCTGCTGCTGAGGCTTAAACATTGTATATTATGGTAAGAAAAGTTTCTGTTGCTTTATTTTTCGGTTTAGTTGTGACTATCTGCGCTTCTGCACAGGATGTGCTGGATAATGTAAATCTCTTCATCGGTACGGCTAACGACTATGGGCAGATGACTCCCGGAGCCTGTATGCCCTACAGTCAGGTTCAGGTTTGTCCCGACAGTAAGCCTCGGCAGCATCCCGGCTACGATTATGAGGTGACGCAGATTTCAGGTTTCTCTGTGAACCGTCTGTCTGGAGTCGGCGGTAGCGGTTGTGGCGGAAATGTTTCTCTGATGCCCGATGAAACGGGTGCTGATGTGCATCTGATTAAGAGCACAGAGCAAGCCTCACCAGGTTATTATAGTGTAAAGCTGAGCAATGGCGTTTGGTTTACAGCTACGGCTAACAGACGTATGGCTGTGGAACGTTTCTCTTTCCCTTCTGCTGAAAAGGCCGTGTTGTTATTAGACCCGGGAACGGCATTTGATAAAGTTTACAATTCTTCTTTCAACAAGACGAGTGAGAATGTTGGACAGGGTTATATCGACTGTGCCAATACCTGCCGTCGTGGCAATTATCACCTGTACTATAGGCTGTACACATCGACTCCTTTTGAGATGCAGGAGTTGGACGGAGGAAAGAAGATGCTGACTTTCCCCAACCTTTCGGCTCGTTATGTAGAAGTACGCATAGTTCTTTCCACCGGATTGGAGAAGGAACTGGATGCCATGAAGGAATCGGATGTGTGGCGTACAGATTTCCTGACAATGGTAGAACAGGCACAGCGTCAGTGGCGTCAGTTGCTTTCAACGGTTAAGGTTGAGGGTGGTACGGCTGACCAGCGTACTATCTTTTACACCTCTTTGTATCGTACTTTCCACAGCCCCTTTGCGGTTACAGACCGCAACATGAAACATTATCTAGGAACTGACGGGAGGGAGTACAAGGCTAAGGATTTTACCTATTATAGTTCTTGGTCTCTGTGGGACACTTACCGTACGAAGTTTCCTCTGATAACATTGCTCGACCCTCGTAGGTCCAGCGACATCATGCAGTCATTGGCTACCTTGTATAATACGGGTAAGAAGGACTGGAGTACCCAGTACGAGTGTGTACCAACGGTTCGTACCGAACATGCCATAGCAACTTTGCTGGATGCATACCGTCAAGGTATCAGCATTCCTAACCTGCGCGATGCATACCCTGGTATGAAGAAAGAGGTTGAAGGGCTCTCCCTGAAGAGTCCCGACCAATGCCTGGAAGCTGCCGGTGATTTCTGGGCTTTGGGTCAGTTGGCCGGAGAATGGGGCATGCAGGAAGAAGCAAAGAAGTGGACTGCTCGAGGTGTAGAGATCTTCGACAGTATCTGGCCTAAAGAGTTTCAGAAGATTGATGATTCTTTTGTGAAGATGCGCGGCAACGGTTTGTATCAGGGTACCCGTTGGCAGTATCGTTGGGGCGCTCCTATGTTCCTGGACCGCATGATAAATATGGTTGGAAAGAAGGAACTGGGGCAAGAGTTGGTTACTTTCTTCGAAAATGAATTGTATAATCAGGGAAATGAGCCGGACATTCATGTTCCCTTCCTCTTTGCCCGTTTAGGAATGCCTGCGAAAACAGGACTCACGGTCTGCCCCTTGGCAACAGAGGTGGTAACTCACCGTTATGGCGGCAACGATGCCTATCCCACGCCATGGGTCGGTTGTGCCTTCGCTAATGCACCACGTGGCTATGCTCCGGAGATGGACGAAGACGATGGTGCTATGAGTGCATGGTATGTCTTTGCCAGCATCGGCCTTTATCCTTTGGTGGTGGGCGAAGCTCAATATGAGGTATTCTCGCCTCTCTTTGATAAGGTGACAATGCAAATCGGCGATAACAGAGTGGTTATCAGCACCAAGGGACGTATTAACAAGATCCAACCGCTGAAATACGTCACATGGAATGGTAAAACACTCCAGAACTATCGCATTGCTGTTTCTGAACTAAAGAAAGGCGGAGACCTGGTATTTGTTTATTAATAAAAAGAAGCGCCGGCTCAATATTGAACCGGCACTTCTTTTTGGGTTGGGCTACCCGGGTTCGAACCAGGACTAAGACGACCAAAATGTCTTGTGCTACCATTACACCATAGCCCAATCCTATCCCAATCTTTTTCAGATTGCGGGTGCAAATGTACAACAAAAAGTGAAAAGTAAAAAGTGAAAGATGAAAAATTATTCCTTTCTTTCCTCTTTTTTATTTTGCTATGAGCAAAAAGTACTTTTTCTTGCCCTGTTGTACCAGTAAATACTTGTTGTCAATGAGGTCTGCTTCCGTAACCATTTGATCGGGAGCGGTAACCTTTTCTTTGTTGAGGCTGACACCACCTCCCTGAGTAAGTTTTCGCATTTCTCCCTTGCTTGGGAAGCATTGTGTATGCTCTGCAAAGAGATCTACGGCCTTTGTGCCTTCACCTGACAACAAAGAACGGCTTACCTCAAACTGCGGAACACCGGAAAAGACATCCAATAAGGTCTGCTCGTCCAATTTTGTAAGACTTTCTTTGGTAGCTTTGCCAAAGAGAATATTGCTGGCTTCCAATGCTAATTCATAATCCTCACGACTGTGTACGAGTACCGTAACCTCTTCTGCTAAACGTTTTTGTAAAGTACGGCGGCCTGGATCTTGTCTATGCTCTTCTATTAATGCGTCAATTGTAGCTTTGTCTAAAGATGTAAAGATTTTAATGTAACGTTCTGCATCCTCGTCGGCCACGTTCAGCCAGAACTGATAGAACGTATAGGGGCTTGTTCGGTTGCGGTCAAGCCAGATATTGCCCTTTTCCGTTTTTCCAAATTTCTTGCCATCTGCTTTGGTAATAAGAGGACAAGTTAGGGCAAACGCCTCATTCTCAATACCCAATTTTCGGCGAATCAACTCCGTGCCTGTTGTGATGTTTCCCCACTGATCGCTGCCGCCCATCTGAAGCTTGCAGTTCTTTGTTTCATAAAGGTGCAGGAAATCATAACCTTGAAGTAACTGGTAAGTAAATTCAGTGAAAGACATGCCGTCCTGAGCTTCTCCGTTCAAGCGTCGCTTCACACTGTCTTTTGCCATCATGTAGTTAACGGTGATACATTTTCCTATTTCACGTGCAAAGTCCAAGAAGGAAAAATCCTTCATCCAGTCGTAATTGTTAACTAGTTCGGCTGCATTGGGAGTATTGCTGTTGAAATCCAGAAAACGGCTCAGCTGTGCCTTAATACATTCCACATTATGGCGCAGTGTTTCCTCATTCAGCAGATTTCGTTCTTGGCTTTTTCCGCTGGGGTCACCAATCATACCGGTAGCACCGCCTACAAGAGCCAATGGCTTATGGCCAGCCTGCTGAAGATGGCGTAACATCATTACACCGCAAAGGTGGCCAATATGCAAACTGTCTGCAGTAGGGTCAATACCCACGTATGCAGTAACGGTTTCTTTCTCAAAAAGTTCTTCTGTTCCGGGCATCATTTGGTGAATCATGCCCCTCCATTTTAGTTCCTCTACAAAGTTCATACGGATAATATTCTTTTTTGCGCCGCAAAATTACATTTTATCTTTTAAACAACCAAATTTTACAAGGGAAAACGCGCGAAACTGTTAAATTTTCTTAAACGGACGTTAAAACTTATCTCTATTTCGCAAGATAGTTATACCTTTGTTCTCGAATAGCTCCCTATTATAAGGGTGAAATGTGTAGTTACGTTAATAACATTAAACAATATATCGATATAAAACTGTTATGAAAAGAAAATTATTTCAAATTCTCCTGATGGGGGCCGTAACGGTCACTTTAGGAATGTTTGTATCTTGTAAGGATACAAGTGGAGACTTGGAACAAGAGTTCAATGGTAAGTTCGCCGACTATGCAACTCTCCAGCAAGCTGTACAGCAGCATCAAGCAGACATAGCTAGTTTACAGGCTTTGATTGACGAGTTGCAAGGTAAGATTTGCAAGTGTGATCCTGATTTGATGGGTAAACTCAAGACCTTCATGACTGAATGGGAAAAAGCTGGTGTTAGTCCTGCAGACTTGAAGAATATGAAGGCTCTTCTTGATGAGATTGAACCAAATTATCAAACCATCCTTAATTTTGTTACCAACGTTGGTGTTACCAAGGATGAGTTGGATTCTGCCATGAACGTGTTGAGAGACGAGATGGCTGGTCAAGGTGGTGATTGTCCTTGCGACCTTGCCAGAATTGACAGCATTGAGAAGAAGGCTATTCAGGCTCTCAACTTGGCTCAGGATGCAAGCGATCGTTTGGTAAAGACCGATTCTATCGCAAAGGCTGCTGCTCAGGCTGCACAAGCTGCTGCTGATGCCGCACAAGCTGCTGCTGATGCCGCAAGGAAAGCAGGTGAAGATGCAGAGGCTGCAGACAGTAAGGCTCAAAGTGCTTTAGATCTTGCTAATGAATTGAAGAGTATTGCAGAGGCTGCAGATGCTTTGTCAAAGGAAAACAAGGAGAGCATCATTAAAATTAACAATCAGATTACTACTATCAACAACCGCTTTGTGAGCATAAGTGACTCTTTGCAGAATGTTTACAACTATGCTGACAGTATTCTTGTTATTGCAGATGCAAACAAGATGGCTATTGAGAAGTTGGATTCTACTGTTAAGGCAGACAAGGAAATCCTCGATGAGTTGAAGGATAAGATTCCTGGCCTTGAGGATAATGTTAATACATTATTTAATAAGGTAGATAGTCTGGGTACAGAAATTGAAAACTTGAAGCCCGAAATCAGCAAGTTGTATACCTACGCAGATGCTAACTTGGATAAGGCTAAGGCTTATACCGATTTGGAGATTGCTCTATTAAGAGCAGAAATTAATGGCATGGAGATTGATCTAGAGCCTTTGCGCAAGGAGCTTTTAGATAGCATCTTCAATCTTCGTGAAGATATGAACGCTGCTATTACTAAGTTGAGCGAAGCTCTGAACGATTCTGTTTCCAACTTAAGTGAGCGTATTAACGAGAACACCCTTAAGATTGGTGAGGTTGATCATAAGTTGGATAGCATTGCAGAAGACTTCAAGGATTCTCTTGCTCAACTGAGAAGCGATATTTCTGATCTGGAGAAGCGCGTTAAGAAGAATGAAGACGACATCAAGGATATCTTTGGTCAGTTGGAGATTCTGAAGGAGAACTTGAAGAGAATGGTAACTGGTATTATTGTACAGGGAACTGTTAATCCTGCTTTTGGAACACTCAATCTGCCTGTTAATGTACAGTCTAATGTTCTCCTTACTTACTATGGTGAAGCCAATACCGATATCCAATTCCCCACAAATAGCACAGCTAACTATGTGGATGACAGATATGTCCTTTCTTGGAAGGATTTGTACTTGTTAGGTCTGAATGGCAGTGAGCCTATCTTCAAGGCTGGCGACAAAATTATGCAGAATGATTACTATAATGCCGGTACATTGTATCTGACCGTGAACCCCAATACTGTTGACTTCTCTAAGTTGCAATTGACTCTTGTAAACAGCCAGGATGTAGAATCTTATGTTAAGCTGGGAGAGTTGAAGCGCAGTGATAAGGTATTACAGTTTGGCTACTCACGTGCAGCAGACAATGGCTTCTACGAGTGCTATGCTAATGTGGCTCCCGAGGATGTTACTAAGGTTCAGACAATTAATGCTAATGTTTCTGGTTTGAAGGATGACATTAAAGAAATGCTTCAGAAGCCGATTATTAATCGTACTTTCTCCCTGAGGACTCTTGCTGTGGATTTTGCAGAGTTGGTTAAGAGCCTTAAACTCGATGCAAATGCTGTTAAGTGCGAATGGGAAGATGCAGATAATCAGAAGCATGCCGTTTATTCTAACTACAATGTCGCTGCAACCGCTTTCAAGCCAATTTCATTGACAAGTTACAAGGATCTTAACGTTAAGAAGGTTTATGGTTATGACCATGTAGTTTATTGGCTTAATGAGGCTATTTCAAAGGTTAAGAATGATATTCACGTAGTAATGTGGGATGTTTATGGACAGCCAGTAGTTAAGAAGATTCGTAACTTTACAGTTAACAGACTTAGCATTATTGATGATCTTCAGGATAAAGCTGTACATGGATTCAGTATTAGCAAGGAGGTTGAAATTGACGGAACAAATTATACATTGGGTCTTGAGGACGTAAATGTTCCTATTATATATAGTGATGATCCTGTTGATTTAAGTTCGCTTGGGGTTAGTGGTCCCCGCGTGGTTATTTCCGGCTCTACTAATAAAGCTGAGATTGTAGTTCCTGTTAAGAGTGCCGGAACCACAGTTGGATATGCATCAGTTCCTGCAGGCAATGTTGTTGTTAAGGCCACCTCTAATCCTGCAACAGTTGATGTTGTTATTGCCAACCAGACTATTACAGTTAATAAGGATGCAACAACCAATATCAAACTGAGTGATATTATCAAATTTGATGGCATGACTGTTACCGTCAATGCGGATCTGTCCCAGGAACTTGCTAAATTCTGGGATAAGTATAAGGAAGATTTTGTTGGCACAAACACAAGTCTGGAGCAGTTGAAGGCCATTGTTAATGATGTTAATAAAATGCTTGACCTGTGGGGTCATTATGAGGACAAAGCTGATGCTATTGTTGATAGTTACAAAGATTGGGTGATGAATTTTGTTAATCACTATAATAACAAGTTTGTTAACTTCACGAATAACATCAATTTGCGTCTGCAACCCATTATGTTTGCCACCGATGCCTCTGGTGCCAAGTGGTTGAGTGAGTCAGAAGTTTATCCTACTGTTTTGGGTCAGAACATCGATCTTATTGCCACTACGTGGAGCTTAGAATTGCTTGCTCCTTTAGCAAAGAAGCATGTGGGTATAACCAATGTTATTAATGGTGACAAGTCTGCAAAGGATGACGACGCAACTTGCTTGGCTGAGTTGAAGCGCGTTAACGGTTTGGAGAAACTGAATGAGGTTCTTCCAGGTGACATCATGCGTCTTACCGCAACAGATTTGAAGTCTGGCTATGTTTATGAAATTGCATATTCTGGTCTTGACTTCCATGGTAAGATTGCTACCAGAAAGTACTATATCAGGATTAAGTAATTGTATTTAGGTCGGACTCTAAAATTTGAATCGAGATGAAATTCAAGAGATTATTATATACCGTTTTGCTGTCTGCCGGATGCATGAGTGCATCTGCGCAGGCACCGGAAACGGTGACCGTTGATGCGTTTAACCATCATTGGTTCGTGCAGGCTCAGGCTGGTGCTCAGCACACCTTGGGTGAGATTTGCTTTGGTGACTTGATTACTCCTAACGTTCAGGTTGCCGGTGGTTATCAGTTCACTCCCGTTTGGGGCTTGCGTCTGGCTGTAAATGCTTGGCAGAGTAAAGGTGGAGTAACTTTGCTTCAAACCAATAATACTTATAAATGGAAATGGAATTACGTATCTCCTACATTAGATGTTACCTGCGACTTAGTTAATCTGATTGCTGGTTACAAGGCAGACCGATTCTTTAATTGTGGAATTTTGGCTGGTGTTGGTACCAATATCTTCTTCAGCAACGGAGAGGCAATAACAGCTAATAGCCAAATTTATAACGAGTTGAAGGGTATTGGTAATAATCCCACACCCTTGTTCCTTGCTAACTTGTGGGATGGTACACTTTGCCGTTTCGTTGGACGTTTTGGTGCTTATGCCGACTTCCGTGTTTCAAGACGCGTTTCTTTAGGCTTAGAGGTCAATGCTAACACTACTAGCGATTTGTACAATTCTAAGGATGCTCCTAATGCAGACTGGTACTTCAATGCACTGGCTGGTGTCAAGGTAAGACTGGGAAAGGTTACCAAGAAGGTTGAAAAGAAGCCTTGCTGTCAGGAGAAGATTGTTGAGAAGATTGTTGAGAAGATTGTTGAGAAGCCTGTCGAAAAGATTGTATATCGCGACAGGGAGGTTGCTAAGCGTGAGGCTTTGCGTAAAGACATCTTCTTTACCATCAGAAATACAACAGTTTCTACTGCAGAGATGCCTAAGGTTGAGGATATCGCAGCATACCTGAACAAGTATCCCGAAGCAAAGGTAGTTATCACCGGTTATGCAGATAAGGGAACAGGAAATGCTAAGATAAACGAGAGACTTGCCAAAAAGCGCTCTGAGATTGTTGCAGATTTGCTCAAAAATAAGTTTGGAATTGCTTCAAGTCGTATTTCAATTGATTCTAAGGGTGATACTGTTCAGCCTTTTGAGCAGAACGATTTGAACCGTGTTAGTATTTGTATTGCTGAGTAATCGGATAATGGTATAAACTTTTAATAAACCGTCCTTGCTCTTTGGACTACTAAGGAGCAAGGATGGTTAGCTTTTTTATATATGAAACGTTTTTTTTTCTTGTTCGGGTTTATAACTGTGCTGATATCTAATGTATCTGCACAGTTCAATGGTGCAGGCTTTTATCGTGTTCAAAATTATGGAACCCAACGTTATCTCTACCTTACGGATAACACTGGGTCATACGATATGGCACGAGATGTCGGCGACTTTGGAGCATTACAGTTGTATAAGGGACAAGAGAAAACAATCTCTGACCCATCGTGTATTCTTTATATTGCGCAATACGGCTCTCAGATTGATATTCAAGGTCAAGGCGTTGGTATCCATCAGCTTGTGAATAGGTATGTAGATCTCAAATATTATTCTTCTGGTGCTTTTGCTGGCACTTATACAGTAAGTGCATCAGAATCCGGTGTTACAAAGTATCTGGACGATGAGGAGACAAACAGAGATTTCCCAAATGGAGTTGTTGGTACCAATAGATCTTCTCCATATAGGAATTGGCTTATTCATCCAGTAAATAGTAGCAACGAAAACTATTTTGGTATTACTCCTCTTTTTTCTGTTAATGGAAAGTACTACTATCCGTTATATGCAGCTTTTCCCTTCAAACCCGCCTCTACTGGAATTAAAGTATATACGATAGGGGTGTGTGATTTGGATTTGGGGTATGCTGTGTTAAACGAAATTACCGGCGTAGTTCCTTCGCTTACTCCGGTATTAGTAGAGTGCTCGTCTAATAGTCCGTCAGACAACCGACTTGATCTGGTTGAGTCCTCTGCCACTCCTCCTTCAAATCAAATGAAGGGAGTATTATTCTGCAATTATGATCGCAGGATCAAGTCTGCAAACGCCGTTACAGTTTATAATCAAAGCAAAATGCGTATGCTTGGTTTAACCAGTGAAGGCAAGTTGGGTTTTGTAAAAAGTACACAGTATTTGAAACAGATAGAAGGTACGTATTATTTGCCTGCTAATACATCGTATTTGTCTTTGCCGTCAGAAGGTCCTAATGAGCTAACAGTCATTACTGTGGAAGAGTACAATGAGATAAAAGCCAATCAGGATTATACCATTACCTATCTTATAGACGGCCAAGTCTATAAGACAGAGCAGTTGAAGTTTGGTCAGCCTATAAATGCTGATAACCCCACTCGTGAAGGCTATATTTTCAGTGGATGGAGTGGTCTTCCTGCCACTATGCCAGACCACGATATTACAGTAACAGGTTCTTTCACGGGTATCAATTATAATATTACCTATGAGCTTGAGGGCGAAGTCTACAAGGTTGTCACGGTTCCTTGCGGAAGCATCATATCTCCTTTGGTAGTTACCAAAGAGGGATATGTATTCAGTGGTTGGAACGGTCTTCCTGACACTATGCCTAACCATGACATTACCGTTTCTGGTTACTTTACAATAGGAACATACAAGCTTATTTACGTTATTGATGGCGAGGAATATCAGACGGAGACTTACACATACGGAGATGCAATCACTCCACTTGGTAATCCTTCTCGCGACGGATACACTTTCAATGGATGGAGCACCATACCAGAGACTATGCCTGGACATGATGTAACCATAACGGGAAGTTACACGCCTCTCGTATATACCATAAAGTATATGATTGACGGTCAGTTATTTGATGAGCAGCAGGTTCCATGTGGACAGACAATAACACCTCCCACAGCTCCAGCACGTGAGGGATATCATTTTAAGGAATGGGAGGGTTTACCTTCAGCTATGACTGCAGGTAACCTGACTGTAAAGGCAGTTTACGAACCCAATATATATAATGTAACCTATGTGGTGGATGGTGAGACGTATCAGGTAGTTGGGGTTCCATATGGGACTGTTGTTACCCCGATTGTCTACCCTGAAAAAGAAGGATATAATTTTAGTGGATGGAGTCAACTGCCAGAAACCATGCCGGCCAACGATATCACCGTAACGGGGACATTTACCATTGGAACTTATAAACTTCAATATGTCATAAATGGTGCCGGATATAAGGATTATGTGTATTTTTCACGTGATTATAAATTTGGACAAGCTATTACACCTTATACTCGTACTCCATCTGCTATAAACGGATATACGTTCTCTGGCTGGGATGAAGTTCCTGCAACTATGCCTGGACACGATGTGAATATTTATGGAACATTCAAGGGTAACGACTACACCATTACCTACATGGTCGACAATTCACAATACAAGAAGGTTACCGTTGCTTGTGGTGATCCTATTCCCGAGGTATTAGCTCCCGCAAAGACTGGCTATACCTTCTTGGGATGGGATAAGTTACCATCTACTATGCCTGCGTCCAATCTGACTGTTTATGCCAAGTTCAAGGCCAATATCTACAAGGTAAGTTATTACGTTGACGGTAAACTGGTATATCAGCAGGAGGTGGCTTACGGTGAACCTATTCCTGCCTACTCTTATCGTTCGGGTGAAATTGAGATAACAGATGCCGACTGGCAGGGGACAAGATATACTTCAATGCCTGCAAAGGATATAATATATACCTGTCCTCAGGATATCGTAGATCGCCTTACAGCATTGTCTGCCGAAGAAAAGAATGGCAAGATGTCGTTTGATCTTTCAGGTAAACGAGTTTCTGCTATGAAAGCAAAGGGCATATATATTATCAATGGCAAGAAGGTATTAAGGAAGTAATTTTCGCTAATAAGATATGATGAAGTTTAAAAAGCTGCTTGTATTATTGGGGCTTTCTATAACGCTTGGCGCATCCGCTCAGGATTATTTCAATCACATGAACTTGGGTGTCAATGTATCTAGTACAGGTATTGGTGCTGATATTGCTTTGCCTGTGGGTGACTATGTGCGTGTTCGAGCAGGTTTTACCTATATGCCAAAATTTAATATCAACAGCAATTTCAAAGTAGATTTCACGGGAAACGTATCTGAGGACAAGTTTCGTCGTATGAAGGATATGATGTCGTACGTCACGGGAGAGCCGATGAAAGACAATATTGATATGAAGATGTCCCCAACTTGGACTCAGTTTAAGTTTCTCATTGATGTTATGCCTTTCAAGAATAATAAGCACTGGAGTTTAACTCTTGGTTTCTTTGCTGGTCCCTCCGCTATTGGTGAAGCCGTTAATGACCCTACTGATTGTGCAACACTTGTTGGTATCAATATGTACAACAATATGTATATCAAGGCATGCAAGGGAGAACCGTTATTTCGTTATGAAGATTCCAACGGTAAGTATCATAGCCTTGATGTCGGAGGTTTG
Organism: Bacteroidaceae bacterium; assembly: GCA_017541025.1. Taxonomy (GTDB): domain Bacteria; phylum Bacteroidota; class Bacteroidia; order Bacteroidales; family Bacteroidaceae; genus Physcousia. Next base: position 14,403 of record JAFXZY010000068.1, on the reverse strand, counting down.
AGCGATCATTTGATTGAGGCTCGTATGATGGGTGCTCCTATGGGAACTTTTGCTGATGGCAGTAAGGCCATAATGGTCCCTAACCGTTATAATCAGGCAGAGGCAGAGATGACAATAAGTAAATTCCGTCCTTATTTGGGTCTTGGATATAATACGTTTCTTTCCAAGAACGGCAAGTGGAGAATGGATGTCGATGCCGGTGTGATGTTTTTAGGAGGTTCACCTCATGTATACGTAGATAATGTATACCATGTAAATACGTCCGACGATTACGACATGATTTCATGGGATATGGATAAGTTTCTCGAAACTGGTGACGGTTGGGTAGAGCAAACTCCACAGCGTATAGATCTTACCCGTGATGTAACTGACATACCTGGCAAAGTAGGTGATATGGTTTCTACTATAAAGAAATTTAAGTGTTGGCCTGTTTTAGGTATTACGTTCTCATATCGCCTGTTTTAATAACAAATCCCCCCGCGGACGTCCGCGGGGGGATTTGTTTCTTTCTTTATTTAACCTCCCAGATGTCGTTTGTCTCCAACAGTTCAGCAAAGTTGTGATACTTCTTCTGAGCCTTTACCTCTTCTATTTGAGCTGTAACGCTGTCGTCATAGGTAGGAGCCTCTACATCACGGATCACACCTAAGGCAACGGGCCATTCCATTTCAGCCAACTTCAGCTGCAATGTGTTATCTTCACACTTTGCATCGTGAATCAGTACGTCTGCTTCTGTATAGCCGTCTTCGCCTAACTTCACCGCCTTAACGCCGAAGCCATCCTGAACAATACCATATTCATTGTTCTCGCCGAAGAGCATCTTCTCGCCATGCTTCAGGTAGATGGCGTTCTTGGCTCTGCCGGCCTTATCATATACTGCATCGTGTGTACCATTGTTAAAGATAACACAGTTCTGCAGAATCTCGCATACGCTGGCTCCCTTGTGTTCGTATGCTGCCTTTAGCACCTCGATTGTGCCTGGAGCATCTGTTGCAACAGCACGGGCAAAGAAATGGCCTCTGGCGCCAAAACAAAGTTCTGCAGGACGGAACGGATCCTCTACAGTTCCATAGGGAGATGATTTGCTGACGAAACCTCTGGGGCTGGTGGGGCTGTACTGGCCTTTCGTCAATCCGTAAATACGGTTGTTCAGCAGAATCATATTCAGGTTGATGTTTCTGCGGTTTGCATGTATAAAGTGATTACCGCCGATGGCCAGACCGTCACCGTCACCGCTTACCTGCCATACGGTCAGGTTCGGATTGGCAACTTTAGCACCAGTTGCAATGGCGGCAGCACGGCCATGAATGGTATTCATACCGTATGTAGCCATATAATGGGGCAGACGGCTAGAGCAACCGATACCGGATATAACGGCAGTATTCCAGGGGTCAACGCCTATCTCTGCCATTGCTCTGTGCAGTGAAGCTAGGAAGAAGTGGTCGCCACATCCAGGACACCAACGTGGCTGTCCTTTCTTGAAATCATTCTGAGTATATGCCATAATGTATGTCCTTTCTTTATTTGTTCAACAACTGTGTGAAGTTCTCAACCAGTTCAGCAACCACGAAGGGCTGTCCCTTCACCTGATTGAACTGGGCAGGAACAAAGCCGTCCACCTTCATGCGCAGCCAGCCTGCCAACTGACCCATATTCTGCTCGGCCACAACAACCTTGGGATATTTCTTCAGCACATCGGCTGTATTCTTAGGCAGAGGATTGATGAACTTAAAGTGAGCCTGAGCCACCTTTTTGCCAGCAGCACGCATCTCGTCCATTGCAGCATGTAAATGACCGAATGTACCGCCAAAGCCTACAATCAGCAGTTCTGCATCATCCTTGTCGCCCAGTACCTCAAGGTCGGGAACAGGTATGGCATCTATCTTAGCCTGACGCTTACGGGTCATCAGATCGTGGTTCTCAGGGTTCGTACTGATAGCACCCGTCTTGTCGTCTTTCTCCAGTCCGCCTAAGATATGCTCAAATCCCTGACGGCCTGGTACCGCCCAATAGCGAGTACCGTTCTCGGCACGCATATAGGGTGTCCAAGTACCTTTCAGTTCCTCGGGAACGTATGGAGGGTTGATGGCAGGATATTCAGCCAGGTTGGGCAGTTTGAATGCACCAGAGCCGTTTGCGACGAAAGCATCCGTCATCAGGATAACGGGAGTCATGTGCTCTAACGCCATTTTACAGGCTGCATAAGCTGCATCGAAACAGTCGGTGGGGCTGGCAGCAGCAATTACAGGCATGGGACTTTCGCCGTTACGGCCAAAGAGAGCCTGTAGAAGGTCTGTCTGCTCGCTCTTGGTAGGAAGACCCGTAGCAGGACCGCCACGCTGTACGTCCAACACTACCAGAGGCAGCTCCATGATGACTGCCAGATTCATCGCCTCGCTCTTCAGACAGATGCCTGGGCCACTGGTACTTGTTACTGCCAGTGCACCGGCAAACGAAGCACCTAAGGCAGAAGCACATCCGCTTATTTCGTCCTCACACTGAACGGTTGTTACCCCCAAGCTCTTGTGCTTGGAGAGTTCATGTAGCACGTCTGTAGCAGGAGTGATGGGGTAGGAGCCCAGATAGAGCTTAAGGCCTGCCTTTTCAGCAGCAGCGATAAAGCCGTATGCAGTAGCCTTGTTACCCGTGATGTCCATATAGCGTCCGGGTACTTTATTCTTTGTCTCAATCCGATAGACGTTAGCTACGCTGCTATGTGTATTGTGTCCGTAGTCGTATCCGGCCTGAATAACCTTAATGTTAGCCTCGGCAACACCAGGCTTCTTGGCAAATTTCTCCTTCAGGAAATTAAAGGCAATATCCAAGTCGCGGTCGAAGAGCCAGCATACCAAACCTAACGCAAACATGTTGCGACACTTCAGCATGCTCTTTACGTCCATACCTGTATCAGCCAGACAATCCTTAACCATAGTGGTCAGGGGGCAAGCTATTACGCGGTCGGGGTCTATGCCCATTTCACCCAGATAATCTTCTGTCTTAAACTGAGCCTTCTCCAAATCCTTAGGGCCAAAACTGTCAGTGTCGATAATAATGGCAGCGTCTGGTTTTGCAAATTTGTATTGGGTTTTCAATGCAGCGGCATTCATAGCCACCAATACGTCACATTGGTCACCAGGAGTGAAAACCTGCCCTGCTCCAATATGAACCTGAAAACCACTCACACCCGTCAGCGAACCCTGCGGGGCACGTATGTCAGCAGGATAGTCGGGGAATGTACTGATGCTGTTACCTACGGTAGCAGAAACTGTAGAGAAAATATTGCCGGCCAACTGCATGCCATCGCCCGAGTCGCCCGAGAATCTTACAACTACAGATTCTTTTTCCTTAATCTCCATGATTTATATTAATTAATGATTCTAAATTTTCACTAATACCGATCTAACTCACAATTAACAACTCTAAACTCTCAACTCTAAACTAAAAAAGTACCCCCGCCGGGAATCGAACCCGGATCGACGGTTTAGGAAACCGTTGTTCTATCCATTGAACTACAGGGGCATTTCATTAATTGGGTGCAAAGTTACGATTATTTCCCAAAATACACAATAAAAGGGCTGTAAAAAATTACAGCCCTCTGCATTAGATTTTTCAAGCTATGGTCATGCATCGCTTGTTTGCACATGGCAAAAATATGACTATATTCCGCAACGGGAAAATTAATTCGACGAACACTGCTTTTTTGCTGACGAAATGGGCTAAATACTCTTTTTCTTATTTTTATGCATTTCCGCCAGAATTGCCTGTGGGTATTGCCTGAACTTGTTGTTTTCTTTTGAAACTGATATTGCTTTTTAGTATCTGCCCTGGGTTGATAAGGGGAAGAATTTGTTTGGGCAGACCAGCCTCTTCTGAGCGAATGGCTAGTATGCCACGGGCAGCCCCAATGGTCATATCGGCAATGTGCTGAACCAATCCTACGGGCAGAATCCATTGGTCACCATTCAGGTCATACATAGCACTCCATCCTTCGCGAGCAAACTCAAATACAGTCTGCACACCTAAGATTAGTTGTGTAATGTCGTTCTTTTTATATTCAAAGTTTGTAACGCATCTGACTATACGCTTTTCTGTTTCGCAGTTAAACTGCAATTGGTTATTTACCTGGAGTTCGCCCTCAGGCCATTGTTTAGAGAGGTTTACAAACTGTAGTTCCTGTACATCAGTCAGTCGGAACTGAATCTGAATTTGTTTTTGTTGTTCCATAATTATTTATGAGCTTTTATTGTTATTGCATTCAAGTAATAGAAGCGGTTTTTGTTGTTGTTTCTTTTGCCAGGAGCCACATACAGAATTATTTTTCCGTCTGCCGTTGGCTTTACATTTTTTATATGGGCAGTGTGGCTTGTATTGTTAGCTGCCTCCACTCCATCTTTATATTGTTTGTCACCCTGAACGGTAAACTCTGTTTCTCGCCAATCCTGACAATCCTGTCTCGAAGCAAAAAAGTTAAAATCATACCTTAGTTCGGGATTCAGATGTCCAAGGGTCAGAGTACATGAAACCTTAGGTTTTTGATTTCCGAAACTCTCTGCAGCAAATCCCCACATACATGAACGTGAAACCTCTGCAGGCATCAGCATATTGGTTGTTGTATAGGTAGGCCCGTTGGTGTTAGTGCCTAAAAAAGCATTTGAACTTGTCAGTGTAATGCCAGTTACATTGTTGTTAGCATCTGTAATCCAGGTAAAGGTGCGCATAGCGGGCGTGATGGTGTTCCAGTCGCTGCCTTCGTACACCTTTTCGGCAAAGTTAAGTTTTATAAGACCTGTTGGCACTATATCGTTTTGCGCCAAGAATCCCTCATTGCTGAGATTGGTTACCACAAACGGATTCATAACAGCGGCGTGAGCGGCCACCTGACAAGCATGTGCTGCAGCGTAATCCACACCTTCTGGTCGATAGTTCAGACCAACAGGTGAAATGCCGGTAATCGTTTCCAACCACGTGCAGGCTGCTGTGTACCTTCCTATTTTCAGGTCTAGGTGATAGCCGTCTCGGTCCATGTTGTCGCCCAGATAAGTGGTACGTGCATTTTGGATGGCTGTGCCGCAAGGAACGTTAAACGAGAACTCCGGATGCAGAATCTGCGTCCATTGGACGGCGTAGCGGATGCTGTCGTACATCACATCCTGCTGTCTGCTGTAATTGGCAAAGCCCCCATGGTTTGAGTCCTTAGAATAAGCCCACGTCATGTGCCAACCGTAGCGAACATCCTGCCCTGTCTTAATACTGTCGGTGTATTGGATAAGTTGCGACAGGAATGGTTCATACGTGGTTGTCAGACCGCTGTAATGGCTGGCTTGCTGAAAACTGATAAAATCCCACTGTTCATCTTTTATAATAGGTGGTAACAGAGCATGAGGCGTGTTAGTTCTGATGCCATTCACCACCTTGCGGTATTCATAAACATCATGCTCCTGCGTTAGGTCAGTCCAATGCTGTTCCAAACTTTGTCCGCCCTTGTACGCATTACCTATTATCATGTGTATGCCTGCCTCTTTGGCCAACTCATACAGATATTGCTCCACAGCATCTTGAGAGAAGCTGTTGCCTATTGTCAGCAGCCTTATCGTATCTTTTTTTGCCGCTTCCGTAATCATCTCCTCCTGTGCCTTAGCGCAGAGGGCAGATAGGGTCATCATTATCAATAGAAAGCGTTTCATCCTCTTTTTTGCTTTTTGGACTGCAAAAGTACAAAAAAACGAGCGCAGAACAAAAGAAATCATTCTTTTTTTAACCCTTTCGTCCTCTTTGCTTGACCTCATTTGCTTAATTGGTAAAATTTTCCATAAAAATGTTTGTCGGAAAACGAATTCTCCTTATCTTTGTGAACATAATAAACCAAAATCACAAACTATATTAACTTAATTTATTAACTTACAAACTATTCATTCAATGAGTAAAAAACTACTTAACCTATGCTTAATGGCCATCATGATGGTCTACGGCATTTCTGCGTATGCGCTTGGTCAGAAGGACGGCGTGTACCAGATTGGTTCGGCTCAGGACTTCAAGGACTTTGCCGCACTAGTGAATAGCAGTGAGCCCTATGCCTGCGCCGAGCTGACGACAGACATTGACCTGGGTTTGATAGACCTGGGCGAAGGGACAGATGGAGCTATGATCGGTAAAGACGGTCAGGACTTCCAGGGTACCTTCGATGGTAAGGGACACTCTATTACCATTAATTACTTCTCAGGCAGCGGAAATGGAACTGCCCTTTTCCGCAATGTCGGTATCAAGGCTTTGATACAGAACCTGAAGGTGCAGGGAACCATTACCAGTACTACTAAGTTTGCTGCTGGTATTGCTGCTTGGAACAGCGGTAATATCCGGGGCTGCTTTGTTGATGTTAACGTTGTAAGTTCCGTGGCTGGTGATGCCACTCATGCTGGTATTGCTGCTGTAGCTTACAGAGGTACTGTCATCGAAAACTGTCTGGCCAAGTTCACCATTAATGGTGCAACAACCCAGAACTGTGGTGGTTTGGTCGGTTGGTGTGATGCCAGAATCAACATTACCAACTGTCTGGTTGTTAGTGATGGCAGCAACTTTGACATCTCCAATGGCGGTAGTGCTAACATCGGCCGTAACGGTGGCAACGTGAATGCAGTAAACTTGGAGTCATACAATGCGGACCCATACGCTAATCGTCCTTCAGGTGCTTGCTACAACAACTATGTTACCAACCAGTGGGGTGATAATAACGCTACAACAGTAGTTCCTTATGATGAATTGGCAGACGGTAAGATCTGCTTCCAGTTGAACAACGACCAGAGCAAGATCAACTGGGTACAGACGATTGGTACAGACCCATTCCCCGTTCCTGCTGCATTTGGTAGCGGACAGGTTTATGCTTCTGGCCCAACTGGTTGTGATGGTACCTCTACCGAGGCTCTCACCTACTCCAACACACCAAGCAATGCTGTAGTTACAGCACATACTTTTGATAAGTATGGTGTTTGTACTGCCTGCGGTAGCTTCAACTTCAACTTCGAATTCGACCATAAGGACAGAGCTATCATCCTGAAGACTGCCGATGATATCTTCAGAGCAGAAGGTTGGAACCGTATTGCTGATGGTTTCAAGCTGAACATGAAGATGGCTAATGACATTGAGGTTATCTCAGAGCCAGGTCAAAGCATCTTTAATACCAGTAACTGGGTAGATGGTAACTTTGATGGTGACGGACATACTCTTACCATCGAGATGAGTGATATGGGTAATAACGCTTCATTCATCCCGGAGTTCTCCGGTACGTTCAAGAACGTCATCATGCACGGTTCTATTTCTACTAACGGACAGTATGCTGGTTCTGTTACCTCTCATACACGTAACAGTTCTTCTGTTATTAAGAATGTATATTCTGATATCAACATCTATACCACTCACACGGGTGACAATACCACCGGCGGTTTGGTTGGTGTAGGTGAAACCGACTACAGAATAGAAAATTCTATCTATGCCGGTACCATTGAGGGTATTGATGGTGCAGAGTGTTTGGCTGGTATCAGTGGCTGGAGTACTGGAAACTGTACCATGGTAAATGTTGCCTTCTTGGGTGACCTTATCAATGCAGGAGGCGACTCCAAGCTGATGTCTCGTAACCCCAGTAAGGTTATCCCCTCCAACAGTTACTTCCTGAACGACTGCGGTGTGGAGGAGGATACCCGATTTACCCAAATTGAAGAAGCTGATATCGCCTCTGGTAAGTTGGCATTCTTGCTGAATGCGAATGTGCAGGGTGCCGATAATTTCTATCAGGTTATCGGTACAGACGCTGTACCTATGCCTATTGCCAAGGCCGGTGGTAAGGTTTATGCTGCTGCTCCCTCTTATCGTTGCGATGGTACACCTGAGGGAGATGTTCAGTATTCTAATACCGAAACAAGCATTAGCATTCCTCCACACAACTATGTGGGCGGTTTCTGTACAGTCTGCGATCATATCGACGAGAATTATCTGACTCCTGCTGCAGATGGTTGGTATGAGATTGGTACAGCCGATCAGTTGATATGGTGGTCACATTATGTTGCTGACGTTAACTTAGGTGCCAGTGTCCGTTTGACAGCTGATATCGATATGGCCGACCAGACCAGCGACAAGCCATACGCTATTGTAGGTAATGAGCAAACTCCATTCTATGGTAACTTCGACGGTCAGTTCCATACCATCAGCAATTTCCGTATTTCTTATCCCAACCAGCGTGGTGTAGGTCTTATTGGTGTTATGAACAGCCGTGCCTCCAGTGGTGACGGTATGTCGGATGCTGATGCACGTAGTGCTGAAGGTGTATTCATCAAGAACGTTGTGCTGGATGAGTCTTGCGAAATCGAGGGTCTCGGCTATTGTGGTATCGTAGGTATGACAGCAAATTGGGCAGGTCACGTAACCTTCCTGAACGTAGGTATGGACGGCCACGTAGTATGTACAGGTGGTGCCAATGCCGGTGGTGTCCTGGGTTGTGTAATGGGTTCTACCTGTCACATTACTATCGACAACTGCTACATGACTGGTGATTGCGACGGTCCTAATGAGAATGGTTCATTCTCTGGATGGCTGGGTAGCTATTGCGAAATCAAGAACTGCTATGCCATTGGTACTGTTACCGGTTCTGAGGGCGAGGATACTCATAAGTACTTCGCACGCTACAATACTGCTACCATTACCAACTGCTACACGCTGAAGGGTGGAACCATCGATGAGGATGGTCATCACATCTATCGTATCAATGAGGATGAGATTGCCAACGGTAAGTTCACATACCTGCTGAACGGCAAGCAGTTCCGTACCTCTTTATTCTATCAGGATTTGGAGGTTGATGCTCACCCCGTTGCTAATCCTGCACACGGAACCATCGTTTATGCTGCTGGCGAGTATATGACAGCCAATGCAGAAACGCTGCCTGACGTAGTCAATAAGATCAATGAGTTCTATACTGCAAAGGCAGAAGATGCCATTGCTTATACTGGAGCAATAGAAGATATGCAGGAAAAGATCGGTGCACTGAATGGTGTGACAGATCTCAATAGTCTGGCAGATGCCCTTGATGAAATTTATGTAAGCGAGGCTAAGCTTGACGCAAGTATTAAGGTATATAAGAAGTATGCTGATAAGGTTGAGGAAACAAAGACCTATCTGGAAGAACATGATAACGTACAAGGTGAAGATCGCGACGAGCTGATGGCATACCTCGAGGAGGATGCTGTAAATATTATAGAAGAGCACGAAATGCCCGACTCTCTGGTTGAGAAGGAGATTGTCCGTATCGACGAGTGGCTGGCTCTTGCTATTAATAAAGGTTATGTTCCTGGTACAGACATCAGCAAGATGCTTGTTAATGCCGACTTTAGCGAAGGTAAGGATAAAGGATGGGATGGCGAAGCTAAAGCTACTGGTCATCAATCTTATACACGCGAGGATGGTACTACAGTCTATGGCATAGAGTCTTGGTCTGCTAACCCATTTGCTATGAGTCAGACAGTAAAGGGTATGAAGCCCGGTTACTATCTGGTAGGTATAAATGGTGCTTATCGTCCACAGAACGACCGCTACAGTTACAACTATGCTGCACAAATCAGTGCTAATGGCAATGTTAACTTCCTCCAGACTGTAATAGAGGATTACATCAAAGTAGAAGATGCTGTTGACGGCGAGAACTGTAATATAACTAAAGTTAGTGCTCTTGACCTTGCTATCTATGACGATTTCGTTTCTACAAGCGACGAAAGCGGTGCCGAACTTATCGGTTATGCTGCTCATGGTCCAACCGGTATTTCTATTGCTGCTAGTGCTGGTCGTTACCAGAACTACATTGCTTGCGAGGTAGGAGAGGACAGCGTACTTACCATTGGCATTGCCAATCCTCACTCTAAGGTTGGTACCAACGAATGGACTGGTGCTGCTAACGTCAGACTCACCTTCTTGGGTAGTGGCGATGAGGCTACCGATGGCTTGGCTACAGCTCTTGAGAGCCAGTTGGCACGTGCCAATACCATCCTCACCCTGTATGTTCCAAATGATGCTACCGAGGCTGCTGGTGCTCCTAACTATCCTGCAGAGTTGAAGGCTGCTTTGGAGGCTGCCGTAGCTGAGGCAGAAGCTGCAAGTACACCTGAACAGAAGTACGCTTCTATCCAGAAGCTTTCTGGTCTCTTCCAGGATATCTATGCTGGTAAGCAGGCTTATAAGAAAGTGGCAGATGATGCACAGGCTGCAGAAAATGCACTTGTAATGTTGTCTGACCTGATCTCCGAATCAGACTATGATGATATCTTGGCTGGTGTAGAAGAGATCAACTTTGGTTACGAGGAAGGTACTATCTCACTTGAGGATGCAATGAACTTTGACATTACAAAGGCAATTCCTGCTCTTGCAAAGATTGTGGCTCCTCAGGACGAGAACGGCACTTATCAGATTGGTACTCCTCTGCAGTTGGTTTACTTCAGTGCTACGGTTTCAAACGGTGGCCAGAAGGCTAACGCCGTCTTGACTAACGATATCAACATGAAGGGTATCCCCTTCACACCTATTGCACACGGTACACGTTACAATGGCGTATTCGATGGTCAGGGCCACGCTATCACTAACCTGACAATTGGTTCTGAAGAGGAATATTGTGATTATCAGAACACTGGTCTCTTCAGCGATATTGAGGAAGGAACTGTTAAGAACCTGAAGGTTCAGTCCACTATCTATACTTATGCTAAGTTTGCCGGTGGTGTTTCTGGTTACACTCGCAATGCAAAGATTCAGGATTGCGACGTTGACGTAACCGTTCACTCTCAGGTTAGCGGTGATGGTACTCACGGTGGTATTGCCGGTGTTAACGAGACTGCCGGAACCGTTGTTGAGAACTGTAAGGTTCACTTCGTACTCGATGGCGAGGAAACTACCTGCTGGGGTGGTATCTTCGGTTGGTCAACTAATGCCGACGAGGTTAAGAACTGTATCATTATTGCCGAAGTTGTTGCTGCTAATATGGATGGCAGTAACTCCGTAAGCCGTAACAGTGGCAACTGTACTGCTACCAATGTATTCTTCACAACTGTTTTGAACGAATCTAACATTGGTACTAAGATTGAACTTACCGACCCACGTTTCAAGACTGGTGAACTCACATGGATCCTCAATGGTTCTAAAGCAGAGAATCCTCACTGGTTCCAGACTTTGGGCAAGGATGATATGCCTCATCTGTTCGGTGGTAGTGTTGTTTGGAAGAATGGTGCTGAGTATCAGAATACCCGTCCTAACATCCAACTCAACGCATTTGCATCTAACCTGAGCACAGCTACCAATGCAGACCAGGTTGTAGTAGCTTACACCCTGAATGCTGAGGCTAAGAGCGCAGCCATCAACTTCTATGCAGGTGGCGAACTCAAGTACTCTCATGTACTGAAGGGTAGTGACCTCATGGCAGGCGGTCACGAAGTTGCTATCGACAACAGCCTCCTTGGCGTTCCTGCTGGTACTCAGATGACATACGAACTGGATGTTACCGCTTTGGGTATCACCGCACCTACTAAGGTTGGCGATGGCTACAAGGTATATTCTGCTTACGGTCTTGCTGTCAACAATGTTCCTGCAAGCAAGGGCTTTGGCCAGATTTACGTAACAGAGTCTCGTCCTCTCAGTAATGCTTCAGGTACCATCAGCGAGCAGAAGCCTGGTGCTCTCTATGCTTTCGATGCAACCTTCCAGCCTATCAATGCAGAGGATGGTACTCCTGGCTTCTATGGTGGCCTCGATATTAAGGACAATAAGAACGTTATTACCATCTCAGGTGATTACCAGTTCGATCTTAAGAATGTACGCGTAAGCAAGGATGGCCGTGTCTTCATCGCCCGTGCTTCTGGTAACTCTACCAGCTCTGTATGGGAGGCCGATCCTGCCGACTTGAACAAGCCTTGGACTCCTGTCTTCACGGGTGGTGAGCTGGATGCTGCAACAGGTATTGTTACCGTTGGTGGCGAGGAGCAGAATCGTCCTGCTGTTGGTTTGGCAGTAGAGGGTGAGGGCGAAAACCTCAAGCTTACTGTTCTGGGTGCTCAGCGTTCAGATGGCGAGTACAACTACTCTGACTACAAGTGCTTCACTTACAACCTTGGTACTGCTACTTCTTGGACTACGGCTCCCAGCAGTGTATTCGAGCCTCTCACCGGACAGTATACCATTGCTCCGGGTCATGTAGGTATCGTTGCCGATGAACGTGGTGGCTTGTGGTATGAGCAGTACAGAGCTAATCCTAGTGCAACAGAGCCTTCTATCAAGCATTTCACTGCAGATGGAGGCGAAAACTTCAGCGATATCAGTACCGCAACTTATGGCGAGGCAATAGCTACTACCAACGATGGTTCTATCCTAGCTATTCCTATGGGTAACGGTAAGGTTGTTATTTATGAGACCAACTACGTTCCTATGCCTAACGGAAAGATCTTCTTGGAGGCTAAGTATAACTTCAATGTTGCAGAGACTCAGATTACCGGTATGGCATTTGACTATGCTAACAACCTGTATATCACCTCAAGTGCAAGCAAGACCTTGAACAGCTATGCTATCCCCAGCTGGACTGACAACAAGACCGTTACTCCTGCTCCTGAAGGCTTCACAGTAGGTGTAGAGAGCGGCGATCCCGATGCTATAGAAAACGTCAACGTTAACGGTAACGTTAACAACGGTGCTATCTACAACATTGCTGGTCAGCGTGTAAGCAAGGCTCAGAAGGGTATCTTCATCCAGGATGGCAAAAAGATATCTGTTAAGTAAGTAAATTCATCCTATACATAAGAAGAGGGGAGCCCACGCTTCCCTCTTCTTTTTTTCATCGAAAGTGTAAAGATATTTTTCAAGCCCCTTATTCTACCCCCTTTTACTGCTAAGTTAAGAAAAACTTTCTCCTTAGTTAGAGAATTTTTACTCCCTAACCTGGCAGTAAAAATTCTATAACCAACGGCTTTCTGATGTGGGCGCAGTCGACATCGCTATTGTCAAATTATTTTCCATTCTATAACCAGTATCCCATAACCAATAACCTATAACCTATTAAGCTACTATTAATAGAAAATCTTGCTACTATTAATACTTGCAACTGCTACTATTAATAGCGCCCTACATCAACACCTAACCCAGCAAGCTTTCATCCCCGATGGTTATGGTTCTCATGCAATGTTACCTGTTTGGCTAACAGGTCACTAACACCGTGACACCTACCCTTACAAAGTCTGTGTCAGTCATGCACCGCTGACGAATTGGGGACTGAATCTCGCTGGTATACAAGACGGATGGACAATGCTCGACATTGGCTGCGGTGGTGGAGCCACCTTACAACGGCTGCTCAAACGAAGCAAAGGAGCCAGTGTTTATGGCATTGATATCTCTGAGGAAAGCGTAGCGAAAGCAAAGAAGTGAATGCCAAAGTGCTTGACAAGCAGGTGTTTGTTAGTCAAGGCTCTGCTGAGAAGCTACCTTACGAAGATGGGAAGTTCAATCTTGTAACAGCAGTAGAGACCGTATATTTCTGGCCCAATATGCCCGCCTGCCTACAGGAGGTGAAACGCGTCCTGAAGCCCAAAGGCAAATTCGTAATTATGGTAGAGGTGGTTGACAATAATTCCAAATGGACCAACTTAGTGGAAGGTATGACTGCCTATCAGCCAAGGCAGCTTCAGCAAATGCTCATTGATGCTGGCTTCACGCTGACAGAGATACATCTTAAAAAACCGTCCTACGCAACCATCATTGGTATAAAGAAATGAGACTTTTGCCTAATTTGATTCATACGTAATTTTGATAAAAAGTTGTTGAAATGGCTTGCCGCGAGGCAGGCCTTTTCTCTTTGCAACTGAGTTGCGGCTCCAAACTTTTTAAGCCTATTTGTGATAATTTTCTAACTTATTTCCGAGCAAAAAGTAGCTTAAATAAAAATTTTTCTAAGTTGATTATTCCTCCTCCTGAATTAGATGATGTAAGATGTAAGAGGGAAGAAGGAAGATGTTTTGGTGTGACCTATCTGACCTTTGCTTTATTTCAAAACATAATGGGCTTACCTTTTGGTGGGCTCATTATTTCTTTGTACCTTCGCAGAAAATATTGGAATATATGGCAAAAAGGAGAGAGATACGTAATAGTACTGCGGAGTTCCTGATTTTTCAGATTGAAGGAAAGGAAAAGGGTGTTGAGGTCTATTATAAGGATAAAACCATATGGTGTACCCAAAAGGCGATGGGGATGCTGTTCGATTGTTCATCGGATAATATTGGTGTTCATTTGAAGAACGTATACGATACCTATGAATTGAAAAAAGAGGCAACTACCGAAAAAATCTCGGTAGTTCGACGTGAAGGAAACAGGGATGTTAATCGAACGCTTCAGTTCTATAATCTT
>JAFXZY010000067.1 GCA_017541025.1 Bacteroidaceae bacterium | reverse complement strand
GTTCTTAGCCTTTTCTGTAGGCTGCATCATACCAACAAGAACCTGAATGGACTGAGGAGCGGCCTTGGCAATGTCCTCCATCTCGCGGTTGAAGTCGGTCTGGTTCTGCAAAGGCATCAGTGCCAATGCATCCTGCACAATAGTCTCTGTGGTTCTCTGTCTTGCATCCTGTGCAAAGGCGGGAGTCGTTGTGACCGTCAGCATCAGTACGGTCAGCAACATTATATTAAATATCTTTTTCATTATAGTTTACTGTTTACTGTTTACTGTTTACCGTTTGCTAAATGGTAAATGGTTAAATGATAAATGAGAAACTGCTTACAGTTAGATCATCTTTCCCCATTCGCCGCGCATTGGCTGGTTGATAAGCAGGTTGGCTGCCTCGTCGCCTATGAAGAGCTGGGTTTTGGGATCGAAATGCAGGGTGCGGTTCAGACGCAGCGCACAAACGCCCATATTTACGATGGTAGCACTGTGGTGACCGTTGCTCTCGTTGAGGGCAAACTGACGACGGGTGCGAACGCACTCCAGGAAGTCGGTATTACGTGGTTCGGGATCGGGCATCTCATTGATGAGCTCCTGCACATTGGGGATGGTGCACTCGAAGCCCTTATAGACCTTACCCTTAGGACCTTCGATATAAGGCACCTTGCCTTCGCTCTCGAATCCTTCGCCCTCGAGGATAATCTGACAACCGTCCTCGTAGGTGTAGGTTATCTTACGCCAGATACCCACTGCATCGGGATGCTGCTGAGGGGCATCAATCTCGACCTTAACGGGGAACGTGTCGTCCTTGCCCAGGATGTACTGAACGGGGTCGATGTAGTGCTGACCCATATCAGCCAGACCGCCACCGTCATAATCGAAGTAACCGCGGAAGGTCTGGTGTGTACGATGAATATTATATGGCTTGTAGGGAGCCGGGCCTAACCACAGGTCGTAATCCAGTTCCTTTGGAATGGGTTGAACCTCCAGATTCTCTTTTCCTACCCAGTAGAACTTCCATGTAAAGCCGGTTGCACCAGAGATACGTACCTTCAGAGGCCAACCCAGCAGACCGCTGTCAACCAGTTTCTTCAGTGGCTTTACATCGGTACCCAAGCCATAGAAAGTATCCTTGAAGCGGAACCATGTGTTCAGACGGAATACGCGGGCATTGCGCTTTACAGCCTCTTCTACACGCTTACCCTCACCGATGGTACGGGTCATGGGCTTCTCGCAGAAGATATCCTTTCCGGCATTAGCAGCCTCTACCGACATCAGTCCGTGCCAATGGGGTGGGGTGGCAATGTGAACAATGTCAACATTGGGATCGTGAATGAGGTCGCGGAAGTCGTGATATGCCTTTACGGTCTCATTAAAGTTCTTCTTGGCTGCTGCTACTGCAGAGTCCAGATGTTTCTGGTCCACATCGCAAACTGCAACCAACCTGCAGGACTGGTCACTTGCGAAGTGGTGACCGGAACGTCCAATACCGCCTACACCGATAAGTCCGCGTGTAAGCTGATCACTGGGAGCCACAAAGTTATTGGCTCCACCCATCTTACCCATCACTTGGCGGGGCAAGATACTGAACAATGCCGTAGCGGCAGCTGTTCTTTTCAGAAAAGATCTTCTGTTTAGTGCCATAATAGTGTTGTTTTCAAAGAAAATTTATGTTAATCTTTCGCAAAAATAGAAATTTCTTTGGAAACAACCAAAAGAAATAGGATTTATTCTTTTTCTTCCTTAGGCTTTTCTTTTTCTTCTGTAGGCTTTTTAGCTTCTGGAGTCTGTTTTTCTGCTTCCTTGGCAGGCTTTTCTGCTTCAGGAATCAGTTTTTCTGCTTTTTCTGTCGGCTTAACATTTTCAAAGAGCCGGTAAGTGGTACGTAAAACCTTGAATTCTGTTCTGCGGTTATAAGCGTTGCAGATTTCTTGCTTATCCACATCTTCTATACGTAGGATGAATGCCTCGGTAAGCGTGTCGCCTTCATGCAGGAAATCGTTCTGTTCTGCCATCTTGCGTGTTACCACCTTGGGACGTTTCTCGCCGTAACCCACAGGAGTAAGACGTTCAGCTTCTATTCCGTGTGCTATCAGATAGTTGACAACGCTCTCGGCGCGGCGCTGACTCAGTTTCTCGTTGTATTCGTCCTTGCCTCGATAGTCGCAATGGGAGGAAAGTTCTATGGTGACATTGGGGTTCTCGTTCAGCAAATCCACCAGACTGTCCAGTGCCTGAGTACTGCTTTCTGTCAGTGCTGCGCTGTCGAACTCATAGAATACGTTGCGGATGAGTACGGGATTGTTGATACTGGCCAGTGGGAACTGCAAGACAAACTCCTGGCTGACACTGCTGGTGTCAACGTGCAGTTCCTCTTTATGATTCAGATAGCCTTGGCAGGTACCTAAGAAGACGTAATCCACATTCGGAGTAACTTCCTGAACAAAAGAGCCGTCGCCACGCACACTCAACTTCTGGTATGTTCCATCGTTGCCCACCATATAGACAAGTCCTTCGGGTAGCTCATATCCGTCTTTTTCATAGACCCATCCCTTGACGGTATGAACAACCTCGGGACATTCAAACGACATAATATGATCCCATCCGCGGGCATCACCTCTGTTGGTACAGAAGAAACCTCTATTGTGGAGTCCTTCAAAAGTCATGCCGAAGTCATCTCCGCTACTGTTCATGGGGACTTTCAGGTTCTGGATAGACCATTCTCCCGTAACAGTATCTCGTTTGGCCTTAAAGATATCCAGTCCTCCCATGCCCACATGTCCGTCGCTGGAGAAATAAAGCTCACCATTAGGACGGAAGGAAGGGAACATCTCGTCCCCCTCGGTGTTTATAGGAGCACCCACATTTTCTACACCGCCCAGGCCGCCGCCTTCTGTCAGCGCAATGCGCCAGATGTCTTTCCCACCCAATCCACCAGGCATATCGCTGGTGAAGTAGAGCCATCTACCATCTGGTGAGACAGTCGGATGGGCATAGCTGGAAAGCGTATCCTTGGTGATTTGCAGCAACTGAGGCTTACTCCAAGAGGCATCGCTGCGCTGACTGATGTATATCTCGGCGTAACGGGGATAATCGGGGTCGAAGGTACAGCGGGTAAGATACATGGTTTTTCCATCTGGGGAGAAACAGCAGGCACCCTCGTCATACTCGCTGTTCAGTTCGCCTTCCGCTATTTCAGGTGTTCCCCATTTGCCTTTGTCATCCTTCTTGGTAAAGAAGATATCGCCGCTCTTGGCACCTGTGATGCCGCTGATTTCGTTTCCGGTAGCCTGGGGGCGTGTGGTAGATAGGAAAAGCTGGTCGGACTCAGTACCCCAAAGCATAGGTGAGAAATCCGCCCGACGGCTGTTAAGGATAGGCTCCTTCTTGATAGAGTACAATGTGGGTTTCTGCTTCCAGATGGGCGCTTGCATACATCCTTGCACACCGTTGACGGCCAACGGTGCTTTAGGTACCATCTCCAGATAAGTGTTATAGCTCTTGATGGCTGTCTTGTAATCGCCCGTTTTCTGCTGTAGCTTGGCCAGATAGAGCCACGCCAGGGTATCTGGATAGTTGTATCGGATGGCATTCTGGTAGGCACCTATGGCCTTGGCACTATAGTTGATTTTCCTATAGCATTCTGCCATTTTCCATGCCCTGATACCACGATTCACTTTATCTGTTGTCTTGGTTCGTGCGTATGCCCTTTTGTATTCACTTGCCGCATTGTAATATTCACCAATGGCATAGAACTGGTCGCCCTTCTTCAGGTACTTGTCAGCTCCGCCGCATGAAGACAGCAATCCTGCTCCGGCAAGAATCAAAAGGAGATAGAAGAAGGTAGAGAGAGATAAAAGACCAGTGCGTAGTCCTCTATCTTCTGACGTTGATAAGCGGTAATCTTCCTTTATCTTCCTATATCTGCCTAACATACTAATTCAGTGAAGTTCTATATAATAACGTATGGAACTTACTTTTTATTGCCCTTCTTTTTATTTGCGGGTTCTACACTTACACTTATCTGACGGGGATTCTTGTCGTTCAAGACCGTTGTAACGATGTCAGTTACCATCTGCTTGAGTTCTTCCAGAAATGTCTGAGCCTGGTATTCCTTGCGTTCTATCATTCTCAGTTTCTTTTCCCAAAGGCCTGTCAGCTCGGCACTTTTCAGCAGTTCCTCGTGTATGATTTCTATAAGTTCCACTCCAGTTGGGGTTGCCCAGAGGCTTTTCCTTTCCTTGCGGATATAATGCCTGCGAAACAAAGTTTCGATGATAGCAGCACGGGTACTGGGTCTGCCTATACCATTTTCTTTCAACGCATCGCGCAGTTCCTCGTCCTCCACCATCTTGCCTGCTGTTTCCATAGCACGAAGCAAGGTTGCCTCGGTGTAAGGTTTGGGAGGCGTAGTCCATTTATCGGTCAACGAGGGGGTATGCGGACCACTTTCGCCTTTCTCGAAGACGGGCAGTGAAGCATCCGCTGCTTCAGACCCTCCCTCCAACCCATCCCCCTCTATGGGGAGGGACTTGTCTGGGGTACTCCCCATAGAGGGGGAGTTAGAAGGGGGCTGTTTCTTATATACAACTTTCCAACCCTCGTCTGTTGTAACACGCCCGTTTACGCGAAAGAGTACGGATTCCTCCTCTGTCTTCTTAACTTCGCCGATAACGGTAGTGGTTTCGAAGAGACAATCGGGATAGAAGGCAGCGATGAAGGCACGGGCAATCAGGTCGAACACCTTCCACTCCATCTCTGTAAGACCCTGGGGCGAAACACCTGTGGGGATGATGGCATGGTGGTCGGTTACCTTGCTGTTGTCGAATATCTTCTTGCTCTTCTTCAGCGGTTTGCCGCCCAATGTCTTTACGATTTCCGCATAAGGTTGTGTTCCCGCATTCTTGGTCAGAAAGAGTCCGTTCATAATCTGAGGACACTTGGGATAGACATCATCGGGCAGGAAGGTGGTATCTACACGCGGATAGGTGGCAACCTTCTTCTCATAAAGACTCTGAATGAGGTTGAGGGTTTGGTCAGCACTGAAGCCGAACTTCTTGTTGCAGTCAACCTGCAGGCTGGTCAGGTCGTACAGGCGAGGCGGCGTCTCAAATCCCTTCTTCTTGGTAACGGAAAGCACGGTAAAGGGTTTGTCCTTGATGGCTTCCAATGTGTCTTTTCCCTCCTGCTCGGTGGCATATTCCATCAACCTGTAGATAGGGCCTTTGCTCTTCAGTGTCTTTCCCTGCTTGGCTGCTTCTGCAATCTCGGCTGCTTCTTCGGCCTCTGCTTCCTCGTCGCGCATGATGGCACTGAACTTGACATCCCGGTATAAGGTGGAGAGAACCCACGACTGGCGTGGCACAAAGTTCTCAATCTCTTTCTGGCGGTTTACAATCAGTGCCAGGGTGGGCGTTTGCACGCGACCTACACTCAACACCTGGTGTTTGCCAAAAGCATATTTCTGCGTGTAGAGGCGTGTGGCATTCATCCCTAACAGCCAGTCGCCGATGGCGCGCATCAAGCCCGCCTCGTACAGGCTTTGGTATTCCGACTGGTCTTTCAGTGTCTGAAAACCCTCACGGATAGCCTCTTCCGTAAGGCTGCTGATCCACAGACGCTTCACAGGGCATTTGGCCAATGCCTTCTGCATTACCCAGCGCTGAATCAACTCACCCTCCTGGCCGGCATCGCCGCAGTTGATAATCCCTTCGGCTTTACTCATCAGCAAGGCAATGGTGTTAAACTGCTTCTCAACACCCTTGTCGGCTTTCAGCTTAATGCCAAAACGGGGCGGAATCATGGGCAGTTGGCTCAGGCTCCAATTCTTCCATAATGGAGTATATTCATGGGGTTCCTTCAACTCACATAGATGACCGAAGGTCCATGTAACCTGGTATCCATTTCCCTCCATATACCCGTCGTGCGAGGTGTTGGCTCCCAAAACGTGAGCAATATCGCGGGCTACGGAAGGTTTCTCAGCTATACAAACAATCATTCGTCAGTTCTTTTTTACAGACAAAGGTACAAATAATTTTTTGATTAAGCAGAAGTATCTTCTTTAAAAAAGTGAATTGTAAAGTGCTTCGTAACGTCGGGCTACCTTAATATAATGATGATATTGCTGTACGAATTCATAACTCTGCCTTTTTAGGTCCGGAATGAGTTGGGGGTGCAGTACCAGGTTTTCCAGTTCCTTGTACACTGATTCGTAGTATGGTTCCACGTTAACAATGGGATGTAGCTTTGTCTCACCCAGAACCTGATAGTTCTCCGGTTCTCCTCCCCCCACACAGACAAGTCCCTTTGCCATAGTAAGAAGGCCGTTCATGGCAGGCGTGTAGCTGTAGAGTTGGTCAATCACCACATCATGCCCTTCCATTTTTTCTATGTATTCCTTATATGGCAGATTCTCCACAATGGTATATTCAGCTTTATCCGGATATTTGGCAACAACATCCTCTAAAGCCTTGCGCAAAATGTCCGTACCCTTGTATTCTGCCCGATTGCGTTGTAGGCCTAGAAAGAAGCGGACTTTCTCTCCTACACCGAAGGCTTCGGGGTCCTTCTCATCTGGAACAACTGGCAAAGGCATGTAGGTAGATTTGCTTCCCCAATACTGTTGGTAGCACCACCAGTATTCGTACAGTACAGGCGTTATGGCGTCGCAGGTACTTGCCATGTATTGGCTGAAATCCTTGTTTACAGGCAGGGTCCATTCTTCGTATTGCTTCTTGGCATAGGGAAATGTCAGCCTGCGGTCAACAGGGCCCAGATTGAAGTCGCTGTAGCGGAAAAGATGAAGGTCGCAACATCCATGTACCCAGTAGTAATCATCGCCCAGTACCGTCATTACCACCCGTTTGTTGTGACGTCTCAGATAATCGTATATCCATTTGAGTTTCTCTTTTCTCAGAGCCATGAAGTTAGGCCCTACCAACTGAACTACATCATATCCCCTTAGTTTGGGCAATAACAGTAAAACCTGTATCAGGTACTTGATGCTTCCCCATAAACCTTTCTCGCGGTCCAGTGTTATATCTTGTGGGAATTCGCGCCAACGCATTTTCTCACTTATAACCAGTGTCTCGTGCCCAAGTTTTCTCAGACCGAGTGACAGGTTGTAGTGAGCCATAGAGGCGTCTCCCAAAAACAGAATCTTCATAAATATGTATTATTCCTTCTTCTTATATATAACGCGAATAATGGGCTTGAAATTGTGATTCCTACCGATGAAATTTGGTAGAATGTGAAATAATAGATACCTTTGCCCATAAATTGTATAAAATGAAGACATGAAACTGCGGTCATTAATACATGTCAACTGGCTTGCTACTTTCCGTCTCAACTATCATGCAGGCGGATGGAAGGCTGTAAGGCTTTTGCCCATTAGGGTTTATGGCTCTATGAAATTAAAGTTCGAGGGTGAGATAATTCTTCCCTCTGATGCCACCAGAAATATGGTTGTTATTGGCTCAGATCATGAGGATTATACAGCCTCTTCAGGTAAGGCCGAGCTGAACATTCAGGGAACCTGGAAGTTGAACGGCCCTCTGCGCATAGGACCCGATACTTGCATTGCCATAGGTAAGGAAGCGCTGTTAGAGACGGGTTCCCACATTTATCTGGGCAGAGACACGCAGATTCACTGCTGCCATCATATCAGCATCGGAAATGGTGTGTTTGCCGGTGAGATGTATGTCTGCGACAGCACCATCCACCAGATTTTTTCTGAGGGTAATCCCAAGCCTATGAATGGTGATGTGATTGTGGGCGATGGCACGTATTTGGGTTTCCACACCGTTTTGCTCAAGGGCACCGTTATTCCAGCCTGTTCTGTGGTAGGAAGCGGAGCCGTTTGTGCATCGGACTATAGCAAGGGTGGGTCAGAAAAGCTCCTTATCTGCGGAAATCCAGCCGTGGTGAAAGCACAAGATGTAACAGCAAAGTTTTGACCGTCATGTTGAGAGTCTCTTTTATCATTACCTATTACAATGAGCCTTTGCAGATGTTGGAAGAATGCGTTCAGAGTGTTCTTTCTTTGCCTTTGCTCCCTATGGAAAGAGAGATTCTGCTTATTGACGATGGCAGTACCGTTCCGGCTCCTGAAATGGAGGGAGTAACCGTCTTCCGACAAGAGAATCAGGGGCTTTCTGCTGCACGTAATAAGGGCATAGAGTTGGCGCAGGGCGATTATATCCAGTTTTTGGATGCCGATGATTTCGTGTTACCCGAGGAATACAGGCTGGTCTTGGATATGCAGTTGTCTAACCGCCCTGATATACTGATGTTCGACTTTTCTCACGACCTTTCCCGGAAGAGATATCAGAAAGGCATTCAGCTGTTCCGTAGCGGCGTTGACTTTCTTAGGAAACGTAATTTGCGGGGTTCTGCTTGCTGCTACATGTTTCGTAGGGAAATCTTGGGAGATTTGCGTTTCCTGCCAGGTATTGTGCACGAGGATGAATTGTTCACGCCCCAGTTGCTGCTGAAGGCCGAACTTGTGTTGGTCGTTGGGTGTACACCTTATTATTACAGGGTACGCACCAACACTATCACGCATCAGCAGGAGCGGGAGCATGTAAAAAGACGACTGCATGACATGCTGTTTGTTGTTAAGCAACTGAATACTTTAACCCTGACATGCCAGGGAAAGGAACACGAGGCATTACAGAGGCGCGTTTCGCAGCTCACTATGGATTATATTTATAACTGTTGGCTGCTGTCTCATAGCTTCAGGGAGGTAATGTCTTGTCTTCGTTCCCTAAAGGAAAGTGCACTCTTCCCGTTGCCCCTGAAATGCTATACGCTAAAATACGGGCTTTTTGCCCTAACCGTTAACAGCCTATGCGTCTTTCTATAATCATACCATGCTATAATGCGGCTGATACACTGCGGCAATGTGTGCAGAGCATCTTGGAACAACTTCCCAGCGAGACTGAGGTTATCCTTGTCAACGATGGCAGCACTGATTCAACGGCTCAGTTGGCAGATTGTATAAGTAGTGAGAATGCAGCTGTGCGAGTCTTTCATAAAACCAACGGCGGCCCATCGGAAACTCGTAATTATGGCATTTCTAAGGCCTGCGGTGATTATCTGATGTTTGCGGATAGCGACGATTTGGTGGCTCCCTCTACCATTCCCGCAGTGCTTAGCTATATGCTTCAGCACCCCGAGGTGGATGTGGCAGAGTTCCCTGTGCGGGTTCATTGTGGATATACATCGGAATACCAACAGAATTTCCCCACAAGGATATGGCCTTCTGCTCGGGAGTATTGGCACGAGACGGAAGCATGGGAACATACTTATGCCTATAATAAGGTTTACAGGAGGCAGTTGTTTCAGAAGTTCCAGTTTCCTGAAGGACGTATTTTCGAAGATCTTTGGTTCTACTCCGAATTGTTGTCCACCGAACCCAAGGTAGCTACGCTCTCCTGCGGCTTGTATTTGTATCGTTGGAACGAAAAGGGGTTAACCGTCAATGCCGATGCCGAAGCTTTGCAGCAACTGTTGGAGGCTCAGATGCGTGCGGCACGACTGATGAAGACGCGCCTCCTCTCACTTCATGGCTGGCGCTTGTACCGCTCTATGCTGTATCGGCAAATTGACATCTACAGTGCTACGGGCAGGATACAGCTTCACTATCCGTTTGTGAAACTTATCTGCATCCTACACAAGAGATTCAGGAAAACCAATAAGTAAAAAAAGGAGCCGATTGGCTCCTTTCTGATTATAATGGATAGTCCTCGAAGGCGTAGAGGACGGTTGAGAGATATCTTTCGCCAGTATCAGGCAAAAGTACAACAATCTTTTTTCCTTTGTTTTCGGGACGCTTAGCCACCTGAATAGCAGCATAGAGGGCGGCTCCGGCACTGATTCCAACCAGCAGCCCTTCACTTTGGGCAATCTCACGACCCGTACGGATGGCATCGTCGTTCTCCACATCGAATACCTCGTCTATCACGTTGGCATCGTAAGTCTTGGGGATGAAACCGGCACCGATACCCTGAATCTTATGGGGACCGCTCTGACCACCGTTCAGTACGGGACTGGATTTAGGTTCTACGGCAATCACCTTCACATTGGGATTCTGCTCCTTCAGGTACTTACCTGTACCGCTGATGGTACCGCCTGTTCCTACGCCGCCGATAAAGATATCCACCTGTCCGTCTGTATCGCGCCAGATCTCAGGACCCGTGGTAGCATAGTGCTTGGCAGGGTTGGCACCGTTCTCGAACTGTTGCAGAATCACTGCGCCGGGAATGCTGTCACGCAGCTCCTCGGCGGCGCGGATGGCACCAGGCATGCCGTCTTTTCCAGAGGTGAGGCGAACCTCGGCACCGTATGCCTTAACCAGGTTACGGCGCTCCACGCTCATGGTCTCGGGCATGGTAAGGATAAGGTGGTAGCCCTTAACGGCGCTGACCAGTGCCAATCCTACGCCAGTATTTCCGCTGGTGGGTTCGATGATGGTTGCTCCTGGCTTCAGGATACCTTTCTGCTCAGCGTCCTCGATCATTGCCAGTGCGATACGGTCCTTTACGCTGCCGCCAGGATTAAAAAACTCTACTTTGGCAATAACAGGAGTTTCCAGTCCCTTAGCCGTTGAATACTTGTTGAGCTCCAGAAGTGGGGTGTTGCCGACGAGCTCAGTCAGCTGTTTTGCAATTTTACTCATAACCTTATCCTTTTATTTATTGTTATTATTTAATCGTTGTCGTTAAGTTAGTTCCCGTTCCCGTTCCCGTTATCGTTGACGTTGACGTTGACGTTATTGTTGAACGACGGTGCAAAGGTACGGCAGTTTTCTTTTCTCCACAATACCATGTGGAGGTTATTTGCATACCACATGTATGGTATATTCAAGAAAAATCCGTAAATTTGCGCCCAAAATCAGAAAAATATGGCGATAGAACAAGCGATTTTCCGTAGGGCAGAACTGCTTTTAGGTGATAAGACGATGGACAGCATCGCCCAGAAACGGGTAATTATATTTGGCGTAGGCGGCGTAGGCTCCTGGTGTGCCGAGAGTTTGGTACGAAGTGGTATCCGACAGTTGACCATTGTTGATTCCGACCGCGTGTGCATCACCAATGTGAACCGCCAGCTGATGGCTACCATGAAGACGGTGGGTATGGTCAAGGTTGATGCCCTGAAGGAACGCCTGCTTTCCATCAACCCTAAAGCTGAGGTTACTGCCTTGCAGAAAATCTTCACTGCTGAGACGGCCGAGGAGTTCCATTTGGAAGACTACGACTATATCATCGATGCCATTGATTCACTAAAGGATAAGGCGGCCCTTATCTTACTGGCTACAGGCATTCAGCCTAAGGGGGAGCACAGGTCTGTTTTCTTCTCCTCGATGGGTGCGGCCCTGAAGCTGGACCCTACACGTATTAAGGTAGCGGAGTTCTGGAAGGTGCAGGGTGACCCCCTGGCCCGTGCCTTGCGTAATAAGTTCAAGAAGGATAAGTCCTTCCCCCGTCATAAGTTCCAGTGCATATATAGTGATGAGTTGCTGAAAAACCTGGGTCAGAACGCTACCTGCGGAACAGAGCAGTGTATGTGTCCCAAAGCCAAAAACGGTCCAGGCGACCCAAGTCTCCTGAACCATGAATGGTGTTCGTCTAAAGCCCAAATCAACGGTACCCTGGCTCACATCACCGCCATCTTCGGCTTCATGCTGGCTGGTCTGGTCCTACAGGATATAAATCAGAAAACCCTCTAACCCCGGCCTCACCCCTAACCCCTCTCCCGTGGGCGAGGGGAACGATAATTTATAAAGTTTAGAGTTTACCGTTTACCGTTTACGGTTTCAATAACCAATAACCGATAACCAATAACCGTTAACCGTTCTCTAACCCCTAATCTCTGCAGTTTAGAACTGCAAAGAGATGTTGGTGTAGATGTTCCGCCCCTTCTGAGGGATATGGTTCCAATCGGAATAGGTGGAGTAATAGTGGTCAAAGATATTATCTATCCCTACATGTAGGTCGCATAGAACCTTTCCTAAGTTGAAACGCCATCCTGCGTTAATATGCCAGATGTTGTAGCCTGGCGTGAGTGTCTCACCATACTTCTGACTGAAATTGTTTTGGCGGGCCACCACTTCGGTACCCACCTCGGCTTCCACATTCCCCCACAACACCTTGCATTTAGACTGGTAGCTGAACGGCGCAATCAGCGGGAGCCAAGCTCCTGTATTCTCCTTTCCGTAACTGTATCTGATGTTGTTCTCCCAACGGAGCCAACGCAGAATCTGCCAGTTGAGGTTTACTGTCGCATTAACGATTTGTGCGCTGGGCAGGTTTTGATACAGTTTTACACCCGCAGCTCCGATAGTCATTGCCGATAGCCTGCTGTCCGGGATACCGATGATGTAATTCTGAAAGAAGAAGGTATTCACCTCCAAACGCGCCTCGATGGGATTGCCGGTCAGTGAGGCAGAGGCATTCACCTCAATAGCCGATTCGTTCTTCAGAGCAGGATTGCCGATATAGTCGTAACGGTCGAAGGTATTGTTCAGGAAATAGCCGTAAGCCTCCGTAACCGTAGGAGTACGGTTGCCATAGCCTGTTCCTACAGAGAATTTCCATCTCCCCTGATGGTACGAATAGCTGGCAGCAACCCTGCCCGAGAAGTCGGAATTCGTACGGGACATGCCTGGGAAATAAATGCTCAGAGCCCGGAATCCCTCGTCATTGTTGATACGGCGATGCTGCCACGACCCTTTGGCAGAGATACGCAAGCTATGGCGTGCCCCTAATGAGATATCATCTGATAGGGCCAGTCCGCTATTTATTGTTCCCACATCAGGCCATGTTAGCATATACATCGGTTTGGCTCCCTTCACATACATTGTCATATCCGCAAAGAGCGTATTGTGGTAGGCATCATAATTCAGTTGGAACTGATGATTGCCTCGCGTACCTTGTAATAAACTATATAGTCCTGCTGTGCTGCTTCTGCCGGGCATATCCATGTGAATCACCACATCGGGCCTGCCAGTATCATCCATATTGTGGGTGATATGGTTATAATATACCTTGCTCTCCCAGCGCGAGAAGAATCCCTGTAAATATTCATGCCGATAGGAGAGGGAAGTGATGAGGCCCGTAGCATCGCTGACATCCATATTCAGTGCGGGATAGCCTACATCCGTAGCACGGTCAAAGATAACCGTTCCCTCAATGATATGATTCTGCCTGGGCTGCCAACCAAGATTCAGGAAGGTGTTCACTTTTCTGAACTGCGAAAACCCCACCTCCTCGTTTCCGCCTGCCTTGTAGTTGCCGGCATGACGATAGAAAGCCCCCATGTTGGCGTATATCTTCGATGAGGAGAAAGCGGCATCAATGCCATATACCTGTAGATGGCCGTTGGACTCATAGCCTGCCGTTGCATTGTACTCCTGCGGCTTGGCAGCGAATCCTGCCTTGCGCAGCTTCAGGTCAATACTGCCGCCGATGTTGCCCGTGGCCTGCGGATTGCCGTCCAACCCTGCATCCAGGCGGATGCGTTGCAGATTCCCGCTCTCCACATAACTGGTTACAGGGTCCATCTTGTCCGTGCAGGCATAGAATATCTTCATACCGTCAATGGTAGTGGATACCCGTTCCGTTGTCATGTTGTTTACCACAGGTTCCCAGGCATAGCTGCCTCGCCTTATCATTGTCACATTATTCAGTTGCAACAGATGTTCTTCGATACTGGCGGTATGCCCTTTACCTGCCACCTTCCGTCCGGCACCGACGGCAGAAGTAACCGTCACCTCGCTCAGGGTAACCTCCTTGCTGTCAACCGAGTCCGCCTGCTGCGCGGTCTGCGAAAAAGCAGGGACTGCCATTGCTGACAGCCCCGCTCCAAGTACTAACTTACATACAAATATATGAATCATAGACAGAGTTTTCTTCTTTTATATGGTTACACTCCAGTACAGGCTGCTGTATCCACTGTTGTCATTATCGTCACCTGCAACAATGGTTCCCTCCTGATCCTTCACCACCAGGTGAATGTTCCAGAGTCCTGTCATTGACAGGTTCAGATTACCCTCATAGACGCCGTTCTCTTGTTTTATCAGCGGGGTGTTGTTGGGCGAACTGTGGTCACCCATATCCGGCATGGTAGGTGTAATTTCTATGGTAAAGGTCTCATCTGCTATCTGATAAGGTACCCTTTTGTCGGCGCTCTGCTTCGAGACGTATGCCTGAATCGTATTGATACCCATCTGGAAAGCATTGGGGTTTACCAACGACAGATAATAGGTTTGTTCATCCTTCTTGAAGGATTTCAGCCAGTTCTGACCGCTACCCAGCGCGTTCACTTCTATTACCGTAGCACTGTGCTCAATCTCTTTTTGTTGCCATGCAGCCTTGTAGGAAAGTTCCCAGTACCCGCCATCGCTGCTACTCATCAGGAACGATATCCAGGCATGTCGTACAGCTGGGAATGTATCGTCGTAAACCGTCGTCGCTATTGACGTAGGTGTTGAGTGCTGCATATTCATCCCTGTCATGGTCATCAGCGGTTTGATGTCATTGACTTGGAAGTCACGGACATATCCGTCGGTAGAGATCTTTATCAGGGCAAAGAAAAGGTCGTTATAACCTACATGCAGTTTACCGCCAGCCGAATACGCCTTCAGTACATATTTATTGTCAATTGTGTCACGTAACTCAGGCAACTCCCTCACGTAGCCGTTATTCAGGAACGAATATGCTAGGAAGGTCTCCTCTGCATTGCAGCATTCATCATCGTCTGTTGGTATGTTAATCACTACTTTGTCCTCTACATCGTCACCGCACGAAGAGAACAAAAAAATTGCTGTCAATCCTAAAAACAGAAATAATCTATAATTCATAAGCCATAATTTATAATTAAAGCCTCACCCCAACCCTCTCCGGGGAGAGGGGGCCTGTTATTGCGTAATATTGTTATTTCGATGATTTTATGACCGCTTGGTTGACGTTCCCCTCTCCCCGGAGAGTGGTTAGGGGTGAGGCTTCCCACGGTGCGATGGTGCTGGTTCGGATGTCTCCGTTGCGGTATAGAATTTCCACCACCTTCTTAACGGCACACAGGTTGCAGCCGTCACAGTGATTGAACTTGTGTTTGCCGTAAATATCACCGCATGATATTGTGCCTTCCTGTTTCTGGAATGTCTCGTAAACCTCGGCAGCCATACGCAGGTGGGCCTTCTTGTCACCGCTGGCATACATGCCCAGTGCCATAATGGCTCCTGTGAGCGCTCCGCAGGTACCCTCCTTGAACTCATGCCCTATGCCGCCCGAG
>JAFXZY010000066.1 GCA_017541025.1 Bacteroidaceae bacterium | reverse complement strand
TCAGCATGTCGCTCACGGACAAAACGCCACTCAGAGAACTATTCGATAAGACTTATTCCAATGATGTCAAAGAGCAATCTGGTCCCCTTATTCCGGGGTTGTTTGATTAATATTTAACTCGTCCCAATTTTAACGGGACACTAATGTATTTTTATATATATATATTATAATAGTATATATTAAATAGTAAGTAACGTGTGCACTTTGGTCAATACATGTCTAAAACTCAAAAAAGAAACTGATATCTGATATAACTGATATCTGAGTCGTTTTTGTGAAAAACAAAACTGTATACTGTATACATTTCCTGAAACAGAAACTGCCAACTGTCAACTGAAGAAACGTGCAAAAAATGCACTGTTTTTTTTACGCTAACGTTTTTTGTCTTTGTGACTGTGAAATTGGAAATATTTTGACAATCGAAAAGTCGGCAGAAAGGACAAAACATGTTCTTTAGCATAAGATTTTTTAACGCCTAACGTGGCGGCAAAAATTTCCCAGTTAGGCAATAAGTTTTCTCTAACTGGGGGAAAAAAAGAGAGAAGAAATGGAGTTTGGAAAATTATTTACATGATTAGAGGAGATTGTGTGTTAAGTACTACCTACCACCTCTATTTCAATGACAATGGTTCATTGTTCATTGTTAAGATGACTGTTTGTCTATCTTATTTTGGTTTGGCTTATAGAATCGCTTTGGTTTTTGTGATTTTCTTTGGTTTCGTGACGTTCCTGGCTTTTTTGGCTTTTCCTTAGGCTTTTCTTCCTTTTGTGATGCATCTTCAGACTTGGGTTCCGGTTCGGGGACTACTTCCAGATCATAGCCTTCGGTTTTCATGCGGATGAATTCCTCATAGAGCATGACGCAGGCCCAGGCATCGGTGGCGGCATAGCGTTTCTGGGATTCGGTGAGGACATCGGCTTCCCAGTTGGAAAGGCGCTGTGACTTGCTGATTTTCCGGCCGAAGATGTTGGCATAGAGTTTCTGCAGGCTGAGATCCTGGATGCCGAAGTCACTGACCATTTCCTGAAGTTCGATGAAATGGCCTGGATTAAATGCGGCTCGTTGCCGCAGCATGCGGATATCGTCGTGCCAGGAGAGGCCTACCTTAATGTTACTGCTGTCAGATAACAGACGAATAATACAGGCAGGCATGCCTATGTGATTCAGGCGAAACAGGAAACTAATGTCTCTGCTGCTTACCTGCAATAGAGCAACCTCGTTCAGATGCCCTGCCTTAAAAGATGGCTTGGTTTCTGTATCAAAACCTATGATATCCTGACTTAACAAGTAATCAACCGCTTTCACTGCCTCCGTCTCACTAATAATAGTTTCTATTCTTCCTTCGAATTGAGCCAGAGGAAGCTTTGGGATGCGCTGTTTGTCAAATCTACTATAAATCTTCTTCATCAGAACCGCTGTTCAATACATAACGAATCTTGTGCAACTGCTTGAGCGTATCCACAAGATTCTGTCCCCAATATAATTCGAAATTATCCCTTACACACCAAAGAGCATCCAACATACAAGCCTCAACACGCTGCTGATAGGCAGAAACAAAATTACGAAGTGCCTGATACATATCTGCCAAGCCCTCACTAATGGTTTTCCACTTACTTTCCTCAGTCTGCATACCCTCGTCATATACCAAATCCTCATACTCGTCGGACTCCTTCATAATCTGGTATATGGCATTTCGAATCCAGTTGTAATCTGCTTCTGTTACCTGATCGTCTGGCAGGAAATCGCCTTCGCTGTCCACCTGTGGGAGGAGCAAAGCCTTCAGGTAAAGTAATGGCAGGAGCTTCTGCATGGTTTCGATGAATTCGTGCCTATTCTTACCTTCGAGCTGCTCAAGGTAGGCGCAAAATTCGGCAGAAACGGTAACAAATTCGATCGTATTATGCGAATATATAGGGATTTCTGTTTTATTATTCATTTATATCCTTTTTATTTTTTGTTGCAAAAGTATAAAAAAACGATTAAAAGAAGAAATAATTGGAGAAATTACATTAAATTTGCAAGCGTTTTATTCATCAAGCAAATAATATGACCACAAAGAATAGCACAAAAAAATATAAAACCAAAACAACACGCAAGGAACCCGGCCCTATCAAAAAAGCCTTTGGATGGTTTAAAACCAGTATGAAGAACCAAGACGAGGAGGATGCCGAGAAAAAGGGTGAACATAGCGACAACCTCAAATTTGTATGGGGATTTATCTTGGCCTGCTTCTCACTCTGTGTCCTGTTGGCCCTCATCTCACACTTCTTTACCGGGGCTGAAGACCAGAAATTATTAAGCCATCCCGAACTGCCTGCCACCAACTGGCTGGGAAAGTTCGGATTCTGGATTGCATACTGGCTGATAGAAAACACCTTCGGAATAACTTCAGTACTCATTCCTGTATTACTTGTAGCAACAGGAATCCGTATCATGGGAACTGTAAAGATCAGACTGCACAAATGGTTCCTGAATTGTATGATTCTGATGATATGGGGTTCTGCATTCATGGCTTTTCTGAAACTGCAATTTGAGATGATGCAGAAGGGCTACATCAATTGGGGCGGAATGATTGGAGATAACGAAATATCCTTGCTTATAGAGAAAGTGGGTAGCTTGGGCGCTATCATAACCTTAGGTGTTACTGCCCTACTCTACATATTCTATCTGAGTGACGAAGTTATTACCACCATCAGAAATATTGTCAACAGAAACGCCAAGAAAAATCTGTCTGAAACGGATGAAGTAGAGGAAGGCGATGAGGAAGAGAACACAGAAGATGAGGATACAAGAATTCCGTTAACAACAGGAGAAGAGGTAGCACAGAAAACAGAAAAGACGATACCCTTTGAGGATGAACCGTCAAGGACTGCCACAACCATTGACTTTGGCAATACCCAAGGAGAAATGGAGATTCCACTTAAAATTGGGGAGCAGGCATTGCCTCTGGAGTTCGCTAATTCTACTGATGACATGAAAGTTGTGGTAGGTGAAGAGCCGGAAAAAGCAGATATCTCAAGTGAAGGAACATTAGAGCCCTACGACCCGAAACTGGATCTGGAGCACTACAAATACCCTACCCTTGACTTGCTGAAACATTATGATAATATCCAGTCGAACATCGACATGGAGGAGCAACAGGCCAACAAGAACAAAATCATAAAGGTTCTTTCCTACTTTGGCGTAGAGATTTCCAGCATTAAGGCAACCATCGGGCCAACCATTACGCTGTATGAGATTACGCCTGCCCCTGGTATCCGCATTAGCAAGATACGCGGTTTGGAAGATGATATAGCTCTGAGCCTGAGCGCATTGGGGATACGTATCATAGCTCCTATCCCTGGCAAAGGCACCATAGGTATAGAAGTGCCTAATGCCAAGCCTCAGATGGTTTCGATGGAAAGCGTCATCAATAGCCGTAAGTTCCAAGAAACAGACTTTGAACTGCCTATGGCGTTAGGGAAAACCATTACCAACGAGGTATTCATGGTTGACTTAACCAAAATGCCCCATCTGCTGGTAGCTGGTGCTACGGGACAGGGTAAGTCAGTAGGTCTTAACGCCATCATCACATCTTTATTATATAAGAAGCATCCTGCTGAACTGAAATTTGTGATGGTTGACCCCAAGAAGGTGGAATTCAGCGTGTATAATCCTATCGTTAACCACTTTCTGGCACAGGTGGAAGGGAACGAGGGTATGGAAGAACCTATCATCACAGATGTAAACAAAGTAATCCAGACGCTGAAAAGTCTCTGCGTTGAGATGGACACCCGATATGACCTTCTAAAGAAAGCCAGAGCAAGGAATGTGAAAGAATATAATCAAAAGTTCAAGGATCGCCAGCTGAATCCCGAAAACGGACATAAATTCATGCCGTATATTGTAGTTATCATCGATGAGTTCGGCGACCTGATTATGACGGCAGGCAAAGAGATAGAATTGCCCATTGCACGTATTGCACAGTTAGCACGCGCTGTGGGAATCCACATGATAATAGCTACGCAGCGTCCTACGACGAACATCATTACGGGAACCATTAAGGCCAACTTCCCTGCCCGATTGGCATTTAAGGTGGCCAGCTCCATTGACAGCAAAACCATCCTTGACCGAACTGGAGCCAACCAACTGATAGGTAAGGGTGACATGCTGTTCCTCAGCGGTAACGACCCTGTGCGCGTTCAGTGTGCCTTCGTTGATACACCAGAGGTGGAAGATATAACATCATATATTGCTTGCCAGCAAAGCTACAACGCGCCATTCCCATTGCCTGAGGTAGCTCTTGAAGGCGGTGAAGAAGGAGAGGGGCCCGACGTTGACCTGAACCACTTAGACCCGATGTTTAATGAGGTGGCACGTATGGTGGTATTAGAGCAAAGCGGCAGCACCAGTATGATCCAGCGTAAGTTCAGCATCGGGTACAACAGAGCCGGACGACTGATGGACCAATTGGAGAAAGTGGGTATCGTGGGGCCTGCGAAAGGCAGTAAACCACGTGAGGTACTTTGCGTAAGCGAAGAAGATTTACAGTTCAGATTAGATAATTTAGGATAAAATATGAGAAAAGTACTCACATGCATACTTTGTATGCTTTCGATAACTGTTGCGGCACAGAATGCACGAAACATCTTGGATGCAACTGCTGAAAAAATCAGGCAGATGGGAGATGTCAGGGCAAACTTCGTTGCCACAGTCTTTAATGGGACTACAGAACAGGGTAGCACCCAGGGAACAATCTTAATACAAGGAAAGAAGATGCAGATTTCGGCAGATGACTTTAAAATCTGGTATAACGGAAAGACCCAATGGAGCCTAGCGTCTGAAAGTGGTGAGGTGAATGTGAGTACACCAACGGAACGTGAGATGTCAAACATGAATCCGTATTCCTTCCTGGGATTTTATAAGAAAGGATATAAAATGAAAGTCAGGCAAACTAAACTTCGCGGAAAGGATGCCTATGAAGTTCATCTGATTGCCAACAAAACAACTAATATAAACCAGGAAATATACATTGATGTAGCGAAGAACGACTATACACCACTCTGCATTCGTGTACGACAAGATAATGACTGGAACAGAATCAGTATTCATTCTTTACAGGGAAACCAGCATTTTACGGAATCCGACTTTGAATTCCCAAAGAGCGAATACCCCAATGTGGAAATTATAGATCTTAGATAAACAGCAAAGAAGAAAATGGTACAGACAAAACTACTTATTATCGGAAGCGGGCCTGCCGGATATACAGCAGGTATTTATGCAGGACGTGCAGGCATCGCACCATTACTGATTGAAGGTATTCAGCCAGGCGGACAACTTACGACAACTACCGAAGTTGAAAACTTCCCGGGATTTCCTGAGGGAATTGATGCCAACGAACTGATGGACAATATGCGACAGCAGGCAGAACGATTCGGAACAAAGATTCTTAGCAATATTGTTACCAAAGCAGACCTTAGTGTGCAGCCCTATAAAGTATGGTTGGATGACGGTGAGGAGATACAAGCCCAAACCATTATCATCGCTACCGGTGCAAGTGCCAAATACCTGGGACTATCTGATGAACAGAAGTATATGGGACAAGGCGTTAGTGCATGTGCCACATGCGACGGCTTTTTCTACAGGAAAAAGGTTGTTGCCGTGGTAGGAGGCGGTGATACAGCCTGCGAAGAAGCATCTTATCTGGCCGGACTTGCCAGCAAAGTCTATCTGATAGTCAGAAAGCCCTTCCTCCGTGCCAGCCAAATCATGCAGGAAAGGGTAATGAACAACGAGAAGATAGAAATACTCTTTGAGACCAACACCTTGGGCCTATATGGAGAAGATGGCGTTGAAGGTGCTCACCTCATATATAAGAAAGGTGAAGCCGAAGAACGCAAGTACGACCTGCCCATCGACGGGTTCTTCCTGGCCATTGGTCATCACCCCAATAGCGAACTGTTCTCGCAGTGGATTAAGGTAGACGAACAGGGATATATTATCACAAAAGATGATACACCATGCACAAACTTGCCTGGAGTTTATGCAGCAGGCGATGTTGCCGACTCAAACTATCGTCAGGCAGTAATAGCAGCTGCATCAGGTGCAAAGGCTGCAATGGAAGCTGAAAAATATCTAAAAGAAAATGAATAAATATCAACTTTACCGACTGCTTCGGAAAAACGAGAATCTGAAGGAAAGACGCCACCCGATGTTCGATAAGAACCGCTTCATGAAGTTCCTTCTCATCTTCATGTGGCTGTATTATGCGGCCATCCTTATTTTCTTAGGCGTAACAATGGCCATAGGACTGAAGGGAGCCTACAATGGCGTAGCTGCCCACCATGTTTTTGATGGTTGGTTCCCAATAGTACTCATGGTAGACTTTTGGATAAGATTCATTATGCAGGATACACCTGTGAATCAGGCGAAACCATACACGCTGCTTCCCATCCGCAGGTCGTTCCTGATGAATGTATATCTGATACGTTCAGGGTTCAGCCTCGGCAATCTGTATTGGGGCTTTATGCTTATACCGTTCGGACTCATTGCCATTGCCGTTCCATTCGGATGGATATCATTTATTGGCTGGCTGTTTGGTTGGTGGCTGCTATGCATTGCAAACGGCTTCTGTTACCTGTTTGTACGTACCTTGCTTACCAAGCACATGGCATGGCTCATATTACCCGTTATAATACATGGGGCAATAATAGCGGCAATGATTGTTCCGGAACACAGCTGGTTAGACATGCCTTGCACCTTACTTCTTAACGGATTTGCCAACTGGAAGATTGTGTATATCCTTGCCGTATTTGCCGTTATTGCCATCCTCTATTATGCAAATTTCTTGTTGCAAAACTCAATGGTTTATAACGAGATAAGCAAAAAAGAAGAAGTAGAGGTTAAGAATACAGCTAAGATGTCTTACCTGAACAGATACGGACGAATTGGCGAGTATATGAAGTTGGAAGTGCGCATGAAAATACGTAACAAGACTCCCAAGATGCAGTTTGTTATGGGTATCGGCTTTATGTTGTTCTTCAGCCTGATGATGTATTTTACGGATGCTTACAGCGGTGGTTTCATGAAGAGCTTCATCTGCCTATATAACTATATCTTCCTGGGAGTGACAACCTTGATAGGCATTATGTGCCACGAGGGAAACTACATAGACGGACTGATGAGCCGACGCGAGAGCATCTATCAGTTGCTACGTGCTAAATACTATTTCAACTCGTTCCTGCTTATCATCCCGCCCATTATCATGTTGCCGCTGATGATATCAGGAAAGATGTCGGTATGGATGAATTTAGGCTACCTCTTCTTTACGGTAGGAGTCCTCTACCCCATTCTGTTCCAATTAGCAGTATATAACAAGGACACCTTCCCATTGAACCAAAAAATAACTGGTAAACAAGGAAATGCTACGCAACAGATTATTTCTTTCGTTATTCTTTTCGTACCAATAGGCGTTGAAAAACTGGCAACATTGCTATTAGGTGACCCTTGGGGATATATCCTACTCATGTGCTCGGGCATAATCGGTGTTGCCACACATAAACTATGGATCAAGAATATATACCAGAGATTCATGGTTCGCCGGTACGTTAACATGGAAGGTTTCAGAGCAACAAGAAATTCATAACTAACAATCAATTCTATTACAATGAATATCATCATACAAAACTTAAAAAAGAATTTTGGAGAAAAGGTTGCAGTCAATATTGACAGTTTCAAAATCAATAGTGGTGAGATATTAGGCCTTGTAGGCAACAACGGTGCAGGTAAAAGCACACTATTCCGTCTGATTCTGGACTTGATTAAGGCAGATGAGGGAACAGTACACATGATGGATAATACAAGGGACATTAACGTTGCCGAGACAGAAGAATGGAAAGACTGGACCGGTGCATACGTGGATGACAGTTTCCTTATCGACTACCTAACACCAGACGAATACTTCCAGTTCATTGCCCGAATCAGCGGAAAGGACCCCAATGAATTAGAGCAGTTCTTAGAGAAGTTCAAACATTTCATGGCTGACGAGATAATAGGACAGAAGAAATTTATCCGAAACCTTTCTGCAGGAAACAAACAGAAAGTCGGCATTATGGCTGCCATGCTATTACAGCCTCAGATTCTGATACTTGACGAACCATTTAACTTCCTCGACCCAAGTAGCCAGAGCGCCATAAAGCATCTGCTGAAGAAGTACAACGAGGAAACAAATGCCACCATCCTGGTTAGTAGCCACAACCTGCAACACACTGTGGATATCTGCCCAAGGATTGCATTATTGGAACATGGAGTAATTATCAGGGATATCGACAACAAGGAAGGTCAGGCTCAGGCTGAACTGGAAGACTACTTCGAGATAAACGATTGAGGACAGTTTATCCACGAGCCATCAACACAAACAATATGAAGAGGATTCTCCTAACATTAATTGCTGCCATGATAGCGGCAACCCATTTATATGCTCAGACAGACACTCGTCTATTCAATCATCTGTCTGTAGGACTGAATGTAGGAACCACTGGTATCGGAGCAGACATCGCAATGCCCGCAACAAGATTTCTGGATATCGAGGCAGGAATCAGCATCATGCCCAAAATCAAGTACAACACAAACTTACATCTGAACTTATCCACAAGTGCAATAAATCATATTCTCCCGACTCCTATAGACCTCGATGATATACCAGCTCAAGGGAAACTGAAAATGATAAATGGCAAGCTAATGATTAACTTCTACCCCATTGCGGTAAGCAGTTTCCACATTTCCGTCGGTGCATATTTCGGAAGTACAGAAGTAGCTGAAATTTACAATACCATTGACGGTCAACTTCTACCCATCTATCAGGCAAATACATTTATTAAAGACAACAATTTGCCATTTGATGAAATTGGCCTGACAGTAGGCGATTACCAGCTGACACCAGATATAAACGGAAATGTCAGAGCCACATTGAAGTCCAACAATTTCAAACCATACGTGGGCCTTGGCTTCGGAAGAGCTGTACCCAAAAAACGAATAGGATTTAAGTTCGATCTTGGTGCCATGTTCTGGGGAAGTCCCGAGGTGATAGATCATAATGGAGTTTCTCTTACAAAACAGAATTGGGACGGAAAAGACGGAGGTGCTTTTAAGACTATCAGTAAAATCAAAGTTTACCCCGTTTTGAACTTCCGTCTCTGCGGTAGAATTTTCTAAAGAACAAAAGCCCTTAATCTAATTTATGAAAAGAATACCCAACGGTATAACGTGTCTTGTCATCATAATTGCCCTCTTTGGATATCTGGGCAGTGTGATGGGAATGACAAACATGCTCAATACTATTATGAAGACAGCCCACGGACTACTTCTGAATACAGTATTTTATCTTATGAGCATGAGTGTGCTAACAGGAGCACTTGGTAAAATTCTTACCGAATTCGGGGTGGTACATCTGCTACAGGTAACGCTCAGGCATGTTATGCGACCTTTGTATAATATGCCTGGAGTTGCAGTAGTAGCAAGTTTTATGACTTTTCTCAGCGACAATCCTGCCATCATTACACTGAGTAAGAACAAGCAATTCGCTAAATACTTTAAGGTTTATCAGTTTATTTCGTTGGCGAACTTCGGAACAGCCTTCGGTATGGGGCTTTTAGTTATTGTGTTTATGATTGGGCAAGGATTCTTTGCCGCCCCACTGATTGGTTTGATTGGTGCAGCAAGCGGAGGAATCATAGCCACAAGATTAATGCAATATTTCATCTGCAAGAAATACCCTGAATACCGCACAATGGATGCCGTCTCTGCTCAGGAAAAGGAACAATTAGAGCAAGAAAAGAAAATACAAGCTGAGGATGAAGAAAAGCCAAACACATTTATCAGAATCCTGAATGCGCTCTTAGATGGTGGAAAGTCTGGCGTTGAAATCGGACTTGCTATCATTCCTGGCGTAATTATCATCTGTACATTGGTAATGATGTTTACTTTCGGAGGAAGTATTGAAGGAGTGGATGCAGATGGTCACGATATTATTGTTTATACAGGCGAAGCATACCAAGGCTGTGGACTATTGCCATTCCTGGCAGGCAAATTAAGCATTCTGTTCGAATGGCTATTTGGTTTCACGGCCCCAGAACTTATCGCTTTCCCTATTACAGCCTTAGGAGCTGTAGGAGCTGCATTAAGTTTAATCCCGGAATTTACCGCAAAAGGAATCATAAATGATAATGCCGTTGCTGTATTTACAGCTATGGGCATGTGCTGGAGCGGTTTTCTCTCCACCCATACAGCCATGCTTGATTCCATGGGCTACCGCAAGTTGCTGGTGAAAGATTTCATCAGTCAGATTGTTGGAGGTATAGGCGCCGGAGTTATTGCACACTGGCTCTATGCCACTATCATCTATCTTTCCACTCTATTTCAGCCATCTCCAATATGGAACGTACAGACTAACGGATGGACATGCATAAACAATGAGTCTTCCCCAGTAGAACTTGTTGCACTCGATGACAGCAGCTATGTTGTAAAAGAATGGTTCGGTGGTGAAGGGTGCGACCTATGTTTCAAGGTAAATAAGAAAGACAGTACCATTTTGATTACTAATTCCTATGCAAACCAGAAACAGGAATATTTCTTTGTCCGCATCAACCAGCATGCCATGAGGGGAGAACCGTCTTATGCCGTAATATATCCAACTAACCAGTATTCTGAGTTTGATGGCAACCAAAAAGAAGGACATCTCTACACCTTTGTCTTTGTCTATGATTCGGACAGGAAAGAGATTAGTAAAGGATATTATGAACTTACTTGGGGAAAACGTGAAAGACAGACTCAGGAAGCAGAGGAAGGTATTCAGCAACAAATAGCAGAAGAAAGAGCAAAAGCCGAACAAATTGCAGACAGCTTGATTCGCGAACAGCTAATAGACAGCATTTTGCAGAATCAAAATAAGTAACCAAAGTAAAGTTTTCTGCAAATTATTTGTTCAATAAAGATAATTGTTATAATTTTGCAGCCGATTTATGCCGAAGGGGCTCGAAAAAGTGGGTCATAATGGCTCCGCCTCCCGGTCAAACCCGTTATAAAAATAATAAAATGTACGCAATCGTAGAAATTAACGGTCAGCAGTTTAAGGCCGAAGCTGGCAAGAAGCTCTTCGTACACCACATTGTAGGTGCAGAAGCTGGTCAGGCTGTTGAGTTTGAGAAAGTGTTATTGGTTGACAACGATGGTAACATCACTGTAGGTGCTCCCTCTGTTGATGGTGCTAAGGTTACTGCCGAAGTTGTTTCTCCTCTGGTAAAGGGCGAGAAGGTTTTGGTCTTCCACAAGAAGCGCCGCAAGGGTTACCGTAAGTTGAACGGTCACCGTCAGCAGTTCACCGAGTTGACTATCAAAGACGTTATTGCTTAACAATTTAATTTTAGGAGGAACAAAGTATGGCACATAAAAAAGGTGTTGGTAGTTCTAAGAACGGCCGCGAGTCAGCAGCTCAAAGATTAGGTGTTAAGATTTTTGGTGGAGAGAAGTGTGTTGCTGGTAACATCATCGTTCGCCAGCGTGGTACTCGTCACTATCCCGGCTTGAACGTAGGCATGGGTAAGGACAATACCCTGTACGCCCTCATTGACGGAACCGTTCAATTTAAGAAGGGTCGTCTGGATCGTAGTACCGTAAGTGTACTTCCCGTAGCTGAAGCATAAAATTAGACTTTCAAGGACAAAAAAAGGCTGTACAATTAATTTGTGCAGCCTTTTTTGTAATATTAAAACTATTTTTACCCATAATACTACGTATTATAGAAAAAAATCAGTACTTTTGCAATTCAAACAAGAAAAAGTAATAAAGACGCTATATATATGCTGACACTTAAACTCATTACCGAACAGACCGAGCTTGTTATCAAAGGCCTGGAGAAAAAGCACTTTAATGGTGCAAAAGAAGCTATAGACCAAGTAATAGCTACAGATAAGAAGCGCCGTGAAGCGCAAACAACACTTGACCAGAATCTTTCTGAAGCAAAAAAACTTGCCGCAGAAATCGGTGCCCTCATGAAACAGGGCAAAAAGGACGAGGCAGAAACCGTGAAGGCTATAGTTGCCGAATTAAAGCAAAAGAATGAAGCCCTGAAACAACAGATGGAAAATGCTGAGCAGGAACTTACTTCTCAGCTTTGCCAAATTCCGAATATCCCCTACCCCGAAGTACCAGAAGGTTCGTGTGCAGAAGACAACTGGGTTGTAAAAAGCAACTTGAAGGAATGTGTAATAGGTAAAGACACCGTGGGCAACTGGGATGCCAATCCTGTTGTTGAGACAGCCAAGCTTCCCCATTGGGAACTGGCAAAGAAATATAACCTGATAGATTTCGACTTGGGCGTAAAGATATCTGGTGCCGGTTTCCCCGTTTATCGTGGAAAAGGCGCACAACTGCAACGTGCCCTTATCAACTTCTTCCTGGCAGAGGCTAACAAGGCCGGTTACGAAGAGATTATGCCCCCCACTGTGGTAAACGCAGCCAGCGGCTACGGCACAGGTCAGTTACCTGACAAGGAAGGACAGATGTATCACTGCAATATTGATGACCTGTACCTAATTCCCACAGCCGAGGTTCCCGTAACAAATATATACCGCGATGTTATTCTTGAGGAGAAGGATCTTCCGATCAAGAACTGTGCCTATACACAGTGTTTCCGTCGTGAGGCAGGATCATACGGTAAAGACGTGCGCGGACTTAACCGCCTGCATGAGTTCAGCAAAATAGAGATTGTCCGCATAGACAAGCCTGAACACTCTGCCGAGAGCCACAAGGAAATGCTGGCTCATGTGGAAGGCCTGCTTCAGAAGTTGGAACTCCCCTATCGCATACTCCGTCTTTGTGGAGGCGACCAAAGTTTTACTTCTGCTATCTGCTACGACTTTGAAGTTTATTCTGAAGCCCAGAAGCGATGGCTGGAAGTTAGTTCAGTAAGCAACTTCGACACCTATCAGGCAAATCGACTGAAATGCCGTTACCGCAATAGCGAGACCAAGAAAACAGAACTCTGCCATACTCTTAATGGTAGTGCCCTGGCTCTTCCACGTATCGTTGCAGCCATCTTAGAGAATAACCAGACAGAAGAAGGTATCCGTATCCCCGTAGCGTTGCAGCCATACATGGGTTGTGACATCATCAAGTAACATAATTATCTTAGGATAGCATAAAAACAATTTAGGAAAAGATGAACAAGATTGTTAGAAAGATTCAGTTCAGTGAGAAAGTTTTCCGCCTTGATGTGGAGGCACCCTTAATTGCAAAAGCACGTAAGGCTGGCCATTTCGTAATCGTCCGCGTTGGAGAAAAAGGCGAACGTGTTCCCCTTACCATTGCAGGTAGTAACCCTCAGGAGGGAACCATTACCCTCGTGGTACAAACCGTTGGCGCCAGCACTTCTAAGCTATGTGCCCTGAATGAAGGCGATTACATCACCGACGTCGTAGGTCCTCTTGGCAAGGCAACCCATATTGACAACTTCGGTACCGTTGTGTGTGCTGGCGGTGGTGTAGGTGTAGCTCCCATGCTTCCAATCATCCAAGCCCTGAAAGCTGCTGGCAACCGTGTTATCAGTGTATTGGCCGGCCGTAGCAAAGACCTGATCATCCTCGAAAACGAGGTTCGTAAGAGCTCTGACGAGGTAATCATTATGACCGATGACGGCTCATATGGAAAGCAAGGTGTTGTAACCGTTGGTATCGAGGAAGTTATCCAGCGCGAGAAGGTTGACAAGGTATTTGCCATCGGTCCTGCCATTATGATGAAATTCTGCTGCTTGCTCACTAAGAAATATGAAATCCCCACTGATGTCAGCCTCAATACCATTATGGTGGACGGAACAGGTATGTGCGGTGCATGCCGTATCAGTGTAGGAGGCAAAACAAAGTTTGTCTGTGTTGACGGTCCCGAGTTTGACGGTCATCAGGTTGATTTCAACGAGATGCTCCAGCGTGCCGGTGCATTCAAGCCAGAAGAGGCTGAAGCTCTCGCAGCTTATCAGGCAGCCCTCGAAGGTAAGACCTGCACTTGTGCCCCCGAGAAAGCATGCACCAAGAGTGCTGATGCTCCTTCAGCCGAGGGTCAGGACACAACCACTCCTTTGTCGGAATTACTGGATCGTAGCGCCGCATGGCGTGACGAGCTCCGTAAGAGCATGAAGGCTAAGGAACGTACACAGATCGAGCGTGTAAAGATGCCCGAGTTGGATCCCGTTTATCGTGCTACAACACGTACAGAAGAAGTTAACAAGGGCCTTACCAAGGAGCAAGCCATGACAGAGGCAAAACGTTGTCTCGACTGTGCAAATCCTTCTTGTATGCAAGGTTGTCCTGTGAACATCAACATTCCATCTTTCATCAAGAATATTGAACGTGGCGAATTCCTGAATGCAGCCCGTGTACTCAAAAGCACTTCTGCCCTGCCAGCTGTATGTGGACGTGTTTGTCCTCAGGAGAAGCAGTGCGAGAGCCAGTGTATCCACCTGAAGATGAACGAACCAGCAGTAGCCATCGGCTATTTGGAGCGCTTTGCCGCTGACTTTGAGCGGGACAGTGGTAAGACAACACTTCCTGAAGTAGCTGAGAATAACGGCAAGAAAATAGCTGTTGTCGGTTCCGGTCCTTCCGGTTTAAGTTTTGCCGGCGATATG
The DNA here is from genome assembly GCA_017541025.1 of Bacteroidaceae bacterium. Classification (GTDB taxonomy): domain Bacteria; phylum Bacteroidota; class Bacteroidia; order Bacteroidales; family Bacteroidaceae; genus Physcousia. Next base: position 14,673 of record JAFXZY010000066.1, on the reverse strand, counting down.
GCAAAGTTCGGTTATGATGTAACTGTTTTCGAGGCCCTACATGAGATTGGCGGTGTGCTTAAATATGGTATTCCCGAATTCCGTCTTCCTAACAAGATTGTTGATTTCGAAATTCAAAATCTTGAAAAGATTGGTGTCAAGTTTGTTAAGGACTGTATCATTGGCAAGACTGTAACAGTCAAAGAATTGGAGAACGAAGGATTCCAGGGCATATTTGTAGCTTCAGGAGCCGGACTGCCCAACTTCATGGGTATTCCCGGTGAAAATAGCAATGGCATTATGTCATCCAATGAATATCTGACACGTGTCAACCTCATGGACGCTTCTAATGCAGAATATGACACACCAATTCGTCGAGGTAAGAATGTTATGGTAGTCGGTGGAGGCAATACTGCCATGGATAGCTGTCGTACTGCCAAGCGTCTCGGTGCAGAGCGCGTATTTATTGCATACCGTAGAAGTGAACAGGAAATGCCAGCACGTCTTGAAGAAGTTAAACATGCCAAGGAAGAAGGTATTGAATTCCTCACTCTGCATAACCCGATTGAATATCATGCTGATGAAAAGGGAAATGTAACAGAGGTCGTGCTGCAGAAGATGGAACTTGGTGAGCCCGATGCTTCAGGTCGTCGCAGTCCTCAGCCCATCCCGGGTGCCACAGAGACTATCGCCATCGACCAAGCCATCGTTGCCGTAGGTGTATCCCCAAATCCTATTGTTCCCACCTCTATAGAAGGCCTTGAACTAGGTCGCAAGAATACCATCGTTGTAAACGAAGGCATGCAGACCAACATCCCCACCATCTTTGCCGGTGGAGACATCGTTCGTGGTGGTGCTACTGTTATCCTTGCAATGGGTGACGGACGCCGTGCTGCAGCAGCAATGCATGATTATCTGAGCAAGTAATAACCAACGACAGAACCAGGAATAGCACAACAGAAACGTGCTGTTTCTGGTTCCTTTGTTAATCAAACAATTAAAATGTCTGGATTATACACTATTCTTCTACTTATTGCCAGCAATGTATTCATGACACTTGCATGGTACCTGCACCTTAAACTGTCACAAACAGGAGTCAGCTCAAATTGGCCATTAATCGGTGTCATAGCTTTTTCCTGGGGCATAGCATTCATTGAATACTGTTTTATGGTTCCGGCTAACCGAATTGGTTTTATAGATAACGGAGGCCCCTTCAACCTTATGCAACTAAAGATTATCCAAGAGGTACTCTCGCTGGTTATCTTTACCATTATAGCCAACATACTATTCCAAGGACAAAGTCTCCACTGGAACCACATAGCAGCCTTTCTCTGCCTTATACTAGCCGTATATTTTATATTCAAATAAGATAGCATGAAAAGAATTCTGTTTACCGCCATCCTCATTATCTGCTGCCTTGCAGTACCAGCGCAGCGCAAAAGAACCAAGGCCAAGGCACAAGCCTTACCCGAAATTAACCCTGTTGAGGCTATCAGCGAATACAAATTTGCCGATGCCGAAAACTATCTTGTGCTGGCTATACAACAGCTCCAGAAAAAACAGCAACCTACTATACAAGAGGAAGAATTGCTGGAAACTGCGCGTAAAGGTAGAATCAAACTACAAGCTACAGAACAGGTGATGATTATCGACAGCTTAGTGATGCCAAAAAAAGAAGTGTTGAATGCCATAAAAATTAGTTCTGAGTGTGGTAGTATTCATCCACTGAACTCCATTATCAAAGAAAACAAATCATTCAGCAGCTACTTTCAGAATCAATTAGGCGATAAACGTATGTATGCTCAACCTAACAAGAACGGAAAACTTCGTTTGGTAGAAAGTTTGCTCATCGCTAACGAATGGAGCGTCCCAACTCCCCTAAAAGGATTTAATGAAGAAGAAAACGACAACTTCGACTTTCCCTTCATGCTTACCGATGGCATCACCATGTATTTTGCTGCTGAGAATTCCGAAAGCGTAGGTGGATACGATATTTTCATGACACGCTATGATGCGGACACACAACAGTTCCTGGTTCCAGACAACATAGGTATGCCCTTTAACTCACCTGCCAACGATTACCTGTATGTCTTAGACGAGTTTAATAATCTTGGCTATTTTGTTTCAGACCGTAACCAACCCGTAGATAGCGTATGCCTATACACATTTATTCCCAATGAAAAAAGAAGTATCTATGATATTGATGCCATTGGAGAGGAGAAACTTCGCAATCTGGCCAAAATAAACAGCATTAAGGATACCTGGATAAATCCTGCTGCTGTTAAAGAAGCACAAAAGCGATTGGCTGACACCAGAAATGCGAAAGAAGGCGAAAAGCTGAAACACGACTTCGTATTTGTCCTGAACGACCTACATACTTATTACACACTCTCTGATTTCAAGAAGCCAAAGGCAAAGGAAAAGGCACAATGGTGGCTTGAAAGCCAAAAAGACCTTCAAGCACACAGACAAGAACTTGATCGCCTGCGTGCACGATATGTGTCTGGAACAGATACTCAAAAGGCACAGATAGCACCGCAGATTCGCCTGAATGAAGAAAAGTTGGAACAGATAGAATCAGACATGCGTGATCTGGAGAAAGAAATAAGAAAATTGGAATTAGAATAAGAAAAAACGATGAAACATTTTGAACCATCTGAACTGATTATTAATACTGATGGCAGTGTTTTTCATCTGCATATTACACCAGAACAGTTGGCTCAGAAAGTCATCCTCGTTGGAGACCCTGGGCGGGTAGATTTAGTAGCCTCCCATTTTACCAATATTGAATGCAACATTCAGAACCGCGAGTTCCATACCATTACCGGAATCTACAAAGGCAAACGCATTACCGTCCTTAGCACTGGCATCGGATGTGATAATATAGATATTGTAATAAACGAACTGGATGCGCTCACAAACATAGACTTCAACACAAGGATTGAGAAGAAACAACTCCATTCGCTTGAAATCGTGCGCATTGGCACCTGTGGTGGCTTGCAACTAAACACACCTGTCGGTTCTTTTGTTGTCAGTGCAAAAAGTATAGGCTTCGATGGCTTACTCAATTTCTATGCCGGACGTAATGAAATCTGCGACTTGGCATTCGAGAAGGCTTTCACTGAACATATGAATTGGAATCCACAACATTGTGCTCCATACGTCATAGATGCAGACCACGAACTGACTGACCGCATCGCCCACACAGATATGGTGCGCGGTGTAACAGTAGCTTGTGGCGGTTTTTACGGTCCCCAAGGACGTGAACTAAGAATACCACTTGCCGACCCCACTCAGAATCAAAAACTTGAAAACTTCGAGTATGAAGGTTGGAAGATTACCAATTTCGAGATGGAGTCCTCTGCCTTAGCAGGTTTGTGCCGTCTTCTCGGCCATCATGCAACAACCTGTTGTCTGGTAGCTGCCAATCGTCTGATTAAGGAAGCAAATCCCAACTACAAAATTACAATAGACAACCTTATAAAGACAGTTCTCGACAGAATATGAATCAGAACGACACCATATGCGCCCTCGCTACTGCTCCGGGCGGAGCCATTGCAGTAATAAGAGTCAGTGGCTCGAAAGCTATAGACATAACAAATGCCATCGTCATTAAGGATATCTCTAAGGCAAAGAGCGCTACCCTTCATTATACAGAGTTGAAGGAGCATGTGGATTATGCTCTGGTTTCTATTTTCCGAGCCCCAAACTCATATACTGGTGAGGACACTACGGAGATTAGCTGTCATGGAGGCTATTACATCACTCAGCAAATTCTGAGTATGCTCATTGAACAGGGTGCCCGTCAGGCGCTACCTGGCGAGTTCACGCAACGTTCCTTCATGAACGGCAAGATGGACCTCTCGCAAGCGGAATCTGTAGCCGACCTAATTGCTGCCACCAATAAAGCGACTCACAACATGGCCATGAGTCAGTTACGCGGTAACTTCCGTAAGGATTTGGAAGACCTGCGTCAGAAGTTGCTGAAACTCACTTCGCTCATGGAATTAGAGCTCGACTTCTCTGACCAAGACATCACCTTTACCGAACGTGAACAACAGCTACAGACAGCCAAGACCATTCAACAGCACATACAGAAGCTGCGCCAATCGTTCCGCGTGGGCAACGCTCTAAAAAACGGCATCTCCGTTGCCATCATTGGTGCACCTAATGTAGGAAAGAGCAGCCTGCTGAACAGCCTTTTACACGAAGAAAAAGCCATCGTCTCCAGCATCCAAGGCACCACACGCGATACAATCGAAGACGTCATCCAGATACAAGGAAAGACATTCCGCTTCATTGATACCGCCGGTATCCGCAAGACCAAAGATCAAATAGAGCGTATGGGCATTGAGCGTAGTCTCCAAGCTGCCGAGCGCGCCAATATCATCCTATTGCTGACAGATAAGGACAACCAGTTCCCCGACATAAAGATACCCGAGGACAAGCCTGTTTTACGTGTTGTCAACAAGTGTGACCTAACGCTCCCAAGTGCCTCGTTCCTATTCCACAAAATGCCAACCGACAACGTCTATCACATCTCATCCTCCAGGGGCGATGGTATGCCAATCCTCATTAAAGGCCTTATTCAAGCCGCAGACATACCTGAGATTAACGAGAACGACACCATCGTCACCAACGTCCGCCATTACGAGGCGCTGACCAAATCACACTTGGCCCTCTCCCGAGCCATAAAATCCATTCGCGAAGAAGTTCCCAACGACCTTGTCGCTCAGGACCTCCGAGAATGCCTTCACTATCTGGGAGAAATTACCGGCGGTGAGATAACTTCAGACGAAGTCCTTCAGAACATCTTCCGCAACTTCTGCGTGGGAAAATGAACATTCTGCGTCGGCCAATGAATCCACTGCGAAGAATTAAGGGCTATGTGAGTACCTCAAACAGCTGATAGGTGTTAGAAATCTTCTGTAAATTGTGGGCAGCAGTCATAATGAGAACAGAGGATGGGAATAATAAAAGCTAGTATGATGTGGACCGAGGAAAGCGGTTTATTACATAATTGTTACTTGGAGTGTTATGTAAGTCCATAAAGTCTGATAATAGCGTGCAACTGTTTGTTTAAATCGATAAACGTAATGTACAAATTTACCACAAATCTAGTTTCAATATCATTACTTTCAGATTTAATAGTTATCTTTGCATTTAGAATAGTCTTCAACAAAAATAAAAAGAATGAAAGTAATATTAATCTTCTGGATGTCTTTTTTAGGCGTTCTCAGTGTAAATGCAGATGATGGGAAGATTCCCTATTTAAGGCAAGTGCATAACAGCATCCAGTTATTCGTTGATGACAAACCGTTTCTAATGCTTGCCGGTGAAGTACACAACTCAGCAACAGGAAGTGTAGAGAGCATGCAATCATTATGGACACGTCTGGCAAAGATGAACTACAACACCATTATTGCACCGCTTACATGGGAACTGATTGAGCCAGAGGAAGGAAAGTTTCACTTTGAACTTGTTGACAGCATGGTGGTCGGTGCACGAATGAACAATCTCCGTCTTGTCATTCTATGGTTCGGCAGTTGGAAGAATGCTAAATCCTCATACGCTCCGGCATGGGTCAAGCTGGATCGTGACCGTTTTCCGCTGGCAATCAGAAAAGACGGAAGTTGCAACTATACTCTTTCGCCCCATAGTCGTAATACTCTAGAAGCTGACAAAAAAGCCTTCTGCGAACTGATGGCACATATCAAATCCATAGACAGCAATCATCATACTGTCATTATGGTACAGGTAGAAAACGAGGTAGGCACCCTCACGGAGTCAGAAGGGTTTCCCCCTACGCCTAACATAGCCATGCGTGACTACTCCCCTGCCGCCAACAAAGCCTTCTGCAGCAATGTACCAACGTCACTAATGAAATGGCTGAAAACGCATCAAAAACAACTTCATCCTGCCATTGCCAATGCGTGGGCAGCCAATGGGAAAAAGATGGAGGGTACTTGGGAACAAGTTTTTGGAACAGGTAAGGCAGGAAAAGTTTATACACAGGAAGAGATACTTAGAATCCTAAAGCATTTATTCATGCCATCGAAAGACAATCAGTTAAGCACGGAAGAACTTACTGCATGGATGAAAGAGTATCCTTATCTGACTGAAGAGATATTCAATGCTTGGCATTTCGCAACATATATCAACGAGATAGTTGGTGCAGGAAAAGCTATTTATCCATTGCCTATGTATGTGAATGCCTGGCAGAAAACCATTATGGCCAGGGAGCCAGGGCGCTATCCCTCTGGTGGGCCACAAGGGCATCTTATTCATATCTGGCAGGCTGCAGCGCCTAATATCGACTTCTTCGCACCAGACATCTATATGACTGATTTTTATTCGGAGATATGTGATGGATACACTGCTGGGGGCAGACCATTATTTGTCCCTGAGACAACGGCAACGCCAGATGGTGCGGCTAGGGCATTTTATACATTCGGTAAATATAGCACACTGGGTTATTCTCCTTTTGGTGTCAATGGAGGAGGATTGTTTCTTTCAACTGATACCACAGACACCACGTACAGCCAAGTGTATCAGTATCTGTCATACCTAACGCCCGAGATTACAAAGCATCAGGGAACATCCGATATCGCAGGCCTGCTTATTGATAGGCGGCATACCACTGACGAGGTTGTTATGGGCGACTATACTATCAGTATCAGGCCCTATTCAAACTCTAATGTGTTCAGCACAACTGGTGCTCTTGTTAAGGATGAAACTAAGAATGAAGAAACTGTTGCCGGGCTTTTGGTCATCAAGCTAGGCAAGAACGACTTTCTTGTTGCTGGGGGAATCGGAGAACTGGCCGTCAACATTCGTCATAACAAGGACGTCAAGACAGATTACCTTTCTGTAGATGAACTCCGGTTTGACACAAAAGGGAATGCTTATTATCACCGTTTGAATGGTGACGAAATTTCAAGTGCCAATGGGCCAGTCATTCAGAAGGGTCAGGTGAAGGCATTCAGAATAAAAGTATTTGAGTACTAAACGAAAAAAATGGAAGTCATCACATCAGAATCTCTGAGACGATGACTTCTCTTTTTATAATTATTTCATTCAAGTTTTGGCTTTAGAACAAATACAAAAAAACACATCTTCTAATGTCTAAGGTCTAACACCGTTCGCATCGGCTTATGCGACCGTTCGTGTCACCCTACACATATATACACATAGCCCTGCACATATATACGCATAGCCTTGAGCGACTATATGTATGCGTTATTCTGTCGCGACCGAACAATCTTGACCCAATACCGTTCCAGCAGACATGACTTTTCAACGCAGAGTTCAAACGACATCAGTATGCACAAGTTGAACGCTATTTCTGTCAACTATTTCAGTACGCGCCAATTAGCCTTGCTTCCACTTTTTGCCGAAAAAGTACACCTATCAAATTGATTTATAAAGTATTATGCGAGTGGAGGCTATTCGTTTTACTTCCACTTAGCCTCCACTATCAGTTGAAAAGTATTTCGAAATGTCGAAGCGTCGCATGCGCCAAGCGGAAAAATTGAGTGGAAGCAAAGTGGAGACTATACGAACACCTTCAACTTTTGTAATCATCACAATATCAGTTTCTTGACCTTTAATTTCGCTCAAATAGTGGAAGCTAGGTCAATCTCCATAGTATTTTTTGACAAGGCGGAGCATTTCAGAGAACTGAGTGTCCTCGGAAAGCGCACGGGTGCAGCCATCGACTTGTGCATGAAAACCAATGGAATCCTGGACACCCTAAACTTGAATTACTTCATTGATTCATGATTCTTATCTTTAACGTATTTCAAGACAGCTTCGGGACTTAATCCCATTCGCTTGGAGAAATATTTCTTCAGATTCTTCGGACCTTCATAATCCTCTTCTATGGTTTCTATAGCGACCTTCTCCTGATTGATTACAAGACGATTGATGAAAGAAAGCATTTCTTCACCGCAAGTCTCAAAAGGAATGCCTGACATCACATGATCGTACTGCTGTCCGACACATAGCATATAAGGGACCTTCATTTCCTTCAGGCTCTTGGCAATCTGCTTAGAACCAACAAACTTATATCCACCTTTGGGAAGCACAATCTCGTCGAATGGAACCTGATCGTCAGCATTACCATGATACATCATAATAGGGCAAGGATTGTTTTTCCAAGTGAGGTTTTCCTTCATACCCATCATGATGGCACATGCGCCACCGATTATACCGGCATAGTGAAAATCCTTCGGAAGATGCCGCTTAGCCAGTTCCTTCTCATTGCAAAGCCAATTCTCAGCCATCACGCTATTGATGGCTCCTGCGCTGCCACCACCGATGATGAATTTCGTTACATCTGCATCCCACTGGTCAGCATGATTCACCATAAAATTCGTGGCATCATAAAGGTATTCTACAGAAGTCTGAATTGCATCCCAAATGATATCTGAATAAACCTTGTCGTTCCACACGTCTGCTGACTTTCCAAACATGGGAACGTGATCCAGTTTTCCCTGGCTTCGGGCGATGGCAATTCCAAGAGGATAGTCCATAGAAGCTACTATCATGCCAGCTTCAACCATCTTGCCGAAACAAGTTGTGGAATTCACGTCAATGTTGCAGTCACCGCCGCTCCATCCTCCACCATGAATATGGAGAAACACAGGCCGTTTGCCTATTATTGTAATGGATGGATTCCAGAATATATCCAACTTGAAGGTATCTCGAAAAGCATACGTCTCTTTCTGGATTGACGATGCACAAGTCTGTGCTTTTAGTGTCGAAATTGACACTAAAGACATGGCTATCATAATAAAAAAATGTTTCTTCATTACTCCGTTTTGAATGTAAATTTTCGGAAGTTAGTATATTATCATTCTGCTATTCAGCACCTTTTGACAACTGCACTGCTACCCATGGAGCCATAATACAAAAAGCATGCCATTATTCAATCCTCTAAGAACTTCACATCCCTCATGAAACCAATCATCAATGCGAGCCAATTGTCAACATTCTTTTCAAACGTAGAGGCTCCAAAACCATGATTGCAGTCCCAGAAGGTGTGCAGTTCCGTAGGAACCTTAGCCTCGCGCCAAGCATGATAAACGTTCTCTGGTTCTTCTACGTGGAAAATATCATTGACTGGCGAGCAAAGCCATACAGGTCCTGTACCTGCAGGAACCTTTACATCAGGAGTCCAGCCGCCATAGATGATTCCCGTAAAATTAGGTTGTGCCTCTGGCGTGTTGAAAAGAGTCTGATGCATTGAAGTTATAGCACCGGCCGAGAAGCCCATGATCCCTATCTTATCAGCATTCAGATTCCATTTCTCTGCATTCTGACGGACTACCTTCATAGCTTGATTAGCATCAGCAAATGCCATTTCCTGGTAGGGAACTTCCCTACACCACTCCGTGACCGTGGGTTCCTGGCCATTATGCTTGTCTTTGTATTTCTGTTTACAAGCTTCTGCCAGAGGCATGTAAACCTCAAAGAACTCCTTAGCATCTTTTGGAGCTCGTCCGTCTTTCATCAGCATCGGGCTAGTGCGATACTTTAATACAAAGGCGGTAATACCTTGTTTAACCAACTCCTGAGCAGCAAGTTCTCCCTCGGTACGAATGGACAACATGCAGAAGCCACCGCCCGGACAGACAATCATAGCTGTTCCATTCGGTTTTTCAGGCAGATAAACTTTCATCGTCGGCTCAACGACATTGAAAGTAATGGGATTTGAGGTGTTTGAAAGCGTCACTTCCTGATGCGTCCACTTTTCTGAGCCTGGTGCTTTTCCTTGATAAAGTTTGATCACCTGGCCGTCTTTCAGACTTCCTCGTGGATTTTCAACATTTGCCAATGAAGATAAGCCACAAATCAATGCAATTGATAATAAGATTATTCTCATATTGTCTTTAACATGTTGTAAATAGCGAAACCTCAGTACTTCTTATCTACTAAATCGAGACCGAAGGAATGCGTATATCCTTTAACGGCGTCATCAATCCACTTGGCAAAACTTCCGTTGCCACTACGATCGGTAAAGAAATCACTGGACAGTAATATGGTGTGCTGTGTCAGTGCTTCTTTTGGCTGGGTGACGATATCGTCCCACAGGAAGATACCACAAGATGGTATGCTGTCTTGAAGCTGCTTGACAAACTTCTTAAGGTTTTTCTGCTGCACGTCACCGTCAACTTTGGTAGGCTTGTCATTTCGCTTTGAATCGAAATAGGTTTGAACATTGGCCAGTGCCTCATCACGCACTGAACAGCCATATAGAATCTTTACTCTATCCTTGTAATCCCTGTGTATGGACAGCAGGCAGTCCAGGATGATGTTGTCAGAAACGATTCGTCCGGTTATTTCTGCAGGTGCCTTCCACACATGTTCTGCCACATACCTCCAGTCTTTGTAAAGACCAAGAGAGCCATCCACGCAGACCGTGACATTATTTGTGTTCGGGAAATGCGCGATAACATCTTCTGCAAGTATAGAAGTGCCCCACCCTCCTGCGCTATATCCGCATACCAGCAATGCCTCTGGTTGTCCTATGTAAGGTAATATTTTGCCTAATGCCCCTGAGTAGTTTGTGTATCCATGATGATGCAGGACTTTCTGTTCACCCCCCAAAGAGGTGTAGGAGAAGTCGCCTGTACCGCAATGGAAATCACCACAGCCGTATGGGATGGCAAGAACAGACCAGTCTTTAAAGGGATTTCTTTCATCCTGCGAGCCTATGCCCCAAGTGGCCACGTAGTCCTGATACTTGACATTGTCAGAATAGAACCCGCCTTCAGAAACAACTGATCTGCCACGGGCTGCAGTATATTCATCAACACTTACACCTCCACCGAAGAAATAGACCATGAACTTATTGGCCGTCCCCTTTTTAAAGAATGCCCGCCAGGGAGAACCGTCGGCAGACACAGCACCTTCGGGCGCCACCTCATACCATTTCCCAGTCTCGGGTTTCACCTGAAGTTCAGGAAACTCCTGAAGGAAAGTCTTTTTCAGAACTATATACCCACCAATGGCCAAAACAACCAAGACAGCCAAAACAGCTAGAAATGTTTTCTTTAGTTTATTCATAGTCCTTTTCTTTTGATGTTCATCCATCGATCTGTATTCATCAATATCTCTGCATCGTCACCTACAAAAGCTCTACCGGCGGCACTTTCGCCTTTCAAAAAATAAGAGAACCATGCCGTCATGTAGGCATCACCCTCTCCTCCCATTTCCTCATGGTCTTTGCTAGTGTGGCGTGCAGCTAGCACGGGGAAAGTTCCTGTTGTCTCATCGAAGTTCGCCTGAAAAGCCTCTTCGGGACTGATGATCTTTGAATCCCAGTCTCCTGTTCCTGCCAACATCAGCAGTGGAGCTGTAATCTTGGCAAAGTCTGTTGTTCCCCATTTGAAATTGATGCCAAGCTGCTTCTGCGGACAGCTGCACAGATAAACGGCCTTGTAAAGGTGACTGTTAGGGAATGCTGTTGCCGCCATAACCGCGCCGTAGGCTCCTTGAGAATAACCGGCAATGGCTATCTTTGTTGTATCAATCTGGCCATAGAACTGATTATCATGCCGTGCAACCAAGCCAAGGAATTCATCTAACGTCTGTGAAATAGATAAGCCGGAACCTGTCTGTTTATCCATATTCCCGATAACCACATATCCCCATGAGGCCAAATGTTCCATCGCTTCTATCAGGTCATAAGCAGTCGTGTTCGACGCATTGCCTATGTTGACAAGAGGAAACGCCTGGTCGGACTGAAGCATGGACTGAGGGTAGACCGCAATGATCTTTCCTATTGTCGGATTATCGCAGTCGAATTCAACCTTAGCGACCTGTTCACTGCCCTTTTCCTTATATTTGCTTTCAATGGGCATTTTCGTATTTATTTCTCCTTTATAGAATCCGCCTTTATTCGTATTCTGGCAGTTGACACTGCTAACCGATAAAGTCAGAATAAGCATATTGAGAAACATCTTCTTTGACAATTTCATCATTTTTTAGTTGTTTAATACGTTATTGACAGCATATTTTGTTGTATCTTTTATCCTCAGCGGCATGCTGATCTTGATGGTTTCAGCGTCCTCGCAGATTTCCACAATATAGGTTCCTGCGATGGTCTTCCATGCTGAGTCTTCGAGGTAGAACGTGGCCAAGTCGTAATTGGAGAAATCCATCGTCAACTTTTGGCTCTGACCAGGTTGAAGGAGTTCGGTTTTGGCAAAGGCTTTTAGTTCATGGACAGGTGTCTCATGGGTCGTTGTTGGGGAGTTAACATACAGTTGAACCACTTGCCGGCCTGCCATGTTACCAGTATTCCTAACAGTTACAGTGGCTATAAACTTTTTGCCTCGCTGTGTTACCTTCAGATCAGAGAACTCAAAAGTGGTATAACTCAGACCATAGCCGAATGGATACGATGTACTAACACCCTTAGAACTGTAATAGCGATAGCCGACATTAATGCCTTCCTCGTATTTTGTCGTCTTAAAACATGGATCTGCACTATATATCTTAGGATTCATAATGGCAGATAGTCCGTTCATGCCATCTTCTGGTTTCCCTGGAAGATTAGGATAGTTTTTGGCAGACGGTACATCACTATAATGAACAGGGAATGTAATTGACAGATGCCCAGAAGGGTTCACTTTGCCTGTCAGAACGTCTGCAACTGAGTTTCCACCTTCCTGTCCAGGCATCCATGCTAGTACAATAGCATCGGGCTTGTCTTTCCAAGAAGCAGTTTCCACCACACCCCCGACATTCAGTATAACCACTACTTTCTTTCCTACTGCGTGATAAGCATCGCAGACATTGGCTATCATTTCTTGCTCTATCTCAGTCAGTTCAAAGTCTCCCTTCACTGCCCTGTCAGCACCTTCACCAGGTTTGCGACCTATCGTAATAACGGCTAGCTGGCTCTCCTGTGTGGAAGCGTCAGCGATATAGCGGGGAATCCGAATTTCATCAGGGCGGTGGTTAATGCCAATCATCTCAAGGATGGGCAATTTCGCCTTGGCGGGAGACATTTCGTATTTGGCATCAGAGAGAGCATCAACTGCTTCGTATATCTTCTTGATCCCAAGATTGTAACGATAGCCTGCTTTCTGCATACCTTCAAGCATATTTACGACGTATGAAGTGCTGACATGGCCGCTGCCAGAACCATCTGAGAGGAAATGATAGGAAGTGACTCCATAGAAAGCGATGTTCTTGATACTATCTGCAAGAGGAAGAGTCTGCTGACTGTTTTTCAACAAAACAATTCCTTCGGAAGCAGCCGTTCGGGTAATTGCCGTACTTGTGTCAAAATCAGGGGTATTGGTATATTTATAACCCTTAAAGCGGGGCGTCTTAACAATATACTGCAGCACCCTTCGTACACAAGCGTCGACATCGGCTTTAGAGAGCACTCCGCTTTGCACATCTTCCAAAATCTGTTCAATTTGTGTGCGTGTGCCGGGCATCATCATGTCATTGCCTGCATGCACCTGAGCTGAGGTATTGCGTTTACCTGTCCAGTCGGTCATTACAAAGCCTTTAAATCCCCATTCTTTGCGCAGAACGGTTGTCAATAGGTCGTAGTTCTCCTGGCAATGAACACCATTCAACAAATTATAGGCAGACATAATAGACCATGGTTGTGATTTCTTTACCACAATCTCAAAAGGTTTCAAATAAATCTCGCGCAGGGTACGTTGATCGACTCGTGAATCATTCTCATTACGGTTAGTCTCCTGATTGTTGGCTGCAAAGTGCTTGACACAGGCACCAACGCCCTCGCTTTGAATACCTTTTACCATGGCAGCACAAATATAGCCAGAGAGAAAAGGGTCTTCACTGTAATATTCAAAGTTTCTTCCACAAAGCGGATTCCGCATGATATTGGTGCCTGGAGCAAGAAGTACATCTACCCCATACTCTTTCAATTCCTTGCCGAGAGTTCTTCCTACACGCTCTACGAGCGGAATATTCCACGTGGAGGCCATTAAGATAGGAACAGGATAACCAGTACAGAAGTAAGTCTTTTCGTCGTTTGGACGTGTCGACGAAATACGTAAGCCAGCGGGGCCATCGGCTACGACTGTTGCTGGAATACCGAGACGTGAAATTTTGTTGGTTTGTCCTGCAGCCCCTGGAATAAGGATGACGTTTGACGGGTCGGAACCTGTCGGTTGTGGAACTCCGAAGTAGTTTGTGCCTTCAATGCAACCTATTAACAAATCAGCCTTCTCCTGAAGGGTCATCTGTTTGAGGACTGCATCAATATTCTTCTCTGTTAGTGTGATTTGTGCAGACATTTTTTGAACAAGAATAACTGCTAGTATAAGTAATAACTTTTTAATCATATTCTGTTCTTTATTTAAACAAGTTAGGAACAAATTTCCTTAGACAGCGGCGCCACGTCAAAAACTCATGAGCTGTACCAGGAGATTCATACGTGTCAAACTTGATGCCACTTCCCTCCAAGGCTTTGATGTCGGATGGCCCAAAATCTCCTGCTCCACCATAACCAATGAAGAAATAATGAATCTTGCTGTTGAACTCATCGGGGCGAGACAAGATACCGCCAAAATCTTCTTTCAGATTCTGTAAGAGTAATGCCCCGCTAAAGTCACCAATATATGAAAACTTGTCGATATTGTTTGTTACAATCTCCATGGTCTGGCGTCCACCCCAAGAAAGTCCGGCCATGGCTCTATG